>NZ_BAAHAT010000007.1:0-194426 GCF_054777355.1 Lysobacter olei | reverse complement strand
TTTCGTCAACAGCCCAAATCGTGTTTTCTTGCTACCCCGTTCGGCGTTTCCGCCAACCGGGCCGCGCATCCTACAGCAGCTTCCGGATTCGTCAAGCACTTCCGTCACCGCCCTTTCCGCGCCCCGCTCGCTTCGTCGAAACGTCGTCAGCGGGGCGCGCATTGTGCACACGCACAATCCATTTGGGAAGGGGGTGAGCGAAGAAAAGTTTCGGGCGTGTGGCGGGCATGGGGCTTACTTGCCTCGGTGGACCCGCGCATCGTCGTACTGGAACCGAACGCCTTGACCAAGGCCCGGGCTCGGGGCGAACAATGGGGCTATTCGAGCCAAGGAGGACCCCATGCGTACCCCGCTGCTGGTTGTAGTTGCCACGTTGTCCTTGGGCTTGAGCGCGTGCGCTACCGCGCCGCATGCTCAGTGGGTGGAATTGGCGGGCGCGCGCTACTCGGTGGAGGTCGCGGACGACGACAATGAGCGCGCCCAGGGTCTGATGTTCCGTGACGCCATGGACCGTGACCGGGGGATGCTGTTCATCCACGACACCGAGGAGATTCAGGCGTACTGGATGAAGAACACCCGGATTCCGCTGGACATCCTGTATTTCGACAGCGCGCGGCGGTTGGTGTCGCAGCAGCGCGACGTGCCGCCGTGCACGCTGGGGGATGGCTGTCCGTCATACCCCAGCACGGGGCCGGCGCGTTTCGTGCTTGAGTTGAATGCGGGCGAGGCGAAGCGATTGGGCTTGAACGACGGCGAAGAGCTGGTCTTTGGGCCGGGCGTCCAGACGCCCTGAGTGCCGGAGCCTGCCTGTCCCACGGACAGAAGGCCGATGGGGGGCTCTGGGCTCTGGGCTCTGGGCTCTGGGCTCTGGGCTCCGGGCTCCGGGCTACGGGCTACGGGCTACGGCTACGGCTACGGCTACGGCTACGGCTGCGGCTGTTTGCTACCGGCTGCGGACTGTTTGGGCTGTCGGGGCGTCAGGCAGTGAGCCGGATTGCCAGCCGACTATTAGGTGCCAAGGTCAAACTTCGGTCATGTCGAAGTCATCCTTGCCCACGCCGCAGTCGGGACAGGTCCAGTCAGCGGGAACGTCAGCCCAGCGCGTGCCTGGGGCGATCCCCTCGTCCGGCATGCCAAGCGCCTCGTCGTAGATGAACCCACAGACGACGCACATCCAGGTGCGGAACGGGGTGGTCGCGGAGGGGTCGGTCATGGGCGGATAATGTCGGGATTGCGGGCGGGCATTGTCCCATCGGGCCCGCCACCACGGAAGTTGCCCATGACGCCTCGATGGCCGCAACGCGGCCTGTACGCCATTACACCGGACGACCCCGACACGGGTCGCTTGCTGGCACGGGTGGAGCCGGTCCTGGCAGCGGGGGTGTCGTTGCTGCAGTACCGGAACAAGAGCGTCGATGCTGCGAACCGGCGCCTGCAGGCGGTGGCCCTGCTGGTCGTGTGCGCGCGCCATGGCGTCCCACTTGTGATCAACGACGATTGGCGTCTGGCCGCCGACATTGGCGCAGACGGCGCCCATCTAGGTCAGGACGACGGCGAACTGATGGCCGCGCGCGAGCAATTGGGACCGTCGGCGATCCTTGGGGCGTCGTGCTACGACTCCTTGCAGCTTGCCCATGCCGCGGTCAACGCCGGGAGCAGCTACATCGCGTTCGGCGCGTTCTTTCCCTCACCGACCAAGCCGCATGCACGCCAGGCGTCATTGGACTTGCTGCACGACAGCGCGCCGTTGGGCGTGCCTCGTGTGGCGATTGGCGGCATCACGCCGGAAAATGGGCGCGTGCTGGTACGGGCGGGCTGCGACATGCTGGCAGTGATTTCCGGGGTGTTTGACGCTCCCGATCCCGTGGCCGCCGTCCAAGCCTACGGTCAGTGCTTTGACGCTGACGTATCGGCGGGCGGAGCCACGTAGCCCCACCGGGGCAGCCGCCTTTCCATTGATTTTGGACCCGCCCACGCGGGCACTTCCTACCAAGGCAGACCATGAATAACGAACGCTCCCATGCCCTTTTCACCCGCGCCCAGGCACTGTTGCCCGGCGGCGTCAATTCGCCGGTGCGCGCATTTCGCTCGGTGGGCGGCGAGCCGTTCTTCGCGCAGCGCGCGGAAGGCGCGTACCTGCACGACGTGGATGGCAATCGCTACGTCGATTACGTGGGCTCATGGGGACCGATGATTGCCGGCCACGCCCATCCGCAGGTACTGGACGCGGTGGCGAAGACCATGCGCGACGGCTTGAGCTTCGGCGTTCCCAACGCGCTGGAAGTGACGATGGCGGAGGCCATCACCCGCATCGTGCCGAGTTGCGAGATGGTGCGCATGGTCAACTCGGGCACCGAGGCAACGCTCTCGGCGATCCGGCTGGCACGCGGTGCCACCGGACGCTCGCGCATCGTGAAGTTTGAGGGCTGCTACCACGGCCATGGCGACAGCTTCCTGGTGAAGGCCGGCAGCGGCGTGATGACGCTGGGCCTGCCGAATTCGCCGGGCGTGCCCTCGGCGCTGGCCGACCTGACGTTGACGCTGCCGTACAACGACTTCGAGGCGGCGACGAAGCTCTTCGACGAGGTCGGCAGCGACATCGCGGGCCTGATCATCGAGCCGATCGTCGGCAACGCCAACTGCATTTTGCCGCGCGAAGGCTACTTGCAGCACTTGCGCGCGTTGTGCACGCAGCATGGTGCGCTGCTGATCTTCGACGAGGTGATGACCGGCTTCCGGGTGGCGCTGGGTGGCGCGCAGCAGCGCTATGGCATCACGCCTGACCTGAGCACGTTCGGCAAGATCATTGGCGGCGGCATGCCGGTGGGCGCGTACGGCGGTCGTCGCGACTTGATGTCGCAGATCGCGCCGGCCGGTCCGATCTACCAGGCCGGCACTCTGAGCGGCAATCCGGTGGCGATGGCCGCCGGCCTGGCGACGCTGGAGTTGATCCAGGCACCGGGCTTCCACGACGCACTGGAGCGCAGCACGCATGCGCTGTGCGATGGGCTGGAGGCGGCAGCCCGCGAGGCGGGCGTGGCCTTCACCACCACGCGCGCGCCGGGTATGTTCGGCCTGTACTTCCGTGAGGGTCCGGTGGAAACGTTCGAGGATGCGAAGGCCTCGGACACGGCGCGGTTCAATCGCTTTTTCCACGCCATGCTGGAACGTGGCGTGTATCTGGCGCCGTCGGCGTTCGAGGCGGGCTTCGTGTCCAGTGCGCACGGGGAAGCGGAAATCGCGCATACCGTGGCGGCCGCGCGCGAGGCGTTCGCGGTGGCGAAAGCGGGCTAAGCGGTGAATGTCCGTGCCGGGGCCGTCGCGCCCCGACACGAACACAGTCCGCGGCTGACGGAATATGACGGGAGCCCTGCATGCTTGCGGGGCGCCCCACCCTGGCAACACGCCCATCCCGCAACGTGCTACGCGCTGGGCGTCGGGCGTCGGGCGTCAGATGTGTGGCGAAAGCCCGGTGATCCGGGTGTCAATCCAGTGAAACTTGCTCGGTATATTCCCGCTTGGCGCCGCTGAATCCGTCAAACAGCGCCCGGTGGCGGCGAAGTGAGAATTCATCATCGCGCGTGGTGTAACCGCGCACCCACTCGAGCAGCATGGTGAGGTTGCGGTCCTGCGCGGCGGGGCTGGAGTACTTGTGCGGTTCCCACGGCCGGAGCCTGCATTGGGCGATGCATGCCTCCACGCCGGGATTGAGAAACAACAGCTGCGTCGCGTGCGGCAACGCAAGCTCGGCCAGGTCGGCGTAGCAGCCCTCCATCACCCAGCCGGTGTGTTCCGCTCGGAATGCGTCAATGGCCGCCGCGCTTTCTACAAGCGCGCGGCGGCTGGGCGGAATGGCGGGCCGCCACGCCACGGTGTCCAAGTCCAGGTGCGCGAGGCCATGGCGGGACGCCAAGGCCTGCGCGAGGGTGGACTTACCCGAGCCCGAGTTGCCGATGATCACGATTCGCTGCATCCGCGCGCTCCTTCGCAGGGGCTACCAGGCGGGATTCAGCCCGCCACGACCTGGGCAAGCGCGGCGCGCAGGCGCATCAGGCCTTCGGCCACGTCGACGTCGCCAATGTTCAGGGCGGGCACGAAGCGCAATACGTCAGGGCCTGCCTGGAGCGTGAGCAGGCCGTGCTCGACGCAGCGGTCGAGGATCTCGCCTGCCTTGCCGGCATGCTCCGGGCGCAGTTGCGCGCCAAGGATCAAGCCGCGGCCGCGAATTTCGCTGAACAGCTGGAACTCGGCGTCCATGGCCGCGAGCCCGTCGCGGATCGCCTGCGATTGGCGGGCGACATTGACCTGAAGTTCGGGCGAGGACAATTCGCGCAAAGCCGCAGCGGCCACGGCGGTGGCCAGCGGGTTGCCGCCAAAGGTGGTGCCATGCGCACCGAATTGCATGGTCTCGGCGGCCTTCGCACCCACCAGCATCGCGCCAATGGGGAAGCCGCTGCCCAATGCCTTGGCCAGCGTGACGACATCGGGGGTGACGCCATAGCCATGGCAGGCAAACAGGTGGCCGGTGCGCCCCATGCCGCACTGGATCTCGTCGAGGATCAGCAGCGCACCGTGGCGGTCGCACAGCGCGCGCAGGCCGGTGAGGAAGGCATCGGTGGCCGGGGTCACCCCGCCCTCGCCCTGCACCGGCTCGACCAGGACGGCGCAGACATCACCGGCGGCCATGGCCGACTCGGCGGCGGCCAGATCGTTGAAGTCGCTGTAGCGGAAGCCCGGTGGCAGGGGCTCGTAGCCTTCCTGGTACTTGGGTTGCGCGGTGGCGGTCACCGCGGCCAGGGTGCGGCCGTGGAAGCTGCCGCGGAAGCTCAGGATCACCCGGCGCTCTGGCGGACGGCCCTGCGCACTGGCCCACTTGCGGGCCAGCTTGATCGCGGCCTCATTGGCCTCGGCGCCGGAGTTGCAGAAAAACACACGTTCGGCAAATCCCGAGGCTGTGACCAGCGCTTCCGCCAACCGCAGCGGCGGTTCGCTGACGAAGACGTTGCTGGTATGCCAGAGCTTGCCGGCCTGCTCGGTCAGGGCGGCAACCAGCGCCGGATGCGCATGGCCGAGGGCGTTCACGGCGATGCCCGCGCCGAAGTCGACGTACTCGCGGCCGTCGAGATCCCACACGCGAGAGCCCTGGCCACGGTCCAGGACGATGCGGCGCGGGCGATAGACCGGCAGGTAGTAGCGTTCGGCGAGGGCGTAAAGATCGTTCTGGCTGGTCATGGGCGTGGGTTGGGGGGATTGCCCCCATTTTCGCCCATCAAGGCCGTGCGTGCTGCAGACGCGTGCCTCGCTCACGTCCGGCGCGCGTGGTGGGGCAGAATCGGGCAAGGAGGACCCCATGCGCCTGTTGAACGCTGCCCCGCTTGAACCCGCTGCCGAAACCGGCTGGCGCCGGACTTGGTTCGACATCATCCACCGCCACGACACGCCGCCCTCGCGGAATTTCGATCTGGTCCTGATCGGGCTGATCGTGACGAGCGTGCTCGTGGTGATCGCCGACAGCGAGGCGACGTTTCATGCCCGCCACGCGGCTTGGCTGTACGTGCTGGAGTGGGCCTTCACCCTGCTGTTCACCATGGAGTACGTGGTGCGCCTGATGGTCGTGCGCCGGCCACTGCGGTACGCACTCAGCCTGTGGGGCATCATCGACCTGCTGTCGATCCTGCCGACGTACCTCTCGATGCTGGTACCGGGCAGCCAGAGCCTGCTGGTGGTGCGGATATTGCGCATGCTGCGGCTGTTCCGCATCCTGCGGCTGACCCACTACGTGGAGGAAGGCGGGGTGCTGCTCGGCGCGCTATGGCGCAGCCGGCGCAAGATCTTCGTCTTCCTCAGCGCGATCCTGACGGTGGTGGTGGTGTTCGCGGCGATGATGTACGTGGTGGAAGGCCCGGCGAACGGGTTCACCAGCATCCCCGCCAGCATGTACTGGGCGGTGGTGACCATGGCCACGGTGGGCTATGGCGACATCGCCCCGCAGACCGGCGTGGGGCGGTTCCTGGCCTCGCTGCTGATCCTCATCGGTTACAGCGTGATCGCGGTGCCCACGGGCATCTACACCGCCGAACTGACCAGCGGCCTGCGGGAAGCCGCCGGAGAGCCGGGGCGTGACCGTCGTGGTTGCCCGCACTGCGGCCTTACGGGGGATGAGCCGGCGGCGGGATTCTGCCGAGGCTGCGGGAAGGCCTTGCCACCCGCGGCTTGACGATGCGCGAACGGCTTGAGGCATCGCCGCGGCCCCGCCGGACCGTGGCGACGTTGGCTCACCAGACGCCGGTGTTGGGCATCGACGCCCACGGCTCCTGCGGCGGCAGGCGACCGCCCTTCTGCAACAGCTCGACGGAGATCAGGTCGGGCGACCGCACGAATGCCATGTGCCCGTCGCGGGGCGGGCGGTTGATGGTGATGCCCATCGACTGCAGATGTGCGCAGGTGGCGTAGATGTCGTCCACCTCGAAGGCCAGGTGGCCGAAGTTGCGCGCACTGCCGTAGTCCTCGTCGTCGTAGTTGTAGGTCAGCTCGACTTCCGATTCGGGATTGGCCGGGGCGCCGAGGTAGACGAGGGTGAAGCGGCCTTCGGGATAGTCCTTGCGGCGCGTTTCACGCAAACCGAGCCCTTCGCAGAAGAAGCGCAGCGAGGCGTCGAGGTCGCGGACGCGGACCATGGCGTGGAGATATTTCATGTGAGAACTCCTTGGGGGGAGGAAAGCGAAAAGCCTAACCGGCGAATGGCCAGTGGGACCACCGCCTGGCATGTCCTTTGGGCGCGTTTCCCCGCTTGGGGGCGGCGTGCGCCGCTGTACCGCTCAGAGGAACAGGTCGGGCAACAACGACCGCGTCGGATCGACGGCATAGCCGGACAGATCGGTGATGCCAGCCTCGGCCAACACTTCGTCATCGATGAGGAATCGGCCATGGAAGCCGGCGGCCTCACGCACCAGCACCGCATGGGCGGCATCGGCCATGATTTCCGGCTTGCGACACCCCTGGATGTCCATGCCGGGGATCATGTTGAGCGCGTCGGTGGCGATGACCGTGCGCGGCCACAAGGCGTTGACCGCGACGCCCTGCGGGCCGAACTCGGCGGCCAAGCCCAGCGTGACGAAGCTCATGCCCATCTTGGCCAGGGTGTAGCCGGTGTGCGGCCCCCACCACTTCGGATCGAGCGACGGCGGCGGCGCCAGGGTGAGGATGTGCGGGTTGGGCGACTGCAGCAGGTACGGCAGGCACGCCTGCGCGCACAGGAAACTGCCGCGCGAGTTGACCTGCTGCATCAGGTCGAAGCGCTTCATCGGCGTGTCGAGCGTGCCGCGCAGCCAGATCGCGCTGGCGTTGTTGACCAGGATATCGATGCCGCCGAAGGCATCCACCGTGGCGGCCACGGCAGCGCGCACCTCGTCCTCCTCGCGGATGTCGCAGCGCAGGGCGATGGCCTGGCCGCCGGCGGCCTCCACTTCAGCAGCCACGCTGTGGATGGTGCCCGGCAGCTTGGGATTGGGCACCGACGACTTGGAGGCGATGGCGATGTTGGCGCCATCGCGCGCGGCGCGCAGGGCGATGGCACGGCCGATGCCACGCGAGGCGCCGGTGATGAAGAGGGTCTTGCCGGAGAGCGAAGTCATGGCGCGGTCCTTGAAGCCGTGGGTCAGGGTTTGGGCCCCTGCCCTTCATTGTCCTCCCATTTGAGGAGGCGGCGGGTCACGAAGCGATACACCGGCTTGCCGGTGGCGAACCACAGCTCGCGCACCCAGGAGTGGCGCTTGAGCACGCGGCGCTCCACCGGCGTCAGGGCACCGGGGCAATAGGTGCGCTTGTGTTTGAGCAGGTGGCGCAGGTCCTCGCGCGCCAGCAGGCGCATCCAGCGCGCGCGCGGGTGGCCGCGGGTGGCCAGTTGGAAGTCGATGATGGCCGGCGCGCCATCGGGCAGTACCAGCCAGTTGGCTTCTTTGGCGAGGTCGTTGTGTGCCAGTCCGCGGCGGTGCAGCTGCTGCAGCAGGTGCCGTGCGCGGTGGAAGTAGGCAACATCGCCGCGCGGCGGGCGCTGGTACATGGCGTGACCCTCCATGTAGCTGCGGTCCAGCCGGCGCCCGTCCCAGGCCAGCAGGCGCGGCGTGGCGGGCAGCCCATCGACCCGGCGCAGCGCCAAGGCCTCTCGACGGGCCAGCCACCACGCTGGCAGGCGCAGCCACAGCGGCACAAAGCCGAGGTCACGGCGGACGAACAGGCCCACCGGCCCCTGCATGAGGGCGATGCGGCCAAAACTGTCGGCCTTGAGCGCGGCGACTTCGACGGGAGCAATGGACATGCCGCCCAGTTTACGAAATCGGCGCATCCGACCGCCCTGACACAGGCATTGCGTGATCGGCTGCCTATAATCCGGCGATGGAACCCGCCTGGCTCGAAACCGCGACCGCATGGATCAGCGCACACCCGCTCGCCGCCGGCGCCATCGCGTTCCTGATCGCGTTCTGCGATGCACTGGTCGTTCTCGGCATCGTGGTGCCGGCGCTGCCGCTGCTGTTCGCCGTGGGCGCGCTGGTCGGGCTGGGGCACATCAACGGGCCGTATGCGGTGACCTGCGCCGCCTTGGGTGCGTTTGCCGGTGACCTGCTGAGCTACTGGGTGGGACGGCGTTGGGGGCCGGGCCTGCGCCAGGCGTGGCCGTTCTCACGCTACCCGCAGTGGCTGACGCGCTCGGAGGCGATGTTCCGCCGCCATGGCATCAAGAGCATCTTCATTGCCCGCTTCGTGGGCGCGGTGCGGCCGTTTGTGCCGGCCATCGCGGGCATGCTGCATATGCCCGCCAAGCGCTACGTGCCGCCGAGCCTGGCCGCCTCGTTCCTGTGGGCGGCGCTGTTCCTGGCGCCGGGTTGGGTGCTGGGCGCGTCGTATGACGCGGTGGCGGCGGTCGCCGACCGGCTGGCGATGGTGCTGGCCTCGCTGGTGGTGGCGGTCGCGCTGGTATGGGCGTGCGTGCTCTACACATGGCGCTGGTTTGCCGAGCACGCCGACGCGCTGCTGGCGAAGGCCTTGGCGTGGACGCGCGCGCACCCGCGACTGGGGCGCTATGCCGCAGCGGTCATGGACCCGAACCGACCGGAGTCACCTTCGCTGGTGATCCTGGGCGTGTGCCTGCTGGGCATCGGCTGGGCCTGGTTCACCCTGGCCGGGATGCTGCTGGCCAACGGCGGGCCGCTGGCGGTGGACCACCGGCTCAACGCGTTCATGTGGACGCTGCGCAATCCGCTGGCCGATCGGCTGATGGCGGCGCTGGCCAGCCTGGGCGACCCGGCCACGCTGGGCGCCGCGGCCTCGGTGACCCTGGGTTACCTGTTGTGGCGCCGGCGCTGGATGGCGGCCGCGCACTGGTTGGCGGCGATCGTATTCGGACTGGTGGTGACCACCGTGCTGGAAGCGGTGGTGACGATGCCGCGCCCACCGACGGCTCCCGCCGGATTTGGCTTTCCCTCGGTGGCAGTGACGATGACCACCATCGTGTTCGGCTTCTTCGCGGTGCTGATCGCGCGCGAACTGCCGGGGCGCAACCGGGTGTGGCCGTACCTGGTGGCCGGCGCGGTGACCACGGTGATTGGGTTCGCCCGGCTGTACCTGGGCGCGCATTGGCTGTCGGACCTGGTGGGCGGCACGTTGCTTGGCATCCTGTGGCTGCTGGTGCTGGGCATTGCGTATCGCCGTCACGTGGCGCGCTCGTTCTGGATGCGGCCGCTGGCGTGGGTGTTCTACGGCACGTTCGTGCTGGCGGCGGCCTGGCATGCGCCGCACGCCGCCGATCCGCTGCTGGCCAAGTTCAGCGCCGCGCCCCCGACGCAGGTGCTGACGATGGAAGACTGGTGGCAACGCGACTGGAGCCAGCTGCCCGAACGCCGCAACGAAAATGACATTCGTCGGCGCTGGCCGCTGGACGTGCAGGTGGCGGGCCCGCTGGAGCCGCTCCGCCGGGCGCTGGAGGCCGATGGCTGGCGCGTGCAGCCGCAGGCCGACTGGGTCCATACCGTTGGCCTGCTCGACAGTGGCCGCAAGGCCGGTGAATACCCGGTCCTGCCGGCCACGCTGGACGCGCAGGCCGAGACCCTGCTGATGCTGCGCGAGGGCTCCGCGGCCAACGAATTGCACGCGCTGCGGCTGTGGCCCGCGCCGGTGGCGTTGGCCGACGGCACGCCGCTGTGGATCGGCACGGCGCAGACGCTGCAGTTGGGGCGCCCGTTCAACGTGGTCTCGCTGTGGCGCCCGGCGCCCAACAGTGACGCCACCTATGCGCTGGTGCGCGACGCCTTGCAGCGCTTCGCACCGCTGGAACAGCCTCACCCCACGGGGGGCATGCCGGTGCTGCGGTTGCGCACTGACAACGAGACCTCGATCAGTCCCTGAGCGCGGTGGACGCGATCAATCCCTGAGCGTGGCGAGGAAGCGGCGCGGCGCGCCGTCGAAACCACCGTTGGACATGAAGACCACGTGGTCGCCCGCACGCACGCGTTCGCGCAGCGCGTCGATCAGCGCATCGGCATCGGGCACCGCCACGGCCTCACCGCGGACGGCGGCCACGACCTTGCCCGCATCCCAGGCCAATTCCGGGCGATGCAGGAACACGACCACGTCGGCGCCATCGAGCGACGGTGCGAGCGCGTCGGCGTGCGCGCCCAGGCGCATGGAGTTGCTGCGCGGCTCCATGGCCACGACGATGCGCGCCTGGCCCACGCGTGCGCGCAGGCCCGCCAGCGTGGTGGCAATGGCGGTGGGGTGGTGGGCGAAGTCGTCGTAGACGGTGATGCCGCCGGCTTCGCCGATCACTTCAAGGCGGCGCTTGACGCTGCGGAAGCGCGCCAGCGCGGGCAGGATGGACGCGATGTCGACGCCGACCGCGTGCGTCGCGGCAAGCGCGGCCAGTGCGTTCATCACGTTGTGGCGGCCGACCAGCGGCCAGTGCACTTCGCCGATATCGACGCCATCGTGCACGACGACGAACGCGCTGCCATCGGCGCTGAGCAGGCGTGCGGTCCAGTTGAAGCTGCTGCGTGCGGCGCCAGCGGCATCGGCGCGGTCGCCGTGGGCCTCGTGGCCCGCGGCCTGCGGAATCAGGCTGGCGTCGAGGCCAAAGGTCTCCACCGGCGTCCAGCAGCCCATCGCCAGCACTTCGGCCAGGTACTTGTCCTCGCCGTTGACGATCAGGCGGCCACGGCGCGGCACGGTGCGCACCAGGTGGTGGAACTGGCGCTGGATCGCGGCCACGTCCGGGAAGATGTCGGCGTGGTCGTACTCGAGGTTGTTGAGGATCGCGACCAGCGGCCGGTAGTGGACGAACTTGCTGCGCTTGTCGAAGAACGCGGTGTCGTACTCGTCGGCCTCGACCACGAACTCGCGGCCGTGGCCCACGCGCGCGGACACGCCGAAGTCCTCGGCCACACCCCCGATCAGGAAGCCGGGCTGGCGGCCGGCGGCCTCCAGCAGCCAGGTCAGGATGGTGGTGGTGGTGGTCTTGCCGTGGGTGCCGGCCACCGCGAGGGTGTCGCGGCCGGGCAGCACGTGCTCGCTCAGCCACTGCGCGCCGGAGGTGTACTTGCGTCCGTCATCCAGCACCTGCTCCACCGCGGCGTTGCCGCGCGAGAGCGCGTTGCCCACCACCACCTCGGCGCAGTCGGCCGAGATGTGCTCGGGCTGGTAGCCCTGGCTGAGGGTGATGCCCAGCTGCTCGAGCTGGGTGGACATCGGCGGGTACACCGCCTGGTCACTGCCTTCGACCTCGTGCCCGAGTTCGCGCGCGAGGGCGGCGACGCCGCCCATGAAGGTGCCGGCAATGCCGAGGATGTGCAGCTTCAAGCTTGAATCACCCCACGTCGGCGGTCGGGGCCAGCGCCTCGACCAGGCGGGTGAACACCTCGTCCAGCGCACCGACGCCGTCGACCACGGTCAGCTGCCCGTGCTGGCGGTAGAACTCGATGACCGGCGCGGTCTGGCTGTCGTAGATCTCCAGGCGCTTGCGCACGGATTCGGGATTGTCATCGGCGCGGCCTTCGGCGGCGGCGCGGCCGGCGATGCGCTCGACCAGCAACTCGGTCGGCACCTCCAGCTGCACGGCGAAGTCCATCGGCTGGCCGATGCGCTTGAGCAGTGCGTCCAGCGCGTCGGCCTGAGCGAGGTTGCGCGGGTAGCCGTCAAGGATGAAGCCATTGGCGGTGTCGGGGCGCGAGACGCGGTCCTCGAGCATGCCCAGCAGGATGGCGTCGCTGACCAGCTCGCCGCGGGCCATGACTTCCTTGGCCTCCAGGCCGAGCTTGCTGCCGGCGGCCACTTCGGCGCGCAGCAGGTCGCCGGTGGAGATGTGCGGCACCTGCAGGTGCTCCTTCAGGCGGGCGGCCTGGGTGCCCTTGCCGGAACCGGGCGCACCGAGAAGAACCAATCGCATCAACGTGACTCCTGAAACGGAAAATTCGGGTATGGGCGTGGGGGCCCTACTCTGCCCGGAGTGAACCCGGCCGGACCGGGGTCGCCATCGGTGGAGGCGGCGCTACACTCGGGGTGTGCGGCCCCCACCTGCCGGGCGTCAACGTTGGTCACTTTACCGCATCCCGGCCTGTACCACTGAAATCACCATGACCTCCGGAACCCTACTTTATGCGCAGTCCGGCGGCGTCACCGCCGTCATCAACGCAACCGCCTCTGCCGTGATCCAGTCCGCGCGGGCCCGCAAGGTGAAGGTGCTGGCGGCGCGCAACGGCATCCTTGGCGCCCTGCGCGAGGAGCTGATCGATACCTCGAAGGAGCCGCTGACCGCCATCCGCGCCCTCGCCCACACCCCGGGCGGCGCGTTCGGCTCGTGCCGGGTCAAGCTGAAGTCACTGGAACAGGACCGGGCGAAGTACGAGCGCTTGCTGGAGGTGTTCCGCGCGCACGACGTGCGGTACTTCCTCTACAACGGCGGCAACGATTCGTCCGACACCGCACTGAAGGTGTCGCAGCTGGCGAAGGAGTTCGGCTACCCCTTGACCTGCGTGGGCGTGCCCAAGACGGTGGACAACGACCTGGCCGTCACTGACTGCTGCCCCGGATTCGGCTCGGCGGCGAAGTACACCGCGGTGTCGGTGCGAGAGTGCGCGCTGGATGTGGCGGCGATGGCCGAGACCTCGACCAAGGTCTTCGTGTACGAGGCGATGGGCCGGCACGCCGGCTGGCTGGCCGCGGCCGCCGGGTTGGCGGGCCACGGGGCTGACGAGGCGCCGCACCTGATCCTGTTCCCCGAGCGTCCGTACGACGAGGCTGATTTCTTCACGCGGGTGAAGGCCACGGTGGAACGCGTGGGCTACTGCGTGGTGGTCGCCTCGGAGGGCATCCAGACGCCGGACGGGCGCTTCGTGGCCGATGCGGGGGGTGGCAAGGACTCCTTCGGCCACACCCAGCTGGGCGGCGTGGCCTCGTTCCTGGCGGGACGGGTGAAGGATGCGCTGGGCTACAAGGTGCACTGGACCCTGCCCGACTACTTGCAACGCTCAGCGCGGCACTTGGCCAGCAAGACCGACCTGGCGCACGCGGAGGCGGTGGGCAAGGCGGCGGTGGACTACGCGCTCAAGGGGATGAATGCGGTGATGCCGGTGATCGTGCGTACGTCGGACACGCCCTACCGCTGGAAGATCGAGGCGGCGCCGCTGACGAAGGTCGCCAACCACGAGAAGAAGATGCCGGCGGGGTTCATCCGCAAGGATGGCTATGGCATCACCGACAGTGCGCGGCGCTACCTGGAGCCGCTGATCCGCGGCGAGGCACCGCCGCCGTATGGGCGTGATGGCATTCCGAAGTACGTGACGCTGAAGAACGTGGCGGTGCCGAAAAAGCTGGCCGCATTCGACGTCTGACGGGCGTCAGTCGCCCTTACAGCCACGCCCCTCCACCGCGGTCACCGCGGTGAATACCGGCCGGTTCGCAGTCGCCGGCCGTCCCTGCATCGAGTCCGCCAGGTACACCCGCGCCCGCCCCTGCCCGTCGAGCGCGGGCGTGGCGACGTCGCCGGCACGGCGCCAGATGCGAAGCACGGCCAGTTGTGTAGCGCAGGCCGCGCTGGGGACACGCACGACATCGTTGAGGATCCAGCCTGCGCCTGCTGCGGGCTTGGCCTTCGCTCCGTCGATCCAGTGGGCCCGGGGCTGGCAATTGGGGTGAGTGCGCACCACGTTGACGGTGTAGGGCGGCGTCGCCAAACCGGTGAATTGCCCTTCGATGCGGACGCACGCTTCTGGAATCACGCGCAGCGTGTGCAGCGCGCCCACCGTCTGCGGCTTGCCAACAGCGCGCGTGATCTCGGGGGACTCGGCAGCATGCGAGGGCACCGGCGACCAGAGTGCTGCAACCAGCACCGCAGGCAGGAAGGGTGAAATCGGCCGCATGGAGACTCCAGCAATGCATGACATGGACCGCAGGCTGGCACGCGGCGACTGAATCCGGCTTTCACGGGATGCCACGGTCCGCCGGGTATGCCATAGTCGAGCCGTTGCCGGGCCCCCCACGTCGCCCGCGCGGCCTACATCGCAGACGCAGTTTCCGTAGTCCTGGTGTCCACTCTTGGGGAGGGGTTCATGCTGGAGCAGTACGGTTTGACCTTGGCGCTGGTTTGCGCCGTCATTGCGATCCTGTACGGGATCATCTCGGCGCGATGGATCAGCGCACAACCCGCCGGCAACGAACGCATGCAGCAGATCGCCGGCGCGATCCAGGAAGGCGCGCGCGCCTACCTCAACCGGCAATACACGACCATCGGCATCGCCGGCGCAGTGTTGTTCGTGGTGATCGGCTTCGCGCTGAACTGGGCCACGGCGATCGGCTTCCTGATTGGCGCGGTGCTTTCGGGTGCGGCGGGCTACATCGGCATGAACGTGTCGGTGCGTGCCAACGTGCGTACCGCTGAGGCGGCGCGTAGCGGCATGGGGCCGGCGATGGACGTAGCGTTCCGCGGCGGCGCGATCACCGGCATGCTGGTGGTGGGCCTGGGCCTGCTGGGCGTGGTGGGCTACTTCGCGGTGCTGCACCTGCATATGGGCTACACCGAGGCCGATGCGTTGCACGCATTGGTCGGCCTGGCATTCGGCTCCTCGCTGATCTCGATCTTCGCGCGTCTGGGTGGCGGCATCTTCACCAAGGGTGCCGACGTGGGCGCGGACCTGGTGGGCAAGGTCGAAGCCGGCATTCCCGAGGATGACCCGCGCAACCCGGCGGTGATCGCCGACAACGTGGGCGACAACGTGGGTGACTGCGCGGGCATGGCCGCGGACCTGTTCGAGACCTACGCGGTCACCATCATCGCGACGATGCTGTTGGGCGGGTTGATGGCCGCACAGGTCGGCGATAACGCGGTCATGTACCCGCTGGTGCTGGGCGGCGTGTCGATCATCGCCTCGATCATTGGCGCGTTCTTCGTGAGGGTGAAGTCCGGCGGCTCGATCATGGGCGCGCTGTACAAGGGCGTGATCGTGTCGGCGGTGCTGGCCGCGATCGCGTTCTACCCGATCACCACGGCGCTGATGGGCGATTCGCCGCTGGGCGCGATGAACCTGTTCGGCTGCGCGCTGATCGGCCTGGCGCTTACCGGCGCGATCGTGTGGATCACCGAGTACTACACCGGCACGCAGTTCAAGCCGGTGCAGCACGTGGCGGCCGCGTCGACCACGGGGCATGGCACCAACATCATCGCTGGCCTGGGCGTGTCGATGAAGTCGACCGCGCTGCCGGTGGTGGCGGTGTGCCTGGCGATCTACTTCGCGTTTGCATTGGGTGGCCTGTATGGCATCGCCATCGCCGCGACCGCCATGTTGTCGATGGCCGGCATGATCGTGGCGCTGGACGCCTACGGCCCGATCACCGACAACGCCGGTGGCATCGCCGAGATGGCCGAACTGCCGCCGGAGGTGCGCAGCATCACCGACCCGCTGGATGCGGTGGGCAACACCACCAAGGCGGTGACCAAGGGTTATGCGATTGGTTCAGCGGCACTGGCGTCGCTGGTGCTGTTTGCCGACTACACGCACAACCTGGAAACAGCCGCAGCCGCCAAGGCCGCGTCGACCGGCGTGGTAGCGGAGGCGCTTCGCTTCGACCTGTCCGACCACATGGTGATCATCGGCCTGCTGATCGGTGGCCTGATCCCGTACCTGTTCGGCGCGATGGCGATGGAGGCGGTGGGCCGCGCCGCGGGCGCGGTGGTGGAGGAGGTGCGCCGCCAGTTCCGCACCATTGCCGGCATCATGGACGGCACGGGCAAGCCCGAGTACGACAAGGCCGTCGACATGCTGACCAAGTCGGCGATCAAGGAGATGATCGTGCCGTCGCTGTTGCCGGTGGTCGTGCCGGTGCTGGTGGGCCTGGTGCTGGGACCGAAGGCGCTGGGCGGCCTGCTGATCGGCACCATTGTCACCGGCCTGTTCGTGGCGATCTCGATGACCACGGGCGGTGGCGCGTGGGACAACGCGAAGAAGTACATCGAGGACGGCCACCACGGCGGCAAGGGCAGCGAGGCCCACAAGGCCGCCGTCACGGGCGACACCGTGGGCGACCCGTACAAGGACACCGCTGGCCCGGCCATCAACCCTCTGATCAAGATCATCAACATCGTGGCGCTGCTGCTGGTGCCGCTGCTGTAACCCGATCTCTCCACCCCCGGCGCGCGGCGACCGGGGGGACTCCAGTCCGCCCGGGCTTCGCCCGCGGCCTTGCAACGGCGGTCCTGGACCGCCGTTTTTCTTTGGGTGCACCTTGGAGAGGCGCCCGCGACCCACGGTCGGGCGCAACGCCCGCGAACGGCTTCGGCAGCTGGTTGCAGGTGTTTTCCTGCCGGTGGTGCATCCGGCCACGACGGTGCCACGCCCTCCGACGAAAGCCCTTGCTGCGCCGCAGCAGCGGGGCGCGTAAAATGGCCCCCCTCATTTCCCCACGGGCGCGCCGACATCTGGCGGCCCCACCAGTTGGAGCACGCAATGGGCCTGGACCTCGTCCCCACCGGCAAGAACCCGCCGGATGAGATCAACGTCATCATCGAAATCCCCAAGGACGCCGAGCCGGTCAAGTACGAAGTCGACAAGGCCTCGGGCGCGATCTTCGTCGATCGCATCCTGTCCACGCCGATGCGCTACCCGTGCAACTACGGCTACGTGCCGCACACGGTCTGCGGCGACGGCGACCCGGCCGACGTGCTGGTGATCCTGCCGCTGCCGCTGGTGCCGGGCTCGGTGATCCGCTGCGTGCCGGTGGGCGTGCTGAAGATGAGTGACGAGGCCGGCGCCGACGAGAAGCTGATCGCCGTGCCGGTGCCGAAGATCTTCGGCGGCTACGCCCACGTGACCGACATCGAGCAGGTCTCGAAGCATTGGCTGGACCGCATCGGCCACTTCTTCGAGCACTACAAGGATCTCGAGAAGGGCAAGTGGGTGAAGATCGAGGGCTGGGGCAATGCCGCCGAAGCCAAGGCCGTGCTCGTGGACGCGATGAAGCGCTACGAGGACAGCTCGGACAAGCCGAACTTCTAAGGCTCAGGCGATGGCGGGCGCCAAGGCGTCCGCCATCTGCTCCGCACGCTCCACCGTCGCAGCCACGCGCTGCAACGCCGGCTCGATCTCGGCGGCCTTGGCCCGCCACTTGTCCGGGTCGGGCTTGCTGACCGTGTGCCGTGCATAGGGCAGCGGGCCGCTCAGCGGTCGGTCCCATTCCAGGCCCAGCCAGTCGCACAGGCGCTGCATTTCACGCTGCGGATCGGCCAGAAAGGCGTCGTAGCGAATCGAGGTGGCGTCACCGGCCGGCAGGGCCGCCAAGTCGTCCAGCAGCAGGTCCGTGGCGACCTGCCATTGGCCCGCGACGATGTCGATCAGCGGCTTTCCGGCCAGCGACTGCCAGCCCGGCGTCAGCAACAGCGCCCAGTACGGCAGCGGCCAGCCCGGCAGGCCGACATAGGTCTTGAAGCGCCCGGACCGCCACGCTTCCATCATGCTGCCCAACACCTGGCGCGGGTCACGGTAGAGGAAAATCCAGCGAGCCTCAGGAAATGCCGCACGCAGGAAAGGAATGCGCAGCGAATTCTTGGGCGTCTTCTCCAGCATGCGAAATCGCGCCGCTGCCGCAGGCAAGGGCTGGCCATCGCGATCACGCATGGCGGCATGGAAGCGCTGGCGCAATTGGGCCACGATGTCCGGCGTGGCGTCCTCGGCCAGCAGGCGATTGGAGGAAAAGCCACGGCTGCGGATATTCAACGCCGGGATCGACTCGATCAACTGGTGGCTTTCGCCGCCGATCGTGTAAAGCCCTTTGGCGCGCAATAGCGTCTCGAACAGCAGGGTGGAGCCGGAACGCGGCGTGGAGACGATGAAGACGGGCCGATCGAACAGGGGATCCTGCACTGTACTCATCGCGCCATCACCCCGGCAGCCGCAGCGCCCGTGGGCTTCGGCAGGTCGCCGTATTCGGGCAACGGCGGCTGGCCGGCGGCGTTGATCGAGGCCTTGCCCACCATCGCCATCATGGCACTGAACCAGCGGATCTCATTCCGCAGGGCCACGGTCTGAGCCGGTCCGCGCACGTCGGCGATGTAGCGATCCATCGTCGCCTGGTAATGCGAGCGGCCTGCGGGGTCGGTGCCAAACCGGGCCCAGAGGCCTCGCCACGCATCGAGCAACCCGGAGGTCAGCTGCTGCACCCGCGCCAGTTGCGGGTTCGGCAACGCCTCACCGAACAGCAACCCGAAGTGCGACTGCATCTCCCACGGGCTCATGACGGCGGGAATGTTCATGGTTTCCAGCGCGAACGCGGGGCGCGCATCCGCGACTGGCGCCACCAGGCGCGGAGACCAGCCCTGTGCCGGCGCGTTGTGCGGGCGCCCCTGGGCGACCATCTGCCAGAAGTCGCCGCCCCCGACCGTGTCGATGACCAGGTGGATGCGCGAACGCTCCGCGTCGTTGATCACGCGGTGCTGGCGCCAGGTATCGAAGATCCAGCACTCGCCCTCGGCCATGTTGATGGCGGCGTCGCCGCATTCGAAACGCACGGTGGGCTGGGTGACGATGGGGACGTGCACGCGGACCCGCTCGATCCAGTAATAGCCCTGATCCACGTGGCGGGTGACTTCCGCGTGGCCTGACAGGCGCATCAGCCGGCTCCGGCCAACGGTGGCGCCAATGGACGCGAACACCTGCCACAGGTAGGGGCAGCGCTCCAGTTCAGGGGTGGGGCGCATCGGGCCGCTGAAGGCCTCGTTGCCCGGGTCGCCGCCAGCGGCGACCAGCGGCAGCATGGAATTGCCGGGAAACCCCTGCGGGTGCGGGCGCCAGACGCCTTCGCCGAGCGCGTCGACCTCCGCGGCCAGACGCGCCGCGTCGAAGCGCAGCGGAAGTTGGATGAACGGCACCTGCAGCTTCATGGTCGATCCCCGTGGTCGGGCTCATATCCTACACACCGCGGACGGGGCGTCCCAAGGCCCCAAAAAAACTGCGGCCCCTTTCGGGGCCGCAGCGGGTGTCACACAGGCGTCTGACGGATCAGAAGCGCTGCTGGTACTTCAGGTAGTAGAAGCGACCGATGTCGAAGCCACCGTAGTACGGGTACTGGTTGCTCGGACCCGAGAACATGATCGGACCCTTGTGGTCGGTCACGTTGTTGGCGCCGATCGCAACCGTGGCGTTCCACGGGGCCTTCCAGCTGACCTGCAGGTCGTGGAACGCGTTGCCGCCCACTTCACGCAGCGGATACACCTTGCCCGGGGCGTTGGTGTCCGGCGAGGAGTACAGCGGGTCGGTGCACTCGGCAGCGCGGGTGCAGGCTTCGCTCATGCCGGAGTAGTAGCGCGTCGTCCAGTTGGCGGCAAACGCACCCATTTCCCAGTTGACGCCCAGGTTGGAACGCAGGCGGAAGTTCGAGCTGCGACCGGTGTAGTTGGTCCAGTCGGTTTCCGGCGCGTCGTCGGCCTTGATGCGGTAGTAGCTGACGTAGCTGTTCTGCCAGTCAAAGCTGAACTTGCCGAACGCGGTCTCCGGCAGGCGGTACTTCATGCCGAAGTCGTAGCCCTCGGTTTCCACCGCACCCTTGTTGGTCAGGCCGTACTGCATGAACGTGATGGCGCCGGTCGCCGGGTCGCGGACGATGCCTTCGCAACGGGCCGAGATGCCGAGGCGGTAGCAATCGCCCAGGATGTCATCGACGCTGTCATCGCTGATCACGTTCTCGATGGTGACCTTGTACCAGTCGAGGGTGACGTCCAGGCCCTGCACCCAACGCGGGCTCCACACCAGGCCCATGGTCTGGGTCTCGGCGGTTTCCGGGGTCAGGTTCGGGTTGGAGCCGGTCAGGAACTGGTAACCGGTCTGGCACGGGAACGTGGTGCATGCCGCGTTGCCCTGGCCCAGCTGGACGTAGGTCGGGGACACACCGGCGCTGGTGCAGGCCGCGTTGCCGGCGACGTTGCCCGAGGAGGTGCTGCCGCACGGGTCGGTGTAGTACTCGAAGCTGCCGCCCACGCCACCGTACAGGTTGTCGATGGTCGGAGCGCGGAAGCCTTCGGAGTAGGTACCACGGACCAGCAGTTCATCCAGCGGACGCCAGGTGAAGCCGAACTTGCTGTTGGTGGTGTCGCCGAAGTTGCTGTAATCCGAGTAACGGCTGGCGATGTTGAAGGTCAGTTCCTTCGCGAACGGCATATCCGACAGGACCGGGATGTTCAGCTCCAGGTACACCTCGTCGAGCGAGTAAGCGCCCTGCGTGGTGGTCGCCGGCAGGCCGGTGCTCATGCCCGACTGGTTGAAGGCGTCCGGCACGAAGCGGCCGTCTTCCTCACGGTGCTCCACGCCGACCGCGAAGCCGAGTTCACCGGCCGGCAGATCGAACAGCGAACCGGCCAGGTTGGCGGTGTAGCTGGTGGTGGTGGTGCGGCCGGTGTCGGCGTAGTACGGGAACAGGAACGCCTGCAGCGACGGGTCGGACAGCGAGCCCGGGCCGTCCACGCCGTACGGCAGGAGCGGGTTCCACGGCATGCATTCGCCGCTGCCCAGGTTGGTGCCCAGCGGGATCGGGTTGGCGGCGGTGCCGCACTGCGCGACGCCGTTGGCGTTGATGAACGACGGGCCCAGCGCCAGCGGGCTGGCCAGCAGGCTCATGTCGCCATGACCGAACTTGGTCAGGTTGTTGCGGTTCATCATGGCGCCGACGTCCCAGTCGAACGTGCGGCCGGCCATGTCGAAGTAGCCGTTGAAGCCACCGGCGAAGCGGTAGGTTTCAAGCTCGCTGTTCGTGGTACGCGGCACTTCCCACAGGCGGCGGCGGAATTCCACGTCCGTGCCGAGCGGGTTGAACGCGCTGTCGCCCGACAGCGGGGTGCCGAAGGCCTGCGACTGGTACGGGTAGCCCGCCACCTGCTGCAGCGTCGAGCGGTGGTTGTACAGCATGTCAGCGTTGAACGTGACATTGTCGAGGATGTCGTAGTTGGCGTTGACGAACACCGAGCGACGCTCGATGCCGGTCTGCGCCATCATCTGCTCGTTGCTGTTTGCGTTGTCGGTCGCAACGTGCGGACGGAAGTTGGCGATGTCGGTCGGGTCACCGCTGCCGTCGTAAGTGCACCATGCGTTGGCGCCGTTGGCACCGCACGGGCCGAGGAACGAGCCGTTCTGGCTGACCGCGCTCCAACCCGAACCCGGGTACTTCGGACCGGCATTGCCGGACGCGCTGAACCAGCGGTCCTTCGCCCACACCGGCTCTTCCTTCGAGTACTCGACCGACGCCGTCACGCCACCGCGGTCGCCCACGGCGCCGATGGTGAAGTCGTAGGTCTGCTTGTCGCCGTCGCCTTCGCTGAACTGGCCGAAGTAGGCATTGGCTTCCGCACCTTCAAAGCGCTTGCGGGTGATCACGTTGACCACGCCGGCGATGGCGTCCGAGCCGTAGATGGCCGAGGCGCCGTCCTTCAGCACTTCGATGCGGTCGATGGCCGACATCGGGATCTGGCTCAGGTCCTGCAGGCCGCCGGTGGTGGCGCCCAGGCGCTTGCCGTTGACGAGGACGAGGGTGCGCTGGGCGCCCAGGTTACGCAGGTCGACGTAGTAGCCGCCCACGTTCTCGCCCGAGGCGAGCACTTCGCCGCGCGCGATCGCCGGCGAGCCGGCCGAGGTCAGGTTCTGCAGCACGTCGGCAACGGAAACGAAGCCCTGCTGCTGCAGCTGCTCGCGGCCGATGGTGATGATCGGCTGCTGGGTTTCCATGTCGGCGCCGCGGATGCGCGAGCCGGTCACCTCGATGCGATCGAGGGTGGTGGCGTTCTGGTCGGCCTGTTCCTGCGCGCCAGCAAACGCCGGGGCGAGCGCGATCGCGATGCCGGCGGGCAGCATGCCCAGCCGCACAGCGGAACGCGGGTTGCGATGATTCATTTGTCTCTCTCCAAAGGATCGTTACGGGCGCGTTAAGGCGCTCTGCAAAATTACGTGCCGGTGCGCAATGCCGCTTTGCCTGCGACGCCGGGAGGGTTTGCCGATCCTGTCGAGGAGGCCGCGGTTCGATAGCCGCTGGCGGACATGCCATAACGCGCGCGGAAGGCACGGGCGAAGCTGCAGCAGTTGTCGAAACCGCTCGCGGCGGCGATTTCACCGATCATCATCGAGGTGGTCTGCAGCAGGTCCGCGGCGCGCTCCAGGCGCATGCGCGCGGCGGCGGCCTGCGGGCTTTCGCCGTAGACCGCCTGGAACGTCTTGGAGAAATACCAGCTGGAGAAACTGGTGAGGTCGGCCAGCTCGCCGATCCGCACCACCCGGTCGGCATTGCCCTCCAGATACAGGCGGGCGCGCTGCAACCGGCTGAACACCTGGCGCTTGCGGCTGCGCGAGCGGCCCGGGCACCGCGCCACGCGTGCGGCGCTGTCGTGCTGCAGGCCGGCCAGGTGCAGCAGCACCGGGCGCAGGACCTGTATGGCGACGCCCTCGCCTGCTTCGGCACGGCGCACCGCCTGGTGCCACAGGTGCAGCATCACCCGCGATTCCGTCAGGTCGAGCTGGCCGCGGCCTGCGTACAGTCCCAGGTCGGCGAACTGGCCCAGCGCCTTGAGGATGTCGGCCCCGAGCGTCATGCCGACGCACACGCCGCCCCGGTCCGCCTGGACGGTGGGACGGGAGTCGCGATCCAGCGCGATCCAGTCACCGCGGCGGAGGCGGAACTTGCCCTCCTTGGCCTCCACCCAGGCGGTGCCGCGCAGCTGGACCCAGATCGAGAGACTGGGGCCGGCCAGCTGGGCGCAACCCAGCCGTGACACGCCGGCGAAAACGGCCGGCGCTTCGGTGTCGGTCCGCCCGAGTTGGACCTGCTGTCCACGGTCGGCCCACTGCACATGCTCCATTCCAAAACCCCATCATTTGCCAGGACTGGCCATGGGATTTGCCCGATCGGCGGGCTGGAGTCAGGAAATCGGGCGAAGGATTGTGCGAAATCAGGCCGAAGCCATTCACGAAGAAATTACGAATCCAATTTCTTCTTTTAAATCAGTTGCTTGAAGACGCGACGGGTGGAGGCGGCAGCGAGCCGTCGAAGCGCCACAGGGCAATGTCGGTGCCGTCATAGGCGGCCAAGGCCACGTAGATGGTGTCCCGTTGCGGGTCGGAACTGAACCCGGCCACCGACGACGGCAGGCTGGGATGCAGGCATCGCTCCGAGGAGGCGCTCGCGCTTTCGGCCAGGCGTCGCAGGCGACTGCGGCACCCGAGTGCCTGATCGACGTACTCGATGGTACCGTCCGTGCCCACGCTCCAGTTGCGATAGCGCCATCGCCGGGGGACTCCGTCGACGACCTTGCGGACCGACCCCGGCGTCAACGCCAGGTCCGCCGACCAGAGCCCGTCGCCGGAGAAGCGGGTGAACAGCACCCGCCCGCGGGCGGAATCGACCCGGGCCAGCGACACATCCTCGAGATAGGCCACCTCCCGCCAAGGGGAGCGGGTCCGGTCGAACAGGTAAAGCCCGATGCGTCCGTCCGGGCCGGGAGCGCCGACCAGCACCCGCCCGGGGTCGGGCAGGTACACGCCTTGGCTGGGGTCAGGCACCGGCACGGGCAGCAAGGCCACCTGACCGCTGGCCGCCACCACTTCGAACAGGCCCCGCTGCCCGGCGTGGTTGGTGCCCGTGGCGAGCAGGCGCTGGCTGTCGGGGGACCATTCCGGCATCCGCTGCGCTTCCGGGTGCAAACCGTCGATCAGCCGCAGGCTGTCCGGCTGCTCGATGTCACCCCACCACAGGTGGAAATGCCCCGATCGGTCAGAGGCAAACACTAGCTGGCGGCCATCGGGGGCGATCGAGGGGTGGGTGTCGCGACCGGTGGACGCGAACAGCGGCTTGGCCTGGCCGTCGGCCCCCGCCACGTCACCGCGGTCGATGCGATAGATCTCGAAGCCCGGCCGACGCCTGACGAACGCCATGACCGGGCTCTTGGCGGCCACGTCCGGCGACTGTGCGTCCTCGACCCCCAGGTCGTGCAATTGTCGGCTCACCAGGTCCAATCGGTAGATGCGGGTCTCGGCATCGATGCGCCGCCCGAACACCAGCCCGCTGCCGTCGGGCAGCCAGTCCCAGCCCCGCATTTCACCGCTCTGGAACGTCAGGCGCTCCGGTCGCCCGCCGGCGGCAGGAACGCGCCAGATGTCGCCGAACTGCGGATTGCGCACGAAGGCGATCCACTCGCCGTCGGGTGAGTAGCGCGGTTCGGTATCCAGGTCCCGCCCATCGAACCCATAGTCGAGGTTGCGCCAGCGCCCGGTGGCCAGATCCATGATGCGGATGCCGGTGGTCGCGTCGCCCTCCGACATGCTGCCGAACACGAGGCCCCGACCATCCGGCGTCCAATCGAAGCCGAGGTCGTCCAGTCCGTTGCAGGCGCCGACGACCCGCTCGCTGCCGCCGTTCGCGGCGGCCACCAGGATCTGGCAGGCATTGCCGCCGTCGCGACGGGAAAAGGCGATGGAACGGCCGTCCGGCGACCAGGCCGGCAGCCGATCGGAGACACCGGAGGGCGGCATGCTCAGCGGTTTGGGGACGGCCTGCGTGGTCGTCTGCACCATCACGACCGTGCCCACGTGATGGGGCAGGGTCGCGGTGTACGCCATCATCGCGCCGTCAGGCGAGAGCGTGGGCGACAACTCGTAACCGGGCGCCGAGGTGAGCAAGAGGAACGACCGCTCCGGCACGGTCGGCAGCGTGCGACTACCACTCGCGGTTGCGGGGTTTTCCGGCGACGCCCGATGCAGCCCCCACCAAGCGATCCCACCGCCCAGAAACAACAAGACGACGGCCACGAGCCAGAGGACAGGCGAATGCCACGGGATGGGGTGATGCCATCGCGACCCTCGGCGCCCACTCGGTGCGGTATCGACGGCGGCACGCCCGTGCGGGGACGGCGGTTGGACAGGCGCCCCCGCGCTCGCGTCGGCCATCGTGCCCGTCGGACTTGCGCCGCTTGGACCCGGATCCACCGGATTCGCGTCCGCAGCCCGCGCTTCCGCCGCGGCGGCGAGCACGTATCCGCCGGCCGCCATTCCGTCCACGGTCGCCAGCAGCCGATAGCCGGACTTGGCGATGGTTTCGATGTAGCGGGTGGTGCCGCGCTTTTCACCAAACGCCTTGCGCAACTGGGTGACGGCCTGGGTCAGCACGTCATCGGTCGGCAAGGTGTCCGGCCACACGCGGTTGATCAGCACGTCGCGTGACACCACCCGACCGGCGTTCTCCACCAGCACCAGCAACACCGCCATCGCCTTGGGCGTGACACGGACGGGCCGGCGCGCACCGGGCGCGCTGATTTCACGCAGCGGAACATCGACGGTGCATTCGCCTACGCGAAAGCCGTCGGTTGCGTGATGGGGTTGGCCAGAGGATCGGGACATATAACCGCCCGATTCTCCGTGCCGACCTGTGTCACGTCATGTGCCGAAAGGCAACCTCCGTTGCCCCGGATTCAGGTTCAGGACGGCCGGCGCGCGCCGGCCACCGTCAATCCGATCAACCGCGACACCACCACGGCGATGTATCCAACGCCGCAGAACTGTTCCAGCACGACCAGCACACGGGCCGTCGAATGGATCGGCAGCACGTCCCCCAGACCGGTGGCGGACAGGTTGGTCGCGCTGAGGAACAGCAGCTCCATCCAGGTGCGCGGCCGCTCGGGCTCCACCAATCCGGTGAACGCGCCCGGGTAGAGCGCCTGGCAGGCGACGAAGGCGTAGGCGAATGCCCACATGAGCAAGGTGAACGTGGCGCCGGCCGCGAACAGCTCATCCGAGGTGACGCGATGGTCACTGAGCATGTACGCGGTCAGGCTGGCCGCGGCGTAGAAATACAGCGCGCTTTCCAGCAGGGTCGCGGCGAGCGCCACGCCGCTGCCGGGCACCAGCGCCGCCACCAGCGACAACAGGACCGCCGGAACGGCGATGAGCCAGCCCACCCATTTGACCGCCGGGCTGCGCATCACCACCCACACGGCCAGCGCCGCGATCACCACGCCGAAGGCACCGAACAGCACGCGGCCGGTGTCGCCTTCCAGCATCGGGTAGGTGACGAGGCTGGCCAGCTGCGCGGCCAGCAGGAATGCCGACGGGTGCCGCCGTGCGATCACCTGCCAGCGGCGGTAACGGATGTCCTGTGTGCCCATCGCGCGAGTGTGCCCGAGCCTCGCCGACCGCGCACGAGGCGTGGCCGGCAAAGCGCGGTCAGGCCTTGTGGTAGACCTCGGCGCCCTGCGCGCGGAACTCCTCGGACATCGCCTCCATGCCCGCCTCCAGCGCCTTGGCATCGTCCAGCCCGTGCTCGGCGGCGAAGTCGCGCACGTCCTGGGTGATCTTCATGCTGCAGAAGTGCGGGCCGCACATCGAGCAGAAGTGCGCGGACTTGTGCGCTTCCTTGGGCAGGGTCTCGTCGTGGTACTCGCGAGCGCGCTCGGGGTCGAGGCCGAGGTTGAACTGGTCCTCCCAGCGGAACTCGAAGCGCGCCTTGCTCATGGCGTTGTCGCGCGCCTGCGCACCGGGGTGGCCCTTGGCCAGGTCGGCGGCGTGGGCGGCGATCTTGTACGCCATCAGGCCTTCGCGCACGTCGTGCTTGTTGGGCAGGCCGAGGTGTTCCTTGGGCGTGACGTAGCAGAGCATCGCGGTGCCGAACCAGCCGATCATCGCGGCGCCGATGGCGCTGGTGATGTGGTCATAGCCCGGCGCGATGTCGGTGGTCAGCGGGCCGAGCGTGTAGAAGGGCGCTTCGCCGCACTCGCGCAACTGCTTGTCCATGTTTTCCTTGATCAGCTGCATCGGCACGTGGCCGGGGCCTTCGATCATGGTCTGCACGTCGTGCTTCCACGCGATCTGGGTCAGCTCACCGAGCGTCTCCAGCTCGCCGAACTGCGCGGCGTCGTTGGCATCGGCGATGCTTCCCGGGCGCAGGCCGTCGCCCAGCGAGAAGGCCACGTCGTAGGCCTTCATGATCTCGCAGATCTCTTCGAAGTGCGTGTAGAGGAAGTTTTCCTTGTGGTGCGCCAGGCACCACTTGGCCATGATCGAGCCGCCGCGGCTGACGATGCCGGTCACGCGCCTGGCGGTCAGCGGCACGTAACGCAGCAGCACGCCGGCATGAATGGTGAAGTAGTCCACGCCCTGCTCGGCCTGTTCGATCAGGGTGTCGCGGAAGATCTCCCAGTTGAGTTCCTCGGCCTTGCCGTCGACCTTTTCCAGCGCCTGGTAGATCGGCACGGTGCCGATCGGCACCGGCGAGTTGCGGATGATCCACTCGCGGGTTTCGTGGATGTGCTTGCCGGTGGACAGGTCCATGACCGTGTCCGCGCCCCAGCGGATCGACCACACCAGCTTCTCCACTTCCTCGGCGATGCCGGAGGACACGGCGGAGTTGCCGATGTTGGCGTTGACCTTGGTCAGGAAGTTGCGGCCGATGATCATCGGCTCGCTTTCCGGGTGGTTGATGTTGTTGGGAATGATGGCGCGGCCGCGCGCGACTTCATCGCGCACGAACTCGGGGGTGATCAGCTTCTGGATCGCGGCGCCGAAGGGCTCGCCCGCGTGCTGGCGCAGCAGGTGCGCCTCGCGGATCGCCTCGATGCGCTGGTTCTCGCGGATGGCGATGTACTCCATCTCCGGCGTGACGATGCCGCGGCGGGCGTAGTGCATCTGGGTGACGTTGGCACCCGCGATGGCGCGGCGCGGGGCCGGGCGGTGGCGGAAGCGCACGGCGTCCAGCTTGGGGTCGGCTTCGCGGCGGCGGCCAAACTCGGAGCTCAGGCCGGCCAGCTGCTCGGTGTCGCCGCGCTCGGCGATCCATGCGGCGCGCAGCGGGGCGAGGCCGCGCGCCAGGTCGATGTCGGCATTGCTGTCGGTGTACGGGCCGGAGCAGTCGTACACCGCCAGCGGGGCGTTGTCCTCGCCGCCAAACAGGGTCGGCGTCTTCGCCAGCGCGATCTCGCGCATCGGCACCCGGATGTCGGGGCGCGAGCCTTCGACATGGATCTTGCACGAGCCCGGGATCGGGCGGGTGACGTCGGCCGAAAGCTGTTCGGCCTGCTGCTGCAGCTGGGAGGGCACCGCGTTCATCGTGTAGTTCCGCTTCTGGAGGAAGCCGCCGGGGGCGGCGGAGCGACGGGGTCGCGTCAAAGCGGCGGCGCGGGACGACGGGCGTCCGGCGAAGCTTCCCTACGGCGGTCTCAACCGCATCAGGTTCGAAGGGTGTGTCTCAACCGGCGCGCCCAGGGCGCGGGCCGGTACCCCCGCTTCGGGGTGCATTTGACCATGGGCGGGCCGTGGGGGCCAGTGTGGGCCCGCGGCCGGCGGCGATGCCCCGCCTTCGCGCCCGCGCCGGGAACGGGGACGGCCTGCTTATGGCGGACCGCCTACCCCGCGGAATCTGGCCCCCGGTACTCTCCGGCTCCGTTGCCCAAGTAACTGTTGACACCCCCGGAAGCGGCGTGGTCCTCTGCCTCCATGACGCATCGCAGCATCACCGCCACGCACCACACTCGCAGGCTTCCGGGCATTGCGGGTACGGGCGTGCCCGCGTCGACCACCACCATTACCACCACCGGTACCACCATTCCCATGGTGCGGACGGGCGTGTCCAGCTGAATCAGAACCACGCCGCTCCGCACCGAACCCGGTGCGGAACGCGCACCGGATCGAGGCGGGGCTCAACAGGAGCCTTCGCATGTCCCTCAACGACCCCTCCCCCGCTGCCGAGGACACCCTCGTGTCCGCTCCGTCGGTGAACGCCTGCCTCGCCCACAAGTTCGGCGGCAGCAGCGTGGCCAGCGCCGCGCACTACCGCCATGTCGCGAGGCTGCTGGCCGGTGGCGGCGCCCCCGCACAGGTGGTCGTGGTTTCGGCGATGCGCGGCACCACCGATGCCTTGATTGAAGTGGCGCAGACCGCGGCAGACGGCCGCGACTGGCGCGATGCCTGGCTGGCGCTGGCCGACCGGCACTTCGCCGCCGCCCGTGAACTGGACCCGGCCGACGCCTCCGGCACGCTCGCGTGGCTGGAGGACAGCTTCAGCGCGTTGCGCCAGCAGCTCAGCGCGCTGGGCGAGGTCCGCGCAGTGTCGGACGAGGGGGCGGCGACGATCGCCGGCTTGGGTGAGGTGTGGTCGGCACGTCTGCTGCAGACCGCCTTGGGTGCCGAAGCCAATGGCTGGGCGCGACTGGATGCCCGCGACGTGCTCGTGGTGCACCCCGGTGAGCTGGGAGCGGGCGTCGACTGGGTCCAGTCCCGCGAGCGCCTGGCCAATTGGCGGCAGGCGCATCCGCAGCCCAACGCGGTGGTGACCGGTTTCGTCGCACGGGATGCGGCCGGGCACGCCACCACCCTCGGCCGCAATGGCAGCGACTATTCCGGCGCGATCTTCGCGGTGCTGTTCGAGGCCTCGGAACTGACCATCTGGACCGATGTCGATGGCGTGCTCTCCGCCGATCCGCGACTGGTGCCGGATGCGGTCTGCCTGTCCTCGATGTCCTACGCTGAGGCCTGCGAGCTGGCCTACTTCGGGGCCAAGGTGCTGCACCCGCAGACCATGGCCCCGGCGATGCAGCGCGGGCTGCCGCTGCGCATCCGCAACACGCTCAACCCGGAGGCACCGGGGACGCTGATCACCGCGCAATCGCAGGCGGCCGCGTCGCCGGTCAAGGGCCTGACCCTGGTCGACGACCTGGCCGTACTGGAGCTCAGCGGCGCCGGCATGATCGGCGTGCCGGGAACCGCCGAGCGCCTGTTCTCCGCGCTGCACCGCGCGGGCGTGTCGGTGGCGATGATTTCGCAGGGCTCGTCCGAGCATTCGATCTGCTGCGTCGTGCGCGCGGCGCAGGCCGACGCGGGACGCGCAGCGGTGGAGGCCGCGTTCGCCGAGGCAATCGCCGATGGTCTGGTGGAAGGTGTGCGCGTGACGCCGGATATCGCGGTGCTGGCCGCGGTGGGCGATGGCATGGTGGGCACGCCGGGCGTGGCCGCGCGGCTGCTGGCAGGACTGGCGCAGGCGCGGGTCAACATCCGCGCCATCGCACAGGGTGCGAGCGAGCGCAACATCTCGGTGGCCATCGCGCGGGCGGACGCGCAGCGCGGGTTGCGCGCGGTGCACGCCGCGTTCTGGTTGTCGCCGGCCACGCTGTCGGTGGGGCTGATCGGGCCGGGCAACGTTGGCCGTGCACTGCTTGAACAGTTTGCCGATGCGTTGCCGCGCTTCGCCCACGAACAGCGCCCGGAACGCCAGCTCGACCTGCGCCTGCGCGCGGTGGCCGACAGCAAACGCATGCTGCTGGCCGCCCGCCAATTGGACCCGGCCACCGCCGCCGATGCATTGGCCGAGAGCGAGGCCCTCGATCTGGACCGTTTCGTCGCCCACGTGCGCGCCGACCACCTGCCGCACGCGATGATCGTGGACTGCAGCGGCAGCAACGCCATCGCCGAGCGTTATCCCGAATGGCTGGCCGCGGGCATCCACGTGGTCACGCCCAACAAGCAGGCCGGCAGCGGGCCTTTGGCGCGTTACCAGGCGATCCGCGCCGCAAGCCGCAGCGGCGGCGAGTTCCGCTACGAGGCGACGGTGGGCGCTGGCCTGCCGGTGATCCAGACGCTGCGCTCACTGATTGACACCGGCGATGAGCTCACCGAGGTCGAAGGCGTGCTGTCGGGTACGCTGGCTTGGCTATTCAATCGCTTTGATGGTTCGCAACCGTTCTCCGATCTGGTGCGCGAGGCGCATCGGCTGGGCTACACCGAGCCCGATCCCCGCGATGACCTGTCCGGCACCGATGTGGCGCGCAAGCTGGTGATCCTGGCGCGCGAGGCCGGCCGGACGCTGTCGCTGCAGGACGTGGAGGTGGAGAGCCTGGTGCCGGAAGCGCTGCGCGACGTGTCACGTGACGAATTCTTTGCCCGCCTGGGCGAGATGGACGCGCCGATGCAGGTACGTTTCGCCGATGCGCAACAGCGCGGGCTCGGCTTGCGGTACCTTGCGCAGTTGGATCGCGACGGCAAGGCGCGCGTGCGCCTGGTCACGCCGGAGGCCACGCACGCCAGCCTGCACAGCCAGCTGACCGACAACCTGATCCAGTTCCGCACCCGCCGCTACGCCGCCAATCCACTGGTCGTGCAGGGGCCGGGCGCGGGACGCGACGTTACCGCCGCCGGCGTGTTCGGCGACATCCTTTCCATTGCGCAGACGCTGGGAGCACGCGCATGAATTCTGGCAACACCGAAGCCCGCGCGTTCGCGCCGGCCAGCGTCGGCAACATCGGCGTCGGGTTCGACCTGCTTGGCCATTCCATCGACGGGCCACGCGATGTCGCCACCGTGCGCCGCATCGACGCGCCCGAGGTGCGCATCGCGGCGATCCGCGGCGAAGTCGAGGGCGTGGCCGGCATCCCGCTGGAGGCCGCAAGCAACACCGCCGGCGAGGCGCTGATCGCGCTGCGCGCGTCGCTGGGCCTGCCCTTTGGGCTGGAGCTGGAACTGGACAAGGGCATTCCGCTGGGCTCCGGCCTGGGCGGATCGGCGGCCTCGTGCGTGGCGGCGCTGGTGGCGGCCAATGCGCTGCTGGATGCGCCGCTGTCGCGCGAGGCGTTGTACGCCTTCGCGCTGGACGGCGAGGCGGTGGCGAGCGGCAGCCGCCACGGCGACAACGTGGCGCCGATGCTGCTCGGGGGCGTGGTGCTGGCCACGGCCTCGCGCATGGTCGCGCTGGAGGCGCCGGACTGGTTGCATGCGGTGGTGGTGCATCCGGACCAGATGCTGGAGACCCGGCGCGCACGTGCGGTGCTGGCCGAGCCGTATCCGTTGTCACAAGTGGTGGCACACAGCGCGTGTCTGGCCCTGTTCCTCACCGGGCTGCAACGCGGCGATGCGGCGCTGATCGGCGAAGGGTTGAAAGACCTGCTGGTGGAGCCGCGTCGCGCCGCATTGGTGCCGGGCTTCGCCCAGGTGAAACAGGCCGCGCTCGACCATGGCGCACTGGGCGCGAGCATCTCCGGCGCCGGACCCAGCACCTTCGCCTGGTTCACATCGAAGCCGGCCGCGGAGGTTGCGGCGGTGGCCATGCGGGCCGCGTTCGCCGAGGCCGGGTTTGGCTCGCGCGCGTACGTGTCGCCGGTGCGCGGACCGCGCGCGGAGGTACTGGCATGAGCGCCGTGCCCGCGCCGGTCGCCGCGCCGCTGTTTGTCAGCACGCGTGGCCAGGCCCCGGCGGTGACGATCGACACCGCGCTGGTCGCAGGACTGGCGCCGGATGGCGGACTCTATGTGCCCGCGCAGCTGCCACGGCGGCAGTGGGACGTCGACACGCTCGCCACGCTCTCGCTGGCGCAGGTGGGCGAGCAGGTGCTGGCGCCGTTCTTCGCCGGTTCGCATTTGCAAGACGCGCTGGGCACGATCTGCGCCCATGCCTACCAGCCCCCCGCGCCGTTGCGTGCGCTGCCTGGCGATGCCGATTACCTGCTGGAGCTGTTCCATGGCCCCACGGCGGCGTTCAAGGACTTCGCCGCGCGCTTCCTGGCCGAGGCACTGTCGCGGCTGCGCGAGCCCGGTACGCCGCCAACCACGATTGTGGTGGCGACCTCCGGCGATACCGGCGCCGCCGTGGCGTCGGCCTTCCACCGCCGCCCGGGTTTTTCCGTCGCCATCCTGTATCCCGAGGGCCGGGTGTCGCCGCGACAGGCGCACGGGCTGGAGTGCTGGGGCGACAACGTGCAGGCGTTCCGCGTGGACGGCACCTTCGACGACTGCCAGCGGCTGGCCAAGCAAGCGCTGGCGGACGAGGCGTTCCGCAGCGACGTGCCGCTGGGCTCGGCCAACAGCATCAGCCTGGGTCGGCTGCTGCCGCAGGTCGCGTACTACGCGCAGGCGGCGTGCCGCTTCGCGGCGACGCATGGGCAGCCGCTGAACTTCATCGTGCCGACCGGCAATCTCGGCAACGCCGCTGCCGCGCACGTGGCGCGGCTGATGGGCCTGCCGATCGGCGAGATCCACCTGGCGACGAATGCCAACGACGTGCTCGCGCGCTACTTCCACGGCGAGACGTATGCGCCGCAGCCCACTCGCGCCACGTTGGCCAACGCGATGGACGTGGGCGCGCCCAGCAACTTCGAGCGTCTGCACCACTGGCACCCCGACGACGCGGACCTGCGTGCGCGCTTTTCCGCCACGTCAGTGGATGACGCCACCATCCGCGAGGTGATTGGCCATGCGCCGGCGCGTCACGGTGTGGTGCCCTGCCCGCACACCGCGACCGGCCTGCACGTGCTGGAGCAGTTGCGTGCCGCCGGCGACACGCGGCCGTGGGCAGTGGTGGCAACCGCACATCCGGCCAAGTTCGAGGGCATCGTCGAACCACTGGTGGGGCATGCGGTAGAACCGCCGCCGGCGTTGGCCGAAACCCTCGCGCGGCCGGCATCCTCCCTGGCATTGCCCTTGGACTACGCAGCGTTGTGCGAGGCATTGCGCCGGATGCGAAGCGAGTGATGCGACGGAGTGTCCCCGCCGGCTGATTCAGCTGACTGGTGCACATCGGGCTGATCCAGCCTCAGCCGAAGGGACGGGCAGGCTCGATCTTAGCTATTCAGCAACCCGGACTGTTGCCGCGGAAACTGTATTGACGGGTGCGATTCACGCGCCCGGTGACCGGTTTTTCCACTGCGAAACACGGCCGGATAAGACCATGGTCTGAAAAGCGCCCAGTTTCTAAAGCAACTGTTGACACCGCTTCGAACGCCGTGGTTTTCTCGGTTCCATGACGCAGCGCAACAACCATCAGCAGACCCTCTCGATCGCGCCGACCGGCGCGACGGTCGTGGATGGTATGGCGCTAACGGCCCTCGTACTCGTACTTATTACCCTCATTACCGTCCTAAAAGGCGCGGGGTTCGGGCACGTGTAGGCAACAAGCCAACAAACAGCCCAGGAAGCAGAACCTGAACCCCGCGCCCCAAAAAGGCGCGGGGTTTTTCGTTTCTGCGGCCTGGAATTTTCCCAGCATGGAAATCCAGTTCGTGAGAAGCAACGCCATCAAAGCCGGTCCCGCCCACGCCCCCGCACGCGCCATGCTGCGCGCCACCGGGCTGGACGATGCCGCCATCGCCAAGCCGCTGGTCGCGGTGGTCAGCACGTGGACCGATGTCTCGCCGTGCAACATCACCCTGCGTGACCTGGCACGCGACGTGCGCGCCGGCATCCAGGCCGAGGGCGGCACTGCGGTGGAGTTCAACACCATCGCGGTCACCGACGGCATCGCGATGGGCAGCGAGGGCATGCGCAATTCGCTGGCGTCGCGCGAGGTGATCGCCGACTCCATCGAGATCGCGGTCAATGGCCATTGCCTGGACGCGATGGTGCTGCTGGTCGGCTGCGACAAGACCATTCCCGCGGCGGCGATGGCGGCGGCGCGCCTGGATATCCCGACCGTGATCCTCTACGGCGGCACGATCATGCCGGGGCAGTGCCACGCGAAGGATGGCAGCACACAGAACCTGACCGTGCAGAACGTGTTCGAAGCGGTGGGCGCGCACGCTGCCGGCCGCATCGACGACGCCGGCCTGCGCGAGGTCGAGACCCACGCCTGCCCCGGCGCGGGCGCCTGCGGAGGCCAGTTCACCGCCAACACGATGGCGATGGTGCTGACGTTCCTGGGCCTGTCGCCGCTGCAGGCCAATGACATCCCGGCGGTGCATGCGGACAAGCCCGCCGCCGCGCGCCGTTGCGGCGAGCTGGTGATGCAGCGCCTGCGCGATGGCGCCGCCAGCCCGCGCCAGCTGATCACGTCCGCATCGCTGCGCAACGCCGCGCGTGCAGTGTCGGCTACTGCCGGCTCCACCAACTGCGCCATGCACCTGCTGGCGATCGCGCACGAGGCGGGCGTGGAGTTTGGGTTGGAGGAATTCCAGTCGGCCTCGACCACCCCGGTGATCGCCGACTTGAAGCCCGGCGGGCGCTACACCGCGGCGGAGATGTTCACCTTTGGCGGTAATGCGCTGGTCGCGCGCGAACTGCGCACCGCCAGGATGATCGAAGACGTGCCGACCGTCACCGGACGTTCGTTCTTCGCCGAACTGGACGACGCACCGGTCGCCGCGACGCAGGACGTCGTGCGTCCGGTCGCGCAGCCGCTCAAGCCCAGCGGCGGCTTCGCCATTCTGTACGGCGACCTCGCGCCGGAAGGCTGCATCGTCAAGCTGGCCGGCCATGGCCGTGCCCACTTCGAAGGGCCGGCACGCGTGTTCGATTCCGAGGACGCGTGCTTCGCTGCGGTGCAGGCGCGCCGGATCCATGCCGGCGACGTGATCGTGATCCGCTTCGAAGGACCGGCCGGTGGCCCCGGCATGCGCGAGATGCTGGCGGTGACCGCCGCGCTGGTGGGCCAGGGCCTGGGCAACGACGTCGCGCTGATCACCGACGGCCGCTTCAGCGGGGCGACCTACGGCTTCATGGTGGGTCACGTCGCGCCGGAGGCGGCGCATGGCGGACCGATCGCGCGGCTGCGCGAAGGTGACCGCGTGCGCATCAACGTCGCCACGCGCCGCATCGACGTTGAGGCAGACCTGGCCGCGCGCGAACCCAAGCGCATCAGCCCGCGCGTCACCACCGGCGCGTTGGCCAAGTACGCGCGCCTGGTCAGCTCGGCCTCGCAGGGTGCGGTCACCGCGCCCGGCCCGCTGCAGGACCGCGGCATCGCCGCGACGTTGGTTGATGCCGCATCGGCGCCGCGCCCGAGCAAGGAGGCCGCCACCGCCTGATCGCGCTGCACCTGCGACCTGTTGGCTCGCACCCCCTGACTTCACGCATCACAACCCTGACCCAGAACACCTCCCCCACTGCCGCGTTCGCACCCGACGTTCACTCCCGCGTTCCGGCCGCTCCACTGCCCTCCTTCAATTCCGCCCCTTAAGGACAACCCGATGACCACTTCCTCCTTCCGCCCGCGCATCGCCATCGTCGGCTACGGCAGCCAGGGCCGCGCGCACGCGCTCAACCTGCGCGACTCCGGCTTCGACGTGACCATCGGCCTGCGCCCCGGCGGCCCGACCGAGATCAAGGCGAAGGCCGACGGCTTCACCGTGAAGACCCCGGCCGACGCCGTCGCCGGCGCGGAACTGGTCGCGGTGCTGACGCCGGACATGGTGCAGGCGCAGCTCTACACCGACGTGATCGAGCCGAACATCGCGCAGGGCGCGTGCCTGCTGTTCGCGCACGGCTTCAACGTGCACTACGGCCAGATCACCCCGCGCGCCGACCTCGACGTCGTGCTGGTCGCGCCGAAGGGCCCGGGCGCGCTGGTCCGCCGCGAATACGAGATTGGCCGCGGCGTGCCGTCGGTGTACGCGGTGTACCAGGACAAGAGCGGCAAGGCCGAGCAGTTCGCGCTGACCTACTGCGGCGGCATCGGCGGTGCGCGCCAGAACGCGATCAAGACCACCTTCAAGGAAGAGACCGAGACCGACCTGTTCGGTGAGCAGGCCGTGCTGTGCGGCGGCGCGACCAAGCTGGTCCAGGCCGGCTGGGAGACGTTGGTTGAGGCCGGCTACCAGCCCGAAGTCGCCTACTACGAGTGCCTGCACGAACTGAAGCTCATCGTCGACCTGTTCTACGAAGGCGGCATCACCCGCATGCACGAGTTCATCAGCGAGACCGCGCAGTACGGCGCGCTGACTCGCGGCCCGTACATCGTCGACGAACACACCAAGGCGCAGATGAAGAAGGTGCTGACCGAGATCCAGGACGGCACGTTCGCGCGCCAGTGGATCGCCGAGTACAAGGCCGGCAATGCCAACTACAAGGCGATGAAACAGGCCGACCTCGACCATCCGATCGAAGCCACCGGCAAGAAGTTGCGCGCGGCGATGGCGTGGTTGTCCACCGCGCCGCAGCCCACCGCACAGCCGGCGTCCCCCACCGCGGCCAACACCGCCTCCAAAACCGAGCAGGCCGCTGCATGAACGGGTCGCAGTGGCTGGTGCGCGCACTGGCCGCGGAAGGCGTGGACACGCTGTTCGGGTATCCCGGCGGCGCGATCATGCCCTTCTACGACGCGCTGTACGGCTCCGGCCTGAAGCACGTCCTGGTGCGCCACGAGCAGGGCGCCGCCTTCGCCGCCAACGGCTACGCCCGCGCCAGCGGGCGGGTCGGGGTGTGCGTGGCGACGTCCGGCCCGGGCGCCACCAACCTGATCACCGGCATCGCCGACGCGATGCTGGACTCGGTGCCGATGGTGGTGATCACCGGCCAGGTGCCGACCACGCTGATGGGCACCGACGCGTTCCAGGAAGTGGACGTGTTCGGCATGACGATGCCGATCGTCAAGCACAGCTTCCTGCCGCGGAGCGTCGATGAGCTGCCGGAGATGCTGCGCGAGGCGTTCCGTCTGGCGCGTTCGGGCCGCCCGGGACCGGTGCTGATCGACCTGCCGAAGAACGTGCAGGTCGCCGATGCCGCACACCTCGCCGCGCACGTGCCGGCGGCGGTGGACGCGGTGCCGCATGCGGACAACGCCACGCTGGTCGCCGCATTGGAACTGCTGTCGAAGTCGCGCAGGCCGGTGATCTATGGCGGTGGCGGCATCGCGCTGGCCGATGCCGTGGCCGAGTTCCGCACCTTCGTCGAGGCCACGCAGGCACCGACCGTGCTGACCCTGCGCGGCATCGGCGCGCTGCCCGCGGGCCACGCGCTGAACCTGGGCATGCTGGGCATGCATGGCACCCGCGAGGCCAACCTGGCGGTGCAGGAGGCGGACCTGCTGGTGGTGGTCGGCGCGCGCTTCGACGACCGCGCCACCGGCAAGCTGAGCGAGTTCGCGCCCAACGCCAGGGTCATCCACCTGGATGTCGACGCGGCGGAGATCGGCAAGCTGCGTCACGCGAACGTCGGCGTGCGCGGCGACCTGCGCACCAGCCTGAACCAGCTGGCCACCGCGATGCCCGAGTGCTCGGCATGGCGCGCGCTGTGCCTGGAGCGCAAGCGCCAGTACGCGGTGCGTTACGACGCCCCCGGTGATGACGTCTACGCGCCGGCGCTGCTGAAGCGGCTGTCGGAGATGGCGCCATCGGCGGTGGTCGCCTGCGACGTCGGCCAGCACCAGATGTGGGTGGCGCAACACTGGCGCTTCAACGACCCGCGCAAGCACCTGACCAGCGGCGCGCTGGGCGCGATGGGCTTCGGCCTGCCTGCGGCCTTCGGCGCGCAGATGGCCAACCGCGACGCGCAGGTGGTGTGCGTCAGCGGCGACGGCTCGTTCCTGATGAACGTGCAGGAGCTGGCCACGCTGGGCCGCTACCAGCTGCCCGTGAAGATCGTGCTGCTCGACAACCAGCGCCTGGGCATGGTCCGCCAGTGGCAGGAGATCTTCTTCGAGGAGCGCTATTCGGAGACCGACCTGTCGGACAACCCCGACTTCGTCGCACTGGCCGAAGCCTTCGGCATCAAGAGCTTCCACCTCGACCAGGCGTGCGACGTGGAATCCGCGCTGCGCCAGCTGCTGGCCACCCCCGGCCCCGCCCTGTTGCACGTGGCGATCGACGCCGCCGCCAACGTGTGGCCGCTGGTCCCCCCCAACCGCAACAACGCCCAGATGATGCTCGACCCCCGTCCCCAAGCCCCCGAGGTGCGCCATGCAACGCTACCAACTTGACCTGACCCTGCGCCGCGCCGAAGGCGCCCTGACCCGCGTGCTGGGCACCGCCGAGCGTCGCGGTTTCCGCCCCGTGAGCGTGGACGGCGAGACCCAATCCGACGGCGACCGCTGGCACCTGCGCCTGGCGGTGGAAGGCGAGCGCCCGGCCGAATCGCTGCAGAGCCAGCTGGAAAAGCTGTATGACTGCCTGGCCGTCGAGGTTTCGCCATGTCGCTGAACGACACCGCCCCGGCCGCTGCGCCGGAGCACGCCGCCACCGACATCGCGCAGCGCGCGCCGCAAGTGTGGCTGGATGGCGCCTTCGTCGACGCCGATTCACCGCAGTCGCCGGTGACCACCCACGCTATGCACTACGGCAGCTCGGTGTTCGAAGGCATCCGCAGCTATGCGCTGGCCGACGGCGGCGCCGCGGTGTTTCGCTTGCCCGAACACCTGGAGCGCATGCGCAAGGGCGCTGAGCTGCTGGGCATTCGCTTCGATCCCGCGCAGGCCACCGAGGCCACGCTGGCCACCCTGCGCCGCAACGGCCACCGCGACGCCTACATCCGCCCGCTGGCGTGGTGCGGCACGGGGTCCATCGGCCTGGACGTCGGCCCGCAGTCGCAGCACCTGATGGTCGCCACCTTCCCCACGCTGCTGCACATCGGCGGCGAAGGCGCACGGCTGGCGGTGTCGAGCTGGAAGCGCAATCCCGCCACCTCGCTGCCACCGCTGAAGCTGGGCGGCGCCTACATCAATTCGATCCTGGCCAAGCACGAGGCCAAGCGCCGGGGCTTCGACGAAGCGCTGTTCACCGATACCGAAGGCTACGTGGTCGAGTGCACCGGCGCCAACGTGTTCATGGTGCGCGATGGCCGCATCACCGCGGTGGAGCACCGCGACGCGCTGCCGGGCATCACCCGCGACACGCTGGTCACGCTGACCGGCGCCGAGTCGCGCGCGGTGACGCTGGAAGAACTGAAGCAGGCCGACGAGGTGTTCATCGTCGGCACTGCGGCTGAAGTGGCGCGGATCGCCGCGATCGAGGAACGCCGCTTCGACGCCACCCGCGTGGGCAACGAAGTGTCCGCCGCCTACCAGCGTGTGGTCCATGGCGAGGACGCCGCCTATACGGGATGGCTGACCCATGTCTGACGGTACCGCCACGCCCGGTGACGTACGCGTCACCGCCTCCGACGTCTTGGCGGCGCAAGCACGCCTGCGCCCGCACCTGGCGGCAACGCCGCTGCATTTCGCCGAGCGTTTCGGCTGCTGGCTGAAGCTGGAAAACCTGCAGTGCACCGGGTCATACAAGGTGCGCGGGGCGATGAACGCCTTGCTGGCGGCGCGCGAACGCGGCGATACGCGCCCGATCGTCGCCGCATCAGCCGGCAACCATGCGCAGGGCCTGGCATGGGCCGGCTACCGCTTGCGCCACCCGGTGATCGCGGTGATGCCGCGGAGCGCACCGCAGACCAAGATCGCCGGCGTCGCCCACTGGGGCGCCACCGTGCGCCTGCACGGCGACAACTACGACGAGGCCAAGGCCTTCGCCAACGAGCTGGCGCAACAGAATGACTACCGCCTGCTGTCCGCGTTCGACGACCGGGACGTGATCGCCGGGCAGGGCACCGTGGGCCTCGAGATGGCCGCGCTGGCGCCCGACACGGTGCTGGTGCCGATCGGTGGCGGTGGGCTGGCCGCCGGCGTGGCGCTGGCGCTGAAGTCGCAGGGCGTGCGCATCATTGGCGCGCAGGTCGAAGGGGTGGACGCGATGGCCCGTGCCCTGCGCGGTGACCGAGAGGTTCGCGAGTCCGCGCAGACGCTGGCCGACGGCGTCAAGGTCAAGGAGCCCGGCCAGCTGACCCAGCGCGTGCTGCGCGAATTGCTGGACGACATCGTGATCGTCCGCGAAGCCGAGTTGCGCGAGACGCTGGTGCGGCTGGCGCTGGAAGAACACGTCATTGCCGAAGGCGCGGGCGCGCTGGCGCTGGCGGCCGGCCGCCGCGTGGCCAGCAAGCGCAAGTGCGCGGTGGTCTCCGGCGGCAACATCGATGCGAACGTGCTGGCGCACCTGCTGGCGGACGTCCGTCCGCGGGCACCTCGCAAGCCGCGCCAGCGCGTGCGCAATGCCACCGCTTTGGAGCCGGCCATCGTGGCGCTCGATGTGCGCCGCGCCCCCACTGATCCCAACACCACCGGGGAGGCACTGAAGGGCCGTCGAAGTCCATCCGGCTCCGGGTCACAGACTGCCTACCCGCTGTCCACCTCGCCCTCCTCCCCCCCCGCCTTCCCTGCCATCCGCATCACCGCCTGAGGTCCCCGCCATGCAACTGCTTCAACTCCGACTCCGTCCGCTGCTCCTGTCCGTCCCCCATGACCGCCGATCCCCGCCGCCCGGACACCCCGTATGCACACCGACGACCGCGTAACCATCTTCGACACCAGCCTGCGCGACGGCGAGCAGTCGCCCGGCTGCAGCATGACCGCGCCGCAGAAGCTGCGCTTTGCCCGCGCGCTGGACGAGCTGGGCGTGGACGTCATTGAGGCCGGCTTCCCCGCCAGCTCCAGCGCGGACCTGGAAGGCGTGCAGGCGATCGCCCGCGAGGTGCGCAATGCCTCGATTGCCACCCTGGCGCGCTGCCACGATGGCGACATCGACGCCTGCGCCCGTGCGTTGGAGCACGCGCACAAGCCGCGCATCCACGTCTTCATCTCCACCAGCCCGTTGCACCGAGAGCATAAGCTGGGACTGAGCCGCGAGCAGGTGCTGGAACGTGCGGTCCTGGGCGTGGAGCGCGCCCGCCGCTACGTCGACGACGTCGAGTTCTCGGCCGAGGATGCGCTGCGCACCGAGCACGACTTCCTGGTCGAAATCAGCAGCGCTGCAATCGCCGCAGGCGCGCGCACCATCAACATCCCCGACACCGTCGGCTACACTACCCCGGCGGAGATCCGCGCCCTGTTCGAGCACCTGCGCGCCAATGTGCGTGACGCCGACCGCGCGACCTTCAGCGCGCACTGCCACAACGACCTGGGGCTGGCGGTCGCCAACAGCCTGGCCGCCATCGAGGGCGGCGCACGCCAGGTGGAGTGCACCATCAACGGTATCGGCGAGCGCGCCGGCAACTGCGCGCTGGAAGAGCTGGTCATGGCGCTGAACGTGCGCCGGGGTTACTACAACGCACACACCGGCATCGACACCTGCCGTCTGGTCCCGACCTCGCGCTTGCTGTCCCACATCACCGGCATGGCCGTGCAGCGCAACAAGGCGATCGTCGGCCAGAACGCCTTCGCCCACGAGTCGGGCATCCACCAGCACGGCATGCTCAAGCACCGCGGCACCTACGAGATCATGCACCCGGAAACCGTGGGCTGGTCGCAGTCGCAGATGGTGCTGGGCCGCCACAGCGGCCGTGCCGCGCTGAAGGACCGCCTGCAGGCGCTGGGTTTCGAACTGGACGAAGCGCGACTGAACGCCGTGTTTGGTGCGTTCAAGGCGCTGGCCGAGAAGAAGCGCGAAGTGTTTGACGCGGATCTGGAGGCCCTGGCGCTGGGCAACGATGGCACGCCTGCGCGCGGCTACCGCCTGGCGCGGCTGCACGTCAGCACAGGCGCGGCCGGTGATTCCCTGCCCACCGCCAGCGTGCAGGTGGTCGATCCGGAAGGCCGCGCACTGAGTGAGGCGGCGGTCGGCGATGGTCCCGTGCATGCCTTGTTCGCGGCCCTGTCGCGCGCCACCAATCTGCAGCTGCAGGTCGACCACTACCAGGTGTCCAGCGTCACCACCGGCGACGACGCGCAGGGCCAGGCCCGCGTCACCGTCCGCCATGGCGGCACCGAGTACACCGGCACCGGCACGAGCACCGACATCGTGGAGGCCAGCGCGCTGGCGTGGCTGGACGTGGCCAACCGCGTGTATCGCAACCAGCACCGAGACAGCGCCGCGCGGCGCTCGATGCCCGAGGTGGCCAGCGCATGACCGGGTTGACCCCGTCATTTACCCGCGCCTGCCGCCGGTCGCCCGCTGCTACTTCGCGCAAGACGCATCGGCCGCTGCGGCCAATCGCCATTCCAGCCCTGACACTCGCCCACTGATCTCGCCGCCATGACCGTAAGCCAAGCCAAGACCCTGTTTGAAAAGCTGTGGGACGCCCACCTGGTCGAGCCCGAGAGCGACGCCGCGCCCGCGGTGCTCTACATCGACCTGCACCTGATCCACGAGGTCACCTCGCCACAGGCCTTCACTGAGCTGGAGACTCGCGGCCTGCCCGTGCGCCGCCCCGACCGCACCAAGGCGACGATGGACCACTCCACGCCAACCCTGCCGCGGCGCGCGGACGGCACGCTGCCCTACTACAGCGCGCAAGCCGAGGCCCAGGTCGACACGCTGGCGCGCAACTGTGCGCGTCATGGCATCGAGTTGTTCGACCTGGAAAGCGAACACCGCGGCATCGTCCACGTCATCGGCCCGGAACTGGGCCTGACCCAGCCCGGCATGACCATCGTCTGCGGCGACAGCCACACCGCCACGCACGGTGCATTCGGCGCGCTGGCCTTCGGCATTGGCACCAGCGAGGTTGGGCACGTGCTGGCCACCCAGTGCCTGCTGCAGCGCAAGCCCAGGACGCTGTCGATCACCGTTGAAGGCCAACTGGCGCCGGGCGTCAGCGCCAAGGACCTGATCCTGCACGTGATCGGCGTGATCGGCGTCAACGGCGGCACCGGCTGCGTGATCGAGTACCGCGGCTCAGCCATACGTGCACTGTCGATGGACGAGCGCATGACGGTATGCAACATGTCGATCGAGGCCGGTGCGCGCGCCGGGCTGATCGCGCCGGACGAGGTCACCTTCGACTACCTGCGCCGCACGCCACGTGCGCCGCAGGGGAAGGCCTTCGATGACGCCGTGACGCAGTGGAAGCAACTGCATACCGACCCGGGGGCACGCTTTGACCGCGAGGTGTTCATCAGCGCCCGTGACATCCCGCCGACCGTCACGTGGGGCACGCACCCGGGCCAGGTGACTGCGGTCGTAGCACCGCTGCCCGCCGCCAACGGCGACGACGAGGCGAAGGCACTGGCTTACATGGGGTTTGGCGGCGGCACGCCCGTCGCCGGGCAGCCCGTGGACGTGGTGTTCATCGGCAGCTGCACCAACTCGCGCCTGAGCGACCTTCGCGTGGCCGCCTCGGTCCTGCGCGGGCACAAGGTGCACCCACGCGTGCGCATGCTCGTCGTTCCCGGCTCGGAACAGGTAAAGCGCCAGGCCGAAGCCGAAGGGATCGACGCCATCGTGCGTGCCGCGGGTGCCGAATGGCGTGAACCCGGCTGCTCGATGTGCATTGCCATGAACGGTGACCTGGTCGGCGCCGGCCAACTGGCCGTCTCCACCAGCAACCGCAATTTCGAAGGTCGCCAAGGCAAGGGCGCGCGCACGGTCCTGGCGTCGCCCCTGACGGCCGCTGTCTGCGCCGTCACCGGCGAGATCACCGACCCGCGCACCTTCGCCCGCCACGAGGCCGAACGCCATGTCGCATGACACACCCATGACCGCCTTCACCCGCCTGCATTCGCGCACCGTGGTGCTGCGCGAGCGCAACATCGACACCGACCAGATCATCCCCGCACGCTTCCTCACCACCACCGAGCGCAAGGGCTTGGGCCAGCACGCATTTAGTGACTGGCGCACGCTGTCCGACGGGTCGCCGAACATGCAATTCCCGTTCAATGACCCCGCCAACGCCGGCGCGCAGATCCTGGTCGCCGGCCGCAACTTCGGCTGCGGCTCCTCGCGCGAGCATGCACCCTGGGCCCTGACCGACCTCGGCCTGCGCGCCGTGATCAGCGCCGAGATCGCCGACATCTTCCGCAGCAACGCACTGAAGAATGGCTTGCTGCCGGTGGTGCTGGACGAGGCAATCGTCGACGAGCTGCTGGCCAACCCCGGCATCGAACTGCACCTCGACGTCGCCAAGCGCGAGGTGGTGCTGCCCGATTTCCGCACCTTCCGCTTTGCGCTGGATGCCTTCGCCCAGACCTGCCTGATCGAAGGGGTGGACCAGCTGGGCTATCTGCTCAAGCAAGACCCCGCGATCACGCGCTTCGAAGCCCGGCGCGATGCCGTCTCGGCGACCACCGCCGACGTCGGCGACCGCTTCTCCCCTGCACATTCCCACGTCACGCCCGAGGTGCACCATGCACGCTGAGATCGTCGTCCTGCCCGGTGATGGCATCGGTCCCGAAGTCACGCACGCCGCCCTGCAGGTGCTTCGCGCCGTCGGCAAGCGCTATGGCCACCATTTCACCCTCCATGAGCACCTGATCGGTGGCGCGGCCATCGACGCCACGGGCGACCCGCTGCCAGCCGCCACACTGAAGGCCTGCCAGCAGGCCGACGCCGTGTTGCTCGGCGCGGTCGGCGGGCCGAAGTGGTCCGACCCACAGGCCAAGGTTCGCCCCGAACAGGGCTTGCTGGCCATTCGCAAGGCGCTGGGCCTGTATGCCAACCTGCGGCCCGTGAAGCCGCACCCGGCGGCGCTGGGCGCCTCGCCGATCAAGCCGCACCTGCTCAACGGGGTCGACTTGCTGGTAGTCCGCGAATTGACCGGCGGCATCTACTTCGGCGACAAGCGCCGCGGCGACGGCACCGCCAGCGACCTGTGCACCTACAGCGTCGACGAAATCGAACGCGTGGTGCGCCGCGCCTGCGCATTGGCGCGCCAGCGCCGTGGACACGTCACGTCGGTGGACAAGGCCAACGTGCTGGAGACCTCGCGGCTGTGGCGCGAAACCGCCACCCGCATTGCCCGCGACGAGTTCCCCGACATCACGCTGGAACACCAGCTGGTCGACTCGATGGCCATGCACCTGCTGGCGAAGCCGCGCGAATACGACGTGATTGTCACCGAGAACATGTTCGGCGACATCCTGACCGACGAGGCCTCCATGCTGGCGGGCTCGCTCGGCCTGTTGCCCTCCGCTTCGCTGGGCGATTCAACGCGTGCGGAACGCGCCCATGGCACTGCCACGCGCCCACAGGGCACCGTGATGGGCCTGTACGAGCCTATCCACGGCTCCGCGCCCGACATCGCCGGACGTGGCATTGCCAATCCCTACGCGACCATCCTGAGCGTGGCGCTGCTGCTGCGGCATTCGTTGGGGCTGGAGCACGAGGCGCGGTGCGTGGAAAAGGCCGTGAGCGATGCACTGGACGCGGGCGTCGCCACCGCGGACCTGGCCACGGGCCGGCCGCCGGTGGGCACGCAGGCCGTGGCCGCGGCGGTGCTGGAGCGCATCGGGCAGCCCTGCCACGTGGTCGAACTGCGCGACTGATCCACGCCAACGGTCAGTCGGCTTCGATACGGTCACGCCCCGCTTGCTTGGCGCGCCGCAGGCGGTCATCCGCCTGCGCGAGCAATGCGTGGGCCGCCTGGCCCGGCGTCAACTCGGCGATGCCGGCACTGAACGTGCAACGCAGGACGGTGCCGCCCCCGACCGGAATCTCATGGCTGCGGACACGCTCCAAGAGATCCTGCATGCGCTGCTCCGCCGCGTGCAGGCCAAGCGACTCCAGGCAGACCAGGAACTCTTCGCCACCAAAGCGGGCCGCGAACAACCCGTGCTCGGCGGCAAACCGGGCCAACAGGCCACCGAACGCCTGCAGCACCGCGTCGCCGGCGGCATGGCCGTATTGATCGTTGACCTGCTTGAAGCGGTCGATGTCCAGCAGCACCACGCTCAGCGGGCGCTGCGCAGCATGGGCGCGGGCGACGGCCTCGTTGAAGTGACGGTCACCTGCGCGGCGGTTGGGAAGCCTCGTCAGATCGTCGTGACTGGCCTGGTACTGCAGCTGGAAACTTGCCGTCTGCAATTGGCGATTCTTCTCCCTGAGCTCCTCGGTACGCTCCGCAATCTCCTGGCTCAGCCGGATCTGCCTGCGGCGATAGCTCGCGGTGCGCATCCAGCCCAGCAGCACGGCGACCAATAGCGATGCAAAGACGGCCAACGCACGCACCGCCGGGCGCTGCCAGAGTGCGGGTAGCACCTCCAGCTGCAATGAAGTGGACCCCACTTCCCCCTTTCGGCTCCAGTCCAGCGGCAACGGCATCGCCTGCACTTCCAGGCGGTAGCTGCCGGGCGGCAGGCGGGTATAGACCGCTTCCGTGCTCGTACCCGCATCCACCCACTCCGGGTCGAAGCCATGCAGCCGGTAACGGTATCGCAGCTTGTCCAACGCCCGGAAACTCATGCCGGCATAGCCAATGGCCAAGCGGTTGGCCCCGGGGGACAGGCGCAGTGCCGGTGCGAGGCGCTGCTGCACGCCGTCAACGGTGACGCTCTCGAAAGCCACCGGCGGTCCACCGACGCGCCCGCTGCCTGCGCTGGACGGGTCGATCAGCGCCACCCCCGCAGACGTTGGAAACAGCAAGGTGCCATCCATTCCACGCCAGCCCGCGGGCATGCTGGCGCCGTTGCACTGACTGCCGGGCATGCCGTCGCTGCGGTCGATCACGTGCACCGCCAGCAGGCGACGCGTTCCAGCGTCGACTTCGTCCAACTCGCGACGGGCCACCCGGAACACGCCCATGTTGCTCGACAACCAGAAATTGCCAGCCTTGTCGTCGATGATCCTGAAAAGCTTGTCTCGTGGCAGCCCCACGCGGTGGTCGTACATCCGGAAGGTTCCACCGCGCATGCGCAGCAGCCCCCGGTCCGTGGCGACCCACAGGTCGCCACTCTCATCGCGCAGAAAGTCGAAGACGTTCTGCGCGGGGAAGTCCGGGCCAGGCTGCCAACTGCGCAGCGTGCCTCGTGCATCCAGCCGCGCCATGCCATTGTCCGATCCGATCCACAGCGCGCCGCCCGGATCACGGTACAGCGCCTGTACCGTTGCGGCGGGCCGTTGCCCACCACCGATGTACGACCGAAGGCGGCCATCCCGATACAGCGCCAACCCGTGGCTGCCGCCAATCCAGACGCTGCCATCCGATTCGGGCAACAGTGCACGCACCAGTGGTTGCACGCCTTCGCCCACGCGGATGTGCTCCCGCACACGACCTTCTGGGTCCAGCTGGAACACACCGCGATCGTACGTGCCGACCCACAGCGCATCGTCCTTCCATGCCAGCGCGAGGACCGAGGTGCCTTGCGCGACGCCGTCGACCTCAAGCCCAATGGCCTCCAATCGCCCCTGCGCCCAACGGCTCAATCCGTTGGTATGGCCTATCCAGTACGCGCCCGCGCTGTCCTGCAGGATGGCGCGCACGTAATCGCTGCCCAGCCCATCCTTGCGGGTCAGGCCACTTGCCATGCCATCGGCCACCCGATACAGGCCATCGGTGCTGCCCGTCCAGACCAGCCCCTCGCGATCCACCATCAGGGCGGTGCCCAGCACGCCCGGCACCGACATCGATCGCACGCTTCCGTCCGGATCGCGCCGTTGCAGACCACCGCTGGAGAGATTCACCCACAACACGCCGCGGGCATCGCGAATGGCCGCGCTGGCCCGTTGCCCGGAAAAGAGGTGTTCAACCCGGCCATTGGCGTGACGCCAGCGCACGCCATCGTCGCTGGCCACAAGCCAGCCGCCGGCGCCATCCGAGACCAGGCCGCGGACCGGGGCGCTGCCAATCCAATCGGCACCCCAACGCCGTGCACCGCCGGGGCCCCACTGGAAGACACCTTTCTCGCCGCCCACCAGGAGGTTGCCGGCCGGATCCTGCGCCAGGACGGTGATCTCGGCGCGCGGCAGGCCTGCACCCGCGCCCACCTCGGACAGGCGACCGTCTGCGGCCAATCGCAACAGGCGCGAACCGGATGCGATCCACAGCACGCCATCGCGGCGATCGCGCAACATCGCGATCACTCTCAGCTTGGTGGCGGATGGCCCACCTAACCGCTGCCAGCGGCCCTCGTGGTAACGGAACAGGCCATCGCGCGCGGTACCGAACAGCACACCGCCGTCGGCCTCGGGCACGATGCTGAACACGCCCGCCAATTCCACCCCGGGCGTGTTCTGGCGGTCGAACAGCGAGAAATCGCGGCCGTTGAAGCGGACCACGCCCTCCCACGTGCCCACCCACAGGAAGCCGTCGCGATCCTGGGCAACGGAATGCACCAGCGGATGCGGCAGCCCCTGCTCCATGGACCAGCCGGTCACGGTGTAATGGCGCGGTCCGGCGCCTGCCGACGCGACCGGCATCGCCAGCAGCAAGACCACCAGCAGGACCGACAGGCGCGCCCACGCCTGGCGGAACACCCGGATGGATCCGCTGCGGTCGATCGAACCGATTGGCAAGCAAGCCCCCCTGTAGGCCTCGCCGTGCAGGCCTGCGCCTGCTTTCCGATCCAATTTACCACCGATGCGTCATGGCCCGCCTGCCCGTCCCCGGGACGGTCGCGGCTCGCTCAACGTGGCCGTGACCCTGGATTGTGGATCGCCCCACGGACCGGCTACGGTGGCGGGATGAACACGTATTCGCGCACTGCCCTTCTCTCGCTGGCCTTGGCGATCACCGCCGGCTGTGCAGCCACCCCGACCCAAGGCGATTCACGCCTCAGCGTGCCGCCAAGCGCTGAAACACCCGCCAACGCGTTCTTTCAAGACCTCCGAGCGCTCTGCGGCCGCGCCTTCGCCGGGCGCATTGTCGCGGACACACCCACCCCCACCGGCAATGACCCCTTTGTCGGCAAGCCCCTCGTGATGCACGTGCGCCAATGCAGTGCGGACGAGATCCGTATCCCGTTCCACGTGGGCGACGACCGTTCGCGCACCTGGGTGCTGACCCGCAGCGCCGGCGGCCTGCGGCTGAAGCATGACCATCGCCACGCCGATGGCACCCCCGACGCCACCACGATGTACGGCGGTGACACCGCCAGCGCCGGCAGCACCGATCGCCAGGAATTCCCGGTGGATGCCGAATCGCAGGCGATGTTCACCCGCGAAGGGCGCACGGTCTCCAACACCAACACCTGGGCGATGGAAGTGCACCCCGGCCGCAGCTTCGTCTATGAGCTGGCACGTCCCGGGCGCCTGTTCCGCGTGGAGTTCGACCTCACGCGACCAATCACGCCGCCGCCGGCGCCGTGGGGCAGCGAAAACTGAGGGCCATCGGGGAAGGCGCCCGATGGCGCCTTCCAGCTTGACCGGCGCCACACCGTCGCAACGCGAAGTCCGGCCGGGCGCGCCCGCTTTCCTGGCCCGTTGTATCGCCAGTCAGTACACGTGGGGATGGGCAGCGCTCGTTGGCGCCACCCTCCACGGCACCGCGTCCGTCAGGCCGGTGCCGGCACCTTCACCCGGAACCACGCCGCGTACAGCGCCGGCAGGAACAGCAGGGTCAGCGCCGTGGCCACCAGCAGGCCACCCATGATCGCCACCGCCATCGGTCCGAAGAACGCGCTGCGCGACAACGGGATCATTGCCAGGATCGCCGCCAGCGCAGTCAGCACGATCGGGCGGAAACGGCGCACCGTCGCCTCGACGATTGCCTGCCACGGCTCGGCGCCATCGGCGCGGTCATGCTCGATCTGGTCCACCAGGATCACCGAGTTGCGCATGATCATGCCCGCCAGCGCGATTGTGCCCAGCATCGCCACGAAGCCGAACGGCACGCGGAACACCAGCAGGAACAGCGTCACGCCAATCAGCCCCAGCGGCGCGGTCAGCAGCACCATCACGCTGCGCGAGAAGCTGCGCAACTGCAGCATCAGCAGGGTGAACACCGCGAACAGGAACAGCGGCATGCCCGCGTTGATCGAGTTCTGCCCGCGCGCCGAGTCCTCCACCGTGCCACCGACCTTGATCGAATAGCCGTACGGCAGCGTTGCGCGGATCGGGTCCAGCGTCGGCGAGATCTGCGCCGCCACCGTCGCCGGCTGCGTGCCGTCGTAGATGTCCGCACGCACGGTCATCGTCGGCTCCCGGTCGCGGTGCCAGATGATGCCTTCCTCGAAGCCGTATTCCAGGGTGGCGATCTGGCTCAGCGGCACACTGCGGCCGCTGGCCGTCGGCACCGCCAGGCTGCCCAGCATCGACAGGTTCAGGCGCTCTTCCTCCGGCCCGCGCAGCAGCATCTCGACCAGCTCGTCACCCTCGCGATACGTGCTGACGTGCGAGCCCGACAACGAACTGGAGAGGAACTGCGACAGTGCCGCCGAACTGATGCCCATCGCCCGCGCGCGTTCCTGGTCGACCTGCAGGCGCACGACCTTGCTCGGCTCGTCCCAGTCCAGGTTGACGTTGGCCACGTGCGGGTTCTCGCGCAGCTTCTCGCGTACCTGGTAGGCAATCGCACGCACGCGCTCGATGTGCTCGCCGGACACGCGGAACTGCACCGGGTAGCCCACCGGCGGGCCGTTCTCCAGCCGCGTCACGCGCAGCTGCAACTCGGGGAACTGCGGAATCACGTCCTTGATCAGCCACGTGCGTACCGCCTCGCGCGCCTCCACGCTTTCGGGCATCAGCACGAACTGTGCGAAGTTGGCCGCCGGCAGCTGCTGGTCCAGCGGCAGGTAGAAGCGCGGCGAACCGGTGCCGACATAGGCCACGTAATTGGTCAGGTCCTTGCGCGCCTTGAGGATCGCCTCCAATCGCGCGGCCTGCTCGGTGGTCGCCTTCAGCGAACTGCCTTCGGCCAACTCCATGTCCACCATCAACTCCGGCCGCACCGAATCCGGGAAGAACTGCTGCGGCACGAACCGGAACAGCAGCACCGACGCCACGAATGCGCCCGCGGTCACGGCCAGCACGGTCTTGCGGTAGCGCACGCACCACAGCACCCAGCCGCGGAAGCGCTGGTAGAAGCGACTGGCGTACGGGTCGTGCGCATGCCCGTCGTGGGCCGGCTTGGGTGCAATCAGGTCATGGAAGGCCGGATGCCGGTCGGCCCACGCCAAGCGCTTGCGGTGCCACCAGCCCGCCAGCGAACCCGGCGCCGGCGGCTGCGCCGCCTTCTGGAAGTCCGGCAGCAGCTTGTCGCCCAGGTACGGAATGAACATCACCGCGGCCACCCACGACACCAGCAGCGCGATGGTCACCACCTCGAACAGCGAGCGCGTGTATTCGCCGGTGCTCGACTTGGCCGTCGCGATCGGCAGGAAGCCCGCGGCGGTGATCAGCGTACCGGTCAGCATCGGAAACGCCGTGCTCTCCCACGCGAACGCCGCCGCCTTCAACCGGCTGAAGCCCTGCTCCATCTTGATCGCCATCATCTCGACGGCAATGATCGCGTCGTCCACCAGCAGGCCCAGTGCCAGCACCAGCGCGCCCAGCGAGATCTTGTGCAGGCCCACGCCGAAGAACGCCATCGTCGCGAAGGTCATGGCCAGCACCAGCGGGATGGACAACGCCACCACCAACCCGGTGCGCAGGCCCAGCGAGAAAAAGCTGACCAACAGCACGATGGCCACCGCCTCGCTGAGCACCTTCACAAACTCGCCCACCGATTCCTTCACTGCCGCCGGCTGGTCCGCCACCTTGCGCAGCTCCATGCCTGCCGGCAACGTCTTCTGCAGCGACGCAAACTCGGTCTCCAGCGTCTTGCCCAGCTTGAGGATGTCGCCGCCTTCCTTCATCGACACGCCGAGGCCGATCGCGTCCTCGCCCATGAAGCGCATGCGCGGCGCCGGCGGGTCGGAGAAGCCGCGGCGCACCTCGGCCACGTCGCCCAAGCGGAAAGTGCGGTCACCCACCCGCACCGGGAACGCGCGGATCTCGTCCACCGACTGGAACTTGCCGCCCACGCGCAGCGCCACGCGCGTGCTGCCGGTCTCGAAGAACCCGGCCGGAAGCATCGCGTTCTGCTGGTCCAGCGCCTCCTTCACCGCGCTCACCGGCACGCCCAGCGTGGCGAGCTTGGTGTTGGACAGCTCGATCCACACCTTTTCGTCCTGCACGCCGAACAGCTCGATCTTGCCCACGTCCGGCACGCGCTGCAGCGCCAGCTGCACGCGGTCGGCGTAGTCCTTCATCACCGCGTAGTCGAAGCCCTTGCCAGTGAGCGCGTAAATGTTGCCGAACGTGTCGCCAAACTCGTCGTTGAAGAACGGCCCCACCGCGTCGGCGGGCAGCATCGGCTTCAGGTCTCCCACCTTTTTTCGCACCTGGTACCACAGCGGCGGGATGTCCTTGCTGCGCAGCGAATCGCGCGCCATGAAGATCACCTGCGACTCGCCGGGCCGCGAGTACGAGCGGATGAACTCGTACTGGCCGGTCTCCATCAGCTTCTTCTCGATGCGCTCGGTGACCTGTTGCGCCACCTCGTCGGCGGTCGCGCCCGGCCACAGCGTGCGCACCACCATCACCTTGAAGGTGAAGGCCGGGTCCTCGCTGCGGCCCAGCTTGAGATACGACATCGTGCCGGCGATCGCCATCACCAGCATCAGGTACACGACCAGGCTGCGGTGGCGCAGCGCCCATTCGGACAGATTGAAGCGCATGGTCGTGGCCTCAGCGCGCGGTCGCGGCGGGCGCCGCGCCATCGGCGGCCACCGGCGTCAGCACCGGTCGGTTGTCACGGTCCACCGGTACCACCTTCTGTCCGGCGCGCAGCAGGTGGCCACCCGCAGTCACCACCCAGTCGCCGGCCGACAGGCCGCTGCGCACCGGCACGCGCTCGTCGCCGTACGGCCCGACCTGCACCGGCTGCAATTTCAGCACCGAAGTCGTGGCATCGACCACGAACACCGCGGCGGCGCCCCCACTGCGTTGGAGCGCGGATAGCGGCACGCTCAACGCACCGTTACCGTTTTTCGGCAGGTACACGCGCGCGCTCTGCCCCAACTCCAACGCACCGGCAGGCGTGTCCACCGTCACCCGCGCCGCATACGTCCGCGACGCGGGATCGGCCGCTGGCGCGATCTCGCGCACCTTACCCGGCCAACGCTCACCCGGCTTGGACCACACTTCCACCAGCACCGGCAGGCCGGGCTTCACGTCCCTCACCACGCTCTCGGGCACGGCGAAGGCCACTTCGCGCACGCCATCGGCGGCCAGCGCGAACACCGCTTGCCCGGCGCCCAGCACCTGTCCCGCTTCGGCATTGCGCGCGGCGATCATGCCGTCGCGCGGCGCACGCAGTTGGGTGTACCCGGCCTGGTTGCGCGCCACGTCCAGGTTCGCGCGCGCGGCATTCACCTGGCCCTGCGCCGCGGTCGCCGCGGCGTTGGCCGCATCCAGCGCGGAGCGGCTGATCAGTTGCTGCCCCGCGAGTTTCGCCAGGCGCGACTGGTCTGCGCGCGCGCGGCCCAGTTCGGCCTGCGCCGCCACCAGTTGCGCCTGCGCCGCACGTGCCTGCGCCTGCAGGTCACCGGCGTCCAGCACCGCCAGCAGTTCGCCGCGGCGCACGTGATCACCCACGTCCACGTGGCGTTCAATCAGGTTGCCGCCCACGCGAAACGACAGCGGACTTTCCTCGCGGGCCCGCACATCGCCGGCAAAAGCCGAAACGGCGTGCGCGCTTTCCATCGGGTGCGCCACCAGCACGGGGCGGGGTGCCTCTTCCGGCGCGGGCGCTTGGCCGCAAGCGGCCAGCAGAAGCGCGGCAGCGAGGGCCGGCGCAGCGATTCGAAGGACGGCGCCGTGGGAGTGGCGGCTGCGCATGGGGGCCTCAGGTGGAATTAATGAACTTGGCGGTACTGTATAAATATCGAACTTGCTAGTCTAGTATTCAGTCATGTCCGCCGAACGCACCCGCGCCACCGCCGCCAAATCGACTGGACCTGGCCGCCCCAAGGACCTGGGCAAACGCGCCGCCATCCTGGGCGCGGCCACCCGGCTGTTCATCGAACAAGGCTTTGATGGCGTGAGCATGGACCAGATCGCGGCCGCCGCCGGCGTGTCCAAGCTGACCGTGTACAGCCACTTCGGCGACAAGGAGACGCTGTTCGTCGCCGTGGCCCGCAGCTACTGTGAGCAGCAGGTGCCGTCGGCGCTGTTCACGGCCGAGCCCGGCACCCCCGTGCGCGAGCGACTGCTGGCCATCGCCCGTGCGTTCTATGCCATGGTCAGCAGCCCCGAAGCCATTGCCGGCCACCGCTTCCTGTGCAGTCCACAGATGGCGGGCACGCAGCTGCCGCAGGTGTTCTGGGAAGGCGGACCGATGCGCGTGCAGGGCGAGTTCGCCGCGCTGCTGGAGCGCCGCGTGGCCGCCGGCGAGCTGGAGATTCCCGATACCCGCGTGGCTGCGGCGCAGTTCTTCACCCTACTCAAGGGCGAGCCCTACAACCAGCTGGTGTTCGGCTGCTGCACGGCGGCATTGGACGTGGAAGCGCACCTACAGGGGTCGGTGGACATGTTCCTGCGGGCCTACGCGCGGCGGCCGGACGACAACGCCGGATGAGCCGCGGCGCACCCGTCGCGCCTTCCCCGCGCGCCCTTGGCCGGGGCGCGGCCATGGCGGCCGCCCAACACCTCACCCGCGTCGTGCCGACAGTCCCGGTGACTTCCGGCACTCAGTGCGGCCCCGTCCGGCCGGCGATCCTGTCCACCCCGGCCCCTGCCGACACCCTGCCCCCCGCCCGGTACAATTCGCGGTTCCACCCCCGCGAGACAGCACCATGACGATCGATTACGCCCACGCCCGTGCACTGATGGTCGAACAGCAGATTCGGCCGTGGGACGTGCTCGACCTGCGGGTGCTCGACGTGCTCGGGACGCTGCCGCGCGAGGACTTCATGCCCGCCGCGCAGCGCGCGCTGGCCTATACCGACGTGCCGCTGCCGCTGGGCGAAGGCGAGTTCGCGTTGAAGCCGGTGATCGTCGGCCGCGTGCTGCAGGCCCTGGGCCTGGACGGCAGCGAGGACGTGCTCGAGATCGGCACGGGCAACGGTTACCTGACCGCCTGCCTGGGCCAACTCGCCCGCGACGTGGTCAGCGTCGAGCGTGACGCCACGCGCGCCGCCGCCGCCGAGGCCGCGATCAAGGCGCAGGGCCTCAACAACGTGCAGGTGGTCAACGCCGACGCCATGGCGTGGGATACGCCGCGCAAGTTCAAGGTCGTCTGCGTCACCGGCGCGGTCGACGCCATCCCCCAGAAGTTCATCCACTGGCTGGAGCCGGGCGGTCGCATGTTTATCGTGCGCGGCCGTTCGCCGGCCATGGAAGCCGTACTGCTTCACAACGACGTCAACGGTCCGCGCATCCAATCGTTGTTTGAGACGGACCTCCCCTACCTTGCCGGCGCCGCGCCGGCGCCGACTTTCGAGTTCTAAAGGACCCCCCGCATGACCCGTCGCCCGCTCGTAATTGCCCTGGCTGCCGTTGTCGGCACCGCCACCCTGCTCCCGGCCACCGCTTCGGCGGAGGACCTGATGCAGACCTACGAGTTGGCGCGCGCGGGCGACCCGCAGTTCGCCGCTGCCGAATCCAACCGCCTGGCCACCCGCGAGGGCGCGGTCCAGGCGCGGGCGGCGATGCTGCCGCAGGTCAACGGCAGCGCCACCCTGCAGCGCTCGCGCAGCGAGGGGCCTGCCACGCAGACCCAGTTCGATCCCGACACGGGTACGCAGATCCGCTTCTCCGGCGACAGCGAAACGGAAACCACGTCGCGCCGGATGGGCATCAATCTGGACCAGATGGTCTACGACCACTCGCGATTCACCTCGCTCAAGGGCCAGAAGGCGCTGAGCCGCGCCGGGGACTTCACCCTGACGGCCGAAGGCCATTCGCTGATCACCCGCACGTCGGCCGCCTACTTCAAGGTACTGGTGCAGCTGGAGACGCTGGCCGCCGCCGAAGCGGCGGAAACGGCGCTGAAGAAGCAGTTCGACTACGCCTCCAAGCGCCTGGAAGTGGGCCTGGCCCCGATCACCGACGTGCATGAAGCTCGCGCCCAGTTCGACAGTGCGCGCGCCAACACCATCCTGGCCCGCAACGCGGTGGAAGATGCCTACCAGGCGCTGTCGGAGATCACCGGCCAGCCGATCCGCACGCTGAAGGCCCTGCCCAGCGACTTCCAGCCCAGCGCGCCGGAAGGCCGCGACATCAATGGCTGGGTGCAGGCCGCGCTGGAGAACAACCCGGCCTTGGCCGCCAACCAGGCACGTGTCGACGCCGCCAACGCCAGCGTCGAGACCGCGCGTGCCGGCCACCTGCCCACGCTCTACGCCGGTGCCGGTTACAACGACAGCAAGTCCTGGGGTGAGAACACCTTCAGTGGCAGTTTCGGGGGCAACCAGTTCTCCTCCACCAACCCCATCGACAACGAGAGCCGCGGTCCGTCGGTCGGCCTGACCCTGTCGGTACCGATCTTCTCCGGCGGCGCCACCCAGTCGCGCGTGCGCCAGGCCCTGGCCCAGCGCGATGCCGCGCAGGATGGCCTGGAGCAGCAGAAGCGCGCCTTGGAGCGCAACACCCGCAACGCCTACCAGACCGTCATCGCCGGCATCAGCGAGGTCGAGGCGCGCCGCTTGGCGCTGGTGTCGGCGCAGAGCGCGTACGACGCTTCGCAGGTCGGTCTGGAGGTGGGCACCCGCACCGTGCTGGACGTGCTCAACAACCAGCGCAACCTGTTCAATGCGCAATTGGCTTATGCGCAGGTCAAGTACAACTTCCTGCAGAGCCGCCTGGCGCTGGAGCAGGCCGCAGGCACGCTGGACGCCGAGGACCTGCAGGACATCAACCGCCTGCTGACGGTGGACGTGCAGGCTCCGCAGCCGCGCTGACGCCGCATCGGCGGCGCATGCGCCGTCTACTGGCACCCTGAACGGCCCGCCTTGCGCGGGCCGTTCGGCTATTAGCACCAGCAAAACCCCGCCAACACCACATCGGAGCCCGGCCAACACGCGCAGGGCGCAGTGCCCCTCAGCGCCCCTCTGGCACGGGGATGGCTGCCACGCTGCCCGCCGGCACGGGCGGCAAGGCCGGCTGAAGCAGAATCAGCGTCTGCGCCAACGCGCCGCGCCCGCGCTCCACCAGGGACCGCCCGGCCTCCACCATGCGCTCCCGCGCGACAGGATCGGCCAGCAGCAGCGTCAGCGCGGCCTCCACCGCCGCGGCATCCGCGCCCACGCGCAACGCGCCGGCCTCGTCCAGCCGTCGCGAGATTTCCTCGAAGTTGTGCAGGTGCGGGCCGGTGACGGTGGCCACCCCGGCCGCGGCCGGTTCCAGCAGGTTGTGCCCGCCAATGGCTTGCAGGCTGCCGCCCACGAACGCCACGTCGGCACAGGCGTAGAAATGCAGCAGTTCGCCCAACGTGTCGATCACGAACACGTCGTCGTGCGTGCCCGGCCACTTCGAACGCGAGCGCGTCGACACGCGCCAGCCCAACGCGCGCGCGCCTTCGACCGCGCTGCGAAACCGCTCCGGGTGTCGTGGCGCCCACAACAGCAACAGATCGGGATGACGCGCGCGCAGCTGCCGATGGATGGCCAGCACGGCCGCTTCCTCGTCGGGATGGGTGCTGGCGGCAATCCACGCCAGGCGCGTCCCCGACGATGCACGGCACTCGCGGGCGAACGGTTCCAGCGTGTCCGGCACGGCGACGTCGAACTTCAGGTTGCCCACTTCGGCGACCTGCTCGGTGCGCGCCCCCAGCCGCACGAAGCGGATCGCGTCGGCGGCCGACTGGGCGGCCACGCGCGTCACCGTGCGCAGCGCCCGCCCCACCAGCGGCGCCAGGACGCGGTAGCCCCTGAGCGATCGCTCGGACAGGCGCGCATTGAGGATGAAAGTGGGCACCCCATGGTCGCGGCAGCCAAACAGCAGGTTCGGCCACAACTCCGTTTCCATGATCAATGCCGCACACGGCCGGAAATGCTCGAGGAAGCGGCCCACCGCGCCGGGCAGGTCGTACGGCAGGTAGACATGTTCCACATCGCCGCCCCACAGCGCCTGCACGCGTTCGGACCCGGTGGGGGTGATGGTGGTGACCAGCAGACGCAGGTCGGGACGAACCCGACGCAGCGCATTCACCAGCGGCACGGCGGCGTTGACTTCGCCCACCGAGACCGCGTGCACCCACAGCGTGCGCGGAAAGGCCTTCGCGCCCCGGTACATCGCATAGCGTTCCGGCCACCGATGGAAATAGGCCGGCTGGCGAAAGCCGCGCCACACCAGGTGGTAGAGCGTGATCGGCACCAACACATACAACGCGGCCGAATACAGGGCGCGCAGCAGGCGTTCGATGGGGTCGTTGGGCATCGCGAAAGGATAGCGAAGCCGGCACCCCCGTGGTGCGACGCCGGCGCCCGCGTCAACGCGACGCTAGAATCGGCGCATGTCCACGCCACCCGCGATGCCCTCGCCGCCCCTCGCACCCCGCCATTGGCCCGCCTGGCTGGGCATCGGCACGCTGGCGCTGCTGGCGCGCATCCCGTGGCCGCTGCAGCGGGCCATCGGCCGGGGCATGGGCCAGGTCTTGCGCGTGGCCTTGCCCGCACGACGCCGCATTGCCGAGCGCAACATCGCGCTGTGTTTTCCGGCGCTGGACGACGTCGCGCGCGGCCGCCTGCTGCGCGACCATTTCGCCGCGCTCGGCATCGGCGTGTTCGAGTTTGCGCGGGCCTGGTGGGGTTCGGTCGCGCCGCTCCGTCGCGGGCTCGTGGTGGAAGGCCTGGAACATATCCAACAGGCGCACGCCGCAGGTCGTGGCGTCATCGTGGTCTCCGGCCACTTCACCACACTGGAAGTCTGCGGTCGCCTGATGTGCGACTTCGTGCCGCTGGCGGGGATGTACCGTCCGCATGCGGAACCGGCGATGGAGTGGGCGGTCAAGCGCGGCCGCCTGCGCTATGCCGCCGCGATGTTCACCAAGTCCGAGCTGCGACCGGTCGTCAAGCATCTCAAGCAGGGTGGCCTGCTCTGGTACGCGCCCGACCAGGACCCCAGCCGCGGCGATGCGGTGTACGTGCCGTTCTTTGGCCGCCCCGCGCACAGCCTCACCTCCACTCACCAGCTGGCGCGCTTGTCGGGCGCCGCCGTGATCGCCTTCGGCCACGAGCGCCGCGCCGATGGCGTTTACACCCTGCGCCTGTCGCCGGTGCTGGACGCGTTTCCCTCCAGCGACGCCACCGCCGATACCGCGCGGGTCATGGCCACGATCGAGGCGATGGCGCGACGCGCGCCCGAGCAGTACCTGTGGATCCACCGACGCTTCAAGCGCCAGCCGGACGGCACCTCACCCTATCTCTGACACGCAGGCCATGGACGACCGCGACAACGTACTCGTGATCAAGCTTGGCGCGCTGGGCGACATCGTGTTCGCCGATGGCGCGCTGCGCGACATCCGCGCGCAACATCCCAATGCGCGCATCTCCCTGCTGACCCGGCGCGGTTTCGTCCCGCTCATGCGTCGCTGCCCTTGGGTGGACGAGGTGATAGCGGATGACAACGCGCCGCGCTGGCGCCTGGACCGCATGCTTGCCCTGCGCAGGCAACTGGCCGCGGCGGGGTTCACGCGCGTCTATGACCTGCAGAACTCCCGACGCACCCGGTTCTATCGACGGTGGCTGTCGCCGCCGGGCGTGCACTGGTCGCAGGAGCCCCCCGGCGTGCTGCGGCAGGGCGCTGTCACCGACCGCCATGCCGCGCAGTTGGCCGAGGCCGGTGTGACCACCCTGCACACCGATCGACCGTCACCGGACTGGATCGCCGACGACGTCCACGGCTTGCTGCGCGACGCCGGCATCGGCTCGCCCTTCATCGCCCTCTTGCCAGGCTCATCGGCACGCAACCCGCACAAACGCTGGCCGCATTACGCCACGTGCTCCCATCGGCTGGCCGCGCACGGCCTGACCGTGGTTACCGTTCCCGGGATCGACGAACCCACGCTGGGCGACGGGTTCGCGGGAACCGTGCTCCGGCGCGAGGGACGGGCCTTGGGCCTCCACGATCTGGCCGGCGTACTGAAGGCGGCCGCGCTGGTGATTGGCAACGACAGCGGCCCCACGCACCTGGCCGCCTGCCTGGGCACGCCCTGCCTGGTGCTGTTCGACACCGACAACCCGGCGCGCATCAGCACCGGCGCCGAAGCACGGGGCGCGTACTGCCTGGATGCCCGCCCCCTCGCCGCGCTTCCGATCGACGCGGTCGTGGAGGCGGCGCTGCGTCAGCTTTCGCCGCCGGCCGCCTGAGACGCGTCGCTGCCGGACAACAGACTGCCCGCATACAGTGCGGCCAGCAGCAGGGTGAACCCGCCCCAGAACGTGGAATAGAACGCCAGGTGGGTGTTGAGCGGGAACACCGTGACGCCCAGCGCCAGCATGGCCGGCCGCGCCCGTTCGCGCGCCGCGGGCGCCGAGAACCGCCAGGCCCGCCACGCCATCGCCGCACCGGCCAGCCACATCAGCAGGCCAAACCCGCCGGTCTCGCTCAGGATCTCCAGCACGATCTGGTGCGCGTGGAACGCGGGGCCTTCGCCCCAGGCGGCAGGCTGGCCATGTTCGGCATCACAGGCCGGGAAGGCGTCGCGGAAGCCGCGGGCGCCCACCCCATTGACCGGATGTTCGCGCACCATGCACGCGGCGGCGGCCCAGATACGCCCGCGACCCGACAAGGCCTGGTCCACGCCGGACGAGTCCGCGTCCAGGGCATGCGCGGTGCGTGCCAACCGCTCGCGCACCTGCGGCGAACCGATGCCGACCACCACCAGGGCGACGGCCCCAAAGGCCAGCGTGAGCCCCAGCTTCTTCCAGCCCAGCAGCCGCCAACCGGAACAGACCAGCACCAGCGCATAGGTCAGCCACGCCGCGCGTGCGCCCGCCAGCAGCACGACCAGGCCGACCAAAGCGGCCGAGATCAGCCATCCCGCGGTCGCAAGGCGCGCGGCCGCGGCATACAGCAGGAACGGAGACAGGCTGGCCACGACAACGCCCAACTTGAGGTTGCAGGGCCCCAGCACACCGCTGAGCCGATCCAGGGCGGCGACTTCCTGGGCGCTGCACATGCCGTGCCCACTGATGGCCTGTTTGATCGCATCGATGCCGAAAAACAGCGGACTGGTCCCGGACAAGGCCTGCAACAGCGCATCGACCACCCACACCGCCAGGATCACGGCGAGCCCGCCGAACGTCACCCGTCGCCCATGCTCGTTGGCGACGGCGGAGGCGGCCAGCCACAGGAACGGCAGGTAGCGCAGGTCCTCGGCGGTCTGGGCGAAGGCGTGCACGCGATCCACTGCGTCGAAGGCCGACACCAGCTCAGGCAACCAGTAGGCGAAGAACAGTACGCTGGTCAGCGCCCAGGCCTGGTGGCTCAGCAGCTGGTCTCCGCCGCGGAAGCGGGACACGATCAGCTTGGCCAGGGCCACCAGTGCGCCCAGCGCGAGCACGCCTTCGGCATACCCCGCCGCGGGCCACAGTGCCACGTGCGCCAGGATCCATGCCGGCGCCCAGCGCCAACCCTGCACGGGCTGCGGGCGCGGACCGGCGCCTGCGAGGCGAGCGGGATCAGCGGACAAGTTCGGCGTAGACGGCAAGCGTGGCCTCCTGCATAGCACGCAAGGTGTGCGGCATCGTAACGGGTGGCGGTGGCGGATGGGCGAGCAGTTGCTGCGCTGTTATCCGCAAGGCCTCCGGGTCGAAGGGTGCCACCGCGCCACCGGGCTGCAACTCGCGCAGCAGCTCGCCCACGCCACCGTGGGCCCACCCCAGCACCGGACGCCCGACGGCCAGGGCCTCGATCACGGTGCGGCCAAAGGCCTCCGGCTTGCGTGACAGCTGCAACACCAGCGCACTCGCCGCATACGCGCGGGCGATGGCGTCGGTGGGCGGGGTGAAGGCAACGCGGTTGGCGATGCCCAGTTGCGCGGCCTCGGCCTCCAGTTCGGCGATATACGCTTCGCGCCCCGGCTCGCGCGCCCCCGGCAGCCACAGGCACACGTCACGACCGGCGTCGCGCAGTGCCGCCACCAGCGCCAATGCATCCGCGTGGCCCTTGAGTCGGGTGCCCCGGCCGGGCAGCAGCAACAGCGGGGCATCGCCAGCCAATGCCGGGTGCTGCATCGCCGCCCAGGCCCGCGCCTCGGGATCCTCCGACGGCGCGCGCGCGAAGGCGGTGGGCGCGATGCCACGCGGAATCACCCGCAGGCGCACGCGCGGCGTGTCGGGGTAGTGCCGCAGCACGTATTCGCGCACCGTGTCGGACACGCAGATCACCCGCTCGCCGCTGGCCATCACCGCGCTGTAGCGCGAGGGTGAATTGAGACCATGGACGGTGGTGACCCAATGCGGCCGCGTCGCCGCCGGCATCCCGCGCAGCGCCAGGCGCCCGACCCATGCGGGCAAGCGCGAGCGGGCATGCACGATGTCCACGCGCTCGCGCCGCAACAGCGTGCGCAGCGTGCGCACGTGACGCAGTGTCAGCAGGGACTTGCGGCCGATGTCGAGCGCGACGTGTTCGGCGCCGCTGGCAAGCAGGCGCGGCACCAGGCGGCCGCCGGCGGACACCACGATGGCGCGGTGGCCGGCTGCGACCAGCGCCTCGGCAATCTCAAGGGTGGAGCGCTCTACCCCGCCGGACTCCAGCGCGGGCAGCAACTGCACGACGGTCAGGCGCGCGGACACGCGTCGTCGCGACGTGCGGACCGGGGATCAGTCTTCCAGCACGTAGTGCGCGCCGCAGTACGGGCACTGGCACTCGCGCTCGGCTTCGATCGGCAGGTACACGCGCGGGTGCGAATTCCACAGCGCCATCGACGGCATCGGGCAGCTCAGCGGCAGGTCGCTGCGATGCACGACGTAACGCTGCTCGGCGTTGGCCTGGGTGGGATGCGTGTTGGCTGCGGTCATGGCGGTCGTGGGAAGCAATGCGGCTTGGACCGGCAGTTTACCAGCGGCGGCCCCGGGGGGCCGCATCGCGGCCGACGGGCCTCAGCGCGGCAGGTCGAACAACAGCACGTCGGCGCGGCCCGCGCCGCGACCACGCACCGACACCGTGCCGCTTTCGTCGGCGAAGCCCAGCGCATCGCCAGCGGCCAGCGTCCGGCCGTTGGCCTCGACCTCGCCGGTGGCGACCTGCAGCCAGTACAGCCGTCCCGCCTCCAGTGGGTAATCGACCTCGTCATCGGCCGCCAGCAATGCGCCAACCAGGCGCGCGTCCTGGCGGATCGGCAGCCCACCTTCACGGCCCTCGGCGGAGGCCAGCGTGGCCCAGGCGCCGTGGCGCTCGGCCGCATCGAAGGCCTGCTGCGCATAGGTGGGCGCGGCGTTGACCCGGTCGGGTTGAATCCATATCTGCAGGAAGTGCACCGGCGCGTCCTGCGACGCATTGAACTCGCTGTGTTCCACGCCGTGTCCGGCGCTCATCCACTGCAGCTCTCCGGGGCGGATCACGCCACCGCCGCCACTGCTGTCCTGGTGCGACAGTCCGCCCTCAAGCACGTAACTGAGGATTTCCATGTTCGCGTGGCGGTGAGGCGGGAAGCCCGCGCCGGGGGCGACGCGGTCTTCGTTGATCACCCGCAGCGGGCCGAAGCCCATCCAGGCCGGGTCGTAGTAGTGGCCAAACGAGAACGTGTGCCGGCTCTCGAGCCAGCCCGCGCGCACGTGGCCGCGGGCCGAGGATGGGCGTTCGATGATCATCCGTGCAGTTTAGAGGATCACGCCTCGCGGCAGGTTCGCCAAGCGCGATGACGGCCCGGCGACCACCTGCGGACGGTGGTCCGCAGGCGGTGGCTTGCCGATGCTTACTTGCCCTTACCCTTGCCCTTGGCCGGCGCAGCCGCCTCGACCTTCGGACCCAGCGCTTCGGTGGTGATGCGGATGGTCACCTCGTCGCTGACATTGGGGGCGTACAGGCCCACGCCGAAGTCGGTGCGCTTGATGGTGGTGCTGGCATCGAAACCGGCGGCCAGCTTCTTCGCCATCGGCTGCTCGCCGATCTTGTTGATGGTCACGTCCAGCACCACCGGCTTGGTGGTTTCCTTGATGGTCAGCTCGCCGAACACGCGCAGCTTGCCGTCGCCGGCGGCCTCGACCTTGGTGCTCTTGAAGGTGATGGCCGGGTACTTGGCGGCGTCGAAGAAGTCGGCGCTGCGCAAGTGCTCGTTGAACGCGGCCACGTTGGCGTTCAGGCCCGCGAGCGGGATGGTGACGTTGACCGAGGACTGACCGACGTTGTCGGCGTCATACACGATGGTGCCGTCGACCTGGCCGAAGTGGGCGATCGGGTTGGAGAAGCCGAAGTGGTTCCAGCTGGCGACGACGTCGGTGTGGTTGGGGTCCATCTTGTAGCTGACCGGCGCGGCGAAGGCGGCGGCGGTCGCGGTAAACAGGGCAGTGGCGAGGACAAGGCGCTTGAACATGGGGTGCTCCGGGCGTGGGGTGGAAGGTCGAGCGGGGGAGGAAGGGGTCGCAGGGCGTGCCGCGCCCCCGGTCGGGGTGGACGGCACGCACGGCGTTGGACATTGCAGGCCGTTTCGACGGCAACGCCCGCGAACGATCAGAGGATCTGCGCGGCCTCGTCGAACGGCAGGCGCGGCGAACGCGGGAACAACTTGGCCTGATCGCCGTGGCCGAGGTTGACGAGGAAGTTGGACTTGATCCGGGTGCCGGCAAAGAACGCGGCGTCGACTTTGGCGTTGTCGAAGCCCGACATTGGACCGCAGTCCAGGCCCAGCGCACGCGCCGCCAGGATGAGGTACGCGCCCTGCAGGCTGCCGTTGCGCAGGCAGATGGTCTCCAGCACGTCGTCGGGCTTGGTGTCGAACCAGCCCTTGGCATCGGTGTGCGGGAACAGGAACGGCAGCTTCTCGAAGAACGCCAGGTCGTAGCCGACGATGACGGTGACCGGGGCAGCCATGGTCTTGGCGTAGTTGCCCTCGTCCAACGCCGGGCCGAGCTTGGCCTTGGCTTCGGCGGACTTCACGAAGACGAAGCGCGCCGGCGAGGAGTTGGCGCTGGTCGGGCCCCACTTGGCCAGTTCGTACAGCTGGCGCAGGGTGTCGTCGCTCACTTCGCCGCCCAGTTCGTTGTGGGTGCGGGCGGTGGTGAACAGTTGCTCGAGCGACGCGGTGGGCAGGGTCCGGGACATCATCATCTCCATGGGTGTCGCGCCGGGTGACGCGACCGTTGGAGGAAAGTGTAGAGTCTCGCGAGCAGCGGCACAGTGACGCCTTCCGGAACGGATTGATGACAAACGTGCAACAACCCGACCGGCAGGAACGCGGGGGGCGGCGCCCGCCCGACGCCTGGACGCTGACCGACGGCGCCGCCGGAAACGTTCGCCAGGCCGAGGCGCTGGCCAGTGCCCTGGGCCTCGCCGCCAAGGCGTGGACGCTGCAGTCGCGGGCGCCCTGGCGCTGGGTGGCACCCCGTCGCTGCCCCGGTAGCCGACATGCCTTCGGACCTGCGTTTGCGAACGCGCTGGCGCACCCACCCGCGCTGGTGATCGGCTGCGGGCGACAGGCCGCGCTGGCCACCCGCCTCGCGCGCGAGGGCGGCGCACGCGCCGTGCAGATCCTTGACCCTCGCCTCCCGCCCACGCATTGGGATCTGCTGGTGGTGCCCACCCACGACGGCCTGAGCGGCGACAACGTGATCCCGGTGACGGGCAGCCTGAACCCGGTCGATGACCTGTGGCTCGCGGCGGCCCGCCGTGACTTCGCGCCGCTGGGCGCGCTGCCGGGCCCGCGAACGACGCTGCTGGTGGGCGGCGCGACCCATGCGGGCGACTTCGACGTGACCTCGTTCGAGCGGTGGCTGGGGGCGTTGGTGACTTTCGTGCGTGCCGAGGGCGGCAGCGTGCTGGCCACCGCCTCGCGACGCACGCCGGCCGCGGCCATCGAGCGGATGCAGGCGCATCTGGCGGAGGTGCCTGGCGTGATGTGGACCGGAACCGCCCTCGCCGGGGAGGCCAACCCCTACCCCGGCCTGCTGGGCTGGGCGGACCGCATCGTGTGCACCGCTGACTCGGTCAACATGCTGTCGGAGGCCGCGGCGACCAATGTCCCGGTGTTTGTCGCGGGGGAGGCCCAGGGACGTCCCAGGCGATTCGTCGAGCGACTCCACACGCTGGGGCGGGTGCGTCCACTGGCAGACCGGCTGACGCCTTACGACGTCACCGCCCTCCGTGAGACGCCCCGCGTGGCGGCCGAAGTCATGCAACGGCTGGGGTGGCAGGAGCAGCGCTGACCGACAGCGCCGGTCGGGGTCAGCCGACGTCGAAGGCCAGCCCGTGGGTCCGCGTCACCGCTTGCACCGCCGCACGTGCCGCCTCCAATCGCTCGTCAAAAGGCACTCGCCGCGGGCGACGGTCCAACGTGCATTCCAGCCCCAGCGTCAGCAGCGTGATGTGCGCCTGCCGCAGGCGTGCGGCCTCGTCGGCGCCCAGCTGGCCGCAGGCCTCGGCGGCGGTGATCAACTCGGCGGTTTCGCGCGGCACCTGCAGCGCGGTGCACGCGCCGGCATGCGCCAGCACCGTGGCCTGCAGCAGGAACTCCAGATCCACCAGACCCCCCGCGCCCTGCTTGAGGTCGAACAGCGCGCCGTCGGTGCGGTCCAACTCGGCCCGCATGCGCTGGCGCATCGCCACCACTTCCTCGGCCACCTTGGCGGGATCGCGCGGACGCGACAGCGTCTCCGCGCGCACGGCCTCGAAGCGGGACAGCAGCGCCGCGTCGCCCGCCACGCCGCGGGCACGCACCAGCGCCTGGTGTTCCCACGTCCACGCGCGCTCGCGCTGGTACTCGCTGTAGCTGGCCAGACTGGACACCAGCAGCCCTTTCGCCCCGTCCGGGCGCAGGCGTACGTCCACGTCGAACAGGCGGCCAGCGGCGGTCACCGCGCCCAGCAAGGCCACCACTTTCTGCGCCAGGCGCGCGAACCAGCGCACGGCCTCCAGCGGTCGGCCGCCATCGGATTGCGCATCTGCCGGCGCGTCGTAGAGGAAGACCAGGTCGAGGTCGGAACCGAAGCCCAGTTCCTCGCCGCCCAGACTGCCGTAACCGATCACCGCGAACTGCGCGCCGGGCACGTCACCGTGGGCGCCGCGTACCTCCTGTTGCGCCAGTTGCAGCACACGCGCGACCACGCCGTCGGCCAGCCAGGCGAGTTGCCGCGCACTGTCCACCGCTCCTTGGCGGCCGTCGCGCTGGGCCAATGCGATGCGGAAACTGAGCGCCTGACGCACCTCGTTGAGTGCTTGCAGCGTGGCTTCCGTGTCATCGCCGCCATCCACCGCGGTGCAGGCTTCGAACAGCGCCTCGCGCCCGGGCAGTGGGCCGGCGACACGCGCATCCAGCAGTTCGTCGAGCAGCAAAGGATGGGTGGCGAGGCGTTCGGCCAGCAACGCGCTGCGTCCCACCACTTCGACCAGCCGGGCCAAGGCTGCCGGCTGTTCGTCCAGCAGCGCGAGGTACGCGCTTCGGCGCAGCACGTTGTGCAGCAGGTCGAGCAATCGCCGCAGCGCCAGCATCGGCTGGGTCGCCGTGACCGCACCCTGCAGCAATGCCGGCAGCACCCGATCCAGACGCTGCCGCGCGCCCGTGGACAAGCCGCGGACGCCCGGGCTGCGGGAGAAGTCGCGCAGCATCGCGTCGGCGTTGCCGGCTTCGACGAAACCCGCGTCGGCCAAGACTTCGGCCTCACCGCCGTCGGGCAGCAACTGCCAGTACGTGGCCAGCGCGTCGGGCGCGCTGCTGCGCTGGCGCGGTGACAACAACGCGGCAAATTCCTCGCTCACGCGGTGACGGTGCGTGTCCAGTTCGGCACGCAGCGCATCCCACCCGGGATACCCCAAGCCGCTGGCGATTCGCTCGCGGTCCTCCGGACTGGTGGGGAGGGCGTGGGTCTGCGCATCGCGCAGCATCTGCAGCCGGTTCTCCAGACGCCGCAGGTAGCGATGGGCCTGGACCAGCGCCTGCGCCGCTTCCGGGGTGACCTGGTGCGCGGCCACCAGCGCCTGCAGCGCCGGGTGCAACTGCCGGCCGCGCAGTTCCGGCTCGCGCCCACCGCGAATCAGCTGCAACGCCTGCACCAGGAACTCGATCTCGCGGATGCCGCCGGGTCCACGCTTGATGTCGTCCGCCATCTCCTTGCGCGCCACTTCCGCGGCAATCGCGGCCTTCATCGCGCGCAGGCCATCCAGTGCGCCGTAATCGAGGTAGCGGCGGTAGACGAAGGGGCGCAGCGCATCGAGGAATCGCTCGCCCGCCTCGATGTCACCCGCCACCGGCCGCGCCTTCTGCCATGCATAGCGCTCCCAGTCCCGGCCTTCGCGCTGGAAATACTGCTCCATTGCGGCAAACGACCAGGCCACGCGACCGGCATTGCCATACGGGCGCAGGCGCAGGTCCACGCGGTGGCAGAAACCGTCCGCGGTCATGTCGTCCAGCAGCTTCGCGAGTTGCTGGCCGAGTCGCGCGAAATACTGTTCGGCCGGCAACGGCCTGGGCCCGTCGGATTCGCCTTCGTGCTCATAGGCGTAGACCAGGTCGACGTCGGAACTGAAGTTGAGTTCGCCGCCACCCAGCTTGCCCAGCCCGAACACCACGAGCCGCTGCGCGCGCCCCTCCGCATCGCGCACGATGCCGTGGCGGGCGGTGAATTCGCCCTCCAGTGCCGCCAGCGCTGCCTGCAGGCAGTCGTCGGCCAGCTGGGTGGCGCCGCGCAGCGTGGCGGCGACATCGTCGAAGCCCAGCACGTCGCGCCATATCAGCCGGGTCGACACCGCGGTGCGGTGGCGCCGCAACAGCGCAGGCCATTCCGCACGCTGCTCAAGGGTGAGCGCAGGGACCGGCCAGTCACCGCCGTCGTCTTCCAGCAGCCGATCCAGCAGGGACGGCTGGGAGGCGAGGGTGTGGGCGGCCAAATCGCTGACCTGGACCACCTGCGCCACCCGGGCGGCGATTTCGGGCTGGTCGAGTCGCTCGGCGACGCCGGGGCCGCTGGCGCGCAGGCGCACGAAGGCCCGCTCCACGTGCGGCGAGTACACAGGAGCTTGCGAGGCGACGGCGTGGGGAGCGGAATCCATGGCGCGATTCTGTCATGCCCGCTTCCGCGGCCGATGGCGGGACACGGATCACTGGCACGCGAAACCCGCGGGGCACCAGAGCTGTTTGGCGCAGCGCCACCCCCGAGGATCGCGCAATAAAAAAGCCCGCCCCGGTCGAACCGGTTGCGGGCCTGCTCCCTCCCCCACGTCGGGATGCAGGTCGATCGTGAAGGATTTGTTAGGGGGATTGCACGCTGCAGTGCAAAAAAGAACTATCCGGTACAGAAACGCAATGCAAGCCCTACGTTGGGCGTACAGTCCCCCGCCATACCCGGGGCGATAATGCCCTCGTGTCCGGCCATTTTCCCTCCATGACCCCCGACCGTATCCGCGACCCCCGCCTTCTGGACCGCGTCATGTCCGCCGAGGCGGCGGCCGAATTCATCGAGCCCGGCACCACCGTCGCCATGAGCGGCTTCACCGGCTCCGGCTACCCGAAGGTGGTGCCGATGGCATTGGCCCGCCGCATCGAACACGTGCATGCCCAGGGCCAGCCATTCCAGATCCGCCTGTTGACCGGCGCCTCCACCGCGCCCGAGCTCGACGGCGCGCTGGCCAAGGCCAATGGCCTGGCATTGCGCCTGCCGTTCCAGTCCGACCCGGACGCGCGCAAGCGCATCAACGAAGGCACGCTGGAATACATCGACGCGCACCTGAGCCATGTCGCGCAGCATGCGTGGTTCGGCTTTTATGGCGAGATCGACACCGCGGTGATCGAGGTCTCGGCGATCCGCGAGGATGGCGCGCTGGTGCCTTCCACGTCCGTGGGCAACAACAAGACCTGGCTGGACCTGGCGAAGAAGGTGATCGTCGAGGTAAACGATTGGCAGCCCGCCGGCGTCGACGGCATGCACGACATCTACTACGGGACCGCGCTGCCGCCGCATCGCAAACCGATCCCGCTGGTCAATCCTGACGACCGCATCGGCGAGACCGCGTTGCGCTGCGACCCGGCCAAGATCGTCGCGGTGGTGCGCACCCACGGCCCGGATCGCAACAGTCCGTTCAATCCGGCCGACGCGACCAGCCAGCAGATCGCCGCGCACTTGGTCGAATTCCTGAAGCACGAGGTCAAGGCCGGCCGCCTGCCGCCCAACCTGCTGCCGTTGCAGTCCGGCGTGGGCAACATCCCCAACGCCGTGCTGGAAGGGCTGGCGGCGAGCGGTTTCCGCGACCTGACCGCTTTCACCGAAGTGATCCAGGACGGCATGCTCGACCTGTTGCGCGAAGGCATCATCACCAGCGCCTCCTGCACCGGTTTCGCACTCAGCCCGGACGCGAACGAACGCTTCAAGCAGGACATCGATTTCTATCGCCAGCGGATCGTGATGCGCACGCAGGAAATCTCCAACCACCCCGAACTGGTGCGCCGTCTGGGTTGCATTGGCATGAACGGCATGGTGGAGGCCGACCTGTACGGCAACGTCAACTCCACCCACATCATGGGCACGCGCATCCAGAACGGCATCGGCGGCTCGGGCGACTTCGCACGCAACGGCTTCCTGTCAATCTTCCTCAGCCCGAGCACGGCCAAGGGAGGCACCATTTCCTCGATCGTGCCGATGGTCAGCCACGTGGACCACACCGAACACGACGTCTCGATCCTCGTCACCGAGCAAGGCCTGGCGGACCTGCGCGGGCTGTCGCCCAAGCAGCGCGCACGGCAGGTCATCGCGCACTGCGCGCACCCGGACTATCGCGATGCGCTGCAGGACTACTTTGATCGCGCCAGCCGCGACAGCTACGGCAAGCACACGCCGCACCTGCTGCCGGAGGCGTTGTCGTGGCACCAGCGGTGGCTGGACACGGGCAGCATGCGCGCCTGACGGCGCGTGGCAATGCAAAACGCCCCGCGAACCCGCGGGGCGTTTTGTTTACTGCGGCAGAACGGGCGCTGCGATCAATAGCGCACGGCGCGCGCAGCGTTCACCCGCCCGGCGCCGAAGGCATCATCGTTACCCGGCTTGCCCAGATCGTCCGACGAGGCCCGCAGGATGCGCTCCACGTCCGCGGGCGCCATCTCGCCGCCGTGCTTGCCGATGACCAGCGCGGCCACGCCCGACACGTGCGGCGCGGCCATGCTGGTGCCGGCCGACCAGGAGTACGACGCGAAAACCTGCCCGCCGCTGATGGCATAGCCGCCCGACGCGAAGACCATGTCGAACACCCAGCACGGACGAACAAGGCCCGACGCGGTGCAGTTCTCGTTGCCGGCATACGCACTGTCACCACCGGGCGCCGCGAACGCGATCACCGACTGGCCCCAGTTGGAGTACGAGGCCAGACCGTCCAATCCGGTGCTCGTGGGCGCCTTTGCCCAGCCGTTCGGCGCGGTGGCCGACACCGCGAGCGCTCCGGGCAGTTGCGCCGGGAACGCGCGCAGGTTCGCGCGGTAGCAGCCGTCGACGTCGCACACTTCCACGCCACTGTCGTGGTCGAGGTCGCGGCCATCGTTGCCCGCGGACACCACGGTAAGCGCGTTGTGCCGGCGCGCGTACTGCACGGCGCGCTTGGTGGCGTTGACCAGTTCGGCGACGTCATTGGCGCCCTTGCCATTCACCGGCAAGCCACCGCGCACGCCCAGGCTCATGTTGATGACATCCGCGCCCTGATCGGCGGCGTACACGATGCCCTGGATGATGCCGCCGAAGCTGCCGCTGCCCGAGAACTCCGACAGCACCTTCACCGCAATGACCTTGGCCTGCGGGGCCACGCCGATCGTGCCGATGCCGTTGTCAGGTGACGCGATGGTGCCGGCCACGTGGGTGCCGTGGTTGAAGCCGTTGGTGTAGACGCGGCAGACACCCTCATTGGGGACGAACGAAGCCGACTGTGTCAGCAACAGGTTGCCGGCAATGTCCGGATGTTGGCACGCCACGCCCGAGTCCAGCACGGCCACGGTGGCGCCCGCGCCGCGGTAGCCGGCGTTCCAGGCACCGGCCACGTCGATCGCCGCACTGCCCCACTGCAGGTCGAAGCGGGTGTCGTCGTCGCCCGACGCCGGCGGGTTGGCGATGTCGGGGCCGATCACCTCGGTGGACTCGGGGATATCGAACTGCAGCGCGATGTCGGCCACCGCCGAGCGCACGCCGGGCACCCGCGATGCGCGCACGGCGAAACCGGCATCGTCGGATTCGACAATCGCCACGCCGATCTGCGGCAGCCGCGCAGTCACGCGTCCCCCGGCGGCTTCCACCTTGTTGGCGAGTGACTTGTCGAACGACTGGGCGTTGGCGGTAACGACGTACGTGGCTGCCTGGGCCGATGCGGCGCCGAAGCAGCCCAGCGCGAGCACGATGGCCCGGTTGAGCGTGGTCATGGTTGTCCCCTATGGAAGAAGTGATCCCTGGTTGAAGCAACGCCCCGCCCGGCGACCTCCCGACGTGGGGAGTGGCGAAGCGGCGGCGTCAAAGAATCTCCACGCATAAAGCGGGAATGACCGGCCACACCCGGCGCCCCGCGGCGGACAAAAAAAACAGGCCCGCCGAAGCGGGCCTGTCGGGTACTGCGCGGTGCGGCCGGACTTAGAAGTCCATGCCACCCATGCCGCCCATGCCACCGGCGCCCGGCATCGCCGGCTCGTCCTTCTTCGGCAGCTCGGCGACCATCGCCTCGGTCGTGATCATCAGACCGGCGATCGACGCGGCGTTCTGCAGCGCGGTGCGGGTGACCTTGGTCGGGTCCAGGATGCCGGCTTCCAGCATGTCGACGTACTCGCCGTTGGCGGCGTTGTAGCCGAACGCACCGGTGCCCTCGATCACGCGATTCAGCACCACCGACGGCTCTTCACCGGCGTTGGTCACGATCTCGCGCAGCGGGGCTTCCATCGCGCGCAGGGCGATCTGGATGCCGTGGTTCTGGTCTTCGTTGGCACCCTTCAGGCCCGTGATGGCGGCCTTGGCGCGCAGCAGCGCGACGCCGCCGCCCGGGACGATGCCTTCCTCGACCGCAGCGCGGGTGGCGTGCAGCGCGTCTTCGACGCGGGCCTTCTTTTCCTTCATCTCGATCTCGGTCGAGGCACCGACCTTGATCACCGCCACGCCGCCGGCCAGCTTGGCCACGCGCTCCTGCAGCTTCTCGCGGTCGTAGTCCGAGGAGGTCTCCTCGATCTGCGCCTTGATCTGCTTGATGCGCGACTCGATGCCGGCGGTGTCGCCCGCGCCGTCGATGATGGTGGTGTTCTCCTTCGAGACCTGCACCTTCTTCGCGCGGCCGAGGTCCTTGATCGTGGCCTTGTCCAGCGACAGGCCGACTTCCTCGGAGATCACGGTGCCACCGGTCAGGATGGCCATGTCTTCCAGCATCGCCTTGCGACGGTCGCCGAAGCCCGGGGCCTTGACGGCGCAGACCTTGACGATGCCGCGGATGGTGTTGACCACCAGGGTCGCCAGCGCTTCGCCTTCCACTTCCTCGGCGATGATCAGCAGCGGCTTGCCGGCCTTGGCGACGCCTTCCAGCACCGGCAGAAGGTCACGCACGTTGGAGATCTTCTTGTCGTGCAGCAGGATGAACGGATCGTCCAGTTCGGCCTGCATCGACTGCTGGTTGTTGATGAAGTACGGCGACAGGTAGCCGCGGTCGAACTGCATGCCCTCGACCACGTCCAGCTCGTTCTCCAGGCCCGAACCGTCTTCCACGGTGATCACGCCTTCCTTGCCGACCTTGTCCATCGCCTGGGCGATCAGGTCGCCGATGTTGGCGTCGGAGTTGGCCGAGATGGTGCCGACCTGGGCGATTTCCTTCGAGGTCGACGACGGCTTGCTGATCTTCTTCAGCTCGGCGACGGCGGCATGCACGGCCTGGTCGATGCCGCGCTTGAGGTCCATCGGGTTCATGCCGGCGGCGACCGCCTTCATGCCCTCGCGAATGAACGCCTGCGCCAGCACGGTGGCGGTGGTGGTGCCGTCACCGGCGTTGTCGGAGGTCTTGGAAGCGACTTCCTTGACCATCTGCGCGCCCATGTTCTCGAACTTGTCGGCCAGTTCGATTTCCTTGGCGACGCTCACGCCGTCCTTGGTGATGGTCGGCGCGCCGAAGCTCTTCTCGAGCACGACGTTGCGGCCCTTCGGGCCCAGGGTGGCCTTGACGGCATTGGCGAGCACGTTGACGCCGCGCACCATCTTGGCGCGTGCGTCCTCACCGAAACGAATTTCCTTGGCAGCCATTGCGGATTACCTCAGCAAAAAAAGATTGGATTGAAGAAGGGGAATGCGACGGTGCGGCGCGGGGTCCGCCGAGGCGGTCGCCGGTCGCGGACGCGAGGTCGCGCCCGGCACGGCCCACGCCGCGTGCGATCAGCCGAGGATCGCGAAGATGTCGTCTTCCTTGACCACCAGGTACTCGTTGCCGTCGAGCTTGACCTCGGTGCCGCTGTACTTGCCGAACAGCACCTTGTCGCCAACCTTGACCTTCGGCGCGCGCACGCTGCCGTTGTCCAGCACCTTGCCTTCGCCCACGGCGACGACTTCGCCCTTGATGGGCTTCTCGGTGGCGGAGTCGGGGATGACGATGCCGCCGGCGGACATCTTTTCTTCTTCCATGCGCTTCAGGACAACACGGTCGTAGAGCGGCTTGATATTCGACATGACAACCTCGTAAGTGGTTGAAAGGGTGGGGAAAGATTACAAATATTAGCAGTCGGCCAAGGCGAGTGCCAAAACCCGGGACGGCAGCGCCCGGTCGAACCGGGACCGCGCAGAGATGGGGCGCCCCGGGAAGCCTTTCAAGGGCCTGCCCGGCACGGGCATGCACGGCGCAAAAAGAAAGGGCGTGCCCCCGAAGGTCCACGCCCTTTCCGGTACGGAGATGGCCATCCTCAGCTTGGCGCAATCCCGCGCCCCCTCCCCAGACCAGACACCCCATGTCGCACCGGCCTCCTGCCGGCATGCGTCAGTATTGACCACGCTGCGTCACGTCAACAGCCCTGCCCGCGGCGCAGGACGCCACTTCGGGTGTCCATACCGCGACAGATGTCGCAACAAAACGTGAATACATGGCGCTCAATGAGCAGGGTGGCTACCACAAGCGCACACGTTGCGTGTCTATTGATCACCTGGTTACTTTTGGTGCCACCCTCCCGCCACCACCCCCTCCAAGCCCACGATGACCCCACAACAGCGCATCCGCCTCGCCCGCCGTCACGCCGGCCTGTCCCAGGCCGCCCTGGGTGCCGCCGTCGGCGTCCAGCGCAGCGCGGTCAGCCACTGGGAGGCCACCAATGGCAAACATCCCAGCGTCAACCACCTGCGCGCCATCGCCCTGTCCACGGGCGTGCAGTTCGAATGGCTCGCCACTGGGCGCGGACTGATGCGCCAGTCGGCGGAGCAGGAACTGGACGCCATCGCCGCCGCGGATGCCCTGCTGGTCGACGACCCCATCGAGGTGCGCCTGATCCGCGCGTTCCGCGAGACCCCGATGCGTGCGCGCCCACCGCTGGTGGAACTGGCCGAGCAGCTGGCCGGCATGCGGACCGGGCGCGGCCGCCGTGGCGACGAACGCCTCCACGGCGCCGCCGAATAACCGCCCGGCCGGACCGCTAGAATCGCCGGATGTCCACGATGCTCGTGTATTGCGCCTGCCCCGATGCCGCCACCGCCGACCGACTGGCACGGGCCGTGGTCGAGGCGCGCCTGGCCGCCTGCGTCAATGCGCTGCCGGGCGTGCGCTCCACCTATCGCTGGAAGGAACAGGTCGAACAGGCCGACGAGGTCCTGTTGCTGATCAAGACCACTGCCGCCCGGCTGGACGCGCTGACCGCGCGCCTGCGCGAACTGCACTCCTATGAACTCCCCGAGGTGCTGGCGGTCGAAGCCAGCGCCGGCCTGCCCGAGTACCTGGACTGGGTGGCCCAACAGACCCGAGACGATGACTGAAACCGCGCCGCTCCCGCGCCCCACGCGCCTCCGCTCCACCTTCGCCCTGTTCGCCGCCCTGCTGGCCGGCCCGGCCGCCGCCGTGACGCCGGACCAGCTGCCGCCAGTGGACGAGGTCTTCGTCCTCAGCGCGCAGGCCACCGACGCGGGCCGGATCAACGTGCAGTGGAAGATCGCCAACGGCTATTACCTGTATCGGCACCGCACGTCGGTGCAGGCCGATGCGGGCTTCACCGCCGGGGCACTGCAGCTGCCCAAGGGCAAGGCGTATCGCGATGAGTTTTTCGGCGACGTGGAAACCTACCGCGGGCAGCTGGTCGCGACCCTGCCGGGCACCGCCAACGCGGAACGCACCACGCTGACGATCAAATACCAGGGCTGCGCCGATGCGGGCATCTGCTACCCGCCCCAGACGCGGCGCATCACGGTCGCGCTGCCGGCGGCCGCGCAGGCCCCGGTGGTGGCATTCGGCAACGCCGGCGGTGGCGCCCCCTTGGCGGGCGCCGGCTGGGCGGGCACGGCGACGGGCACGGACGCACTGCCGCTGCCGCCGGAGCAGGCGTATGGCTTTGAAGCCATCGCCGGCGACGGCAACACGCTGTTGCTGCGCTTCACCCCCGCGCGCGGCTACTACCTGTACCGCGACAAGACCCGCCTGGCGCTGGATGCCGCCGCCGCCCGGGCCGGCCTGCGCCTGGGCGCACCGCGCTGGCCGAAGGGCACCGCGCACCAGGACGAGTATTTCGGCCGCACCACGGTCTACTTCGACCAGATCGACGTGCCGGTGCCGGTGGTCCGCACCCGCACCGACGCGGTGGACCTGCGCCTGACTGCTACGTTCCAGGGCTGCCAGAACGACGGCATCTGCTATCCCCCGATGACCCGCACTGTCGCGGTGTCGCTGCCACGTGGCACGGTGACGCCGGCCGACGCGGCCGGGTTGGCGACCGGCGCCGTGGGCAATGGCACGACGCTGTCCGGCACGGACGCGGCAGTGACGCCGCCCGGCACGATCGCCAGCGATGACGGCACCGCCGCCGCGGGCCCCGCCGCATCCTCCGTTGCCGACAGCACCGCCGCCAACACCGGCACGGCGGCCCCGGGCCACGCACCGGCCGCCAACAGCGCCTCCGCACTGGGCGCCGCCCCGCGCGGCGCCGACCTCAGCCTCTGGTCGGCCCTGCTGCTGGCCCTGCTCGGCGGACTGATCCTCAACCTGATGCCCTGCGTGCTGCCGGTCCTGTCGCTGAAGGCGCTTTCGCTCGCCGGCAACGGCCAGGACCCGACCCGCGCGCGCCGCCACGCGCTCTGGTACACCGCCGGCGTGATGCTGAGCTTCGCCGCGCTGGGCGCGATCGCACTCGCCCTGCGCCACGCCGGCCTCGCGCTGGGCTGGGGCTTCCAGCTGCAGCAGCCGGTGGTGATCGCGGTGCTGGCGCTGGTGATGTTCGGCCTGGGCCTGAGCATGTCCGGTGTGTGGCACGTGGGCGGCCGCTGGACCGGCGCCGGCCATGCGCTGACCACGCAGAGCGGGCCGATGGGCGACTTCTTCACCGGCGTGCTGGCGGTGGTGGTGGCGACCCCGTGCACCGCACCCTTCATGGGGGCGGCGCTGGCCTGGGCGTTCACCGCCTCCACCGGTACCGCCATCGCCGTGTTCTTGGCCCTGGGCCTGGGGTTGGCCCTGCCGTTCCTGCTGATCGGCTTCATTCCCGGGCTGGCGCATCGGCTGCCGCGGCCGGGCGAATGGATGGAAACCTTTAAGCAGGCGCTGGCCTTCCCGATGTACCTCACCGCCGCATGGCTCGCCTGGGTGCTCGCCCGCCAGCGCGGTGCCGATGCGGTGGGCTGGTGGCTGATGGCCGCCGTGCTGCTGGCCTTCGCCGCATGGGCGTGGACCCGCTCGCGCCGCACGGGTCACCGCTGGGCCACCGCCAGCGCGCTGCTCGCGCTGCTGGCGCTGGCGTGGCCCCTGCACACCATCCACGGACTGCCGCGCCCCACCGCGCAGGTCACCGCGCCGAGCGCGCCGGCCGAAGGCATCACCGCCGTGCCCTACAGCGAGCAGCGCCTGGCCGACTTGCGCGCCGCCAACCGCGTGGTCTTCGTCAACATGACCGCCGACTGGTGCGTGACCTGCAAGGTCAACGAGAAATCGGTCTTCAAGGGCGTCGCGTTCCGTGAGGCCATGGAGGCCGCCAACGCCGTCTACATGGTCGGCGACTGGACCGATGTCGACCCGACCCTGACCGCCTTCCTGCAGCGCTACAAGGCCGTGGGCGTGCCCTTGTACGTGATGTTCCCGCGTGGGGGTGGCGAGGGCCGGGTGCTGCCCACGGTGCTGACCGAAGGTCTCGTCGAGGGCGCGCTGCGCGAGGCGGCGGCCGCACCATGACCCCGACCACGAAGATCGTGCTGGTGGCGCTGGCCGCCGGCGTGGCGGGCATCGGCGCCAGCCTGCTGACCAGCGGACCCGGCCCCTTGCTGCGCTCGGAGGTGGGCCAGCGCGCGCTGCAGGCGGTGGTCAGCGCCAACGCGCCCGCCGCCCCCGAAGGCCTGCCCGTCGCCCAGCGGGGCGAGACCATCCCGACCCTGCGCCTGAAGGGATTGTCGGGCAACGTCGTCGAACTCCCCTCGGCCTATCCCGGGCGACCGCTGTTGATCAACTTCTGGGCCAGCTGGTGCGGGCCGTGCATTCAGGAGATGCCCGAGCTGGATCGCTACGCCAGGGCCCAGGGGCCGAACGGCACGCAAGTGGTCGGCATCGCGCTCGACGACGCCGAGGCCGTCCGCGCGTTCCTGCGGCGCACCCCGGTGGGCTACCCCATCCTGCTGGACACCGCCGGCCCCCGGGACAGCGGCGTGCAACTGGGCAATCCCAAGGGCGTTTTGCCCTATTCGGTGCTGGTCTCGGCCGACGGTCGGCTGCTCAAGCAACGCATCGGCCCGTTCACGCACGGCGAAATCGAAGGCTGGTCAGCACTTTAGAGCCAAAACTCAAGCAACTGATTAAATCGCGACAACTTCTGCGAAATGGCGGCGAACTTCTGGACAGCCCGGCCGCCATCGCGCACACTGCCGCCTTCCCGATGCCCGTATGGACGGCCATGGCGAAGCTGCTGGTACTCAACGGCCCCAACCTCAACCTGCTCGGCGACCGCGAGCCGGGCATCTACGGCCGCACCACGCTGGCGCAGATCGATGCGGCGCTGCGCACCGGCACCCACCGTGCCGGCCACCAGTACGACAGCCTGCAGTCCAACGCCGAACACGTGCTGGTGGAGCGCGTCCACGCCGCCCGGCACGACGGCACGTCGCTGATCCTGATCAATCCCGCGGCGTTCACGCACACCAGCGTCGCCCTGCGCGACGCGCTCGCGGCGGTGGAGATTCCGTTCATCGAGATCCACCTGTCCAACCCGCATGCCCGCGAACCGTTCCGCCGCCACAGCTACTTCAGCGACCTGGCGCTGGGCGTGATCGCCGGTTTCGGCGAGAACAGCTACCGCTTCGCCCTCGACGCGGCGCTGGCGTGGCTGGACAGCCACTCGGTCTCCAAGACCAAACCTTCCTGACGCGGCCGCGGCTGCCCCCACGGCGCCGCGCCACCCTCCTTTCGCATCCACGCCCCGCCCGCCGGGGCCCGACCTAGAGGCCCGACATGGACCTGCGCAAAATCAAGAAACTGATCGACCTGCTGGAAGAATCCAACCTCGCTGAAATCGAGATCAAGGAAGGCGAAGAGTCCGTGCGCCTGGCCCGTACGCCGAAGGGCGGCATCGCCGTCGCCGCGCCGGTGATGCACGCCGCCCCGGCCGCCGCGCCGGTCATGCCGATGCAGGGCCCGACCGAAGCCGCCAGCGGCGGCGCGCCCAAGCCCGCTTCCGACCTCCCGGCCGGCCACGTGGTGCGCGCGCCGATGGTCGGCACGTTCTACGCCAGCCCGTCGCCGGACAAGCCCGCGTTCGTCACCGTCGGCCAGGCCGTCAAGGCCGGCGACACGCTGGGCATCATCGAGGCCATGAAGATGTTCAACCCGATCGAAGCCGACGTGTCGGGCACCGTACTCAAGGTGATGGCCGAGAACGGCCAGCCGATCGAGTTCGACCAGCCGCTGTTCGTCATCGGCTGAGGCGCGGCGCATGCTGGATAAAGTCGTCATTGCCAACCGCGGCGAGATCGCGCTGCGCATCCTGCGCGCGTGCCACGCCCTGGGCATCCGCACGGTCGCGGTGCATTCCACCGTGGACCGCAACCTCAAGCACGTCGCCATGGCCGACGAATCGGTGTGCATCGGTCCGGCCGCGTCCACCGACAGCTACCTCAACATGGCCTCGCTGATCGCCGCGGCGGAAGTCACCGACGCGCAGGCCATCCACCCGGGCTACGGCTTCCTGTCGGAAAACGCCGACTTCGCCGAGCGCGTGGAGGAATCGGGCTTCATCTTCATCGGCCCGAAGGCCGACACCATCCGCCTGATGGGCGACAAGGTCGAGGCGATCAAGGCGATGAAGGCCGCCGGCGTGCCGTGCGTGCCCGGCAGCGGCGGCCCGCTGGGCGATGACGCCGCGACCAACATCAAGATCGCGCGTGACATTGGCTACCCGGTGATCGTCAAGGCCGCCGGCGGTGGCGGTGGCCGCGGCATGCGCGTGGTGCACACCGAAGCGCACCTCAACAACGCGATCCAGACCACCAAGTCCGAGGCCAAGGCCGCCTTCGGCAACGACATGGTGTACATGGAGAAGTTCCTGGAGAACCCACGCCACGTGGAGATCCAGGTGCTGGCGGACGGCCAGGGCAACGCCATCCACCTGGGCGAGCGCGACTGCTCGATGCAGCGCCGCCACCAGAAGGTGGTGGAAGAAGCGCCGGCGCCGGGCATCACGCCCGAGCAGCGTGCCGAGATCGGCAAGGTGTGCGTGGAAGCGTGCATCCGCATCGGCTACCGCGGCGCGGGCACGTTCGAGTTCCTGTACGAGAACGGCCACTTCTACTTCATCGAGATGAACACCCGCATCCAGGTGGAGCACCCGGTCACCGAGATGGTCACCGGCATCGACCTGGTGAAGGAGCAGCTGATGGTCGCCGCCGGCCACAAGCTGAGCCTGAAGCAGGAAGACATCGTGCTCGAAGGCCACGCCATCGAGTGCCGCATCAACGCCGAGGACCCGGACTCGTTCCTGCCGTGCCCCGGCCTGATCCAGCACTTCCATGCCCCGGGCGGCCCTGGCGTGCGCGTCGACAGCCACATCTACGAGGGCTACCGTGTGCCGCCGAACTACGACTCGATGATCGGCAAGCTGATCGTGCACGGCCCCGACCGCGAGACCGCGATCGCGCGCATGCGCGTAGCGCTGAGCGAGATGGTGGTGGACGGGATCAAGACCAACATCCCGCTGCAGCAGCGCATCCTCGCCGACGTCGGTTTCCAGCAGGGTGGGCAGAACATCCATTACCTGGAAAAGCGCCTGAAGGAGCAGAAGGAAAAGACGATCTCAATCGTCTGATCCACTTGCCAGGCCGTGCCCCACGCAACGCCCGCGACCCAGGTCGCGGGCGTTGTCGTTTCAAGCGCCGGCCCGCCCTGCGAGACGGAGGTCCGCCGGCCCTGACCTGCCCCCCGATGCGGCCACGTTGATCCCGCAGAGGTCGCGGCAATGATCGACGGCCGACCTCGTCCCCGTCCGCGCCACGAGGTTTGCCATGCCCCACGCCCCGCTCCGCACGGCCGCCCTGGTGGCGGCCACCTGCCTGCTCGCCCAGCCCGCTGCCAGCCAGACCAGCAAGGGGCCCAAGACCCAGGTCTGGATGGACGTCGCGACCCACAGCATGGCGGGCATGCCGGAGCTGGATGGCTTGGCCGGCGCCGCCATGGGCGCGCTGGGCGGCCAAGGCATGGGCAACCATTACGGCGCGGCGCGCCACGGCGCGATGCCAGGGCGCTTCGTCGACATCAGCCTGTGGAACGGCGCGGCACCCGGCAAGGACGCGGAACAGCACATCCCCGCCGGCCTGCGTCTGGGCGAGCGCTTGCCGTTGCTGCCGCCCGTAGCCACGCCGCGTGCACCGACGCAGCCGGGTGGCAAGCCCCAGGACCACCAGTCACGCATCCTGGTCTACTGGGGCTGCGGTACTGAAGTGCGTGCGGGACAGCCGCGGGTGATCACCGTCAGCAGCAAGGATGGGCAGGTCCAGGTCAGTGGCTCGCTGCAGGGCCGCTATGCGCCCGATCGCAGCCCCGATGTCGGCCCGGCCTATGCGCTGTGGCCGAATGACCGGGACAAACGATCCGTGCCGCAAGGCGCCTCACTCGTGGGCAGCCACCGGCTCACCGGGCCCCAGATCCCCGAATCGCTGCGCTTCGACCTGCAGCAGGCGCAGGACTTCATGCCCACGATTGCGCTGAGCAGCAGCGGCTCCTTCGCCGGCGGCTTCAACCTGGGTTGGCAGCCGGTGGCCCGCGCCCGTGGCTACTTCCTGCACGCCATGGGCGTCAGCGGTGACGCGATGGTGCTCTGGAGCAGCGCGGAGTCGGCCGACGCGGGCATGGGCATGTTCGACTACCTGCCCGAGGCCACCGTGGACAAATGGGTGCGGGAAAAGGTGCTGCTGGGGACGGACCGCACCTCGTGCGCGCTGCCCAAGGGCATCTTCGGCCAGGGCGATGACGCAGGTGCCATGTTGCGCATGATCGCGTACGGCCCCGAAACCACGCTGACCTACCCGCCCCGCCCCGCCGGCAAGGCGCCATGGACGCCGGAATGGAGCGTGCGCGTGCGCACCAAGTCCACGGCCTTCGCACCGCTGGGCATGGACATCGCCACCCATGACGAAGCCAATCGCACCGACCAGCCGCAGGACAAGAAGAAGCAGATGAAGCGGCTGCTGCGCGGCCTGCTGGGCGGTGGCTGAGCAGCGCGCACGACGCGTCGTCGCGTGAGTCGAACGGAAGGCGGACCGACGTCACGCGAGCGCATCGCGGCGACGTAGACGCGTGCCACGGACTCCCTGCCCGGCATGCCGGGACCGTGGCCGCTAGAATGGCGACCTGCCATCACGACCGCCGCCATGCCCTTCCTTGAACTCACCCTGCCCTGCACCGAAACCCAGCAGCCGCGATACGAGCGCGCGCTGGAGGACGTCGGCGCGCTGGCGGTGACGCTGGCCGATGCACACGCCGATGCCCCCGACGAACAGGCGATCTTCGAACCGGGCGTGGGCGAGCAGCCGCTGTGGGATGAGCTGGTACTTACCGCCTTGTTCGAGGGCGGCACCAACCAGGCGCTGCTGCTATACGCCCTGTCGGCGGCCGACGCCGGGCTGGACTGGTCGCGCGCGACGTTTCGCGAGGTGGAGGACCAGGATTGGGAACGCGCATGGATGGACCAGTACGAGCCGCTGCGCTTCGGCGAGCGCACCTGGATCGTGCCGTGGAATGCGGACCTGCCGGAGGACGCGCAGCGGCAACTCGACGCCGCCGGCGACGATCCACGACGGGCACCGGCCATCGTCCGCCTCGACCCCGGCTTGGCCTTCGGCTCGGGCACCCACCCGACCACGGCGCTGTGCCTTCAGTGGCTGGACACGCTGGCCGAGGAAGGAGTGCTGCGCAACGCGCCGGTCCTGGACTTCGGCTGCGGCAGCGGCATTCTCGCACTCGCCGCGCTGAAGCTGGGCGCGGCACGCGCGGTGGGCGTGGACAACGACCCGCAGGCACTGACCGCCACACTGGACAACGCCGAGCGCAATGGCGTCGCCGACCGCATGGCGGCGTACCTGCCTCAGGACGAGCCCGCTGCGCAGTACCCGGTGGTGGTGGCCAACATCCTCGCCGTGGCGCTGATTGCGCTGGTCGACACCCTGGCCGCGCGCGTTGCACCCCATGGCCGCATTGCCCTGTCGGGCATCCTGGCCGGCCAGGAGGACGACGTCCTCGCCGCCTATGCGCCCTACTTCGACGCCCTGCAGGTCGAGCGCCTGGAGGACTGGATCCGCGTCAGTGGCGTTCGACGCGGCTAAGCGCGGCGATTCTGCGACGCAGTCGCGGATTCACGACGGCGCCGCCCGTGGCGGCTGCCGACCGGCACCCATCGTTGCGTAAACTCGGGCCATGTTCCTGCGCTGCCCACACTGCGGATTCCTCGTCGCGCTGATTGCGGCACGCGGCGGCGCGGACGGAAATTGCCCGCAGTGCCATGGCGCCCTGCGCGCAGAAGGCACGCCAGCGCCGGAAGCCGATGTCCGCATTGAAGATGCAACCGCAGCGAATCTGCCCACAGGTGCGGACGCCGCCGGTCGTTCGGCAGAGGCGGAGGCTGAGGCGGACGTTGACGAGACGCCCTCAGTTGTCGACGGCGGCTCTGAATCGGCGCCGGAATTGACGCCCGTGGCCGTCGAGGCCATGCGCGACCCCGAGCACGCGGATGCCCCTGCGGCCATCGTCGCGACCCCCACCCGCCGAGGCGAGGCACGGCCGCCGCGCCTGGTGACGGCGCCACGCTTCGCACGCCGCACGTTGTCGATGGTGGAGACGGGGCCGCGCTGGCCCGGCCTCGCCATCATCGCCGTGCTCGCGCTGCTGCTGTCACTACAACTGTTGCTGGCGCAGCGGGCCCACCTTGCCGAACAGCCGCGCTGGCGCCCGGTGCTGGAGCAGGTCTGTGGCGCATTGGGATGCTCGTTGCCGGCCTGGCGCGAACCGGACGCCTTCGCCATGGTGGCGCGCAGCGTGCGTCCCAGCCCGGTCCACCCGGGCGTGCTGGAGATCACCGCCACGTTCCGCAACGACGCGCCCCGGGAGCAAGCGTGGCCCGTGCTGCTGCTCAGCCTTTCGGACGTCCACGGGCAGACCATCGGCGCCCGTGCGTTCCAGCCGGCCGAATATCGCGACAACCGGACGACCGGGGACACCCTGGCGCCCGGGCAGACCGTGACCGTGCTGCTCGACGTGGTCGAGCCCGCCCCGGACACGGTGGCGTTCAACTTTGATTTCCGCTGAGGGTCGCAAGTCGCCGTGACGCCTGCGACGTAGGCGCGCTAGACTCCCCTGTCCCGCCCTATCCAAGCACGCCCACCGGCGGGACGAGTCTGTTGCACAGGGGATCCGCTTGAACGCTGCTGCTGACCGCTCCGACGCCCGCACGGGCGCGCGAGTGCCATTGCGCGACCATGTCGCCACCTCCATCCGCCGTTACCTCGGTGACCTGGACGGCTGCGAGGACAGCGCCAACCTCTACGACATCGCATTGCGCGAGCTGGAAATCCCGTTGTTCATCGAAGTGCTGCGCCACTGCGAGGGCAATCAGAGCCGCGCCGCCACCATGCTCGGCATCCACCGCGCCACGCTGCGCAAGAAGCTGCGGGATTACGGGTTGGCGTAACGTCGCCAGGCGGCGTGTCGCAGGGGGCATGCGGCAGCACAAGACCATCCGCGACCGTCTGCCCGAGGAACGTTTGAACCCGACGCACTGACCACGGCTACCAAGACGGTCCAGCCGGTCGTGCGGGAGCGCGGCCGGCCCGCCCGTATAATGGCGGGCTCCCCACGCCACCCACGCCCTCCATGACCACCGACCGTCTGCCCGTCCAGGCCGTGAAAATCACGCGCGCGCTGCTGTCCGTTTCCGACAAGACCGGCCTGATCGACCTCGCCAAGGCGCTGTCCGCGCGCGGCGTCGAACTGCTCTCCACCGGCGGCACCGCCAAGGCGATCCGCGACGCCGGCCTGCCGGTCAAGGACGTCAGCGACGTCACCGGCTTCCCGGAAATGATGGACGGCCGGGTCAAGACCCTGCACCCGATCGTGCACGGCGGCCTGCTCGGCCGCGCGGGCATCGACGATGCCGTCATGGCGCAGCACGGCATCGAGAAGATCGACCTGCTGGTGCTGAACCTGTATCCGTTCGCGCAGGTGTCGGCCAACCCGAACAGCAGCTTCGACGACATCATCGAGAACATCGACATCGGCGGCCCGGCGATGCTGCGCAGCGCGGCGAAGAACTTCGCGCGCGTGGCGGTGGCCACCGATCCGGCGCAGTACGCCGGCCTCGTCGAAGAACTCGAATCGAACGACGGCACGCTGTCGGCGAAGACCCGCTTCGCGCTGTCGGTCGCCGCGTTCAACAACGTCGCGTTCTATGACGCCTGCATCAGCAACTACCTGTCCTCGCTCGACGCCGACGGCAAGCAGCAGCTGTTCCCGGCGCAGAACAACAGCAACTTCGTCAAGGTCATGGACCTGCGCTACGGCGAGAACCCGCACCAGCAGGGCGCGTTCTACCGCGACCTGTGGCCGGTGCCGGGCACGCTGGCCACCTTCACCCAGCTGCAGGGCAAGGAGCTGAGCTACAACAATCTCGCCGATGCCGATGCGGCGTGGGAGTGCGTGCGCCAGTTCGAAGCGCCGGCGTGCGTGATCGTCAAGCACGCCAACCCGTGCGGCGTGGCACAGGGCGTGGGTTGCGCCGACACCTACGAGGCGGCGTACGCCACCGACCCGACCAGCGCGTTCGGCGGCATCATCGCCTTCAACCGCACGCTGGACGCGGCCACGGCCAAGACCATCCTCGACCGCCAGTTCGTCGAGGTGCTGATCGCGCCGGACTACGAGCAGGGCGCGCTGGATTACTGCACCAAGAAGGCCAATGTGCGCGTGCTGCGCATTCCGCACGGCGACGGCAAGAACAACATGGACGTCAAGCGCGTCGGCTCGGGCCTGCTGATGCAGACCGCCGACATCCGCGAAGTGACGCGCGATGAGTTGAAGGTGGTGACCAAGCTCGCCCCGACCGAGGCGCAGCTGGCCGACCTGCTGTTCGCCTGGCGCGTGGCCAAGTTCGTCAAGTCCAACGCGATCGTGTACGCCAAGGACCTGCACACCGTGGGTGTCGGCGCCGGCCAGATGAGCCGCGTGTACTCCGCGCGCATCGCCGGCATCAAGGCCAGCGACGCGGGCCTGGTGGTGCCGGGTTCGGTGATGGCCTCGGATGCGTTCTTCCCGTTCCGCGACGGCATCGACGCGGCGGCCGAAGCGGGCATCAAGGCGGTGATCCAGCCGGGCGGCTCGATGCGCGACGCGGAGGTCATCGCCGCGGCCGACGAGCACGGTCTGGCGATGGTGTTCACCGGCGTGCGCCATTTTCGCCACTGAGCACGACGCCGTTGCGGGCCGCTGGCGCCTGATGGCCTGCGGCCCACGCGAGATTCCGTTCCCTTCAACAGTGCCCCACCCACGCATTCCCAGGACACCCCGCGCATGAAACTGCTCGTCATCGGATCCGGCGGCCGCGAACACGCCCTGGCGTGGAAGCTGGCCCAGTCCCCGCGCGTCACCGAAGTGCTGGTCGCGCCAGGCAACGCCGGCACCGCGCGCGAGTCCAAGTGCCGCAACGTGGCGGTCAACGCCACCGACATCGACGGTTTGCTGGAACTGGTCGCGCGCGAAGGCGTGTCGGTCACCGTGGTCGGCCCCGAGGGCCCGCTGGTGGCCGGCGTGGTCGACCGCTTCCGCGCCGCGGGCCACCGTATCTTCGGCCCCACGGCCGCCGCCGCCCAGCTGGAGGGCAGCAAGGCCTTCGCCAAGGATTTCCTCGCCCGGCACGGCATCCCCACCGCGCACTACGCTGTGCACACGCACGTGGACGAAGCGCTGGAATACGTGCGCGAGAAGGGCGCGCCCATCGTGATCAAGGCCGACGGCCTGGCCGCGGGCAAGGGCGTGATCGTGGCGATGACGCTGGAAGAGGCCGAGGCCGCGATCACCGACATGCTGGCCGACTACGCGTTCGGCGCCGCCGGTGCGCGCGTGGTGATCGAGGAGTTCCTCGACGGCGAGGAAGCGAGCTTCATCTCCATGGTGGACGGCACCACCGCGCTGCCGATGGCGACCAGCCAGGACCACAAGCGCGTCGGCGACGGTGACACCGGCCCCAACACCGGCGGCATGGGCGCGTACTCGCCCGCCCCGGTGGTCACGCCCGAGGTGCACGCGCGCGTGATGCGCGAGGTGGTCAACCCCACCGTGCAGGGCATGATCCAGGACGGGGTGCCGTTCACTGGCTTCCTGTACGCGGGCCTGATGATCGACAAGTCCGGCGCGCCCAAGGTGATCGAGTTCAACGTGCGTTTCGGCGACCCGGAGACGCAGCCGGTGATGATGCGCCTGCAGTCCGATCTGCTGGATCTGGTCGAGGCCGCCATCGACGGCCGGCTGGACGGCGCGCAGGCCCAGTGGGACCCGCGCCCCGCGCTGGGCGTGGTGATGGCGGCCGAGCACTACCCCGGCACCCCGCGCTTGGGCGACACCATCAGCACCTGGGACGTGCCCGAGGTGGAGGACACCAAGGTGTTCCACGCCGGCACCAAACTCGAGGGCGAGGACGTCGTCACCGCCGGTGGTCGGGTGCTGTGCGTGGTCGGCCTGGGCAGCACCGTGGCCGAGGCACAGCACAAGGCCTACGAGACGGTGTCCGGCATTTCCTGGCACGGCGAGTTCCACCGCCATGACATCGGTTGGCGCGCCATCGCCCGCGAACAGCAGGGCTGATCCGCACCGATGAGGCTGTTCTGTTCGCTGCCCAGCCCGTTCGCCCGCAAGGTACGCGCCCTCGCTGCCGAGAAAGGCATCGCGCTGGAGTTGGTCGTGGTCGATGTGCTCGACCCCGCCAGCCCGGTCGCTGCGCTCAACCCGCTGCGCAAGGTCCCCTGCCTGATCACCGATGATGGCGAGGCGTGGTACGACTCGCCGGTGATCTGCGAGTGGCTGGACGCGCTGCCCGGCCCACGCCTGTTGCCCGCGGAGTTCGCCGCGCGCATGGCGGTCAAGCGTGTCGAAGCACTGGCCGACGGCGTGATGGACGCGGGCGTGGCCATCCGCCTGGAAAGCATCTTTGCCGGCCGCGCCGAGCACGAGCGCAGCGCCGGCTGGATGGACTGGCAGTGGCTGAAGGTGGAAGGCGGCGTGCGCGAACTGGAGCGCCAACTCGGCCCGTGCGCGTGGTTCGTGGGCGACAGCCTCACGTTGGCCGACCTCAGCGTGGCCAGCGCGCTGGAATGGCTGGATTTCCGTCTGCCCGATCGCCCCTGGCGGCCGTTGGCCCCGCGGCTGTCGGCGTGGCTGGAGTCGGTCGCGTCGCGCCCGTCATTGCACAACACACGTCCCGCCGCCTGACCCTCAGTGGGTGTCCGCCGCGGGCATCGCGGACAGGTCCATCCAGAACGCCTCCCAAACGTGGCCATCCGGGTCGGCCAGGTTGCGGTTGTACATGAAGCCCAGGTCCTGCACGGGATTGATGTCAGCGGTGCCGCCGCGAGCCGCCGCTGCTTCGTTCATCGCATCGACCGCGTCGCGACTTTCCAGGGAAAGGGCGAGCAGCACCTCGCTTGAGGTCTTCGGCGGGATCGGCCGCGTGGTGAACGTGCGCCATTTTTCATGCGTGAGCAACATGACGTTGATCGCCTCGCTCCAGACCATGCATGCGGCGGTCTCGTCGGTGAACTGCGGGTTGTTGGTGAAGCCCAGGGCTTCGTAGAACGCCATTGACGCGGCGAGGTCGCTCACCGGGAGGTTGACGAAGATCATGCGGGTCATGGCGGACTCCTGTGCCGGGGTTGAGCGAGAGCGGAGAACGACCGATGCGGCACGTGACCGCCTGGAGCGACGCTACTACGTCAAACGTGTGTGCGATGTGCGCGGCAACCGGCCGGCTACGGCAACAACTGGATCCCGAACGGCCGCAGCGCCAGCGCGAACAGCCCGAAGCAGACCACGGTGATGACCACGCTGGCCACCATGGTCGGCCAGAACCCAATGCGCCCCAGCAGGAACGGGAATGCGAGGAACATCGGCAGCGTCGGCACCACGTACCAGAACGTGTACCACGCGTGGTTGGCGATCTTGGCCTGCGGCTGCTTCTCCACGTACAGCCAGACCAGCGCCAACACGGTGACCAGCGGCAGCGCGGCGACGAAGCCCCCGAGCTTGTCGCTGCGCTTGGCGGCCTCGGAGACCAGGACCACCACGGCGGCGGTGAGGAGGTATTTGGTGACCAGCCAGCTCATCAGAGACTCCCTCGGCGAACGTCCATCACAGCGCGATCCTCTTCCGCCTGAATCATAGAACACCACCCCTATCTGCTAGGCTCCCGCCAAACCCCGGGGGCCGCATGACGCAGGACGAGTCGAAGCCACAGTCGCACGCCGCCCCGGAAGGGGGCGTCACCCACAGCCAGTTTGGCCTGCTGCGCCAGCGCCGCTTCCTGCCGTTCTTCCTGGTGCAGGCGCTGGGTGCATTCAACGACAACGTCTACCGGCAGGCCATCATCGGCCTGCTGTTCTGGCTGGGCGTGTCGCCGGAGCAGCGCACGCTGTACACCAACCTCGCGCCAGCCCTGTTCATCCTGCCGTACTTCCTGTTTTCCGCCACCGCGGGGCAGATCGCCGAGAAGCTGGAGAAATCGCGGCTGATCCGCATCACGACCGCGATGGAAATCGGGATCATGTCGCTGGCGGCGATCGGCTTCCTGACCCAGAACATGGCGCTGCTGCTGGTGGCACTGTTCGCCACCGGCGTGCAGTCCACGCTGTTCGGCCCGGTGAAGTACTCGCTGATGCCCTCGGTGCTCAAGCCCGAGGAACTCACCGGCGGCAACGGCCTGGTGGAGATGGGCACGTCGATCTCCATCCTGACCGGCATGATCGCCGGCGGGCTGATCTTCAAGCTGGCCGGCGACCAGGGCCCCATCGTCGCCGCCACCGCGATCATCGCGCTGGCGGTCACCGGCAACGTGGTCAGCCGCTTCATTCCGCGTGCCGATGCGGGCGCGCCGGACCTGAAGATCCACCTCAACCCCATCCCCGAATCACGGGCAGTGCTGCGTCTGGCGAAGAAGCAGCTGGCCGTGCGCAATGCGGTGCTGGGCGTGTCGTGGTTCTGGTTCGTCGGCACGATGCTCACCGCGCAGCTGCCTACCTACGCCGAGGTCAACCTCGGCGGCGCCGAGACGCTGTACCTGTTCGTGCTGGCGCTGTTCTCGGTGGGCACCGGACTGGGCTCGCTGCTGTGCGAGAAGCTGTCCGCGCGCACCGTGGAAATCGGCCTGGTGCCGCTGGGCGCATTTGGCATGAGCGCGTTCCTGTTCGACCTGTATTTCGCCCGTATCGGCGCGCCGCCGGCCACCGGACTGGACGTGGCGGGGTTCCTGCAGCAGCCCGGCAGCTGGCGCATCGTGATCGACCTGACCGGCGTCGGCCTGTTCACCGGCTTCTTCGTGGTGCCGCTGTTCGCACTGATCCAGAGCCGCACGCCGCGCGGCGAAATTGCGCGCGTGATCGCCGGCCTCAACATCCAGAACTCGGGCTTCGTGGTGCTGGCTGCGGTGCTGGGCATCGTGCTGCAGATGGCGGCGCTGCAACTCGGCGGCGTTCGCATTCCGCTGCCCAACCTGACCATCCCGCAGCTGTTCCTCGCGCTGGCGGTGGCCAACACGCTGGTGGCGGTGTGGATTTTCACCATCGTGCCCGAGTTCCTGATGCGGTTCCTGAGCTGGGTGCTCGTGCGCACGCTGTACCGCCTGCGCGTGCGCGGCATCGAAGCCAACGTGCCCGACGAAGGCCCGGCGCTGATCGTGTGCAACCACGTCAGCTACATGGACGCGCTGATCCTGGCCGCCAGCATCCCGCGTCCGGTGCGCTTCGTCATGTACTACAAGATCTTCAACATCCCGGTGATGCACTGGATCTTCCGCACGGCGAAGGCCATTCCCATTGCCGGCGCGCGCGAGGACCCTGCGATCATGCAGCGCGCCTTCGACGAGATCGACGCGGCCCTGGCCGACGGGCAGATCGTGGGCATCTTCCCCGAGGGCGCGCTGACCAAGGACGGCGAGATCGCCGCGTTCAAGTCCGGCGTCGAGCGCATCCTCGAACGCCGCCCGGTGCCGGTGGTGCCGATGGCGCTGCGCGGCATGTGGGCCAGCATGTGGAGCCGCCGCGACACGCGTCTGGGCCGCATGCGCGTGCCGCGCCGTTTCCGCGCGCACGTGGATGTCATCGCCGACCCGCCGTTTGACCCTGCGTCCGCCTCGGCCGAAGTGCTCGAGGCCAAGGTCCGCCAACTGCGCGGTGACGCCGCCTAGCTGACCCACCCCGCAATCACGAACAGCGCCAGCACCGCCAACCACACCAGCAGGCACCGCCACACCAGGCTCATCGCATCGCGCAGCTCCGGCAGGTCGGTGGCGACCGCCATGAACCGCGCGGGCACCACGCCGTTCTCATCGGCGTAGTCGCTGGCTTCCTCGACCAGCTCGCACCGCACGCTGGCGCGCGCGACCGCACCGATGAACCGGTTGTCCAGGTTCATCGAGGCCCCGCCCGCCTCACGCCATGCGGACAACACCGTATCGAAATTGCCCACCAAGGCCAGTGACAGGGTCATCAACTGGGCCACCGGCCAGTCCAACGCGGCCAGCAGGCGGCACGCGCCGTCGCGAGTCTCCACCGGCGCCTGGGCCGCGGCTTCGCCTTCGACGGCCAAAACGGTCAGGCGGTACAGCAGCGCGCCCACCGGCCCCAGCAACAAGAACCAGAACAGCACGCCAAACCAGCGACGCAACGCGTTGCGGAACACCGCTTCCACCAGGGAGCCACCGTCCATCAGCGGCTCCTGCCCGTCCGGCCAGAGCCGCGCGGCGGCTTCGCGCCGCGCCACCGGGTCGGAGGTCGCCGTGATCGCATCGACGTCCACGTCTAGATCACGCGGACCCCACGCGTAGACCAGCACCGCCACTGCAAACAGCAAGCCCACCAGCCCCAGCAGCGGCGCGTCCAACGCCAACTGAAACAGCCCCACTACCAGCAGCGGTGGCACCAGTGCGATCGCAATGCCGAAGCGCCCACGCCACGCGCTGCCTTCGCCAAATCGCGTGGACAGCCAGCGCAGCCAGTCAGTGAACCAGTCGTATTGGCGCAAGGCCGCCACGAACGGTTGCGCGAGGTGCCCCAGCAGCAAGGCGATAATTACGGCGATCAGGGTGACGGACATGGCGTCTCCTTTGGCCCGGGGGGCTCGCGCCGATTCTAGCCCGCCCCGCGGGAGTCCACCCAGGCATCAATCAGCCAGCGCGCGATCGAGATGCGGGGCGATAGCAGCAGGCCATCCCCTTCATCCTCCGCCCCTCGGTGTTGCGCGGCGCGCACGTCCTCCAGGGAGAACCACCGCGCATCCTCAAGTTCGTCGTTCACCCGCGGCTCGTCCGGCTCCGCTTCTGCGGTGAAACCCAGCATCAACGCCGACGGGAACGGCCAGGGTTGGGACCCGGCGTACCGGCACGCGCGCACGCGCACGCCGGTTTCCTCGGCCACTTCGCGCACCACGGTCTGCTCCAGCGATTCGCCCGGCTCGACGAAACCGGCGATGACCGAATAGCGGCGCGGCGGCCAGCCGGGCTGCCGCCCGAGCAACAGGCGTTCGCCGTCGCTGACGGCGACGATGACCGCGGGATCGGTACGCGGGTAGTGTTCGGTGTTGCACTGCGTGCAGCGTCCCAGCCAACCGGCACGCGAGCGGCTCACCTCGCCGCCGCACACGCCGCAGTAGCGGTGCCGCGATCGCCAGTGTTGCAGCGCGCGGGCCTCGGCAAACACCGCGGCCTCACGCAGCGGCCACAGGGCCGCGGCACTGCGCAGGTCGATGCGCGACGGCGCCTTCCAGGCCGTCAGCGCCTCGTCCAATGCGAACCAGGCGACGCCGTCCGCATCCAGACCCAGGAACGCCGCCGCGCCCACGCCGCCGGGGCCGCCGGTGATCTCGGCGCCGGTGGGCATCGCGGGACCGCGCTCGGCGTTGGCGAGGGCGAGGCCCTGTTCGTCCAGCACGATGACCCGCGCACGGGGCCAGAGCGCGGCCAGCGCGTCGGCATCGTCACGCAGGTGATCGGCACGATCGAGCGGGGTCGGCGGAACGCGACCTTCAGCGTCGCCGGCTCCAATGAACGCAAATGGCGCGCCGGGCACGCTCACGTCGAGAACGACGAGCCGCAGCCGCAGGTGGTCTTGGCGTTGGGGTTGCGGATGACGAACTGCGCGCCGTGCAGGCTTTCGGTGTAGTCGACTTCGGCACCCATCAGGTACTGCAGGCTGAGCGGATCCACCAGCAGGGTCATGCCGTCGGTCAGCACCGCCAGGTCGTCCTCGGCCTGCGCCTCGTCGAACTCGAAACCGTACTGGAAGCCCGAACAGCCGCCGCCCTGGATGTACACGCGCAGCTTCAGGTCGGGATTGCCCTCTTCGGCGACCAGCTCCCGCACCTTGGCCGCGGCGGCGGCGGTGAACTGCAGGGGGCGCTCCAGCGACTGGTAGTCCGGTGCCTGGAGGAGGGACTCGGGGGAAATGATGTCCATACGCTCAGGATGGGGCGGCAGGGCCCCGCATTCAAGCCATTGCAATCACGGTGCGGGCGTGGTGCCGGTGCTGTCGCGGGTGGCGTCGGCCCAGGTGAACGACTCGGTCACCGAGCCGCCGCCGCGCGGCTGCAGGCGCACTTCCACCCGCACCGGGGTGAAGCCGGCGGGCAGGAACACGTCGCCTTCCACCTGCTGGAAATACTTGAACGAGTAGGCCATGGCCGGGGCCTTGGGCTGCCGGCGCAGGTCGCTCCACGCCAGCTTGCGCAGCTTGCCGGCCTGCGTGCCTTCCACGGTCAGCGTCATCTGTCCGGCGCTGGTGCCGCCCCGGTTGAGGTTCTGGGTCAGCGTGGCGGCAAAGTGCCACGCGTCCGTGGCCTGCGGCTGCAGCCGGATGGCGTGCACGCTCAGGCCGCGGCGCTGCCCGGTGGCACCCACCAGCCGCTCGTAGAAGGCGACATCGGCGCGCAGGCCGGCGATTTCTTCTTCGCGCTCGGCCAATGCGCCCTGCAGGTCGCGGTTGGCGTCGCGGCTGATCTGGTCGGAGCGCTTGAGCGTGGCGATCTGCTGCTCCTGCTCCTCGATGTGCGCCTTGGCGACGGCGAGCTGGCGCTCGGAGGCCTCCAGGCGGCCGCGGGTGTCGCCGCTGGCCGGTGCGAACACGCGCCACGCCCCCCAGAGGCCGAACAGCAGGGAGGCGGCCACCAGGGCGGCCAATACGTAGGCGCCGCGCCCACGGCGCAGCGCGGTCAAGGCATCGCCGGCGGTCCCGGCGGCTGGAGGATTGGCGTCCATGGCCACTCCCGGAATAGGGATGATGCGGTCAGCCTACTACGGCCGCGGCCTCCTGCCGCGCCTCGCCCAGGGCCGCATCGGCATGGATCAAGCGGCCAGTCAGCATCGCGCCGGCGGCCATCTCCACGACCTTGTAATGCACGTTGCCCAGCACGCGGGCCTTGGAGGCCAGTTCCACGCGCTCTTCCGCGTGCACGTCACCGTCCAGCCGGCCGTTGATCACCACGACCGGGGCACGGATCTCGCCTTCGATGCTGCCGTTTTCCGCCAGGGTCAGCACGGCCGGCTTGCCCGCCTCGGCCACCACGGTGCCCACGATGCGGCCTTCCACGTAAAGCCCGCCGCTGAACTGCAGGTCGCCGCGGATGGTCATCTGCGGGCCAACCAGGGTGTCGACCTGCCCGTCCGGCACCGACGCCGGCTTGCTCTTGAACTTCATTCAGGTGGTTCCGGTAGTGACGATGTCGTTCCAGCCAAAACTCTGGTCCACGGCGACGCCGCCGCCGCGCACGTCCACACGCACGCGTTGCGGGGTAAAGCCGGGGGGCAGGCTCACGCTGCCGTTGAGCCGTTGGAAATAGCGGAAGGAGAAGGCCTGGGGCTGGCGCCCCGGCGAAAGCTCCGACCAGGCGAGCGTCGCCGGCCGGCCGCCGCGCATGCCTTCGATGCGCAATTGCAGCTGGCCTTGGGTGACGCCATCGCGGTTGAGGCTCTGGGTCAGCACCACCTCGTACCGCCAGCTGCCAGGGGCCTCCGGGTCGAAGGCCACCGAGTGCACGTTCAGCGGCTGGGGCTTGGCGCCGGGACCGACCATCCGCTCATAAAAGGCCAGGTCCGACCGTAGTTGCGCGATCTGCTCATCGCGCTCGGCCAGGGCCACCTGCACCTCCTTGTTGGCGGCGCGGCTGATCTGGTCGGAACGGGACAAGGTGGCCTCGCGCTGGCGAAGCTCGTCCAGTTCCGCCTGGACGGCGGCCAATTGGCCCCGCGCCTGGTCAAGCGCGTCGCTGATCACCGGCAGGCGCGGGGCCGCTGTCGCCGAGGCCCACCACCAGGCGCCCGCCAGCGAGGCCACCCAGGCGGCAGCCAGCCCCGCCCACGCCCAGCCCCGACGGCTGGCGCGCTGCTGGACGACCACGTATCGCGGCGGCGGTGGCTTGCTGAGCATGGGCTCCCCGTGAGCGCCACCGGGACGTGGCCGCTCCTATACTGCGGAGAACAGTCTAGCCGGAAGCCCCTCGTGACCGATGCGCACCTGTTCGCAATTGGCGTCGTGCTGGCCTGGCTGGCCGGCATCCGCGTGTACCTGACCGTGTTCGGGGTTGGCCTGGCCGGGTTCTTTGGCTGGCTGGACCTGCCGCAGGCGCTGGAAGTGACCGCCTCCCCGTGGGTCATCGGGGTGTCGGGCGCTTTGGCGGCGGTGGAGTTCTTCGCCGACAAGATTCCCGGCGTGGATTCGGGCTGGGACCTGCTGCACACCCTGCTGCGGGTACCGGCCGGCGCGTTCCTGGCGGCCGCCACGCTCGGCGGCGACAGCGGCGATCTGGGCGCGGGCGCGCTGGCCGCCGGCGCGGGCGTGGCCCTGACCAGCCACCTGCTCAAGAGCGGGTCCCGCGCCCTGCTCAACACCTCGCCCGAGCCGGTGAGCAACTGGACCGCCTCGGTGACCGAGGACGTGGCGGTGGTCAGCGGGCTGGGGCTGGTGTTCGCCTACCCATGGGTGGCGTTGTCGATCGTGGTGGTGGTGACGGTCGCCTTCGCGCTGGTGCTGTGGTGGGTGTGGCGCAGGCTGTTTCGCCGCGCGCCCCGGGCGTCGACGGGGTGACACGCACCGCTGGCATGTGTCGCGGCTGACTCAGCCGCACCCTGTTGGCTATTCACCTGGGTAACGCAAAAACGCCACCTCGCGGTGGCGTTTTGCAGCGCGCAATCGATGGCTGGGCTCAGCCTTCCATCTTCATCGACAGATAGTTCTGGTCGCCCACGCGGTCCATCAGCGACAGCTGGGTTTCGATCCAGTCGATGTGCTCCTCTTCGGAGTCGAGGATGTCGGCGAACAGCTTGCGGCTGTTGTAGTCGCCCACCGTCTCGCAGTACTTGATGGCCTCGCGCAGCAGCGGCACGGCCTCCAGCTCCAGCGCGAGGTCGCAGGCCAGCACTTCGCGCGGGTTCTCGCCGATCTTCAGCTTGCCCAGCGCCTGGAAGTTGGGCAGTCCCTCGAGGAAGAGGATGCGGTCCGACAGCTTGTCGGCGTGCTTCATCTCGTCGATGGACTCGTGGTACTCGTGCTCGGCGAGCTCCTTCAGGCCCCAGTTCTTCAGCATCTTGGCGTGCAGGAAGTACTGGTTGATGGCGGTCAGCTCGTTGAAGAGCGCCTTGTTGAGGAACTCGATGACCTTGGCGTCACCCTTCATCGCGGTGCTCCGTTTGCGTGGCAAGGGGGCACTTTAGCCCGTTGTGCGCCACGATGGACGGAACGCGAATCGCGTGCAGCCGCGGACGCGAATCAGTGGCGTTTGGGGTCCGTCGATGGTCCCCGGTCAACGGCCGGCGGAAGAATTGGATGTGGAACCGGACGATACGCCCCCGGCCCGCCGGTCAGGCCGCTTCGCGAAGCACCGGAAGCGGCAGATCCCTCCGGGCGTGCGTTTCCTCGAGGATGGCCGTGGCCATGTCGATGCAACTGCCACAGGTGGAGCCGGCGCCCGTGCGCATGGTCAGTTCGGACATCGTGCGGCATCCGGCCTCGGCGGCTTGGCGGATGGCGTGGTCGGTGACCCCATTGCAGATGCAGACGTACACGGCGGCGTTCGATGGGCAGGCAGCCGGGTTGGCTGCATGCACAGGGGAACACGAATGAGAATGATTGTCAATTATTGGAGGCTGAACCGGCACCGCCGCCCCGGTTCGGCGCCCCGCCCGATTGCGGCCGGGGGCGCTGCCGTGACCGGGAGACCGGCCCCGGCAATCCGGGCAAGGTGCGGGGATCGGGCACGGCATGCGGCCCGGCCACCCGCCGCGCGACGGGCGCGAGGTGGCGCAGCGCGCAGGCATACACGGTGCGCTTGAACATCACCACATGCTCCACCGGATACCAGAAGTCCACCCAACGCCAATGGTCGAACTCGGGCTTGTCGGTCAGGTCCAGGCGCAGGTCCGACTCCTCGCCCGCAAGGCGTAACAGGAACCACACCTGCTTCTGGCCAATGCAGACCAGCCGGTCGTTGCGCCGGATGGAGCGCTGCGGCAGCCGGTAGCGCAGCCAGCCCGGCGTGGCCGCCAGCACCTCCACATGGTGCGGCAGCAGTCCGGTTTCCTCGCGCAGTTCGCGGTACATCGCCTCCAGCGGCGTCTCGTCGCTGTTCATCCCGCCTTGCGGGAACTGCCAGCCGTCACGGTGCACCCGCCGCGCCCAGAACACGCGGCCGTCGGGGTGCATCAGAATGATGCCGACATTGGGCCTGTAGCCGTCCGGATCGATCACGATGCGGACTCCTGATAGGGGTGACTTGCGTCTCTGTCCCCGACTCTGCCACGGGGGGTGGCGCAGGACAAGCCGGGGCCGCCGCCCGGGCACGCGCGGCGACGCATTGACATCCCGGGGCCAGGTGCGCACAATTTGCGGCTCGCCGCGACTGCGGCGGGATCTGCGACTCCCCGGCTATGTAGCTCAGCCGGTTAGAGCACAGCACTCATAATGCTGGGGTCGGTGGTTCGAGTCCACCCATAGCCACCAGTCGGTGGAGCCGCAGAACCAAGGCCACGGCCTTACCCGACAAGCCCGCCTCCTGGCGGGCTTTGTCGTTTTCACGCGCCTAGCGCGTTATTGCACAGCCACGCGGTGCGATGCCGCACCACCCTGCTTGGGCAAGGTGAGCTTCAATACCCCATCCTCATAGCGTGCACTGGCTTTGCTGCGATCCACCTCCTCGGGCAAGGTGAAACTGCGGAACGCGCTGCCGATGTAACGCTCGGTGTGGATGGCCTTGTCCTTTTCCTCGCGTTTCTCGCCGTGGATTTCGACACTGATCGACACCTGGCGGCCATCAATGGCGACTTCGATGTCTTCCTTGCGCGCGCCGGGAATCTCAACACTGACCTGGTAAGCGCCCTCGAGCTCGTGCACGTCGGTACGCAACTCCATCGGGGCGGGCAGACCGTTGCGCATCGACTGCAACCCCATCCCACGCAGCAGTTCATTCATTTCCGCGCCGGGGTCCATGCGCGAGAGCGAAGCAAACGGGTTCCAACGGGTGATGCCGGACATGGTGCATTCCTCCACGCGGATGCTGGGGGAGAGGCGGCCACGCGCGCTCCGCGCAGACGCGCGCGCCGAATGGAGGGATCCTGCGCGTTGCCCGGCCACCGGGCTTGATCACGATCAGAATTGGGGGTCCAACCCTCACCGTTTGTCGGCCGGCGTCCTCGGCATGGGCAGGCGGCAAGCCGTGACACCATTCACGTTATGCTCCGTGCATGCACCGCACGACACCGCCGCCGCACCTGTCCGACGCCGCCGTCCAAGCGGCGCGCCAAGCGCGCCTGCCTTGGCGGACCTACCGGTTCCGGGCCATGGGCATGGGGCTGGCGATCCTGCCCTTGGGCGCCGTCTTCCATGAGCTGGATGCCAGCCCGGACGCGTGGCTGTGGGCGGTAGCGTCTTGCCTGCTGTGGCCACATCTGGCCTTCCACTGGGCGATCCGCAGTCGCGATCCGTTCCGTGCAGAGTTACGCAACCTGGTGATTGACTCGGCCATCGCGGGTGCGTGCGTGCCGTTCATGCACTTCAACCTCTTGCCCTCGGCGGTACTGCTGTCGGTGGCGATGGCCGACAAGCTCAGTACCGGCGTGCGTGGCCTGTGGGCGCGGTCGCTGCCCTGGATGGGCGGCGGGCTGCTGCTGTCGGCCTGGTTCAACAGCTTTGCCGTCGACCACGCCACCAGCACGCTCGTGATCGTGGCGTCGCTGCCGATCCTGTTCGTGCATACGCTGATGGTGGCCATGAGCACGCACCGCATGGTGCGCCGCGTCCAATCGCAAAACGTTGAGCTAGACCGGCTGTCGCGCACCGACGGCCTGACCGGGCTGTTCAATCGGCGCCACTGGCAGGAACGCGCCGAAGGCGTGCTTGCCGCGCACCGCGCCGGCGGGGGACCGGCGCAACTGATGGTGGTGGACCTCGACCTGTTCAAGCCGATCAACGACGGCTACGGGCACAACGCCGGCGACGACGTGTTGCGCGCGGTGGCCGACTGCATCCGCGGCATTGTGGGTGAAGACGGCCACGCGGGCCGCATCGGCGGCGATGAGTTTGGACTCGCCCTCCGCCTCGATCCGGGGGCCGCGGAGGCGCTGGGCGAACAACTGTGCGTGGCCGTCACTGGCCTTCAGTTCCCGCAATACCCGGGGCTGACGTGCTCGCTCAGTCTGGGCCACGCCGGGCCGCCGCCCGCTGGGCAGGGGCTGCGGGAATGGATGGAGGCCGCCGACCAGGCGCTGTACCGGACCAAACGCCACAAGCGGACCAACGTACCGATTGACGCAGGCTGAGACGCCCCAAGGTCATTCGACCGCGGCCCGGCGTGGGCCGCCGCTGCTCGTGAGGCGGCACGACGGGCGATGGGGGTCGCTCGCCGGGGACGGTCCCCCCGGGCAACGTCATGCCTGAGCCGCCGCCTTCCACCATCGTGGGACGACGCCTCCGGAACCCGGGGGGGTAAAATCACGGCTTCGCCGCCTGTCGCGGCCACCGAGCCCGCCTCCGCCCACCATGAACACCGCCTTCCGCAAGCCGCTCCCCGGAACGAAACTCGACTGGTTCGACGCGCGCGAGGCCGTCGACGCGCTGCAGCCCGGCGCCTGGGCCACCCTGCCCTACACCGCCCGCGTGCATGCCGAGAACATCGTGCGCAAGGCCGACCCGGCGATGCGCGACGACTACCTGCGCCAGCTGGTGGAGCGCCGCCGCGACCTCGACTTCCCGTGGTTCCCGGCACGCGTGGTGTGCCACGACATCCTCGGGCAGACCGCGCTGGTCGACCTGGCCGGCCTGCGCGACGCCATCGCCGACAAGGGCGGCGACCCGGCGCAGGTCAACCCGGTGGTGCCGGTGCAGCTGATCGTCGACCACTCACTGGCGGTGGAGTGCGGCGGCTATGACCCGGATGCGTTCGCCAAGAACCGCGCCATCGAGGACCGTCGCAACGAGGACCGCTTCCACTTCATCGACTGGACCAAGCTGGCGTTCCGCAATGTGGATGTAATCCCGCCGGGCAACGGGATCATGCACCAGATCAATCTGGAGAAGATGAGCCCGGTGATCTACGTGCAGGATGGCGTGGCCTTCCCCGACACCTGCGTGGGCACCGACAGCCACACCCCGCACGTCGACGCGCTGGGCGTGATCGCCGTCGGCGTCGGCGGCCTGGAGGCAGAGAACGTGATGCTCGGCCGCGCATCGTGGATGCGCCTGCCGGACATCATCGGCGTGGAGCTGACCGGCAAGCCACAGCCGGGCATCACCGCCACGGACATCGTGCTGTCGCTGACCGAGTTCCTGCGCAAGCAGAAGGTGGTGGGCGCGTACCTGGAGTTCCGTGGCGAAGGTGCAGCGGCGCTGACGATTGGTGATCGCGCCACCATCTCCAACATGGCGCCCGAATACGGCGCGACCGCGGCGATGTTCTTCATCGACGGCAACACCCTCGACTACCTGCGCCTGACCGGCCGCAGCGACGAGCAGGTCGCGCTGGTGGAGACCTACGCCAAGGCCGCAGGCCTGTGGGCCGATGACCTGCGCACCGCGCAGTACGAGCGCACGCTGACGTTTGATCTGTCCAGCGTCGAACGCACTATGGCCGGCCCGTCCAACCCGCACGCCAAGCTGCCGGTGGCGCAGTTGGCCGAGCGCGGCATCGCCGGCAACCTTGAGGCCGCTCGCGCGCAGGAAGCGCAGGGCCTGCTGCCCGACGGCGCGGTGATCATCGCCGCCATCACTTCGTGCACCAACACCAGCAACCCGCGCAACGTGATCGCCGCAGGCCTGCTGGCGCGCAATGCCAACCGCCTGGGCCTGACCCGCAAGCCGTGGGTGAAGTCGTCGCTGGCGCCCGGCTCCAAGGCCGTGGCCCTGTACCTCCAGGAAGCCGGCCTGGACGATGACCTCGAGAAGCTCGGCTTCGGCATCGTCGCCTTCGCCTGCACCACCTGCAACGGCATGAGCGGCGCGCTGGACCCGAAGATCCAGCAGGAAATCATCGACCGCGACCTGTACGCCACCGCCGTGCTGTCGGGCAACCGCAACTTCGACGGCCGCATCCACCCGTACGCCAAGCAGGCCTTCCTCGCCTCGCCGCCACTGGTGGTCGCCTACGCCATCGCCGGCACCGTGCGCTTCGACATCGAGAAGGACGTGCTGGGCGTGGTCGACGGCCGCGAGATCCGCCTCAAGGACCTCTGGCCGACCGACGCCGAGATCGATGCCGTGGTGAAGGCCGCGGTGAAGCCCGAGCAGTTCCGCAAGGTGTACGAGCCAATGTTCAACGTGCGCGTGGAGCACGGCGGCGCGGTGAGTCCGCTGTACGACTGGCGCCCGCAGAGCACCTACATCCGCCGCCCGCCGTACTGGGAAGGTGCATTGGCCGGCGACCGCACGCTGCGAGGCATGCGCCCGCTGGCGGTGCTGGGCGACAACATCACCACCGACCACCTCTCCCCAAGCAACGCGATCATGCTCGACAGCGCCGCGGGTGCCTATCTTGCGAAGATGGGCCTGCCGGAAGAGGACTTCAATTCCTACGCTACGCACCGCGGCGACCACCTGACTGCGCAACGCGCCACCTTCGCCAACCCGAAGCTGTTCAACGAAATGGTGCGCAATGACGACGGCAGCGTGAAGCAAGGTTCGCTGGCGCGGGTGGAGCCGGAGGGCCAGGTCATGCGCATGTGGGAAGCGATCGAAACCTACATGGAGCGCAAGCAGCCGCTGATCATCATCGCCGGCGCCGACTACGGCCAGGGCTCCAGCCGCGACTGGGCGGCCAAGGGCGTGCGCCTGGCAGGCGTGGAGGCGATCGTCGCCGAAGGCTTCGAGCGTATCCACCGCACCAACCTGATCGGCATGGGCGTGCTGCCGCTGGAGTTCCAGCCGGGCACCAACCGCAACACGCTGGCCATCGACGGCACGGAGACCTATGACGTCATCGGCGAGCGCACGCCGCGCGCGACGCTGACGCTGGTGATCCATCGCGGGAATGGCGAGCGTGTGGAGGTGCCGGTCACCTGCCGCCTCGACACCGCCGAGGAAGTGTCGATCTACGAGGCCGGCGGCGTGCTGCAGCGCTTCGCCAACGACTTTCTCGAGTCATCGCGGGCCGCTTGATCGTGTCACCCCCTTCCGTCACTGCTGAGGAGTAGCGACATGTCCGGTACCGTCACCCTGCACCGCGTGCTCAAGGCCCCGGCCGACCGCGTCTACCGCGCCTTCATCGACCCCGATGCGATGGTGAAGTGGCTGCCACCGTACGGCTTCACCGGCAAGATCCACGAGATGGATGCGCGCGTCGGTGGCGGCTATCGCATGTCGTTCACCAACTTCGGCACGGGTGGCAGTCATTCGTTCGGCGGTACCTACCTCGAACTCGTCCCCGGCGAACGCATCCGCTACAACGACCGTTTCGACAATCCCGACCTGCCGGGCGAGATGGAGGTGACGGTGACCTTGAATCCGGTGCTGTGCGGCACCGAGGTGCACATCGTTCAGCAGGGCATTCCCGATGCGATTCCGGTCGAGTTCTGCTACCTCGGCTGGCAGGAATCGCTGGCACTGCTGGCGCATCTGGTCGAGCCCAACATCCCCGACAACGCCTGAAATTCCTTTTCCCTCCACGGCGGCAAGAAGCCCAGGAGCAGGCGGAAACGGCTGCTTTCGTGGCCCGCCCCACGCCCGTTTGCTCCCATCATTGGGAGCGGACGCAGAACCGGAACCACGAAGATGACCCACGCGCCCCAGCTCCGCATCCCCGCCACCTACATGCGCGGTGGCACGTCAAAGGGCGTGTTCTTCCGCCTGCAGGATCTGCCGGCGTCGGCGCAGGTGCCCGGTCCCGCGCGCGATGCGCTGCTCATGCGCGTGATCGGCTCGCCCGATCCCTACGCCAAGCACACCGATGGCATGGGCGGCGCGACGTCCAGCACCAGCAAGTGCGTGATCATTTCGAAGGCGACGGTGCCCGACCACGACGTGGACTACCTCTACGGCCAGGTGTCCATCGACACGGCCTTCGTCGACTGGAGCGGCAACTGTGGCAACCTCTCCTCAGCGGTCGGCCCGTTCGCCATCGCCAATGGTCTCATCGACCCCGCGCGCGTGCCGCGTGACGGCATCTGCACCGTGCGCATATGGCAGGCCAACATCGGCAAGACCATAGTCGCGCACGTGCCGGTGAGCAACGGCGAGGTGCAGGAAACCGGCGATTTCGAGCTCGATGGCGTGACCTTCCCCGCCGCCGAGATCGTGCTGGAGTTCATCGACCCCGCCGACGAGGGCGAAGGCGAGGGTGGTGGCGCGATGTTCCCCACCGGCCAGCTGATCGACGAACTGGACGTGCCGGGCGTCGGCACGTTGAAGGCTACGATGATCAACGCGGGCATTCCCACCGTGTTCGTCAACGCCGCCGACATCGGCTACACCGGCAGCGAGTTGCAGGACGCGATCAACGGCGACGCCAAGGCGCTGGCGATGTTCGAGGCAATCCGCGCCCACGCTGCAGTGCGCATGGGCCTGATCAAGGACGTGGCTGAGGCGGCCAAGCGCCAGCACACGCCCAAGGTGGCGTTCGTCGCGCCGGCCGCCGACTACGTCGCCTCCAGCGGCAAGCAGGTCAACGCAGGCGACATCGACCTGCGTGTGCGCGCGCTGTCGATGGGCAAACTGCACCACGCCATGATGGGCACCGCCTCGGTCGCCATCGCCACCGCCGCCGCGGTGCCGGGCACGCTGGTCAACGCCGCAGCGGGTGGTGGCACCCGCAGCGTGGTCACCTTCGGCCACCCCTCCGGCACGCTGCGCGTGGGCGCGGATGTGCAACAGGTGAACGGCCAGTGGACCGTGACCAAGGCGGTGATGAGCCGGAGTGCCCGGGTGCTGATGGAAGGCCAGGTGCGCGTGCCCGCGGGCAGCCTCTGACGCCTCGGGACCTACCGCTCGTCGGCCGCATCTACCCCCAGTTGGCCTAATGCCTCCCGGTACCGGATGTGCAGCCGGGCCACTTTCTCCACGTAGGCACGAGTCTCCCGGTAGGGCGGCACGCCGTCGTACCGGGCCACCGCGCCCATGCCCGCGTTGTACGCGGCCGCAGCGCGGGTGTAATCGCCGCCATAGCGCTTGAGCAACTGGCGCAGGTGGCGGGCGCCGGCGCGGATGGAATCCGATGCTGCAAATGGATCGCGTACACCCAACTCGCGCGCGACAGCAGGCATCAGTTGCATGATGCCCTGCGCCCCCTTGGGTGAAATGGCCCGCGGGTCGTACCCGCTTTCGGCATGGGCGATCGCCCGCAGCCACGCCTCGTCCAACCGGTAGGCCTTGGCCGCCGCGCGGAACTCGACGGCGTAGCGATCCATCCGGGGTTTGCCCACGGTGCCGAGTCCCTCGTGCGCAGGGGAGGCCTTCGGCGTGTGCACCACGAACCCAAACATCGGCGTAGAACCGGGCAGATTGCGGGTGCTGTAGACCACTTGGCCATCCTGCACCCGTTGGTACAGCATCCCCGAGACTTTGCCCAAGGCGCCCCACAGGTCGGGCACGACGGCCGCGTCATCGTCGAACTGCACGGCCTCGCAGGACGACCCCGGCTCGCGCGCCGTGGCCAGGCTCACCGTTCCGTCGCGCACGCAGCGGTAGACGGTGCGGGCGTGGACCGGCCAGGTCAAACCCACCAGCATCAGGAGCAGCAGCGCGTGCCGTGCCATGGGTCCCGAGTGTTGCTGACCTCGCCTTAACGTTTTGTCAGCGTGCCCGGGAGCCATCCGCCGCCGCATGCGACAATGGGACATGGACATCTTCAAGGCCTTCACCCTCGAAGCCGCACACCGGCTGCCAAACGTCCCCCCGGGCCACAAGTGCGCGCGGCTACACGGGCATTCGTTCCGCGTCGAACTGCACGTCAGCGGCGACGTGGGCGCGGACACCGGCTGGGTGATGGACTTCGGTGACGTGAAGCAGGCGTTCCAGCCCCTGTACGACCGGCTGGACCACCACTACCTCAACGACATCCCCGGCTTGGAAAACCCCACCAGCGAACGCCTCGCGATGTGGATCTGGGAGCAGCTCAAGCCCAGCCTGCCGCTGCTGAGCGAGGTGGTGGTGCACGAGACCTGCACCTCCGGCTGCCGTTACCGCGGCCCCTGAGCGGACCTAGGGCTGGGTAAGGGCGGTCATGACGGCCGCGGCGCCGGCCATGGCCACCAGGCCCGCGCCAACGTAGCGCCCGTAACGCCAACCACCGCTCAGCAACGCCAGCACGATTTTCGCGATTGATCCGGCGGCCAGCAGCGCCACCACGCCCCAACGCGCGTGTTCGATCGGCAGGCCGCCAGTCGCCGTCAGCTGCGCAATGCTCGCCGCCGCCGCGTGGATTTCCGCCAAGGCCACCAACGTGGCCGCCACCAGCGCCCCGGCGTCGCCGAAGATCTGTCGCAACCACGCCGAGACCAGCAGCACCACGGCAATCACGGCCGCGATCAATAGTGCATGTGTCAGGTGGAAGGCGCGGGGCTGGGGCTCATCCGGCAGTCCGTCCACATGGTCGGCCCGATGCAGTCCCAACGCGGCGAAGGCGAGCAGCCCCAGTGCCGCCGCCACCAGGGGCCATGCCGTCGCCACCAACAGCGCCGGGGCCACCGTGCCGACCACGGCCACGAACAACAGCAGCGACGCCAGGTTGGCCAGCAGCGCAGCCGCACCGGCCGGTGCCACCAGCTTCGGGTTGTCCGCCGCACGTCGCCCGAAGCCGGCCACCGCAGCCGTCGACGACGCGAAACCTGAAAAGAAGCCCGCCACGGGCAATCCCCAGCGCGCGCCCACTGCGCGCAGCGCGATGTGGCCGAGCATGCCCACTGCCATCACCAGAACCACGATGCGCCACAGCATCCGCGGCTGCAGCACGCCCCACGGGTCCAGGGGTCGGTCCGGCAGCAAGGGCATCACCACCAGCGCCGCGGCGGCCAGCAGCAACGCATCCTGGACCTCGCGCTCGCTGATCAGCTCGCGGGTCAGGCGCTGCAGTGGCTGCTTGGCCTGCAACAGAATCGCCGCCACCACGCCAAGACCCGCGGCCAGCGCCGGCTCCTGCCGCGCCAACGCGCCGAGCATGGCCGATACCAGCAGCGCCACCTCGCCGGTGAGGCCGGGATCATCGCGGTGGCTGTTCCAGTACCCGGCAATGGCGTATGCGCCCACGATCAGCAGCAGGGCAATGAACGCAGGCATGCCCAGGCCCATCGCCACCGCACCCAGCAGGGCCACCAGGGCGTGCGTTCGAAGGCCCGCCTTGCTCACGCTGGGCCCGTAATGACGCTCGCGCACCACGCCGATCAGCAGCCCCACGCCCAAGGCCGTCAGCAGCCCCCTCAAGACTTCGTTCCAGTCCATCGCCACTCCGGTTCTACCGATCCATCCTAAGCCAAGGCGGCAGGGCGGGGACTTCCTCGCCAACCCGGCAGGGAAGCCCGATGTGACCAGCCGGACCCATCGGTTTCCTTGAACCGGAACCTAACCTCCCGCCCCTATTCAGGAATTTATTGTTGCAACGCACAAAACAGGGCGATATGCTGCACCGCACAAACCGGCAATCCCTGCCGGCGATTCCGGAGCTCCTGCCATGTACCAGCAGTTCAACGAACAGTTTGCCGCCGCCACGCGCCAGTTCGCGGACACGGCAGCCCAGATCAACCGCATCGCCCTGGAGAACGCCGAGGCCGTGTTCGGCCTGCAGCTCTCGGTGTTGGAAGAGCGCGCCAACGCCACCTTCGCCTTCATTGGCGAAGTCACCGAAGCCCGCGACCTCGACGCCGCCAAGACCCTGTTCCCGAAGGGCGTGCAGGTGGCCCGCGAGAACGTGGAGCGCGCTGTCGCCGCTTCGCAGGAAGTGCTCGACCGCACCGTGAAGGCCAACGAGGCCATCGGCCAGATCGCCAAGTCCCAGTTTGAAGCGGCCGCCAAGAAGGCCGAAGCCAGCGTCGAGAAGGCGGTCAAGGCCGCTGCGCCGAAGGCGAAGTAACCCTCTCTCTCCAGTCCCCGCTGGAAACTCCGCACCCGGCCGCACCCGCGGCCGGGTGTTTTTTATTGCTCGGATGCGGCGGGCCGGCTGGGCGTCATCCGGGCGCGTCCTCACGATCGCCGTCGCGGATCCGCAACACGCCGAACGCTGGCACCTCTTACCGTGGCCATGCAATGTCCTGGGTGGCCACCACGCGCTCAAAAGCCGGCTTGCTGAAGTAGTAGCCCTGCATCAGGGTGATGCCCACGTCGTGGAGGCAGCGCGCTTCGTCGTCGCGCTCCACGCCTTCGGCAATGACCCGGATCCCCAGTTCCTGGCACATGGAGAACACCCCGGACACGATCGCGCGGCGCGCGGGATGCAGGTCGATGTCGCGCACCAGGCCCATGTCCAGCTTGACGATGTCCGGCTGGAAGTCTGCCAGCAGGTTGAGGCCGGCAAACCCCGCGCCAAAGTCGTCGATGGCGGTCAGGAAGCCGATGCGCTGGTATTCGCGCAGGATCTCCGCCAGCCATTTGCCGTCGTTCACCTGCTCGCCTTCGACCGTCTCAAAGATGATCCGCTCGACCGGGAACCCGTGCTCTTGCGCCGCAGTCAGCGTCGACCGGATGCACAGCTCCGGGCGATAGATGGCATTGGGCAGGAAGTTGATCGAGAGCGCGCTCTGCATGCCCAGATGCGCGGCAATCTCGATCGCCCGGCGGCGGCAGGCCTGGTCGAACTGGTAGCGGTTGTCGTCGGTGACACGCGACAGAACACCGGCGGCCCCCTCCCCGGCGACGCCACGCACCAGGGCCTCGTGGGCGAACACCGACCGGGTCGTGACATCGACGATGGGCTGGAAGGCGTAGCTGAACTCAAATGCCAGGGGCTCGGCGTCGCGGCACTGGCCGCACCCCTTCGCCTTGTTGTCGATGTGCACCGTCTCTCCGCGCATGGGGCATTGTTGGCCGGCACCGAGCATACCTGACCGCGGAAAGCCCGCTGCGTGCCCCCCACGCACGGGCATTCATGTGCCTACACTACGGCCATGAATCGACTTCAGCCTGACCCTGCATTAAGCCCGTCGCTTCACGCGGAGCATTGGGCCTCCACGCCCGAGCCGGTGCGGGAATACTCCAGTCGATTGGCATATGCCGTGACCGGCGGGCTGCTCGTTGCGGCGGTCGTGTTGCTGGTCGTCCTGGGGATGCCCGGCGTCGACCACCCCATGCCGGACTACAGCGGTTGGCACACCCTTCTGGAGACGCTGGCCATCGCGATGAGCCTGGTCGTCTCGGTCACGGCGCTGATCCGCACGGGCGACAACCCCCGCGTCAGGCTCGTGGCGGTCGGCTTTCTGGCGGTCGCCTTGCTCGACCTGCTGCACACCATTACGTACCCCGGCATGTCGGGGTACTTCGGCGCGCGGGGCCTGGAACCCAGCCTGGCCTTCTGGCTGGGTGCCCGCTTGGCGGTTTCGCTGACGCTCGCCGTGATGCTGCTCCCACGGCACTGGTATGGGCCACTGACGTGGCTATTCCTCCCCTACACCGCCCTGGCGGTTGGGCTTGGCACGTGGATGCCTGCGTGGGCGCCAACGCTGTATGTCCCAGGGCAAGGGCTGTCGCCGTTCAAGATCGGCATGGAGCTGGTGATCCTGGCCTCCTATGCCATCCTCGGCTTGCGCGTGCTGCAAGTGCGCCCGGTCGTGAGGTCGGACCTGGTCGCCTGCGGCCTGTTCGTCCTCACCGCGGGCGAGGTGTTCTTCGCCATGTACACGGTGCCCTCGGCGCTCGACAGCACGCTCGGCCATGTCTACAAGATGATCGGCACGGGCTACTTCGCACTGGCGATACTTCACACCCAGGTCGTCGAACCCTACAACCAGCTGCGGTCGGAGAAGCGCTCCCACGAGGACACGGCGCGCCGCTTGGCCGCACTCATCGTTGGCGCGCCCGATGGCGTCATCGTGGTCGGGGATGATGGCCGCATCCTGGCGCACAACGACGCCGCGCGCATCCTGTTCGGCGCTCAGCCTGACGAGCTGGCCACACTCACGGTGGAGGACCTGATCCCGGTCGAGCAGCGGCAGGAGCATCTCCTGCGGCGCGCGGGTTATGCGAGCGACCGGAAGGTACGCGCCATGAGTCCGGTCACCCACCTGCAGGCCCTGCGTCGCGACGGAGGGCGATTCTTCGCCGACATCGCTCTGTCACCGACCACCTGGAACGGCGCACCCTGCACCGTGGCGTTCATCAGGGACGCGACCGATCGGGTCAAGCAGATGATCCGGCTGGAGTGGCTGGCGACGAATGACGAATTGACCGGCCTGCCCAACCGGCACGCGCTTGAGGCCGAACTGGCGGCCCGGATCCAGGCGGGCGCGCAGGGCGGCGTGCTCATGGTGGACCTGAACAAGGTCGCCCGGATCAATAGCGCGTTGGGGCGCGAGACGGGAGACCGCCTGCTGGTGGCCGCCGCGGACCGGCTGCGCGGCAACATGCGCCACGGCGAGTACGTGGCACGATTCGGAGGCGACGCCTTCGTGTTCGTCTCCAACGATTCACAATCGGGGCTCGCCCGTGCGCGCGAGATCGTGGCGATGCTGTCGGCGCCGTTTGAATTGACGGACGAACTGCACCTGCAAATCACCGCAACCGGCGGCTACTGTCGCTTCTCCGGTCCTGCCGATAGCAGCCTGGAGATAATGCAGCACTGCGAAGCCGCGGTGTCCATGGCCAAGCAGCAGGGCCATGTCGATGTCCTGGAGTTCGACCCGACCCATCACCAGCGCAGCAAGCGCTGGATCGAGCTGGCGGGCCGAATGCCCGAGGCGCTGGCCAACGCGGAATTTCGAATGGTGTACCAGCCTCGTGTGAGGCTGGATGGCGATCGTCTGGCCGGTTTCGAAGCGCTGCTGCGCTGGCGGGCACCCGAGGGCGACATCCCGCCGGCGGAGTTCATCCCGGTGGCAGAGGAGACCGGCTTCATCCTTGAACTTGGGCGTTGGGCGCTGAACGAAGTCGTTCGCCAGACCGCCGAATGGGAACGCGCGCACGACCTGGGCAGCGTCACCATGGCGATCAACCTGTCGGTGCGGCAGCTCGCCGATGTGCCCTTGCCGGACTTCCTGCGCGAATGCCTCACCACCCATGGCCTACCGCCCAGCTCACTGGAGCTCGAAATTACCGAGACCGCGGCGATGGAGAACCTCGACTGGGCCCTGCCCCGCCTGGCTCAGCTCGAAGCCGTGGGTTCGACCCTGGCGCTCGATGACTTCGGCACCGGCTACTCTTCGCTCGCCTACCTCCAATCGCTGCCGTTCACCACGATCAAGATCGACGTCGCGTTCGTGCGTCGGATCGGCACGCCCTCGGGCGAAGCGTTGCTGCGCGCGATCCTGGCCATGACCCAGACCCTGGACAAGCTGTCCGTCGCCGAGGGCGTGGAGACCGAACAGCAGTGCGAGTGGCTGCGGGCCAACGGATGCACCGAAGGCCAGGGCTACCTGTTTGCGCGGCCGCTTGAGGCGTACGACGCCCGAGCCTATCTGCAACGCTTGCACAAAGCGGTGCCTGCCTGAAGGCGACGCCGCTCAGGCCGCTGGCTTGGGCGTCCCGCGTTTCTGCTGGTTCCGGCCAATCAGCAGGTACATCACCGGCACCACGAACAAGGTGAAGAGCGTGCCGATGCCCATGCCGCCGACGATCACCCAGCCGATCTGGTTGCGCGCTTCCGCGCCCGCGCCCGTGGCAATGGCCAGCGGCACCGAGCCCAACACCATCGCACCGGTGGTCATCAGGATCGGACGCAGGCGCAACGCAGACGCTTCGATCACCGCATCCAGCTTGCTGCGGCCCTGCTCCTGCAACTGGTTGGCGAACTCCACGATCAGGATGCCGTGCTTGGCGATCAGGCCCACCAGGGTGACGATGCCGATCTGCGAGTAGATGTTCCAGCTGCCACCGCTCAGCTTGAGCGCAAGGAAGGCACCGAACGCGGCCAGCGGCACCGCCAGCAGGATCACCAGCGGGTCGACCCAGCTCTCGAACTGCGCGGCCAGCACCAAGAAGATGAAGGCCAGCGCCAAGCCGAAGATCAGCGCGAAGTCGCTGGAGGATTCGCGGAATTCGCGGCTCTGTCCGGACAGGTCGTACTGCGCCTCGGGCGCCACTTCCTTCAACGCGCCCTCCATCCACGTCAGTGCCTCGCCCATGGAATAGCCGGGTGCGAGACCTGCGCTGATCGTGGCCGAGCGAAGCTTGTTGAAGTGGTTCAACTCCTTCGCTGCCACGGTTTCCCGCACGTCCACCAGGTTGGACAGCTGCACCATCTGCCCATCGCCGGCGCGCACGAAGATGTTGCTCAGGTCCCCGGGCACGCGGCGGTTGGCATCGTCGGTCTGCACGATGACGTCGTACTGTTCGCTGCCCATCTTGAAGCGGGTGACGTTGCGTCCGCCCAGCAAAGTCTCCAGCGTGCGGCCCACCGTGGCCACGTTGCTGCCCACCGCCGCCACCTTGTCGCGGTTGACGTCGATCTTCAGCTGCGGCTTGTCCAGCTTGAGGTCGGTGTCGGGATTGGTCAGCTTGGGGTTCTCGGCCATCTTGGCCATCAGCTTCTGCACCGTGGCGCCGAGGTCCTCCCACGTGCCCGTGCTCTGCACCACGAAGCTCACCGGCTGGCCAAAGCCCTGCTGGCCCAGCGGCGGCGGCAACACCGGGAACGCCATCACCCCGGGAATGCCCATGAACTGCGGGAACAGTTGGCCCTGCACTTCGGCCGACTTGCGCGTGCGCTGATCCCAGTCCACCAGGCCGACGAAGCCAATGGTCTGGGTGATCGACGGGAAGCCGACAATCTGGAAGTAGCGGTCCACTTCCGGCACCTTGGAAAACATGCCCTCCATCACCCGGGCGTACTTGTCGGTGTACTCCACGGTGGAACCTTCGGGCGCGATGCCAAAGCCGATCACCAGGCCCTGGTCCTCCTGCGGCGCCAGTTCGCGCGGCAGCAGCATGAACAGCCCGATGGCCGCCGCGAGGATCGCCACGCCGATGCCGGTGACGATCACCTTCAACGACAAGGCGCGCTTCAGCACTGCACGGTAGGTGTTGTCGATTCCGCGCAGCACCTTTTCACCGGCATCGTAGAAGCGGCCGTGCTTCTTCTCATGCTTCAGCAGCTTGGACGACATCATCGGCGACAGGGTCAGCGCGGTGAAGCCCGACACCAGCACGGCGCCTGCCAGGGTCAGCGCGAACTCGACGAACAGCTTGCCGGTGCGGCCGGTGGAGAACGCGAGCGGCACGTACACCGCCACCAGCGTCAGGGTCATCGCGATGATCGCGAAGCCAATTTCCTTGCTGCCCTTCAGCGCGGCCTCGAACGGCGGCATGCCCTCTTCCACGTGGCGGAAGATGTTCTCCAGCATCACGATCGCGTCGTCCACCACCAGGCCGATGGCGAGTACCATGGCCAGCAGGGTCAGCGTGTTGATGGTGAAGCCGAAGGCGTACATCAGCGCGAACGCACCCACCAGCGACACCGGGATGGTCACCAGCGGGATCAGCGTGGCGCGCCAGCTGCGCAGGAACAGGAAGATGACGAGGATGACCAGCAATACCGCCTCACCGACGGTCTTGTAGACCTCCTCGATCGACTTTTCGATGAAGATGGTGGAGTCGTACGCGATGTTGACCTTTACGCCCGCGGGCAGCGTGCGCTGGATCTGAGGCAGCATCGTCTTCAATGCCTCGGAGATCTCCAGCGGGTTGGCCACCGCCTGCTTGACCACGCCCAGCGGCACGGCGTCGACGCCGTTGAAGCGCGCGCGGAAGCGGTCCTCCTGCGAGCCCAACTCCACCTTGGCCACGTCCTTGAGACGCACCAGGTACCCGCCACTGCTGCCCAGGATCACCTCGCCGAACTGCTCGGCCGTGCGCAGGTCGGTCTCCGACAACACGGTGAATTCACGGGTGCTGCCTTCCACGCGCCCGGCCGGGATTTCCGCGTTCTGCGCGCGCAGTGCGCTCTCCACGTCGGCCGGGGTCAGCCCGAAGCCGGCCAGGCGCTGCGGGTTCAGCCACACGCGCATCGCGTAACGCACGCCAAACACCTGCGCCTGCGCCACGCCGGGAATGGTCTGCACGCGGTCCTTGACCAGGCGGTCAGCGAGGTCGGCGAGCTCGGTCTTGCTGTGCCGGTCGGACGAGAACGCCATCCAGATGATCGGCTGCGCGTCGGCCTCCTGCTTCTGCACGATCGGCTCGTTGGCCTCCTCGGGCAGGAAGTCGCGCGCCTGGCCGACGCGGTCGCGCACGTCGGACGCGGCGCCGTCCGGGTCGCGGTCCAGGCGGAAGCGGATCGTGACCTGGCTGGACTGCTCGCGGCTGACCGAGCTGATGTACTCGATGCCCTCTACGCCGGAGAGCGCGTCCTCGATCGGCTGGGTGATCTGCGATTCGATCACCTGCGCGCTCGCGCCCGGGTAGCTGGTGTTGACGGTGACCACCGGCGTGTCCACGTTGGGAATCAACCGCACCGCGAGGCGGTCATAGGCGATGATGCCGATCAGCAGCACCACCAGGTTGATCACCGTCGCGAAGACCGGGCGGCGGATGGAGATGTCGGAGAGGACCATGGGGCGCGCCTCCCTCAACCGCCGTTGGCGGGTTTGGTCGCGTCGGCCTTGGCGGGCTCACCCTTGGCAGCAGGCGCCTTCGCCCCGCCTGCAGCGGGCTTGCCATCGCCCGCGCCTTGCGGCGGCAGCGACATCACCGCCATGCCGTCGTGCATCATCGGCTTGGCCTGGCCCGCGGTGATCACCACATCGCCGGCCTTCAGCCCTTCCACCACCTGCACCAGGCCCGGCGTGCGGGTGCCGGTCCTGACCGTGGTCTTCTTGGCCTTGCCGTCCACCACGATGTAGACGAAGCGCGTGTCGCCGTCCTGCATCAGCGCCTGCTCGGGCACCATCAGCGCCTGGGCGTTGCCCGTGCCGGTGTCGAGCTGCAACTTGGCAAACTGGCCGGGGCGCAGGCGGAAATCGGGATTGGGGATCTGCGCGCGCAGCTTGGCGCTGCGGCTGTTGGGGTCGATCACCGGGTCGATGGCCACCACCTGCCCGCCGAACGCGTCGCCCGCGAACGCATCGACGGTGATGTTGATCTTCTGTCCGTTGCGCAACTGGGTCAGCGCGGTCTCGGGGACGCTGAAGTCGACCTCGATCGGGTCGAGCTTGACCAGCGTGACCAGGTCCTGGCCGACGTTGACGAACTCGCCGACGCTGACGTTGCGCAGGCCCACCTGCCCGGAGAACGGCGCACGCAGGGTCATCTTCGACAGCGCGGTGCGCGCCGACGCCACGCGCGCCTGGTCGACGCCAAACTGCGCGCGTGCCTTGTCCAGGTCGGACTGGGCGATCAGCTTCTGACCGCTGAGCTGTTCGGCGCGCGCCACGGCGCGGCGGCTGTTCTCCAGGTTGGCCGCGGCCTCGTTGAGGCTGGCCTGGGCCAGACTGCCGTCCAGCGTGAACAGCGGCTGCCCGGCGGTCACGCGACCGCCTTCGGTGAAGTGGATGCGGGTGACGCGCCCACCGACTTCCGGCCGCACCACCACGGACTCATCCGCGCGCAGGCTGCCCACCGTTTGCAGGCCGCCCTGCAGGACTTGTGGCTGCAGCGTGACGGTCTCCACCGGCAGTTGCATGCCACCTGGCGGGCCCCCTGCACCGGCGCCGCCCTGTTCCTGTTTGCCACCGCATGCGCTCAGCGACAGCGCGGCGACGAGAATTGCGGAAAAGAGAACGGTGTGGCGCATCCTGAGCCTCGCACGAGGATTTCATGAACTTGCCAGTCTAACTTCGGACCGCCAGCACGCCCGTGCCATTAGTCTTGTGGTCCATCGGGCGGGTCCGACCCACCTGCCGGTCAACGCGGAAGCGTGAGGAAGCGGGCCAGCCGCTCGGGCGCTACGGGCAGCGTGTATGGCAGCCGCCCCCAGCAAGGGGCGGCCAGGTGGCGCTGGAGGATCGCGAAGTTCTCATCGGCGCACGCCATGGCCGGGTCGATGTCGTTGGCGATCCAGCCCAGCAACCGCGCCCCCGACGCCTCGATGGCCTGCTGGGTCAGCCGCGCATGGTTGATGCAGCCCAGGCGCAACCCCACCACCATGACCACCTGCAGATCCAGCGCACGGACCACGTCGATCTGGTCCAACGTGGCCGAAAGCGGCGCCAGCCATCCGCCCACGCCCTCGACCACCACCCGATCGGCCTGGGCTTGCAGGCGCGTGAAGGCGGCCTGGATCGGCTCCAAGGCAAGGCTGACGCCGGCATCGGCGGCGGCCAGTTCCGGTGCCAACGGCTGCGGCAGGGCAAACGGATTCACGTCGTCGTAGGCAGGGCGCGGCGCGCTGGCCGCCTGCAGCAGCAAGGCGTCCTCGTTGCGCCACCCCTCGGCCAAGCGCTCGCAGCCGCTGGCCACCGGCTTCATGCCCACGGCCGTGCCCCCGTCGCGGCGCAGGGCATGCAGCAACGCCGCACTGGCCACTGACTTGCCGATCCCGGTATCGGTACCGGTGACGAACAGGCGTGCGAAGGGCATCATCGACCGCCCCCGGCAGGTGTTGCGGGACTGCTAGACTCCAAGACAGGGAGAATCATCACGATGTTCACCACGCAGAGTTTAAGCGGCAGCAAGCCCGAGCAGTACGCACAGCTGGCCGAGCAGGCCCGCGCACTCGTGTATGGCGAGCGCGACCGCATCGCCAATGCCGCCAACCTGTCGGCCCTCGTCTTCAATGCGCTGCCCGGACTGAACTGGGCGGGTTTCTATTTCTTCGACGGCACGGAACTGGTGGTGGGTCCCTTCCAGGGGCTGCCGGCCTGCGTGCGCATCCCGCTGGACAAGGGCGTGTGCGGCGCGGCGGCGCGGACGCGGCAGACCCAGCGCGTGGATGACGTCGAGGCATTTCCCGGCCACATCGCCTGCGACTCGGCCTCGCGCTCGGAACTGGTCGTGCCGCTGGTGGCCGCCGACGGGACGCTGATCGGCGTCTTCGACCTGGACAGCCCCGAGCTCAACCGCTTTTCCGCGGACGACCAGACCGGCCTGGAGGCCATCGCCCGGGTTTTCGTGGAGTCGATCACTTGAGCACCGAGAAGCTGCGGAACATCGGCCCTAAGTCCGCCGCATGGCTGCGCCAGGTGGGTCTGCGCACGCAGGACGACATCGCCGCGGTGGGCACGGTGGAGGCCTTCATGCGGGTCAAGCGCGCGGGCTTCAAGCCGACGCTCAACCTGCTGTACGCGATCGAGGGCGCGCTGCTGGAATGCCACTGGCAGGAAGTGCCCGAACCACGCCGACAGCAGCTCGTGGCCGAGGCGGAAGCTGCGATCGCGCTGTTGCCGCCGCCCCGCTACCGTCCCGCGGCGTCGCCGGTAACCACCACCGTACACCACGGCGACGGCGCGGACATGCACGAGCCCGTGGGGGAGTCGGACGCGGAAGCCGACGCGGACTGAGTCCGAGGATGCAATTCCACGCCGCTCCGGTGCCATGAGAAAAGCCCGCATTGCGCGGGCTTTTCTCGTCTGGAGCAGCGCGCCGCGCTTATTCCACGGTGACGCTCTTGGCCAGGTTGCGCGGCTTGTCCACGTCGGTACCTCTCGCCAGCGCGGCGTGGTAGGCCAGCAGTTGCACCGGGATCGCATGCACGATCGGCGACAGCACGCCCACGTGGCGCGGGGTGCGGATCACGTGCACCTGCTCGGACTCGCCGAACTGGCTGTCCAGGTCGGCGAACACGAACATCTCGCCGCCACGCGCGCGCACTTCCTGGATGTTCGACTTGACCTTCTCCAGCAGCGTGTCGTTGGGCGCGATCACCACCACCGGCATCGCCTCGTCGACCAGCGCCAGCGGGCCGTGCTTGAGCTCGCCGGCCGGGTACGCCTCGGCGTGGATGTAGGAGATTTCCTTGAGCTTGAGCGCGCCTTCCAGCGCGATCGGGTAGTGAACGCCACGCCCCAGGAACAGCGCATGCTGCTTCGGTGCGAAACGTTCCGACCACACCTGCACCTGCGGCTCCAGGTTGAGCGCGTGCTGCACGCTGCCCGGCAGCTGGCGCAGGTCGTCGAGGTAGGTCGTTTCCTGCTCGTCATTCAAACGGCCACGAAGCTTGGCCAGGGTGCAGGTCAGGGTGAACAACGCCACCAGCTGGGTAGTGAAGGCCTTGGTCGAAGCCACGCCGATCTCGGCGCCGGCGCGGGTGTAGTAGACCAGCGCACTGGCACGGGGAATGGCGCTTTCCGGCACGTTGCAGATCGAAAGCGTGCGGTCGTGCCCCAGCGACTTGGCGTATTTCAGCGCCTCCATCGTGTCCAGCGTTTCGCCCGACTGCGAAATCGTCACCACCAGGTGCTTCGGGTTGGCCACGGCGGCGCGGTAGCGGTACTCGCTGGCGATCTCCACCGAGCATGGCAGGCCGGCAATGGCCTCGATCCAGTAACGCGCGGTCAGCCCCGCGTAGTAACTGGTGCCGCAGGCGAGGATCTGCACGCCTTCGATGTCCCGCAGCATGGCTTCGGCATTGGCGCCGAACAGCTGCGGCACGAAACCGTTGTTAGCGATGACCTGCTCGATGGTGTCGCTGATCGCGCGCGGCTGCTCGTGGATTTCCTTCTGCATGAAGTGCCGGTACGGCCCCAGCTCCAGCGAGGCGAGCGACACGTCGGACAGATGCTCGTCGCGGGTGACCTGCGCGCCGCTGGCGTCGAACACACGCACGCCGGCGCGGGTGACGTCGGCCGTGTCGCCCTCTTCGAGGAAGATCACGCGGCGGGTGGCCTGCACGATGGCCGATACGTCGCTGGCCACGAAGTTCTCGCCGTCGCCGAGGCCGACCAGCAGCGGGCACCCCATGCGCGCACACACCAGGCGCTCCGGTTCGCGCTTGCTGACCACCGCGATGGCGTAGGCACCGTGCAGTTCGCGCGCGGCGGCCTGCACCGCGGCGAGCAGGTCCAGGCCCTGCTGCTGGTGGTAGTGCACCAGGTGCGCGATCACCTCGGTGTCGGTCTGCGACTCGAACGCGTAGCCCAGCGCCTTGAGGCGCTCACGCTGCGTGTCGTGATTCTCGATGATGCCGTTATGCACCACCGCCAGTTCGCCAAAGCTCACGTGCGGATGGGCGTTGGCCTCGGTGACGCCGCCGTGGGTGGCCCAACGGGTGTGGCCGATGCCCAGCTGGGCGTGGAAGCCCTCGGCATTGGCGGCGGCTTCCATCTCGGCCACGCGGCCGGTGCGGCGCACGCGGCGCACGTCGCCGTGGTCGAGCACGGCGATGCCCGCGGAATCGTAGCCGCGGTACTCAAGTCGCTTCAGGCCTTCGACCAGGACGGGGACGATGTCACGGCCGGCAATCGCACCAACAATTCCGCACATGGTGGGGCAGTTTCCAAGGTAAGGATGCGCCATTCTAGCGCGCCCCTTGCCACTTCCCAGATTGCGCTTCAGCGCGGTTTTTTCTCAGGCCGCTTCCAGCCTTCCACGGTGGATTGACGGGCGCGGGCCAAGGTCAGCTGGCCCGCCGGGGCGTTTCGGGTGAGCACGGTGCCGGCGGCCAGGGTGGCCTCGCGGCCGACCGTAACCGGCGCCACCAGCGAGCTGTTGGAACCGATGAAGGCGCCGTCCTCGATGATAGTGGTGGACTTGTTCACGCCGTCGTAGTTGCAGGTGATGGTGCCCGCGCCGACATTGACCTTGCTGCCGATCACCGCGTCGCCCAGGTAGGTCAGGTGGTTGGCCTTGCTGGCGACACCCAGTCGCGCGTTCTTGGTCTCGACGAAGTTGCCGATGTGCACGCCATCGGCCAGCACGGTACCCGGGCGCAAGCGCGCGAACGGACCGATGCTCGCGGCGCCCTCCACCACCACGCCGTCGAGGTCGCAGTGCGCGCGGACCTCGGTGCCGGGCCCCAGCTTCACGTCCTTGAGCCGGCAGAACGGACCGATGCGCACGCCATCGCCAAGCTCGACCGCGCCCTCCAGCACCACGTTCGCATCGATCTCCACGTCCTGGCCCGTGCGGACCACGCCACGCACGTCCAGGCGCGCCGGATCCACCAGGCGCACGCCGGCGACGCTCAGCGCACGCGCCTGGCGCAACTGGTAGGCACGCTCCAACTGGGCCAGCTGCCAGGGGTCGTTGGCCCCTTCCACTTCGATGGGCTCGGCCACGTGCACCATTTCCGCCGCGCTGAATTCGGTGGCTGCCGCGGCGAAAATATCGGTCAGGTAATACTCCCCCTGTGCATTGTCGTTACCCAGGCTGGTCAGCCAACGGCGCAACGGCTCGCCGTCCGCCGCGAGGATGCCGGTGTTCACGGTGCGGATCTCGCGCTGCTCGTGGGTGGCGTCCTTGTGCTCGATGACCGCCCCAACGCGACCTTCCGCGTCGCGCACGATCCGGCCGTAGCCGGTTGGGTCGTCGAGGTCGGCGACCAGCACGGCGAGCCGGCCCGGCGCGTTCAGCAGACGCTGCAACGTGTCAGCGGAGATCAGCGGCACGTCGCCGTACAACACCAGCACGCGCGCATCCAGCGGCACCCCGGGCATGGCCTGCTGCACGGCGTGCCCGGTGCCCAAGCGCTGCGCCTGCTCGCTCCAGTGCAAATCGGTGTCGGCGGCAAAGGCATCGCGCACCTGGTCGCCCCCATGTCCGTACACGACGTGGATGCCGGCCGGCTGCAACGCACGCGCGGTGTCGATCACGTGACCGAGCATCGGCCTGCCCGCCACCTTCTGCAGCACCTTCGGGATCGCCGACTTCATGCGCTTGCCTTCGCCGGCGGCGAGGATGACGACGTGCAACGGTGCGGACATGCGTACTCCGGGAATCGGAACGGGACAGAACGGACATTCTAACGGCCGACCGCCTGCTACGATGCCGCGGCCATGGAATCCACGATGACCCTTGCCCGGCCAAGATGGGCCACCGAAGCACTGGTGTGGGCGGGCGCGGGCGCCTGCGTCGCCGGCCTGTTCGCGCACCGCCTGTGGCAGGCGCTGCCCGCCGCTCGGTTTGGCGAAACCCTTCTGCTCGCTGGGCTTGCCAGCCTCCTTGCGTGGACGCTTTCACGCTGGCGCCAATGGCCGCGCGCCACGGCCCTGCTGGTGGTCTGGGGCGCCGCCCTGGTGGCGATGACGGGGCCGCTCCCCGTTCTGGCCGCGGTGGTGATCCTGGCGGCGGCTATGACACTGGGTGCCTGGCTGGTCGGCGACGGCGACCCTGCGATCGCATGCGCCAGCGGCGTGGCGGTGTTCGCGTGCGTGGGCGGCTGGCTGCTGCCTTTGCCGGTGCACTATGCCTGGAGTTGGGGGCCGCTGTTGCTGGCCCTGCTGGTCTGGCGCCGCCGCTCACTGGCGACACAGTCACGCATGCTGGCGTCGGCGTGGAAAGCGGACGCTGCGGAAACGCCACGCGCCGCGACCTGGAGCGTGCTCGCGCTGGGGCTTGCCTCCGCCGGCACGTGGCTGCCGACGATGCAGCACGACGACTTGGCTTATCACTTGGGCCTGCCGTGGCAGCTGATGACCACCGGACGGTACGCGCTCGATCCAACCCATCAGGTCTGGACGATGGCGCCCTGGGCCGGCGACGTGCTCAATGGCATCGCCCAATTGCTCGCCCACGCCGAAGCGCGCGGGCCGCTCAATGCCGGTTGGCTGCTGCTGACCTGTGCCGGCCTGTGGCGCCTGGCCTCTGCCCTCGGCCTGCCGGTCGCACTGCGCTGGGCCACCCTCGCCCTCTTCGCGAGCCTGCCGCTGGTTCCGGCCCTGCTGGCGAGCATGCAGACCGAGGCCGCCGCGACGGCGACGACCGTGCTGCTGGCGTCACTGGTGATGCAGCCACTGTCCCTCAAGGGGCGCAGTTTGTGGGCGGGAGCGCTGCTGTTCGGGCTGTTGGTGGCGCTCAAGCCGCTGCACGCGCTGGCGGCGCTGCCATTGTTGGCATGGGCGGGCTGGCGGCATCGCATGGCGCTTACTGATTGGCGGGTACCGGTTGCAGCCGCCTCGGCGCTCGCGCTCGGCGCTTCCAGCTACGTCTATGCGTGGATGGTCGCCGGCAATCCCGTATTGCCACTGTTCAACGGCGTCTTCCGGTCACCCTATTTCGGCGCCTACAACTTTGGCGACGCGCGCTGGCATGCCGGTTTCGATGCGACGCTAGGTTGGGGTCTGACATTCCAGACCAGCCGTTACCTGGAAGGCTGGGACGGGGGCTTCGGCTTCGTGCTCATCGCATTGGGCGGGGCTGCGCTGGTTGCATTGGTGCAGCGGCACACGCGCGCGTTGGCCTCGTGTGCGCTGGCTGCGATGCTCCTGCCCCTGGCCGGCATGCAGTACGCGCGCTATGCCCAACCGGGACTGGTCCTCCTGCTCCCGGCACTGGTGGCCGCGCTGCACGCGAGCCTGCCATCGCAGCGCGTGCGTTGGGTGCTGATCGGCACCTGCCTGCTCAACGTGGCCTTCCAGGCCAACGCTCAGTGGGTGCTGCATATCGGTGCGGTCAAGCGCAGCATCGGCCTGTTGGGACGGGACGCACCGCTGCTCCAGCGCTATGCGCCCGAGCGCGTCATCGCCGCTGCCATCCGGGAACAGGCGCCCGAACACGGGCCGGTGCTGGTCCTGTCGTCGTCCCCGGCCTACGCCGAATTCGGCACGCTGGGGCGCACGACGACCTGGTATGCCCCGCGCATGGAGGCCACGGCACGTGCCGCCGAGGACGACGCCACTGGTCGCGCTTGGCACGCGCTGCTGGTACGCGAAGATATCACCGAGGTCGTGTTGCGCCCAACCGAGCTTACGGCCGCCCAGCGGGCCGGATTGCAGCGGGCAGGCGCACAGCGCCGGATGGCCGCCGGTGAGGCGGAATGGTGGCAGTTGCCTGCGCGCGCGCCAGAAGCGGCGACGGTTTCGCCATGAGCCTGACCCGCCAGAGCGGCCACTACCTCGCCATTGGCATCGCCCAGTGGCTGCTGGACTGGAGCGTGATGGTCGGCCTCAGCCATCTGGGTTTGCCGGTGGAGGCGGCCAACGTCGCCGGTCGGATCATCGGTGCCAGCCTGGGATTCTGGGCCAATGGCCGGATCACCTTTGCCAGCGAAGAGACCGCCGTCGGGCGGCGCCAACTCGTCCGCTTCCTGATGCTGTGGACCGGCACCACCGTTGCGAGCACCTGGGCGATCGGCAGCATCGACGCCGTGCTTGGGCTGAAATGGGCGTGGGTGGCGAAGCCCGTCGTGGAGGGAGCGCTGGCCGTCGTCGGCTTCTTCGCCTCGCGGCACTGGATCTACAAGCGCTGACTCAACCCTAGCCACCGCGCTTGGGCCTTTTCCCTCCATCCACCTCCTTGCGACATTGGGGAGGAGTGGGCCTGCGGGTGTGTTGCGGAAGAGCCGGCCATGGATGGCCGGCGGGCGCGACGCCGCGCAGGATGCGCGGACGGAACGCTGTAGCAACACACCCGCAGGCCCGCTCCGGCTAACCACGCCACAATCACCACAAACAAAAAAAAACGCCGGCCCAAGGCCGGCGTTTTCGCAACCACCTTGCCCGAAGGCTCAGTGCTTGAGGTTCTTGCGCAGGCGCTCCAGCGCGCTCAGCTGGGCGATGCTCATCGCCAGCTGGGCCTGGGCTTCTTCCAGGCTCATCTTCGGATCCTTCTTGGCGAGGATGCGCTCGGCTTCTTCCTTCGCCGCGCGCACGGCTGCCTCGTCGATGTCCTCGGCGCGGATCGCGGTGTCGGCCAGCACGGTCACCACCTGCGGCTGCACCTCGAGGATGCCGCCGGAAATGGCGATGTCGACCTGCTCGCCGCCCGGCAGGGTCACCACGACCTTGCCCGGCTTGAGACGGGTGATCAGCGGCGCGTGGCGCGGCGCGATGCCGAGTTCGCCCATCTCGCCGGTGGCGACCAGCAGCTCGGCGTCACCGTGGAAGATCTCGTTCTCGGCGCTGACGATGTCGCAACGGAAGGTGGTGCTCATCAGGATGTCCTTGGTTGATCAGGCGTGGAAGAAAGGGTGGGCGCTCAGCCCACGCCCATCTTCTTGGCCTTCTCGACCGCTTCCTCGATGGAGCCGACCATGTAGAACGCCTGCTCCGGCAGGTGGTCGTACTCGCCTTCGACGATGCCCTTGAAGCCGCGGATGGTGTCCTTCAGCGACACGTACTTGCCCGGCGAGCCGGTGAACACTTCGGCCACGTGGAACGGCTGCGAGAAGAAGCGCTCGATCTTGCGGGCGCGCGACACGGCCTGCTTGTCTTCTTCCGACAGTTCGTCCATGCCCAGGATCGCGATGATGTCCTTGAGCTCCTTGTACTTCTGCAGGGTGGCCTGCACGCGGCGCGCGGTGTCGTAGTGCTCGTTGCCGATCACGTTCGGGTCCAGCTGGCGCGAGGTCGAGTCCAGCGGGTCCACGGCCGGGTAGATACCCAGCGAGGCGATGTTACGCGACAGCACGACGGTGGCGTCGAGGTGGGCGAAGGTGGTCGCCGGCGACGGGTCGGTCAGGTCGTCCGCGGGCACGTACACGGCCTGGATCGAGGTGATCGAACCGGTCTTGGTCGAGGTGATGCGCTCCTGCAGGACGCCCATTTCCTCGGCCAGGGTCGGCTGGTAACCCACCGCCGACGGCATGCGGCCCAGCAGCGCCGACACTTCGGTACCGGCCAGGGTGTAGCGGTAGATGTTGTCGACGAACAGCAGCACGTCCTTACCCTTGCCCGACGCGTCCTTCTCGTCGCGGAAGTACTCGGCCATGGTCAGGCCGGTCAGCGCGACGCGCAGACGGTTGCCCGGCGGCTCGTTCATCTGGCCGTACACCATCGCCACCTTGTCGAGGACGTTGGAGTCCTTCATCTCGTGGTAGAAGTCGTTGCCCTCGCGGGTACGCTCGCCCACGCCCGCGAACACGGACAGACCCGAGTGCGCCTTGGCGATGTTGTTGATCAGTTCCATCATGTTGACGGTCTTGCCCACGCCGGCGCCGCCGAACAGGCCGACCTTGCCGCCCTTGGCGAACGGGCACATCAGGTCGATGACCTTGATGCCGGTTTCCAGCAGGTCGTTGGCCGAGGACTGCTCCTCGTACGACGGGGCGCCACGGTGGATTTCCCAATGGTCGGACGCCTGCACCGGGCCGGCTTCGTCGATCGGGGTGCCGAGCACGTCCATGATGCGGCCCAGCGTACCGGCGCCGACCGGCACCGCGATGCCCTTGCCGGTGTTGGTGGCGATCAGGTTGCGCTTCAGGCCGTCGGTCGAACCGAGGGCGATGGTGCGGACGACGCCGTCACCCAGCTGCTGCTGCACTTCCAGCGTGATCGCGGTGCCGTCGACCTTCAGCGCGTCGTACACCTTCGGCACGAACTCACGCGGGAACTCGACGTCGACAACGGCACCGATGATCTGAACGATCTTGCCCTGGCTCATTGTGGTTTCCTCTAACTTTAAATCTGCGTGGCGCGGGCGGTTGCCCGTGCCGGAATGTGTGTAAACCCGGGCTTAGACCGCCGCGGCGCCGCCGACGATTTCCGAGATTTCCTGGGTGATCGCCGCCTGGCGGGCCTTGTTGTAGACCAGCTGCAGGGTGCCGATGAGCTTGTTGGCGTTGTCGGACGCGGCCTTCATCGCGACCATGCGCGCGGCATGTTCGGAGGCCACGTTCTCGAGCACCGCCTGGTACACCAGCGACTCGATGTAGCGGGTCAGCACGTGGTCCAGCACGCCTTCGGCGTTGGGCTCGTAGATGTAGTCCCAGTCATGCTTGGCGACCGGCGCATCCGACGGCGGCAGCGGCAGCAGCTGGTCGAACGTCGCGCGCTGCACCATCGTGTTGATGAAGTCGTTGTAGCAGACGAACACGCGGTCGATGTTGCCGGCGCTGTAGCCGTCCAGCACCACCTTGACCACGCCCACCAGCTGCTCGAGCTTCGGCTGGTCGCCCAGGTGGGTGACCGAGGCCAGCATGTTCACGTGCAGGCGGCGGAAGAACACCGAGGCCTTCTGGCCGATGGTGACCACGTCGATCTCGACGCCCTGCTCCTGCCACTTGCGGAACTCGGCAACGAGCTTGCGGAACATGTTGTTGTTCAGGCCGCCGGCGAGGCCGCGGTCGGACGACACCACGATGTAGCCGACGCGCTTGATCTCCTTGCGCTCGACCATGTACGGGTGCTGGTAATCGCTGTTGGCCTGGGCCAGGTGGCCGATCACCTGCTTCATCACGCGCGCGTAGGGGCGCGAGACCCGCATCCGCTCCTGCGCCTTGCGGATCTTGGAGGCCGAGACCATCTCGAGCGCGCGCGTCACCTTGCGGGTGTTCTGCACGCTCTTGATCTTCGTCTTGATTTCGCGTCCGCCTGCCATGCTGCTCTCTTCTGCTTGGACTCAACGACGCGGGCCTAAGCCCGCGCGGATGGTGGCCTACCCTGCCGGGACGCCGCGAACGGCGCGCCCGGCGTGGGGCTTACCAGGAACCGGTGGTCTTGAACTCGCCGATGCCCTTCTTGAAGGCACCTTCGATGTCGTCGTTCCAGTTGCCGGTGCTGTTGATCTGCTCGATCAGCGCGCCCTGGGTGTTGATGAAGTGGGCGTGCAGGCCGTCTTCGAACGCCAGGATCTTGTTGACCGGCACGTCGTCGAGGTAGCCCTCGTTGACGGCGTAGATCGACAGTGCCTGCAGCGCGATCGACATCGGCGCGTACTGCTTCTGCTTCATCAGCTCGGTGACGCGCTGGCCGCGCTCGAGCTGCTTGCGGGTGGCTTCGTCCAGGTCCGAGGCGAACTGCGCGAACGCAGCCAGCTCACGATACTGGGCGAGGGCGATACGGATACCGCCCGACAGCTTCTTGATGATCTTGGTCTGGGCGGCACCACCGACGCGCGACACCGAGATACCGGCGTTCACGGCCGGGCGGATGCCGGCGTTGAACAGGTCGGTTTCCAGGAAGATCTGGCCGTCGGTGATCGAGATCACGTTGGTCGGCACGAACGCGGAGACGTCACCGGCCTGGGTCTCGATGATCGGCAGCGCGGTCAGCGAGCCGGTCTTGCCCTTCACGGCACCGTTGGTGAACTTCTCGACGTACTCCTCGGACACGCGGGCGGCGCGCTCGAGCAGGCGGCTGTGCAGGTAGAACACGTCGCCCGGGTAGGCTTCGCGGCCCGGCGGACGCTTCAGCAGCAGCGAAATCTGGCGGTAGGCCACGGCCTGCTTGGACAGGTCGTCGTACACGATCAGGGCGTCTTCGCCGCGATCCATGAAGTACTCACCCATGGTCGCACCGGAGTAGGCGCTGATGTACTGCATCGCGGCCGATTCGGACGCGGTGGCGGCCACGACGATGGTATGGGCCAGCGCGCCGTTCTCTTCCAGCTTGCGCACGATGTTGGCCACGGTCGAGGCCTTCTGGCCGATCGCGACGTACACGCACTTGATGCCGGTGCCCTTCTGGTTGATCACGGCGTCGATGGCCATCGCGGTCTTGCCGGTCTGGCGGTCGCCGATGATCAGCTCGCGCTGGCCGCGGCCGATCGGGATCATCGAGTCGACCGACTTGTAACCGGTCTGCACCGGCTGGTCGACCGACTTGCGCCAGATCACGCCCGGGGCCACGCGCTCCACCGGGGCGGAGATGGCGGCGTTGATCGGGCCCTTGCCGTCGATCGGCTCGCCCAGCGCGTTCACGACGCGGCCCAGCAGTTCCGGACCGGTCGGCACTTCGAGGATGCGGCCGGTGGTCTTGGCCACGTCGCCTTCGCGCAGGTGCTCGTAGTCACCCAGGACCACGGCGCCGACCGAGTCGCGCTCCAGGTTCAGGGCGAGCGCGAACGTGCTGTTCGGCAGCTCGATCATTTCGCCCTGCATCACGTCGGCCAGGCCGTGGATGCGCACGATGCCGTCGGACACCGAGGTGACGGTGCCTTCGTTGCGCGCCTCGGCGGCCAGCTTGACCTTCTCGATGCGGGTCTTGATCAGTTCGCTGATTTCGGACGGGTTGAGCTGGGTTTGCATGGGAGTTTCCCTATGTGCCCGGCGTTGCCGCCGGAGTAGCAATTGAAGACTTTGTGTGCCGTCAGCCCGCGAGCGCGGACTGCAGGCGCGAGAGCTTGCCCTTGAGCGAACCGTCGATGACCACGTCGCCGGCGTCGATCACCGCGCCGCCGATCAGCGATGCGTCGATGGCCGTCTCGATCTCGACGTCGCGGCCAAAGCGCTTCTTCAACGCGGCCTTGATCGACTCGAGTTCGGCGGCCGGCAGTTCGGCGGCGGCGGTCACCTTGGCCTTGACCACGCGGTCGGCCTCGGCGCGCAGCTCTTCGAACAGCCCGGCGATTTCCGGCAGCAGCGGCAGGCGGCGGTTGTCGGCGAGCAGGCCGAGGAAGCGGATGAACGCTTCGTCGGCGCCGTCGATGACCAGCAGGCCAACGGCGTCGGCGCTGCTCAGCAGCGGATGGCCGAGCACGGCTTGCGCCTGCGGGTCGGCGGCCACGCGCGCGGCGAAGGCCAGGGCCTTCGACCAGTCGGCGGAGCGGCCGCCCTCACGCGACAGCGCGAAGGCTGCGCGGGCATACGGGCGGGCGAGGGTCAGGGGCTGGCTCATGGTGGGCTCAGATTTCCGCGGCGAGCTCGTCGAGCAGCGCCTTGTGGGCGTTGGCGTCGATTTCGCGCTTGAGCAGCTTCTCGGCACCGGTCACGGCCAGGGCGGACACCTGCTTGCGCAGGTCTTCGCGGGCGCGGGTGGCGGACGCTTCGATCTCGGCCAGGGCCAGGGCCTTCTGGCGCTCGCCTTCGGCAAGGGCTTCGTTCTTGGCCTGGTCGATGATCTGGTTGGCGCGCTGGTGCGCCTGCTCGATGATCTCGTTGGCCTTGCCACGCGCTTCGCGCAGGGCGGCGTCGACCTGTTCCTGCGCCTGGGCGAGGGCCTTCTGGCTGTTGTCAGCCGCGGCCAGGCCTTCGGCGATCTTCTGCTGGCGCTCTTCGATCGCGGCCAGCAGCGGCGGCCAGATCTTGGTCGCGATGATCCAGATCAAACCGGCAAAAGCCAGCGCCTGGGCAATGAGGGTCATGCCGATGTTCATTGATGATGCTCTGCCAGAGGTGACGGGAAAGGGCGCGATGGCGCGCCCGTCCTTCAACCGTGGCGCAGGCCGGCGAACCGGCCCGCACCAGTCAAGCGGGTGGGCTTATCAGCCGGCCAGCTTGGCGGCTTCGGCCAGCAGCGCCGAGGCCAGCGGGTTGGCGAAGGCCAGCAGCAGGGCGACGGCGACGGTGATGATGAACGCGGCGTCGATCAGGCCGGCGGTGATGAACATGCGGACCTGCAGGACCGGGATCAGCTCCGGCTGGCGGGCGGCCGACTCAAGGAACTTGCCGGACATGATGGCCAGACCGAGACCGGCGCCGAGGGCGGCGAGGCCGATCATGATGCCGACGGCCAGAACGGTCGAGGCCTGAACCGAAGCGAGGTGGGCAAGGATTTCCATGGTTGTCTCCGAACGGGTGCTTAAGGGTTGAAACGAGGAAGGGTTGAAACGATTCGAGCGTGCGCCGAGGCGCTTAGTGAGCGTCTTCCGACAGGCTCAGGTACACGATGGACAGCATCATGAAGATGAACGCCTGCAGCGGAATCACCAGCAGGTGGAACAGCATCCAGCCGAGGCCGAACGCGCCGCCCGCGAGGGCGCCCAGAATGCCGGCACCGCCGAGCACCCAGATGAGGAGGAACACGATTTCGCCGCCGAACATGTTGCCGAACAGTCGCATGGCCAGCGAAATCGGCTTGCTCAGCCACTCAACGATGTTGAGGATCAGGTTGAACGGCACCATCCACTTGCCGAACGGCGCGGTCAGGAATTCCTTGGTGAAGCCGCCCAGGCCCTTGGAACGGATGGCGAAGAACAGCATCAGGAAGAACACGCTGATCGACATGCCCAGCGTCGCGTTGACGTCGGCGGTCGGCACCGGCTTCCAGTAATGCACGCCGACCAGCTCCAGCGGCTTGGCGATGAAGTCTGCCGGGATCATCTTCAGCAGGTTCATCATCAGGATCCAGAAGAACAGGGTGATCGCGATCGGCGTCACCAGCTTGCTCGGACCGTGGTAGGTGTCGCGCGCCTGCTTGTCGACGAACTCCAGGCAGATCTCGACGAAGGCCTGCCACTTGCCCGGCACGCCAGAGGTGGCCTTGCGGGTGGCGAGCCAGAACGCGAACACGATCACCAGACCCATCAGGACCGCGGTGATGAAGGTGTCCAGGTGCAGCGTCCAGAAGCCACCCTCGCCGACTTGGACGGTCAGGTTCTTGAGGTGGTGCTGGATGTACTCGGTGGGAGTCAGTTCTGCCGCGCCGGCCATGTGCCCTAAACCTTGCAAGTTAAATTTGTGAACAACGAGCGGTGCCTCAGCGGCGGGTCGCGGCCAGGGCGAGCGCAACGAGTGCAGCCACGATCCCCAGCAGCAACGGCAGCGCCGGCAAGTGCCAGACCACCACGCCCAACCACAGCACCACGAACACCACCAGCCACTTCAGTGCCAGGCCCGCCAGCCAGCGGCCCATCACCGCACCCGCAGACCCGACGCCGCCCCTGAACAGCAGGCGGGCCGCAAGGGCACCCCCGACCGCCATCGCGCCGCCGCCGAGCAGCGCCGCGAAGGCATGCGTGCCACCCTTGGCCAGGAAAGCCAGCGCCAGCAGGGCTGTCGCGGTGGCTTGCCAGACGACCGTGCGGGTCGCCAGGCGACGGCCTGCTGAATGTGGGTCGTGCACGCTGGCCCCGGTCGGAGGGAGTGGGCTGAAAAGCGCCCGGGTAAGCCGCAAAAGTATAGAACGGCTACGGGGGCGGAGCAACCGACGATGGTCGGCGCTTTCCGTGTGGCCGGCCGGATTCGCGACCACATCGATTGGCGCAAGCTATGGAAACAGCACGAAATTTCGATTGAACAGCGCTGGGACCGGTCGCATAATCGCAAGTGATTCTCATTTGCGAGCAGCTGCCATGCGCAAGACCCTCAGCTTTGCCAGCGTGCACTTCACCGTCGCGTTCTCGGTGGGCTACCTGATGACCGGCAGCGCCTGGGTCGGCGGTGCGCTGGCGCTGGTGGAGCCGGCGGTCAATACCGTGGCGTTCCACCTGCACGAAAAGCTGTGGGCACGCCTGCAGCGCCGCGGTGCGTAGGCACCAGTGACGACTCGGACCCGGGGCTATGCCTGAGGTGTCGCGGGGCGGGGAACCTTTCCGCGAACGCCCGGTCCCATCTTGGGAGTGCCGCCTCGTCAAACCTCCTCGTCAAAGGCAAGCAATGGCGGCACTCAAAGTCCCGGCCCGGGCGTGCTCCCCGGGCCGGGGCTTTACGTGGCGCGATCGCCGCGCGGTCGCGCGACACCGCATCCGACGTCCGGTTACTTCTTCTTCGCGATGTACAGGTCGGTGATGGTGCCGTCGAACACCTCGGCCGCCATGCCGACCGACTCGCTCAGCGTGGGATGCGGGTGGATGGTGGCGCCGATGTCGTGCACTTCGCAGCCCATTTCGATCGCCAGCCCGATCTCGGCGATCAGGTCGCCCGCATGCACGCCGACGATGCCGCCGCCGATGATGCGGTGGGTGGCCTCGTCGAACACCAGCTTGGTGAAACCTTCGGTGCGGCCCAGGCCGATCGCGCGGCCGGAGGCGGCCCACGGGAACTTGCCCACGCCGACCTTCAGGCCCTTGGCCTTGGCTTCGGTCTCGGTGACGCCGACCCAGGCAATTTCCGGATCGGTGTAGGCGACCGACGGAATCACCCGCGCCACCCATTCCTTCTTTTCGCCGAACGCGACTTCGGCAGCGAGCTTGCCCTCGTGCGTGGCCTTGTGCGCGAGCATCGGCTGCCCCACCAGGTCGCCGATGGCGAAGATGTGCGGGACGTTGGTGCGCATCTGGCGGTCGACCGGGATGAAGCCGCGATCGGTGACCTGCACGCCGGCTTTGTCGGCATCGAGCTTGCCACCGTTGGGCGTGCGCCCCACGGCGACCAGCACGCGGTCGAACGTCTGCGCCTCAGGGGCGGTGCCGCCTTCGGTGGCGGGCTCGAAGCGCACCTTGATGCCGCTCTTGAGCGCTTCGGTGCCCGCCGCCTTGACCTTGGTGTGGACGGTGACGCCCATCTTCTTGAGCCGGTCGGCCAAGGGCTTGATCAGGTCCTTGTCGGCACCGGGCATGATCTGGTCGGCGAACTCGACCACGGTGACGTCGCTGCCCAGGGCGCGGTACACGGTGGCCATTTCCAGGCCGATGATGCCGCCGCCAACGACGAGCAGCTTCTTCGGCACGTCGGCCAGGTCGAGCGCATCGGTGGAGTCCATGACGCGCTTGTCGCGCGCACCGTGCTCTCCCCAGGGGAAGCCCGGCAGTTTCACCGCCTGCGAACCGGCGGCGATGATGCACTGCTCGAAACGGATGAGCTGGGTCCCGCTCTTGCCGGTGACCTCCAGCTCGTGCGGCGACACGAACCGGCCTTCGCCTTCAAGCACGCGCACCTTGCGGTGCTTGGCCATGGTGGCCAGGCCCTTGGTCAGTTGCTCAACCACCTTCTCCTTGTGCGAGCGCAGCGAGTCGAGGTTGAGCTTCGGCTTGCCGAAATCGATGCCGTATTCGCTGGCATGTGCGGCTTCGTCGATCACCGCGGCGGCATGCAGCAGCGCCTTGGACGGGATGCAGCCGACGTTGAGGCAGACACCGCCGAGGGCGGCATAACGCTCGACCAGCACGGTGTCCATGCCGAGGTCCGCCGAGCGGAATGCGGCGGTGTAACCACCGGGGCCGGCACCGAGCACCAGCATGCGGCATTCGACATCGGCCTTGCGGCCGGAGGCGGCGGCGGACGCCGGGCCGGCCGGCGCCGCTGCGGAGAGTGCCATCGCCGATGCCGGGGTGCTCGCGGGCACGGTGGCCGGCGCTGGGGTCGACACTGCTGCGACGGCAGGTGCCGGAGCCGCTGCAGGCGCGGCGGCCTCCGCTGCGCCCTCGCCCACGGCGTCGATCACCGCGATCACGCTGCCTTCGGAGACGGCATCGCCGAGCTTGACCTTGAGCTCCTTGATCACGCCGGCGTGCGAGGCCGGCACTTCCATCGTCGCCTTGTCCGATTCCAGCGTGACCAGGCCCTGGTCCTTGGCGACGGTGTCGCCCACGGCAACCAGCAGTTCGATCACCGGCACATCGTCGTAACCGCCGATGTCGGGCACTTTCAGTTCAATCGTGGCCATGCGCGCCCCCGTCACAGCAGGACCCGGCGCATGTCGCCGAGCAGTTGCGCCAGGTAGGCGGTGAAGCGCGCGGCGGCGGCGCCGTCGATGACGCGGTGGTCGTACGACAACGACAGAGGCAGGATCAACTTCGGCTCGAACGCAGTGCCGTTCCACACCGGCCGGATCGCCGACTTGGACACACCGAGGATGGCGACTTCCGGCGCGTTGACGATCGGGGTGAACTTGGTGCCGCCGATGCCGCCCAGCGAACTGATCGAGAAGCAGCCGCCCTGCATGTCCGCCGGGCCCAGCTTGCCGTCACGCGCCTTCTTGGCGAGCTCGCCGGTTTCCTGCGCGATCTGCAGCACGCCCTTCTTGTCGACGTCGCGCACCACCGGCACCACGAGGCCGTTGGGCGTGTCGGCGGCGAAGCCGATGTGGAAATACTGCTTGAGCGTGAGCACTTCACCCGAGGCATCGAGCGAAGCATTGAAGGTGGGGAACTTCTGCAGCGCGGCGACGGACGCCTTCATCATGAAGGCCAGCATCGTCAGCTTGATGCCGGCCTTCTCGTTTTCCTTGTTGAGCTGTACGCGCAGTGCTTCCAGTTCGGTGATGTCGGCATCGTCGTGCTGGGTGACGTGCGGGATCATCGCCCAGTTGCGCGCGAGGTTGGCACCGGAGATCTTCTGGATGCGGCTGAGCTCGCGGGTCTCGACGGGGCCGAACTTGGCGAAGTCGACCTTGGGCCACGGCAGCAGGTTGAGGCCACCGCCGCCGGCGACCGGGGCCGCGGAGACGGCGCGGCCGCCCTGCATCACGCCCTTGACGAACTGCTGCACGTCCTCGCGGGTGATGCGGCCACCGCGCTCGCTGCCCTTGACGCGGGCCAGGTCCACGCCGAGTTCGCGCGCGAACAGGCGCACGGCGGGGCTGGCATACGGCACCTTGTCGGGCATCAGCTCGTCGGCCGTGAAGGCGACGGGCGGGGTGCGCGGCTCACTGGCCGGTGCCGCGGCTTCGATTTCGCGTGCGGCAAGCGCGTCGGGGCGGGCAGAGGGCGCAACGGGCTCCACGCGGGCGCCGGTCTCGGCGCTGGGCACCGGCGCGGCCGGAGCCGGAGCCGGAGCCGGAGCGGCGGGCGCAGGTGCGGCCTTGGCCACTTCGGCGGTCGACGTCGCGGCACCTTCGGCCGACTCGATCACCGCGACCACGCTGCCTTCGGACACGGTGTCGCCCAGCTTGACCTTGAGCTCACGGATCACGCCGGCAAAGGGCGCCGGCACTTCCATCGTGGCCTTGTCCGATTCCAGCGTGACCAGGCCCTGGTCGACAGTGACGGTGTCGCCAACGGCGACCAACAGTTCGATCACGGGCACGTCGTCGTATCCGCCGATGTCGGGGACGCGCGCTTCCTTCAGCTCAGCCATGTGGGGGGCTCCGAAATCCGGGCAAAGGGCTATTGTGGGCTTTGCGCGGGGCAGCGCCAACCGCGACCAACGGGTACACCGGCCGCGGACTGGGTACGCCCCGGTATGGTGCGCGTCAACCCGGCACAGCCGGCGCGACCACCGGGGGCGACATGCGCAGCAGGTTCAGTGGCTGGCCGCCGGGCAGGCGGTACTCCAGCGCATTGTCCAGCGCGTCGAGGGCCTCCAGGCGCTGACACAGGGCTTCGGCCTGCCGCTCGAGCGCCGCGGCCCGCAGGGCCACGGCCGCTTCGATCTCGGTGTCCAAGTGTTCCATCCGTTCCAGGCGGCTCTTGTCGCCGGAGAACGCGGCACTGATGGCGCCGCCCACGATGTCGCCGATGAGGTCGGGAATGGCCTCGCCCACCGCTTGGGCGATGTCGCGCCCCAAGGCACCGCCGTCGAAGTGATGGGCGCTTACCGCCCCGGTGAGGCGGGCGTCGAGCTGGGCGCGGGCCGCGGCGAGTTTGTCGCGCGTGGCCTTGGGGTCGCTGCTGAACCCGGCGGCCACCTGGCCCAGCGCATTGAAGGCCACGTCGGCGGCCGCCTGGCCCAGGGCCTGCGCTTCCGGCATCGCGTCGCGCGTCCCCTGTTCGAATGCCGCCAGGCGTTGCACGTCCTCGGCGCCCAGCGTGACCCACGCGGTGTCGATGAAAAGCCGCCCTTGGCGCATGACGATGGCTTTGGGCACGCCCGCATCCCGCACGAGGATGAGGCTGCGCGAATTCAGCGTGAGTTCGTAATCGCTTTCGATGCGGCAGTCCGCGGCCCTTGCCGCGGCGTTCACGGAGGCCAACCCGAGTGCAGCAACGACGAAAGCGCGACGCATCGGGGATCTCCGGGGAATGAATCGGGGCAGCGTAACGCGCCGCACGCGATTGCGCACGGGGCGTGAACTGCGCGTGAGCCTCGGTTTGGGCGCGGATTGCGCGGATGGCGACGCGGCCCGATGCGCCGGAACGGCACGAACGGTTCATCCGCCCGTGGCTACGGTGGCCGCGCCTCCCCCAAAGGCACCACTGAAAAAACCAGATCAAGGAGACACACCATGAACCGTTATCGCACCCTGACGCTGGCCCTCCTGGGCGCCCTGTCCATCGCGCCGGCGGCTTTCGCCCAGGACGGCACCGACACCAGCGGCAAGCGCTTTGCCATCGTCGGTGGCTACGCGCTGTCCGAGCCGACCAAGGACGCCACGATCGCTGGCGCGGAGGCCAAGGTGGACGGTGACGGCGCAGCGACGCTGAGCGCCAGTTATTACGTGACCGACAACATCGCCATCGAGGCGTGGGGCGCGGCCGACAAGTTCGGCCACCGCGTGAACACCGCGGGTGGCAAGACCGCAAGCGTGGCGGCGCAGCCGTATGCGCTGAGCGGCCAGTACCACTTCGGCACGGCAACGCAGACCGTGCGCCCGTTCGTGGGCCTGGGCTATTACGAGAGCAACTTCAGCGAGGAGACCGCCGAGCCGACGGGCCCGCTGGCGGGCCAGCGCATCGGCGTGGAAACCGCCAAGGGTGCGATCGCCACCGTGGGCGTGGACGCGAACTTCCACCCCAACTGGTTCGCCCGCGCGGATGTCCGCTACCTGCAGGGCGGTTCGGACGTGAAGGTGAATGGCGTAGATGCCGGCGAGGCCAAGCTCAACCCGGTGGTGGTGGGCGTGGGCATTGGTACGCGCTTCTGATCGACGCCACCCGACGACCGGCAACGGGCCCCACTGCGGGCCCGTTGTCGCGTTTGGGTCAGCCGGGCGCCAACGCGCGCACGCGTTCGCGATGCAGCAGGTACAGGCCACTGGCAATGATGATGGCGGCCCCCAGCCATGTCACCCGATCGGGCAGCACGCCCCACAGCGTGGCGTCGAGGATGACGCCCCACAGCAGCGCGGTGTATTCCAGCGGCGCGATCAGGGATGCCTCGCCCAGCCGGAAGGCTTCGGTGATGGCGTATTGCCCCAGTGCGCCGGCGACGCCCACGCCTGCAATCAGCCACAGGTCGGCGCCGCGCAGGGGCACCCAGTCAGGCCACGCCATCACGCCGGCGCCGAACGCCATCAAGGCGAGCAGCCACACCATCATGGCCTGCGTACTGTCCGTGCGTGCCAGCACGCGCACGGTGATGGCGCTGATGGCATAGCCCAGTGCGGCCACCAGTACCGCGATGCCGGCCAAGCTGAGAACGCCCTCGCCAGTGGGGCGCAGCACCACCAGGACACCCAGCAGACCGATGCCGATGGCCACCCAACGACGAGGCCCGACGTGTTCGCCCAGGAAGGGCACCGACAGCGCGGTGATCAGCAGCGGCGCCACGAAGAAGATCGAGTACGCGGTGGACAACGGCATATGGCGCAGCGCATAGGCGAACGCGGCCATCATGGCCACGCCCAAGGCGCCACGCAGCAGGTGCAACGACCAGCGCACGCGCAACAAGGGCCGCACGCCCGCCGTCGCCAATGCCCATGCCAATACCAACGGCAGCGAAGCGGCGCCGCGCAATGCCGCCACCTGGAGCGGCGGGTAATGCGATGCGAGGCCCTTCAACCCGGCGTCCATCAGCGAAAACAAGGCGACCGCCAGCAGCATGGCGACCACCGCCCGGGATCGACGCCGTTCCGATCCGGTCATGCGCAACCCCTGCGAAGGGCCGCGCCGGCGGTGCGCGGCACGCACGAAGGGGGGTAACCCGGACGGGGCATGCGGGGATCCTCGGGGAGTCGAGTGCCGATTATCCGTGGATTGCCGCGTGCCTGTGCAGTCGTTGTCTTGCGTTGTCTTGGGAGAACCGGCCTTTCACTTGCGCCGCAGGAGTCCTCCCATGGTGTGGTGCCGGGTGGCGGCCATCGCGGGACTCACGGCATGCATGGCCGGATGCGCGCAAGGGCGCGATGCGCCACGGGCGCACACCGCGCCGCCGGAGCCGCCACATGCGCCGGTGGCCACGCGCGGGCCGGATGACGGGATGCCGTTCAGGTCGCCAGGCCACGGCGCGCCCGCGCCGGCCGCAGAGCCCTCGGCAGCGCCGGCCCCGGACAACCCGCCGCCACGTGACGGACCACGCCCGACGGAGTGACGCCTGGGCGAGGCGTGGCGTCGGAACCGGAGGGGCGACCGCCACGTGGCAGGCCGCCCCCGGCGTGCATCAGAAGCCGGCCGTGAGGTTCACGCCGACACCCCAATCAGGACTGCCGTCGCTGAGACCCGTGACCGCATACAGCTGCAGCTTGCTGCGCGCGCCCGAGGGGAAGGCGACGAAGCCGGTCAGCTCACTGCGGTCGTCGACATCGCGGCTGGCCGCCTCGCGCCAGTCGTACATTGCACCGACATTCGCGGCGCCGACCTTCCAGGCAGCGCCGAGATTGGCGTTGATGACGCCATCCACGTCGATGTAGTCGGAGTCCCCCAGTTGGGTGTAACCCGCGCCGCCAAACAGCAGCGTTCCGTTGAAATCGCGATACAGGTCCACCGCGACTCCATAGTCATTGGCACCGGTGCCCAGGCCCTTGTCCTCGTCGGCCGTGGCCACCTTCACGTTGGCACTCAAGTCAACGCCCAGCGGTCCGCCGGTGTCCAATGCATAGCTGGCACTCACGCGGAGGTCGCCAATGCCGCTTGCGGTGCCCGACACAGGCTGTTCCGGATCGAGGATACCGCCGCCGCGGCCGCGCCCGTTGGGATTGGTGTTGATCAACGAGCCCAAGCCGGGAACCACATTGGGGTCGCCGTCCACGCGCATCCACGGGAGGCTGGCCTTCCAGGTCCAGTTGCCGAGGCTGTACTTGGCGGTGACCGGCACGGAGAAAATGGTAGTGGTGGTATCGGTGCCATAGTCACCGCTGCTGTAGTCGGCACCCACGCCGAGGCTGAGCCCGTCCTCGGCATGGACCGCGCCGGCGGCCAGGCAGAGTGCCAGCAGGAAAGCGGAACGCTTCATTGCAACTCCATTGGAAATTCACGAAAAGCGGGCGCCACGGCGGGCGCCCGCGAGTGGGATGGGTGCCAGGCGTTACGGGCGGCCGCCGCGCTCGGGCTTCTGCGGACGCTCGGGGCGTTCGGGGCGCTGCGCGCGCTCCGGGCGCACCGGACGCTCCACCCTGGCCACCCGTTCGGCGCGTTCGGTCTTGGCCTGGTTCGAACGCTGCGCCCCGGCGACCGCCTTGTCACTGCGGTTGCCTGCGCTCATCACCGAGCCCAGGTTGAAGCCCAGTTCCTTGGCGATCTTGCCCCAGCCCATGCCATCGGCACGCATCGCCAGCACGCCACCGGAGGTGGACGCGGTGGTCGTGCCGTCGGCGTTGGTCACGGTGGAGGTCACGCCGGTCAACGCGGACTGCAGGTCGGTGTACTCGCCGGAAGCGAGCAGGCGCTCAGCCAGGGCCAGGGTGATGTTGACCTCGCCGTAGCCCATCGGCCCATTCGGGTTGACGATGCTGCGTTCGACCGTCGACGTGGTGGTGGTCGTGGTGCCGTCGGGGTTAGTCGTGGTGGTGGTCACCTGCTCGCTGACGGTGAAATCACCGCCGGTGCGCAGTGCATTGATGGTGGCGTCGGCGCTGGCGTCATCAGCAAACAATCCGCTGGTCACATACCGATCGGCGATGCGGCTGGCCGGCATCGTGGCGCTGGCGATGACCTCCGGGTCACTGCCGGCGTCCTGCGCGAACGCAGGCTGGAAGGTGGACGTGGCGGCCAGCAGCGTGGCGGACAACAGCAGCGTGTGTTTCGCATTCATTGCAGCGTTCCTTGTATTCCTGCACATCGGAAAGGGAGCCGTCGGGGGATTACGGCGCGCCCGATCCTATGCCTGCAGGCGTGAAGCAAATTCCACACACCGTCGCGCATTCAGCAATCGTTGCACTGAACAGCGACAGGCCGTGATGGCGGCCACACTTCAGGCCGATGAACAGCAGGCGCGACGGCAGGGCTCGCCTTCGGTTACCCTGCCCACCCCGTCACGTTTTGCGACTGCCATGCCTTCGTTCGACATCGTTTCCGAAGTGGACGCCCACGAATTGACCAACGCCGTGGACCAGGCCAACCGCGAGTTGGGCAACCGGTTCGACTTCAAGGGCGTGGATGCCAAGTTCGTGCTGGAAGACAAGCTGATCACCCAGTCGGCGCCCAGCGATTTCCAGCTCAAGCAGATGGACGACATCCTGCGCGCGCGCCTGATTGCCCGCGGCATCGATGCGCGCTGCCTGGAATTTGGCGACATCGAGACCAACCTGGCCGGCGCGCGCCAGAAGATCACCGTGAAGCAGGGCATCGAACGCGACTTGGCCAAAAAGCTGCAGGCCGCGATCAAGGACGCCAAGCTGAAGGTGGAAAGCCAGATCAACGGCGACAAGCTGCGCGTTACCGGCAAGAAGCGCGACGACCTGCAGGCCGCGATCGCACTGTTGCGCGGCACGGAGTTCGAGCGCCCGCTGCAGTTCGAGAACTTCCGCGACTGATCGACCCGAATACAGGCACGCCCCGGCGTGCCTGCCCAGCAGGCCGCCCATGCGAAACGACCACGATGACCAGACCGCCGGCGATGACCCCATCGCTGCAACCCGGCGCTGGCTGGAGCGGGCGGTCATCGGGCTGAACCTGTGCCCGTTCGCCAAGGCGGTGCACGTAAAGGCGCAGGTGCGCTTCGTGCTGAGCGACGCGACCACGCGCGAGGCGCTGCGGGCGCAGTTGGACGAAGAGCTGGCGCGGCTGCGCGACACGGACCCCGACGTCGTCGATACGACGCTGATCGTGCATCCGCAGGTGCTCACGGATTTCCTGGAGTTCAACGACTTCCTGGACGAAGCGGATGCCGCGGTGGCCGCGCTCGGCCTGGAGGGCGTGCTGCAGGTGGCGAGCTTCCACCCGGACTACCGGTTCGCGGGCACGGCCGACGATGACATCGGCAACTTCACGAACCGCTCGCCCTACCCCACGCTGCACCTGCTGCGCGAGGCGAGCATCGACCGTGCCGTGGCGGCATTCCCCGACCCGGACGTGATCGTGGAGCGCAACCTGCGCACCCTGGACGAACTGGGACACGCAGGGTGGCGCAAGTTGTTCTCGGATTGACTCCGAGACGGAGCCGGGCTCGCCTCAATGCAAAGGCGGGTACCGTGTTCGCCTCAACCAGCGCCGGTGAAGAGCGAATGCAGGTCTGCCGCATCCAGCGTGCGCCACTCGCCTGAAGGCAGGTCGGCCAGCGACAGGCCTCCAATGCGGCTGCGGTGCAGGGCGTCGACGTGGTTGCCCACCGCGGCGAACATGCGCCGCACCTGGTGGTAGCGGCCCTCGGTCAGGGTCAGCCGCGCCTCGCGCGGACCGAGCACCTCGAGCACGGCCGGCTTGAGCGGCGTGGTTTCCGATTCCAGCATCAGCGTGCCGCTGGCGAATACCTCGCCCTCGTCGCCGCGCAGGTCGCGGGCCAGCGTGGCTTCGTACACCTTGGCGAGGTGGGCCTTGGGCGAAACGATGCGGTGCAGCAGCTGGCCATCGTCGGTCATCAGCAGCAGGCCGCTGGTGTCGCGATCGAGGCGGCCGACCGTGGACAGCAACGGCGCGCGATGGCGGTAGCGCGTGGGCAGCAGGTCATAGACCAGGCGCCCCAGGTCCTTGGTGGAACAGGTGTAGCCCACCGGCTTGTTGAGCATCAGCACCAGGCCGGCCGGCGGGTCCAGCGGCTTGCCGTCGATGCGGATCGCGTCGTGGCCCACCTTGTCGTCGGCGTACAGGACCTCGCCCGCGGCATCGGTGATACGGCCTTCGCGGAACATCAGGGCGACGTCCTTGCGGCTGCCATAGCCGAGGTTGGCGATCAGCTTGACGAGTCTCATGCGGGTTCCTCAGCGGGAGCGGACGGCTTCAACAACCTTGAAGCCATCGCGCGTGGCCACGGTGCGTACCTGGCCGAAGTGTTCATGGAGCACGGTCTCGTAGGGCAGGTGCCGGTTGGCCACCAGCCACAGGCGCCCGCCCGGTCGCAGTGCGCCTGCGGCGGCGGCGATGAAACGCCGGCCGATGTCGGGCCGGTCGGCCCGCCCCTGTGCATGGAAGGGGGGATTGGTGACGATCACGTCATGCGCGGCGGGCAGGCCGCGGGTGACGTCATGCCAATGGAAGCCGAGCACGACGCGATCCGCGTGCGGCTGCAGGTTGCGCCGGGCGAGGTCGAGCGCGCGGGCCTCGGCTTCATACAGGTCCAGCGCAGTGATGCCGGGGCAGTGCTGCAGCAGTTCGACACCGAGGTAACCGATGCCCGCACCGAGATCGGCCACGCGACCCGCCAGATCTGCCGGCAAGCACTCGGCGAGCAGGGCGGATGCGGCATCGATGCGATCCCAGGCGAAGACGCCGGGGCGACTCAGCAGACGCCCCCCCGCGATGGGACGGATGCGATCGAGCTGCCGCCACTCACCCACCAGCTCGGGGGTCGATAGCGCCGGGGGATGGGAAGCCGTGGGCGCTTCCACCGGGGATTCGTGCAGCGGCGCGGTCCAGAACACGCGGCACTTGTTCTTGGTCATCGTGCTCACGGTGCCGGCAACGCGTCGCAGGTCGTCCTCGGCGGACTTGGCGCCTTCGTTGTTGGCAACGCAGGCCAGTACGCGCCCGCCGGGGGCACACGCGGCCACGGCACGCGCCATCAATGCGCGGGACTCGTCGCGCTGGCGCGGCGGCAGCAACAGCACGAGCGGGTACCGGGCCGCGCTGGCGCTCTCCCCCGCGGGGTCGGCCACGTCGTCCAGCGCGCCGTCGTTGCACACCGTCAGGCCGGAGCGCTGGAGGGCGTCCGCCTCCGGCTTGAAGGTCTGCTCGCAGACCAGGCCTGCAGTCGACTGGCGGTGCAGCGGCCAGCCGTCGCGCGCACGCAGGAACAACACCTTGCCATCCGGCCAGGTGAGGCGGCCTTCGGCAAACGGCAGGAACAGGGTTTCGAGCGCGGGATCGGCGTCAGCGGCCATGGCGCGGGCAGGCGGAATGCATTCGCGCATTCTACCTGCCGCTTCCGCCCGGGCCGTGCCTGGTGGCCCGCAGGGGTGACGCCGCTAGTTGTCCAGTTCGCGCAACGTGACCGAAGGCGGGGCGTCGAGCACGCGCCGGGTGGCGAACAGGCCCGCGACCAGCGCGGCGAGCAGCCCCACGCCGCCGCCCACCGTCGCCAGCCGCCAGTCCGCCTCCCACGGCAGGTCGAAGACGCGAGTGGCCACCACCCCCGACAGCACCGAAGCCGCAATGGCCGCGACCAGGCCGGCCAGCAGGCCAATGGCCGCGAACTCCGACGCCTGGGCGAGCCGCAACTGGCGACGGCTGCCGCCCAGCACGCGCATCACCCCGCCTTCGAGCAGGCGCTCGTCCTGGCTGGCACTGACCGCCGCCATCAGCACCAGCAGGCCGGCGGCGAGCGAGAAATAGAACACCACTTCCACCACGGTCGAGACCTGGTCGGCGGTGCTGCGCACCTGGTCCAGGACCGCATCGATGTCGATGACACTGACGTTGGGAAAGGCACGCACCAGCTCGGCGGTGAAGCGGCTGGCGGCCTTGGGCACGTGCACCGCGGTGATATGGCTGGCCGGGTATCCGTCGAGCGCGCCGGGCGAGACGATCACGAAGAAATTGGGGCGGAAACTCTCCCATTCCACGCGGCGCAGGCTGGTGATGGTCGCCTCGAACGGCTGGCCGGCAATGTCGAAGGCGATGCGGTCGCCTAGCTTCCAGCCCAGCCGCTCGGCGAACGCTTCCTCCACGGAGGCCTCGGGCGCGGCGGGCTTGACCCCCTTCCAGAAGTTGCCCGCGGTAACCGTGTTGTCGTCGCGCAGCGCATCGGCCACCGAGAGGTTGAACTCGCGCTCGGCCAAACGCTGCGCGCGTTGGCCGCGTCCGGCGTAGTCGTCACCGGACACCGCGGCGCCGTTGTGCGCGACCAGCCGGCCCCGGATCATCGGATACAGCACGGGCGGCGCCAGCCCCTGGCCGGCAATGAACGTGCGCACGGCGGCGACCTGGTCGTCCTGCACGTTGATGATGAAGCGGTTGGGCGCGTCGGCCTGCAGCGACAGCTGCCAGCGGTCGAGCAGGTCGGTGCGGACGAAGGTGAGCAGGAGCAGCGCCATGAGTCCCAGGCCCAGCGCCGAAACCTGCGCCACGCTGGTGCCGGCCCGTCGGCTGACGTTGGCCAGTCCGTAGCGCAGGCTGCCGCGCAGGCGGTGGCGCAGGCGTCGCACGACCACCACCATGCCCCACGCCAGCAGTGCGAGCACGGCCAACGTGGCGGCGATGCCGCCGAGCATGGCCAGCGCCAAGGTTGGCGAACCCGCCTTCCACCACAGCAGGCCCGCGAGCGCGGCGAAAGCGAGAAGGCCTACAACCCACGCACTGGGTTCCGTTGCGTCCAGGTCTCGGCGCAGCACGCGCAGGGCCGGTACGCGGCGCAGCGCCAGCACCGGGGGTGCACCAAACGCGAGCAGCACGACCAATCCGACCCCGTAGCCTTGCAGGGCCGGCAACCAACCCGCGGCGGGGATGGACATCGACAGCGCCTGCGCCAGCCACTCGCCCACCAACCATTGCAGGCCGAAGGCCAGCGCCACGCCAGTCGTGCACGCGGCTAACCCCAAGAGCAACAGCTCGCCCACATGCACGCCCACCAGCGTGCGCTGGCTGGCACCGAGGCAGCGCATCACCGCGCTGCCGGACAGGTGGCGCTCGCTGTGGCGGCGCGCGGCCATGGCAACCGCGACGGCCGCGAGGACCACGGACACCAGCGCGGCCAGGCCCAGGAAGCGACCGGCACGATCAAGCGCGGAACGGATTTCCGGCCGGGCGTCCTGCACGGTTTCCAGACGCTGGCCACGACCCAGCGCGGGCCGCACCTGACGCACGAAGCGGTCGACCGCGGTCGCCTCACCGGCAACCACGACGCGGTAGCGCAGGCGGCTGCCTTCCTGCACCAGGCCGGTGGCGGGAAGGTCCTGCAAGTTGACGAAGACCTTGGGCGCGACGTTGAAGTAGTCCAGCGCCGCGTCGGGCTCCTGGTTCACCAGCGCCATCAATGTCAGCGAGGAATCGCCGATGAGCAGGGTATCGCCCAGCCGCGCGCCGAGCCGATCCGCACCCGCGCGGCTCATCCAGGCGGTCCCGCGCCCCGGGATGGCAGCGGCATCGTGTTCGGCCGAGCGTGCGGCCGTCGTGACGCGGAAGCTGCCGCGCAGCGGGTAGCCGTCGCCCAGCGCGCGCAGGTCGCCCAGCTGCAGGCGTTCGCCGTCGGCACCGGCCACGCGGATCATGGTGTTGAGCTCACGCGTTTCGGTGTAGCGCAGGCCCGGTGCGGACAGTGCGCGCCGTACCGTGCCCTGGATCGGTTCGTCGGCGCGCACGACGGCATCACCGCCGAGCAAGCGGTTGGCCTCGATGGCCAGTGCGCGTTCGGCCCGGTCAGTGACGAAGCCCACCGACGTGACCGCCACCACGGCCAGCACCAATGCGGCAAACAGGATGCGTACGTCGCCGGCCGCGACGTCGCGGCGCAACTGGCGCCATGCCAAGGCCAGGATCTTCATCGCCGGTCAGCCCGCCACGAGCCGCCCGGAATCCAGCCGCAGCTGGCGCCCGCAGCGCGACGCAAGGTGGTCGTCGTGGGTCACCAGCACCAGCGTGGTACCTGCTTCGGCATTGAGCGCGAACAGCAGTTCGATCACCGCCTGGCCGGTCGCGGTGTCGAGGTTGCCGGTGGGCTCGTCCGCGAACAGCAACGACGGCCGAGTGACGAAGGCACGCGCTAGCGCCACGCGCTGCTGCTCGCCGCCGGAGAGCTGCCGGGGGTAATGGTGCAGGCGTGGGCCGAGGCCCACCTTCTCCAGGATGGCGCGTGCCGGCCCGTCCACGTCGGCGTCGCCGCGCAGTTCCAGCGGCAGCATCACGTTTTCCAGCGCGGTCAGCGACGGCAGCAGCTGGAAGCTCTGGAACACGAAGCCCACTTTCTCGCCCCGCACCCGCGCGCGACCGTCTTCGTCGAGCGCCGACAGCACCTCGCCGTCGAGCACGACCGAACCGTCGCTGGGCACGTCCAGGCCGGCCATCAGCGACAGCAGGGTGCTCTTACCCGACCCCGACGCGCCCACGATGGCCACGGTCTCGCCTTGCGCGATCGTAAAGCCGACCCCATCGAGGATGGTGAGTTCGCCCGAGGGCAGCGTTACCCGCTTTCCCAGGCCCGACACGCGCAGCGCGTGCCGTTCGTCCACGGTGTTGGGGATTGCTTCAGCGTGGGGTGCGATGCTGTCGGCCATGATCCGTCCTGTTGCTGCCCCGCCCGGGCGCAGCCGGCGCCACCACGAGGAGATTGCGAAACCCATGCGTGCGACGACCCTGGCATCCGCGCCGTCACCCACTCATACGTCCCGATATGCGGGATGGAGGCAGTGGGTTCAATGTGCCATCGGTTGGGCAAAGTCGCGGCGGGCGTCGATGGCCATGGCGAATACGGGGATCCTGGCCATCGCCTTGGCGGTGGTGTCGACGTGGGGGTGGCCCACCATGGCGGCACCGGCGGGCGCGGCAAGCGCGGCGCCCACGCGCACCGTCCTGGTGATGGGCGACTCCCTTTCGGCCGGCTATGGGATGGCCGCATCGCAGGGCTGGGTGGCACTCACCGCCAACCGCATCGCCCAGCAGAAGCCGGGGTGGAAGGTGGTCAACGCCAGCATCAGCGGCGAGACCAGTGCCGGCGGCGCCACGCGCATCGCGGCCGAGCTCAAGCGCACTCGTCCGGCGGTGGTGGTGATCGCACTGGGCGCCAACGACGGCCTGCGCGGCCTGCCGCTGGAGCAGACCCGCGGCAATCTCGACCGCATGATCCGCGCCGCCAAGGGTGCCAAGGCGCGCGTGCTGCTGGTGGGCATGCGCATGCCGCCCAACCTGGGCAAGGCGTACACCGAGGGCTTCACCGCCAATTACGCGACGCTGGCGAAAACCCACGGGGTGGCGCTGCTGCCGTTCCTGCTGGAGCCGATCGCGTTGGACCGCAACGCCTACCAGGCCGACAACCTGCACCCCACGGCCGCGGCGCAGCCGAAGCTACGCGACCACGTGTGGAAGGCGTTGTCGCCCCTGCTGCGCTGATGTACCGCTGACCCCGAGCGCGCGCCATCACGCGTGCGCGGGCGCCTCGGACCGCAGCACCTGGCCCAGCATCCACGTGGTGCCTGCGCAGGCGGCCAACACCAAGCCCCAGCGCAGCAGATCGCCCGCGGGAAGCGGCAATGCGGCAGCCACGGCGGGCCACCATGGCGCGCCATACACCAGCACAATCACCGCGCCCGCCACCGCCATCACGCCCACCAGCACGCGCAGCAACAGCTGTTCGAGCCGGTCATCGCTGTCGGCCGCACGCATGGCGCGGGCCGCCACCGTGCGCGCGAAATCATGGGGCACCGGGTCCAGGGGCGGATGGCGCAGCGCACGATTGATCAACCGGTACTGGGCTCGTCGCGCATCGCCGGCCTGCATGGGAATGCCGGCGCGCTCCTCGCGCAAAGCCTGCTCCTGCGCCTGCCACTCGGCGTCGCGGCGGGCGGCATCGGTCGGGGGGGTGTCTCGCGGTCCGGCGTTCATCGGCTGACTCCCAAGTCGTCCTGCAGACGCTCGCGCAACTTCGCGCGGCTGCGGAACAGATGGCTCTTGATGGTGCCTTCGGCCAGGCCGGTGATGGCCGCGATATCGCCGATGGGCACTTCGTCCAGGTGATACAGGGTGAGGATGGTGCGTTGCAGGGGTGGCAGGGCTTCGACCGCCGCATGCAGGTGGCCGACCACCTGCTCGTCGGCGCTGGCCGCCTCCAGGTCGAAGCCGTCGGCCACTCGGTCGAGCAGGCTACTGCCGTCATCCTCCTCCACCGCATCGACCAGCGGGATGCGCTTGCGCTCCAGATGGCGTTTGGCCATCGAGTACGCGACCTGGCCGATCCATGACTTCAGCGCGCTCTCATGGCGGTACTGGTGCAGGTAGCGATGCACGCGCAGGAAGGTCTCCTGGCACAGCTCGCGCGTGTCCTCGGGGTGGCGGACCATGCGCTGGATGATGTGCCAGCACAGGCCCTGGTACTCGCGGACCAGGCGCTCGAAGGCGCCGGGCGTGTTGGCCAGCACCGCTTCCACCAACTCGCGGTCGGCCGCATACGCCGTCGCCTCCCCGGCCCCGGGCGCTTCCGGAGCAGGCAGGTCGTGGGCGTGGCGGTCAGCGAGGTCCGGCATCGAGTCCATTCCCCTTGGATACTGCGAGGGCCAGAACGGTTGCACGATTGTGCATCGGGAGATGGGAGTGCGGAGAAAGCCGGCTGCGGCAAGGCGCCGGGCGTTCGCGTCGGGGGGAACTTTGCGCCGGGGGGGCTACCGGCTACCGGCTACCCACTACTGGCTGGCCGCTGTCAGCTGTCAGCTGGCGGGAAGGTGGTGGACGGCGTCCTGCAACCGCCGCCGCGTTCGCTGTATCTACTCCCTCGAACCCGCCCATTCCAGTCCGCAATCCGAGGCCACCGCCATGAACAACCTTGAAGTCCTGATCCCGATCACCCTGTTCATCTGCATCGTGTATGCGATCCGGGTGGTGGTCGATGCGCGCACCCGCGCCAAGCTGATCGCCAACAATGCCTCCGAGGAGCTGATGCAGGCGATGCTCGCAGGCGAGGAACACAACCGCCGCCATGGCTCGTTGCGCTGGGGCATCGTCTTGACCGCGCTGGCCATCGGTTTCTTCGTCATCGAGGCGGCCGGCTGGACCGAAGTCACCCCGGGCGTGGTCGGCGTGCTGCTTGCCGTCACCGGTCTGGGCAACCTCGGCTTCTATCTGACCGCTCGCAAGCTGCCTTGAGCGTCCTGGGCATGGCGGTGGCGGCCCACGGGCATGTCGCAGGATCGCAATGATCCGCTTGCCGGCCGCGGCTCCGCGCTGGCACGCCCAAGGTGCCAGCGCCGAGTAACTGAACGCGGCCCGCCATTTCGGCGGGCCTTTTCAGTGTCCTGTCAACGGGTTCCGCCCCGCGCTGCATACGGCCACAATCGGCCTCTTTCCGCAGTATCGGCACCACGACGCAATGCCCGAGATTTCCCCGAAGCTGGCGCAGCAGATCGCGCGCACCATCGCCACCGAGATCGGTGCGCAACCCGCCCAGGCGCAGGCCGCCATCGCCCTGCTCGACGAAGGCGCCACCGTGCCCTTCATCGCGCGCTACCGCAAGGAAGTCACCGGCGGGCTGGACGACACCCAACTGCGCAACCTGGAAACGCGCCTGGTGTACCTGCGCGAACTGGAGGACCGCCGCGCCGCGGTGCTGGCCTCCATCGACGAACAGGGCAAGCTGACCGACGAGTTGCGCGCCGAGATCGAGGGCGCCGACACCAAGTCGCGCCTGGAGGACCTGTACCTGCCGTACAAGCCCAAGCGCCGCACCAAGGCGCAGATCGCGCGCGAGGCCGGACTGGAGCCGCTGGCTGATGGCCTGCTGGCCGATCCGTCGCAGGACCCGCAGGTGGTGGCCGCGCAATTCATCGATGTCGACAAGGGCGTGGCCGATGCCAAGGCCGCACTGGACGGTGCCCGCGCCATCCTGATGGAGCGCTGGGGCGAGGACGCCGCGTTGGTCGGTGAGCTGCGCACCTGGCTCAGCGAAGTGGGCGTGATCCGCGCGCGCGTGGCCGAAGGCAAGGAGAACGAAGGCGCGAAGTACCGCGACTACTTTGACCACGCCGAATCGCTGGCGAAGATCCCCTCGCACCGCCTGCTGGCGCTGTTCCGCGCGCGCCGCGAGGAAGTGCTGTACCTCGACCTGGACCCGGGCAACGATGCCGAAGCCGGCCACCTGCAGGCCGAAGGCCGCGTCGCCGTCCACGCCGGCGTCAAGGCGCAGGGCCGCCCCGCGGACAAGTGGCTGCTCGACACCTGCCGCCTGACCTGGAAGGCCAAGCTGCACCTGCACCTGCTGCTGGACCTGTTCAACCAGGCGCGCGAGAAGGCCGAGGCCGAGGCGATCACCGTGTTCGGCGACAACCTCAAGGACCTGCTGTTGGCCGCGCCGGCCGGCCCGAAGGCCGTGCTGGGGCTGGACCCGGGCCTGCGCACCGGCGTGAAGGTCGCCGTGGTCGACAACACCGGCAAGCTGGTCGACACCGCCACCATCTATCCGCACGAACCCAAGCGGCAGTGGGACCAGTCGCTGCACGTGCTGCGTGCGCTGTGCGCCAAGCATCGCGTGGAGCTGATTGCGATCGGCAACGGCACCGCCAGCCGCGAGACCGACAAGCTGGCCGGCGACCTGATCAAGCTCGCGCCCGAACTGAAGATGCAGAAGATCGTGGTCAGCGAGGCCGGCGCCTCGGTGTACTCGGCGTCGGAGTTCGCGGCGAAGGAATTCCCCAACCTCGACGTCAGCATCCGCGGCGCGGTCTCCATCGCGCGTCGCCTGCAGGATCCGCTGGCGGAACTGGTGAAGATCGAGCCGAAGGCCATTGGCGTCGGTCAGTACCAGCACGACGTGGACCAGTTCCGCCTGGCCCGCGCGCTCGACGCGCGCGTCGAGGACTGCGTGAACGCCGTGGGCGTGGACGTGAACACCGCCTCGGCCGCGCTGCTGACGCGCGTGTCAGGCCTGTCCTCCACCGTGGCCGAGAACATCGTGGTCTACCGCGATGCCAACGGCGCGTTCAAATCACGCAAGGAACTGCTGAAGGTGCCGCGCCTGGGCGACAAGACGTTCGAGCAGTGCGCGGGCTTCCTGCGCATCGCCGATGGCGAGCAGCCGCTGGACGCGTCGTCGGTGCACCCGGAGGCCTATCCGGTGGTCGAGCGCATCCTCAAGCAGTGCGGGCGCGAGGTGAAGCAGGTTATCGGCGACGCCTCGCTGCTGCGTGGCCTCAAGCCCGAACAGTTCGTGGATGAGAAGTTCGGCGTGCCCACGGTGCGCGACATCCTGAAGGAACTGGAGAAGCCCGGCCGCGACCCGCGCCCCGAGTTCAAGGCCGCGCGCTTCGCCGACGGTGTCGAGGACATCAAGGACCTGCAGGTCGGGATGGTGCTGGAAGGCGTGGTCAGCAACGTCGCCGCGTTCGGCGCGTTCGTCGACATCGGCGTGCACCAGGACGGCCTGATCCACATCTCCGCGTTGTCGGACAAGTACGTCAAGGACCCGCGCGAGGTGGTCAAGGCCGGCGACATCGTCAAGGTCAAGGTGATCGAGGTCGACATCCCGCGCAAGCGCATCGCCCTCACCCGCCGACTGGACGATGCGGCGCCGGCGCCGCGGGAAACGCGCGGTGGCGAGCGCGATGCGCGCAGTGGCCGTGATGCGGGCCCGCGCGGTGGCGGCCGTGATGGCCAACGGAGCAACGCACCGCGCATGCAGTCCGCGCCGCCGGCCAACAACGCGCTGGCGGCGGCCTTCGCCAAGGCCAAGCAGGGCGGCTGACGCGCCGACCCACGCCATTGTCCGCCGCGATCGCAGCGGGCCATAGCGGCTCTGCCCGTTGATGTACTCTGCAGTGACGCCGCCTCCGGGCGGCGTCACTGCATCAGCGCCCAGGGCGCGACTTACTTGCGCTGTTCGGCAGTGGCGTCGCGCGCGCCACGGAACTCCGAGCCCGCATCCCAGTTGGGCCAGTGCTTGCCGTTGGCCAGCTCGCTGCCCAGCGTGTACAGCACCTGCAACTCGCGGGTCATGCCGGTGAAGCTCCAGCTGGCCTCCCACTGGTCCGCCGGCTGGTGGTAACGATCGGCGGTGTAGCGCTCGCCCGCGGCCTTGGCCGCGGCCACGCCGCCCTCGACCCAGTCGTTGCCCGAGCCGTACGAAATCGCCGGCACGCCACGCTTGGCGAACGGGAAGTGATCGGACCGGAAGAAGTAGCCGGCCTCGGGCTTGGAGTCAGGCGTGTAACGCATGCCCCAGCGCTTTGCCGTGGCCACCAGCGCGTCGAGCAGCTCCAGCTTGGCGCTGCCGGAAATGGTGAAGTCGTGCGCCGGCCCCTGCGGGCTCAGCGCGTCCATGTTGATCACGCCCACTGTCTTCTCCAGCGGGTACAGCGGACGCGAGGCGTAGTATTCCGAGCCCAGCAGACCCTTTTCCTCGGCGGTGACCGCGAGGAACACCACCGAACGCTCCGGCTGCTGCTTGGCCTGGGCAAACGCACGGGCCAGCGCCAGCAGCGCGGCCATGCCGGTGCCGTTGTCCACTGCGCCGTTGTAGATGCGATCGCCCTTGGCATCGGGCAATCCCACGCCCAGGTGGTCCCAGTGCCCGGTGTAGATCACCGTCTCGTCCGCACGCTTGCGGCCGTCCACGCGGCCCACCACGTTGCGCGAGGTGATCACCTTTGAATCGACTGCGTAGTCGGCCGACAGGGTCACGCCCTTGAGCTCGACCGGCTGGAAGTCGCGCGCCTGCGCCTGCCGCTTCAGCGCGTCGAAGTCCAGGCCGGCGCGGCGGAACAGGTCGGCCGCGAAGTCGCGCTGCACCCAGCCTTCCATGCGCGGGTGCACCGCGCCCGGCTGTTCGCGCACCACGTCGAACATGGTGTTGGTGTTGGAGTTCTTGACCGTGGCCCAGCCGTACGAGGCCGGCGCAGTCTCGTGCACGATCAGCAGGCCGAGCGCGCCCTGGCGCGCCGCCTCTTCGTACTTGTAGGTCCAGCGGCCGTAATAGGTCATCGCCGGGCCACCGAAGTCGCCCTGGCCGGTTTCGAAATCCGGGTCGTTGATCAGCACCACCGCGATCTTGCCGCGCAGGTCGACGCCCTTGAAGTCGTCCCAGCTGCGCTCCGGTGCCTTCACGCCATAGCCGGCGAACACCAGCGGCGCATTGGCGATCGAAACGGCCTTCGAACCATCCAGCGCGGCACGCACCGCGATCTGTTCGCCCTGCACCAGGGCCTGTGCCTGGCCGTTGACCGCCACTGACAACGCCGGCGTGCCGACGATCTCCGCGCGCAGCAGCGGCACCGCCTGGGTCCAGGTGCGCTGGCCGTCCGGGCCGAGGTCGCCACCGGGCTTCAGACCCGCCGCACGCATCTGCAGGGACAGGTATTCGACCGTGCGCGTCTCGCCGGCGCTGGCGGGCGCGCGGCCTTCGAATTCATCGGAGGACAGGGTCTTGACCGTTTCCGACAGCTGCCGGGGGTCAAACGTGGGCGCGGTGCCAGCCAGGGCCGAGGACACCGCCAGGGAAAGCAGCGAGGCTGCGAGCAACTTCATGGTGAAAACGCCGAACGGGAAAGCCCCGGATACTAGCAACCGCCCCGGGGTCCGGACACCGACCTTGGTCGCGGATCAGCCCCGCAGTGCAGCCGCGTCGCGCGCCAGCGCCTCGATCCCGGCCCAATCGCCGGCCTGCAGCAGCTTGGCCGGGGTCAGCCACGAGCCGCCCACGCATGCGACGTTGGGCACCGCAAGGTAACCGGGTGCATTGGCCGGCGTGATACCGCCGGTGGCGCAGAAGCGGATATCCGGCAGCGGGCCGTGCAGCGAGTGCAACGCCGCCGTGCCGCCCGCAGCTTCTGCGGGGAAGAATTTCTGCTGCAGGTAGCCGCGTTCGGCCAATGCCATCGCCTCACTGGCGGTGGCGGCGCCGGGCAGCCATGGGAGGTCGATGTCGCGCGCGGCGGCCAGCAGGTCGGGGCTGGCGCCCGGCGACACGGCGAAACGTGCGCCCGCGGCCAGTGCGGCGGCAAAGTCCGCCGGCCGTCGCACCGTGCCCACGCCCACCACCGCATCCGGCACTTCGGCGGCAATGGCACGCACGGCCTCCAGCGCTGCGGCGGTGCGCAGGGTCACTTCGATGGCGGGAATGCCGCCGGCCACCAGCGCGCGTGCCAGCGGCACCGCGTGGCGCACATCGTCGACCACCACCACCGGCATCACCGGCGCGAGTTGCAGCACCGCTTCGAGTGAAATCACGCCATTTCTCCGTTGGAACCGTGGGCAAACACGCTGGCACCCGTATCGGCCGGGCCTACGGCGCGACGGAACACCTCGAACAGTTCGCGACCCAGACCGACGTGGCTGGCGCTACGGTCCAGCGTGGCCGGGGCGCGCCCGGCCCATTCGGCTTCGGGAATCTGCACCGACAGCGTGCCGGCGCGCGCATCCACGCGCACCACGTCGCCGTCGCGAAGGCGCGCGATGGGCCCGGCGCAGGCAGCTTCGGGCGTGAGGTGGATCGCGGCGGGCACTTGGCCGGAGGCACCGGACATGCGGCCGTCGGTGACCAGCGCGACGTGATGGCCGCGCTTCTGCAGCACGCTCAACGCGGGCGTGAGCTGGTGCAGCTCGGGCATGCCGTTGGCCTTCGGCCCCTGGAAGCGCACCACCACGACCACGTCGCGGTCCAGTTCGCCGCGCTCGAATGCCTCGCGCACTTCGTGCTGTTCGTTGAACACGCGGCACGGTGCTTCCACCACCCAGCGGTCCTCGGGCACTGCCGAGACCTTGATCGAGGCGGTGCCCAGTGCGCCGCGCAGCACGCGCAGGCCGCCATCGGCGCGGAACGGCGCATCCGCCGGCCGCAACACATCGGTGTCGCCGCTGGTGGCGGTGGCCGGCACGTAGGTCAGCTGGCGCTCGTCATCCAGGCGCGCCTCCACCCGATACCGCTCCAGGCCCGGCCCGGCGACGGTCTCCACGTCGCCGTGCAGCAGGCCGTGGTCGAGCAGCGTGCCGATCAGGAACGCGAGCCCGCCGGCGGCGTGGAAGTGGTTCACGTCGGCCGCCCCATTGGGATACACGCGCGCCAGCAGCGGCACCACCGACGAGAGTTCGTCGAAGTCCTCCAGGCGCAGGTCGATGCCCGCCGCCGCCGCCATCGCGATCAGGTGCAGCAGGTGGTTGGTGGAACCGCCGGTGGCATGCAGGCCGATCACGCCGTTGACGATGGAACGCTCGTCGATGATCCGGCCAATGGGGCAGAAATCGTCGCCCAACGCGGTGATCTGCGCCGCACGCTTGGTCGCCGCCGTGGTCAGCGCGTTGCGCAGCGAGGTATTGGGATTGACGAAGCTTGCGCCTGGCAGGTGCAGGCCCATCAACTCCATCAGCATCTGGTTGGAATTGGCGGTGCCGTAGAACGTGCAGGTGCCCGGCGCGTGGTAGCTCTGCGCCTCGGCCTCCAGCAGCTCCTCGCGCGTGGCCTTGCCCTCGGCGTAGCGCTGGCGCACACGCGACTTCTCGTCATTGGGCAGGCCCGAGGTCATCGGTCCGGCTGGCACGAACACCGCCGGCAGGTGGCCGAAGCTCAGCGCGCCAATCAGCAGGCCCGGTACGATCTTGTCGCACACGCCCAGGTACAGCGCCGCGTCGAACATGTCATGCGACAGCGCCACCGCGGTGGACATCGCAATCACGTCGCGCGAGAACAGCGACAGCTCCATGCCCGCCTGGCCCTGGGTCACGCCGTCGCACATTGCCGGCACGCCACCGGCCACCTGCGCGGTCGCGCCGGCTTCGCGTGCGGCGTTGCGGATCAGGAACGGGAACTGCTCGAACGGCTGGTGCGCCGAGAGCATGTCGTTGTATGCGGTGACGATGCCGAGGTTGGGCGCCACGCCGTCGCGCAACGACGCCTTGTCACCGGGGCTGCACGCGGCGAAGCCGTGCGCGAGGTTGCCGCACGACAGGCGCGTGCGGTGCGCACGCGGACCCGAGGCCGCGTCGATGCGCGCGAGGTAGGCGCTGCGACGCTCACGGCTTCGCTCGACGATGCGACGGGTGACTTCGGCGATGGTGGGATTCAGCGGGGCGGACATGCGGGGTGGCTCCAGAACTAGGCCGCGCGGGGATGGGCCGCGTGCGAACGGGCGGCGTGGCGGGGACGCGCCGAGTGGCCGGGACGACCCGCGTGGTGCAGGCGCGTCGGGTCGGCGGTAGCGGCATCTCGGCTCACGGACACCAGTACAGCGCAGGCGTGGTGGGCGCGCCTGTGACGAATGCATGCACCGGCAACGCCGTGCCGGGATTCACGCCTTCGCCCAATGCGTCGGCCAGCACGCGGCGCTTGCTGACGCCTTCGATGTGCAGGTAAAGCGCGGGCGCGGTGAAGATGGCGCTCAAGGTCAGGGTGATGCGCGGCTCCGGCGCGGCGGCGGTGCGGATCGCCAGCACCGGCGCGCGACCGCTGGCGGACAGGCCCACGTCACGGCGCACGAGGTCGGGGAACAGCGAGGCGACGTGGCCATCCTCGCCCATGCCCAGCACCACCACGTCCAGCGGCAGCGCGCGGTGGGCGATGTCGCCCGCGACCGACTGCAGTGCCACTTCCGGCGTTTCCACCGGGCGATACAGCGGCAACAGTTCGGCAGCCGCCGCTTCGCCCTGCATCAGGTGCTCGCGTAGCAGCCGTTCGTTGGAACGCGGGTCGGTGTGGGGTACCCAGCGCTCGTCCACTGGCAGCACGCGCACCTTCGCCCAGTCCAGCGGCTGGCGTGATAGCGCCTGCAGGAAGCGGCGCGGGGTGTTGCCGCCGGCCAGTGCGATGGTCGCCACACCCCGTGCGGCGATAGCGCGACGCAGGTCGGCGGCGACGGCGTTGGCCAGGCCCTCGGCCAAGGCCACGGCGTCGGCGAAGTCACGTGCACGCACGTGCGGGATGTCGAGGACGGACATGGCGGTGGTGTTCGACAGGGGCATGCGGGTACGGATGTGGGTGACGTTCGAACCGGCGCCGATCGCGCTCGTAACGGTCGCGTTGTCGGCGGCGGTGCCGTTGACGGTGGTGCTGGGGGAAGCGGTCGCGGTGGACATGCGGTGGGTCTCTTGGGGCGCGTCAGGCTCAGCCCGCGTCCTCATGCCACGTGCGACCGTCGCGCTCGATCAGCGCGACCGCGGCACTCGGCCCCCAAGTGCCGGCGGTGTACGGCTTGGGCGCCTCGTGCGCGGCCTGCCACGCGGCACGGATCGGATCGATCCACTGCCACGCCGCCTCAACCTCGTCGCGGCGCATGAACAGCATCTGGTTGCCGCGCACCACGTCGCCCAGCAGGCGCTCGTAGGCATCGGCCTGGCGCCCGCCGAAGGCCTCGGCGAAGCTCAGGTCCATCGGCACGTGGCGCAGGCGCAGGCCACCGGGACCGGGGACCTTGTTCATCAGCCACAACGTCACGCCTTCGTCCGGCTGCAAGCGCAGCACCAGCTTGTTCGGCGCCAGGCGCGCGCCGCCCTCGCCTTCCTCGAAGATCGAATGCGGCACCTTGCGGAACGTCACCACGATTTCCGACGAGCGCTCGGGCAGGCGCTTGCCGGTACGCAGGTAGAACGGCACGCCGGCCCAGCGCCAGTTCCGCACCTCGGCCTTGAGCGCGACGAAGGTTTCGGTGTCCGAACTGCTGCCCAGCTCTTCGGCATAACCGGGCACGGCGCGGCCTTCGGCGGCACCGGCGCGGTACTGGCCGCGCACGGTCAGCTGCGCGGCGTTCTCGCTGGTGATTGGACGCAGCGCGCGCAGCACCTTGAGCTTGGCGTCACGGATGTCGTCGGCCGACAGCGACGCCGGCGGTTCCATCGCCACCAGGCACAACAACTGCAGCAGATGGTTCTGCACCATGTCGCGCAGCGCGCCGGAGCGGTCGTAGTACGCCGCGCGGCCTTCCACGCCCACGGTCTCGGCGGCGCTGATCTGCACGTGGTCGATGTGCTCGGCCTTCCACAGCGGCTCGAACAGCGCGTTGCCAAAGCGCAGCGCCGTGAGGTTCTGCACCGTCTCCTTACCGAGGTAATGGTCGATGCGGTAGATCTGGGTCTCGTCGAACACGCGGCCCAGCGCGTCGTTGATGGCGTTGGCGCTCTGGCCGTCGTGGCCGAGCGGCTTTTCGACCACCACGCGGGTGCGCGGGCCAATCAGGCCGTGCGCATGCAGCCGGTCGGCGACCACCGCGAACAGATCCGGACCCACCGCGAGGTAGAACACGCGCACGCGTTCGCCGTCGCCCAGTTCCGCGGCGAAGGCCGGCCAGCCGGCGTCATCGCCCAGGTCCAGGCGGCGGTAACTGAGCAGGGCCAGGAAGTCGTCCAGCACCTCGGCGCCGCGCGGGTCCTCGGCCACCGCCTTGCCCAAGGCCTCGCGGACGCGCGTGCGGTAGTCGTCATCGGTGCGCGCATCGCGGGCGATGGCGACGATCCGGCTGCCGGCCACGATCTGCCCGTCGAGAAAGCGGTGGAACAGCGCCGGCAGCAGCTTGCGCAGGGCGAGGTCGCCGGTGCCGCCGAAGATCACCAGGTCGAACGGCGGGAGGGGGGCGGCGTGGCCGGCGGTGGAGGCGGAACGCGATACCTGCGGGGAGGCGCTCATGGACGGGCTCGAACGGGCATGGAATGACCATACCAGAACAGATACCAGTTAGATACCACTACCAAGGGACGAGACGCCAATCGCGCACAATCAATGACTTGCGACAAATCACATTGCCGCCACTGGTAAGCCACTGGTATCGTTCGGGCATGGAGCATTACCTCGCCAGCGAGTTCCACCGCCAACAGGCGGCGCGCCGCGCGCCGGCCTACCAGCACCTGCGGCGGTCGCTGCAGCATGCCATCGACAACGGCGAACTGCCGGCCGGCCAGGCCCTGCCCGGCGAGCGCGAACTCGGCAAGCTGCTGGGGCTGTCGCGGGTGACGGTGCGCAAGGCCATCGCCGGCCTCGTCGACGACGGGCTGGTGGTGCAGCGGCAGGGCGCGGGCAACTTCGTGGCCGAGCGCATCGTGAAGTCGTTCTCGCGACTGACCAGCTTCACCGACGACCTGCGTGCGCGCGGCCTGGACCCGCGCTCGCGGTTCCTCGAACGCGGGGTCGGCGAAGTCACGCCCGAGGAAGCCATGGCGCTCAACCTGTCGCCCGGCGCCCAGGTGCTGCGTTACTACCGCGTGCGCACCGCCGGCGACCAGGCCCTGGCGCTGGAGCGCACGGTGGTGCCGCAGTCGGTGCTGGCCGATCCGGCCCTGATCGAAAACTCGTTGTACGAGGCGTTCGCGGCGCAGGGCATCCGGCCGGCGCGGGCGCTGCAGCGATTGCGCGCCATCGCATTCGATGCCGAGCAGGCGCGGCTGCTGCAGTTGCCGGAAGGCAGCCCGGGGCTGTTCATCGAGCGCCGCACGTTCCTGGAGGACGGGCGCGTGGTGGAGTTCACCCGCTCGTTCTATCGCGGCGATGCCTACGATTTCGTCGCGGAGCTGCACAGCGAGCCGGCGTAAGCGAAGTCGGATCGGGCCTTACGCTGCGCAGAAAAAAGAAAACCCCGCCGAAGCGGGGTTTCCTTTAGGCGTGGACCGCCTTGCGGCGGTCCGGTGCGCGGCAATTAAGCCGGCTGCACCTGGTCGGCCTGCAGGCCCTTCTGGCCCTGCGTCACGACGAAGGTGACCTTCTGGCCTTCCTGCAGGCTCTTGAAGCCCTGGGTCTGGATGGCGCGGAAGTGCACGAACACGTCTTCGCCATTCTCGCGGCTGATGAAGCCGAAGCCCTTGGCGTCGTTGAACCACTTCACGGTGCCGGTTTCACGTGCAGACATTTTACTTTTCCTTGGAACATATGTTGAAAGCCGCTTGCGCGGTGTTGGAGCTGGTTGCAAGGAGAAGCGAGTGCAACGATGTAGCGGATCGGTGGATCAACCGCATCGGGCCACGTTTCGGGTGACCCTTGGCGAACACAGCAAGCGCACAGTAGGACGGCCGCGACGGAAATGCAACGTTCCCTCCGCCCGGCGGGGTGCCCCATTCAGACTTTGTCGCGCCTGGCGGCTCCCTCCGGGTCGACCTCGACCCGGTCGCGGCCGGCGCGTTTGGCCCGGTACAGGGCCTCGTCGGCCAGGCGCAGCAGCCGGTCCCGCTCGGTTTGGCGGTCCGGGACAAACCCGGCCACGCCAATGCTGACGGTCACTCCGAGGGGGGAGTTGGCCACGACGGCGCGCAGGGTCTCGGCCCGTGCCCGCGCCTGGGCCAGGTCGACGCCCGGCAGCAGGAGAGAAAATTCCTCACCGCCGTAACGGGCCAGCAATTCGCGCTCCTCGTCGTGGTGCCGGCGCAGCAGTTGGGCCACCTGGCGCAGGGTCCGGTCGCCCTCGAGGTGGCCGCGCTCGTCGTTGAACTGTTTGAAGTGGTCCACGTCGATCATCAGCGCCGACAGCGGCTGGCCGTTGTCCATGCACCGGTTCCACTCGCGGCGCAGGCCCGTTTCCAGCACGCGGCGGTTGCAGATCCCGGTGAGGGGATCCTCGGTGGCCAGTTCGGTCAGCTGCCGGTTGGCGCTCTCCAGCGCGCGCGTGCGCTCGGCGATGCGCTGTTCCAGCTCCCGGTTGGCGGCCAGGTACTGGCGCGTGCGCAGCCGGCTGAGCAGGACGACCAGTCCGGTGACCAGCAGGACCGCGAGCACCGCCGCCAGCAGCCGGGCCCACCACGTCTCGTACCACAGTGGCAGGACTTCGAACTGCAGCACCAGCGGGCGGGCATCGCGGCCGCTACGGCTGCGCGCCTCCACCTCCAGCCGGTAGGTCCCGGCCGGCAACGGCCGGACGGCCAGCACCGCGTCGCCCCATGGGCTCCAATCCGGCGCCACGCCGGCCAGTCGATACCGGAACTGGGCGCCCGACTCCATGCTCACCATGGAAAACCGCAGGACCAGGCCGTGGCCCGCCGGCACCTGCAACAGGCGGCCCGGGCCGGGCAGCGGCAGGGGCACGAGCGCGGTGGTTGCGCCGCCAGTGGCGCCGGCCTCCGACCGGGTCGTCACGCGGCGCGCCGACAAGCTGTCCAACGTCACCTGCAGCGGCCGCGGCAACGAGACCTGTTCGGTCGGGTCGTACTGCACCAGCCCCTTCCAGGTGGAAATCCGCAGCACGCCGTCTGCGGTGACCCGGACGGTGCCGTAGCCGCCCGCGACCTCCGAGGACAGCAACACCTTTGTCCATGCGTCGCCCGGGCGCACGCGGTGCCAGAGCTCCCGCGACGTGAACGCGTAGGCCCCCATGGGCGTTTCGCGCACGGTCAACTCCTTCGGCCGGCCCACCAGCGCGAACGGCGCCTCGGTGAACGGTGCGAAGGCGCGTCCGTCCAAGGCGAAATCGCGCCCACCGACGACGACATGCACCTGCGCGTCCATCGCGTACACATTGCTCCCCTCGTCGGGATCCTCGTCGATGCCGTGCTCACGCCCGAAGACGGTCCGGTCGCGCAGGCGGCCGTTGGCGAGGTCCAGACGCCACCGCTGCGGTGCGCCGCGGGCATCGCCAAACCACAGTTCGCCCGGCGCCACTTCTTCCATGCCCCACGGGCTGAGGCCTTCCATGGGCAGTTCGCGCCAGAGCTGCCAACCCGATTTCGCCTCGCGCAGGAGGTATAGCGACTCCTCGCCGACCGCATACACCAGCGCGGGGTCGTAGCGCGACGCTTGCAGGGCATAGATCGCCGACTCGGTGCCCGCCACCACTACGGGGCGCGTGCTGCCCTTGCGCAGCAGCACGATGCCCTCGCGATGGCCGACAAGCAGATCCGACGGCGTGGCCACCATCGCGTAGCTTTCGTAGTCGACCCAGTCCTTGCGTGCGTAGTGGTACCCGCCCACGGCATCGCGGCTTAGTCGACCGATGCCCTGCGATGTGGCCAGCCACAAGGCGCCGTCAAACCACTCGAAGTCGTACACCCGGCCCTGCACGCCCTGGGCACTGCCAATCGCCGACCACGGGGACGGCATCGCCAACCGATGCAGACCGGCTTCGGTGGCCACCCACAGTCCATCCTCGCGGTCCGTCCCCAGCGCAAGCACGCCGAAGTTGCCCACGCGGATGCGCTGTCGCAGGGTCAGGTCGCGCTCATAGCGGAACAGCTCGCCGCCGTGCGTTCCGACCACCAGCGTCCCGTCGCGCAGCTCGACCGCCACGTAGGCGCCTTCGTTGGCAAACGCCGCCGGGCCTTGCGCGCCCAACCGCCGGATGCCCTTCGCGTCGGCACGGTAGAAGCCGTCCTCGCCCACCAGCAGGCGCCAGCCCTCCCGCGCGAACAGGTCCGACAGCGGGCGGCTGGCGAATTGCTCGCCGCCGGGCTCCAGCACGAATCGCCCATCCACGAAGCGGGAAAAGCCCTGCCCCTCGATACGGGTGTACAGGGTGTCGCCGTCGACATAGAACGCGCGGCTGTTCTTCGGCAGTGGCCACGTACGGCCACGTTCGCCGCGATAGGGCAGGAAGTGCAGGGCATGGTCGGACTGGAAGTAGACCCCGGTGGAGGTGGGCAGGACGGCCCACACCACGCCCACGTTGCGCTCCTTGCCTTGCAGGCCGGCCGCGGTCAGCAGCTCGCGGTACACCAGGCCGCCGCCGGTGGCCGGCGCCATCCAGCCAAACGTGTCGTAACTGCCTACATAGATGCGTCCATCGGCGCCCCGCGCGATGGTGCGGGCCGGTTGCTGGCCGGGCAGTTCGAAGAGTCGCCAACTCTCCCCGTCAAAGCGCAGCAGGCCGTCCAGGTTGCCCACCAGCAGGCGGCCTTCGGCATCGCTGGCCAGCGCCATGTGCCGGGGGGAGGCATCGAAATCGCCGGTCGAGAACTGTCGGGACATGGGTGCACCCGGCAGGCGTTCGGGCAACGCGCCCCGAACGGCGGTCGCGGCGGGAGCCGCGGCCAGCACTCCTCCGCACAGCCCGACCCACAGGGCCAGGCATGCTACCCACTGCTCAAACCGGTTCAACAACTCACGCCCCCTTCGTACCGCCGGCACCGCGCGCCGGGCTGGGCCACCGGGCCAGGCGTGGCGTCCTTGCCGCCCTCCCCGCTGGTTCAGTCACCCTGACCAAATCCCTCTGTACATGCAACGGCAGGCCGCCGCCGAGGTGAACCCCTCACCCGATAAGGTGACGTCCATCACACTTTTTCTGCGCCATCACCCCTGGGCCACCTGCCGCAGCGCGCGCTCAAACAATTCGACCGGCTGCCCGCCCTGGATCAGGTGCTGATCGTTGAGGATCACCGACGGCACCGCGCGGATCCCGCGTGACTGGTAGTGGGACTCCTGCGCCCGCACGCGCTCCGAAAAAGCCTCCGAGGCCAGGACCTCCTCGGCACCGGCGGCGTCCAGCCCGACCGAGGCCGCCACGTCCACCAGTACGGCACGCTGGGACACGTCACGACCGTCGGTGAAGTACGCGCGCAACAAGGCATGCTTGAGCGCGCGCGCCACCGCTGGGTCCTGCTCCCCGGCCCAATGCAGCAGCCGGTGGGCATCGAACGTGTTCACCACGCGCTCGCGCGAGCCGAACGTGAAGCCGACCTCGGCCCCGCGTTGGCGCAGCACCTCGCGGTTTTGTGCGAGTTGGGTGGCATCCAGGCCGTACTTGTGTGAGAGGTGCTCGTTGGCATCCTCGCCCTCGGGCGCCATCTGCGGGTTGAGCTCGAACGGCTGGAAATGCAGCTCCACGCGGACCGCGCCCTCCACGCGTGCAATCGCCTGCTCCAGCGCGTTGAGCCCGACCGCGCACCACGGGCAGGCCACGTCGGAGACAAAATCGATGCGAACGGTGGGTGTGTCGGTCATGGCGTGGTCCCGGGTACGGAGGCAGGCAGGGCGGAAAGGTTTGGCGCGGCTGGTACGTCGGCGTCCTGCTCCAGTTGCAGGCGCCACATCTGCGCATAGTGCTCGCCGCGGGCAAGCAACTGCACGTGCGTGCCACGCTCGATGATGCGGCCGGCGTCCATCACCAGAATCTCATCGGCGTCCATCACCGTGGACAGACGGTGCGCGATCACCAGCGTCGTGCGACCCACCGCGATGCGGTCCAGTTCGGCCTGGATCGCCTTCTCCGACTTGGAGTCCAGCGCGGAGGTCGCCTCGTCGAAAATCAGCACGGCGGGGTTCTTCAGCAACGCGCGGGCAATGGCCACGCGCTGCTTTTCGCCACCGGACAGCTTGAGCCCGCGCTCGCCCACTTCGGTTTCGTACCCGTCGGGCAACGACACGATCAGGTCGTGGATGTGCGCGGCACGCGCCACCTGCTCCACCTCCTCGCGCGTGGCGTCGGGGCGGCCGTAGAGGATGTTGTAGTAGATGGTGTCGTTGAACAGCACCGTGTCCTGCGGAACGATGCCTATCGCCGCGCGCACGCTGCCCTGGGTGTAGTCGCGGATATCGCGGGAATGTCCCACCTCGTCGGTGATGGTGATCCCGCCGCTGTCGACGTCGTAGAAGCGGTACAGCAGCCGCGCCAGCGTCGACTTGCCCGAGCCGGAATGTCCCACCACCGCCACCGTGCCACCGGGTGGGATCTGGAAGCTGACTTCGCGCAGGATCTGCCGGCGCGGGTCGTAGCCAAAGCCCACCTGCTCGAAGGCGACGCGCGGCTGGCGCGTGCGCAGCGGCTCCGCGCCGGGGCGGTCCTGCACGTCCTGGCGCTCGTCCAGCAGTCCGAACAGGCGCTCCAGGTTGGTGAAGGCCTGCTTGATCTCGCGGTACATCATGCCCAGCAGGTTGAGCGGGGCCGACAACTGCAGCAGGAAGGCGTTGACCGCGACCAGGTCGCCCACGGTCATGGTGCCGGCCACCACGCCGGCCGCGGCGCGCCACATCATCGCGCTCACGCCGACGGCGACGATGGCCGTCTGCCCCAGGTTGAGCACCGCCAGCGTCTTGCGCGCCATCACCTGGGCCTCCTCCAGGTGGACCAGGTTGGCGTCGTAGCGCCGCGCCTCGTGCTCCTCGTTGCCGAAGTACTTGACCGTCTCGTAGTTGAGCAGCGAGTCCACGGCGCGCTCGTTGGCGCGGGTGTCGGCCTCGACCGAGGCGCGGTAGTAGCGCGTGCGCCAGTCGGTGACGGCAAAGGTGAACGCGGCGTACGCCGCCAGCGTCACCAACACGATCACAGCGAAGCCGGCGTCGTACGCCACCGTTAGCAGCACGGTCACGAGCACCACTTCCAGCAGCGTGGGCAGGATGGTGTAGACCGTCCAGTCGAGCAGGTCGGTGATGCCGGTGCCGCCGCGCTCCACGTCGCGGGCCACGCCGCCGGTGCGGCGCGACAGGTGGAAGCGCAACGACAGCGCATGCAGGTGACGAAACACCTGCAGCGTCACCCGGCGCGAGACGCGTGCCATGACCCGTGCGAACACCACCTGGCGCAGTTCGGTGAACAGCGTGACCGACACGCGCGACGCGCCATAGGCCACCAGCAGCGCCACCGGCAATACCAGCAGCGAGGGCTCCACGCCAAGGCTGTCGACCAGGCGCTTGAGCACCAGCGGCACGGCCAGGTTGGACAGCTTGGCGGCCACCACCAAGGCCAAGGCCAGCGCAATGCGTCCGGTGAAGGGCTTCAGGTAAGGCAACAGCGCGCGCAGCACCTGCGCTTCGCTACGGGCATGGACGGCCTTGGCGACCGGCATGACATCGGCTGTTGCCGTCGCGGTGTCGTCGGCGGCAGGCGGGGTAGGAGGGGGATTCATGTCCCCGATGTTGCGCTCTTCCGGACCGATTCCAAGTCCCAGATGTACTACTGGCGGCGCAGCAGGGGATACGGATTGATCGCGGTGCCCTGCCACCAGCGCCGCTCGGGCCCCAGTTCGAACACCGCAAAGTGCAGGTGCGGGGCCGCCGGGTCGGCGTTGCCCGTGCTGCCCACATAGCCAATCACATCCCCCCGGCGCAGCGCCTGCTTCTCCGCGAGGCCCGGTGCGTAGGCCTGCAGGTGCGCGTAGTAGTAGGCATAGCGCCCGCCGGGTTCGAATTGGTACACGGTCAAGCCGCCGGCGACGCTGGTGAACAGCTTCTCGACCGTGCCGTCGGCCACGGCCAGGACCGGGGTGCCGGCCGGGGCCATGATGTCGATGGCCTCATGGCTTCGGCCTTGGGCGCGTGCATCGCCAAACGTGTCCTGCAGCTGGGGGGCCAACACGCCGCGCACGGGGATCAGCAATGGGGTGGCCGAAGTAATTTGAATGGCGGTCGAGCGCGGACCGGCCGCGGGCATCACGGGCACAGGGGTCGCTGCCACCCCCGCCCGGGCATCGGCCGCCGTGATCGGCGGCGATGGCGTGGCCACACGCGCGGAGGAATTCGATGGCGGATGCGCGGTGGTGGCGCTTTGCGGTTTCACCGATGAAGCCGTGCCGGCCGGTGCAGGCGGCGGGGGCCGCACGTCGGGCGCGCCCGCGTGCCGCACCACCATGAAATACAGCAGGTTCGCCCCCGCCAGCAGGCCCGCCAGGAACAACAGCACACCGCGCACGAGACCTCGCTGGCGCTGGCGCGCGGTCGCACGTGTTCCCGCCCGGGCCCTCGCGCGGCTCATTCCTGCAACAGCGCGGGCGTGCCTGCTGCGACGGCGGCGGCCACCTCACGCGCACTCCAGTTGGTCAGACGAATGCACCCGTGCGACTGGGTCTTGCCGATGCGCGAGGGCTCGGGCGTGCCGTGGATGCCGTAATGCTCCTTCGACAGGTCGATCCAGACCACGCCCACCGGATTGTTGGGCCCTGCCGGCACCTTGGCCTTGGCGTGCGACGGGTCGGCATCCCAGAACAGCTTCGGGTTGTAGTGGAAGACCGGGTCGGGGGCGACGCCGTTGATCTTCCACTGGCCCACCGGCAACGGGTCGTGATCGCTACCGGTGGAGGCGGGGAACTGCGCGTAGACCTTGCCCGCGGCATCCAGCAGCGCGACGGTGGATTCGGAGCGGTCCACCACCACGGACGCCGCCTTCGTCAAGGCGGGAACGTCGAGCACATTGGGCACCACGATCGTCTCGCCCGCGGCGAAGGTGGCACCGGGGTTGAGCCGCTGCAGCAACGCGGGCGCCACGCGGAAGCGCTCGCCCAGGGCTTCGGTAACGCCGGCGTACCCCAGGCGGGCCCGCTTGGACTTCTCCATCATGTCGGACGGCACCGGTGCGAAAGGACCTTCCACGTCGTCCGCCGACAGCGCGTACAGCACGGTGGCCGACGCGCTGTCGGCGTTCAATGCGGTCCAAGTCGCCGGGTTTAGCGCGCCATCGTCCGGCAGGCCCCGGGCGCGCTGGAATGCGGCGATCGCACGACGGGTGTTGGATCCGGTGACGCCGTCGATTTCGCCGGTCGCGAAGTGCGCGCGCTCCAGCAATACCTGTGCGCGCAACAGGCTGTCGGGGGCAATGCGGGCCTTGGCATCGGCAGATTCGCGCGTCGGCGTGCGCGTGGGCTGTGCTGCCGGCGTAGGGATCGCAATGCCATCGCCCGATGCCGGCGGCACGGGGCGGGATTGCGATGGAGGTGCCGCCTGACCGGTACCAACAACCTCCGGTACCACAGGTGTTGGAGCCGGGGGCGGCGTAGCTTGAGACTTTTCGGAACGCGCGGTGGGATTGGATTGCGCCATGACGTACAACCCCAGCGGCAACAGCGCCACGCCCACCACCGTGGCCACCACCCGACCCAATACCTTGCCCGATCCGCGCATGCCCGTTCGTCCCTCGTTTGTCATGTGAGGGATGCTGGACAGCGCGGTGCCGCCAACACGTGAAATGTCGCGATCAGCGGCATCGGTGTTCAGACCGGGTTTGGGAAACGCGGCATCCGCGGTTCAGGCCGTTCCCCAAGTTCCCATCCCGAGGCGGGGAGCGTCCCTCAAGCCAGAACGGCGACCGCCGTCAAGAATTTCGGATCCGGTGCGCACCAAGTACTGGATCGGACCGCCGGACGCCGTACCATCAACCTTCCCATCGCCAGGACCGCACCCAAGGGGACCCATGAAACGCCTATTGATCGCAGCATCGATCGCCTTCCTGATCGCGGGCTCGACCGCGGCCTTCGCCGGCGGCCCCAAGGGCCACGGACACGGCCATGGCAACGGCCACCCGCCGGGCAAGCACAAGGGCCACCACAAGGAATACAAGCGTGGCGGGCACATCGAGCGTGATTACCTCGCCAGCCGGTATTACGTGGATCACCACGCTCACCACCTCGCGGCGCCGCCGCCGGGCCACCGCTGGGTGCACCATCCGGATGGGCGTTACATCCTGGTAGCCGTGGCGACGGGCATCATTGCCGACATCCTGTTGCACCACTGAGCAGCCAGCACGGCACACACGAAGGGCGGCCCCAGGGCCGCCCTTCTGCGTTTTGGGGCGACACGCATGCCGCCGCCGGCGCCATCCAATCTCGGCGGATGAGACGCCGTGGGCCGACACTGGCCGCCTCCTCGTCAGGGAGACCCCCGGGGCGGCGCGCGGACTGGGCCCGTCGCGCCGCCCCGGTTTTTGCCCTTGTCGATTGCTGCGTGGTCGATGACCCGAGCGGGTATGCTGTGCGCCCCCGGGCCTGACGCCCGCGGTGCATCAAAGGAGCCTTCCATGAGCGATACCCCTCCCGACCGCCTGTCCAACGACCCGCGCAGCAAGTTCCACGACGCCGCCCTGCTGGAGCGCGGCATCGGCATCCGTTTCAACGGGCAGGAGCGCACCAACGTCGAGGAGTACTGCGTCAGCGAAGGCTGGATCCGCAGCGCCGTGGGTCGCGCACTGGACCGCCGTGGCCAGCCGATGACCATCAAGATCAAGGGCAAGGTCGAGCCGTACTTCCGCGATTCGGCCGACTGAAACCGGCTCAGTGCGTGGGCGCCTTGCGCGCCGCCGCACGTTCCCGCAGGGCCGCAGGTTCGCGGCCGTCGCGGGGCCATCCAGCCCCGCGGCTCACATCGGCTTCATGCAGTTCACCATCCACGGCTTTCCGTAGCGGTCCACCAGCATGCCCCAGCGGTGCGCCCAGAAGGTTTCCTGGAGGGGCATGGTGGCATTGCCACCCTCCAGCAGCGCGGCGAACACGCGCTCGGCATCATCGGGGGTGTCGACGGAAATATTGATCACGGTGCCGGCACCGGGCGCCACGTCCACCTGCGGGCCGTCGCCGCCCATCAGCAGCACGCCGCTGCCTTCGATCTGCGCGTGCATGATCCAGTCCTTCTGACTGGCATCGCATTCCTCGGCCATCGGCGACTCGCCGTAGGTCATGGCGAAGGCCACTGGCACCCCCAGGGCCTTGGCGTAGAACTCAAAGGCCTCGCGGCATTGGCCGGTGAACATCATGTACGGGTTGATCTGCATGGCCGTGGCTCCTTGCGGGGGATCAGTGGGCCTGGACGACGCGCGCGCCAGCCCTCCTATCCATCACGCAATCCGGCGATGAAATCGGCACCGCGATGGGCCGACACCCTTCACAGGAGCGACGCGGCCCCTGCCGCGTAGTCCGGGTGCACGGCGGCCCACCCAGCAACGGCGCGGTACCGCGCCTACAGCTGCGACTTGAGCGGCAGGATGAACCGCTCGGCAAACTTCTCCTTCCACGGACGCTGCTGCCAACGCTCGTAGGTATAGCGCACCGACGGCTTGAGGTCCTGCTCGAACACCTCGGTCATGCGCTCGGCAAACCCAGGGTCGTACACATTGAGGCTCGCCTCGTCGTTGAGCCGGAACGAGCGCACGTCGAAGTTGGTGGAGCCCACCGAGACCATGTTGCGGTCCACGATCAGCAGCTTGTTGTGCATCATCGTCGGCTGGTACTCGTGGATCTCCACGCCGGCCAACAGCAACTCACCCCAGTGCGCCTTGGAGGCCAGGCGCACGGTGGCGGAGTCGATATGCTTGCCCGGCAGCAGCACGCGGATGCGCACGCCGCGATGCCGGGCCGCGATGAGCGCCTTCATGATCAACTCGTCGGGCACGAAGTACGCCGCCTGCAGGTCGATGCTTTCCACGGCCGCGGCAATGGCCATCAGGTACATCAGGTGCATGCTTTCGCTGCCGCCCGCGGGCGACGCGATGAACAGGTGCGCATCCATGTCGCCGGCCTGCGTCAGCGCCGGAAAATAGGCATCACCGTTGAGCACCTCGCCGGTGGTCTTGATCCAGTTGTCGTTGAAGGCGGCCTGGAACTGCGCCACTGCGGGCCCTTCCAGACGGAAGTGCAGGTCGCGCCAATGATCGGGGTCTTGCGCGTGGCCACTCCACTGGTCGGCGATGCCGACGCCGCCGGTGAAACCCACCTTGCCGTCCACCACCAGCAGCTTGCGGTGCGTACGGTTGTTGAGCCGGCCCAGGTTGTACCACTTGAGCGGACGGTAGTGCTTCACCTCGACGCCGGAGCGCTCCATCTGCGTGAGCAGGTCGCCTTCCATCTTGATGCTGCCGACCCAATCCACCACCACGTGCACCTTGACGCCGGCGCGCGCCCGCTCGGACAACGCGTCAGCAAACTGCTTGCCGACCTCGCCCGACCAATAGATGTAGGTTTCAAAGGTGATGGTGCGGCGTGCGGAGCGGATCGCGTCCAGCATCGCCGGGAAGATCTGCTCGCCGTTCTCCAGGTCGACGACGCGGTTTCCCGGCAGGATCGAAGGGCCCAGCAGTACCGACATTTCACGTCGGAACTGCGGATCGGCCACGCCGTAGCGGTGCAGGATGCGACGCTCCAGCTTCTTTTCGGGCGTCGTGAAGTTCATCGCCAGCACGACGGCCAGTACGGTGACCACCACGGTGATGAGAATCGTCCACATGCGGCGTCGGCTCCAGCGGGGCATGGTGATATGCGTTGGCATCGGAGATCGGCAGCTTAACGGGGGCCGCGTGACCTCCTCTTCACGTGGTTTCAACGCAAGCCACGCTCTTCGCGCGGCTGCGCACGCCGGTCGCGCAACAGTGCGCTGCCCACGATCGCCACGCCGAGCGCGGCCGCCAGCAGGAACATCACCAGGGCGAGTGCCGGGTAGCCAAACAGGCGGCTGTCGGTTTCCACCCGCATCAGCATCACGCTGCCCAGGATCAGCGACGCGGTGATGATGCCAGCGCTGATGCGGTTGGCGATTTTCTGCAGGTTTTCCATCAGGCGCGATTCTTCGAGCCCGGTCAGGCGCACCTGCATCCGGTTCTCGGCCAGCAGGCCGAGGATGTCGGACACCTTGCGCGGCGCGCCGCGCACCAGCGAGTGCACCTCCATGGCCTCCGACGCCAGGCTCGCCAATGACAGCGACTTGCGCATGCGCTCGCGCATCACGTGGTCCAGGTGTTCCTCGACCACGCGCTTCACGTCAAGGTGCGGGTCCAATGCCTGGCTGACCGCCTCGAGGTTCAGCAGCGTCTTGCCCAACAGGCTCAACTCCGGTGGCACGCGCAATCCGCACGACGTGGCAAGGACCGTCACGTCCAGCACCAGGCGTCCTTCCGACTGGCTGCTGCGTGCACTGGCCGTGGCATAACGAGCCACGCGTTGACCGATCTCGCGGACGAAGCGTTCCGCATCGAAGTCTTCCAGGCGGGTGCCCATGGCGATCACGTCCTGCGCCACGTCCTCGCCACGCCCGTCAACCGCGGCGAACAGCAGCTTGAGCAACTGGTCGCGGCGGCGCGGCGGCACGTGGGCGACCATGCCCAGGTCGAGCAGCGCCAGCCGCCCATCGTTTGTGAGCAGCACGTTGCCCGGATGGGGATCGGCGTGGATCTCGCCATGGACGAACATCTGGTCCAGGTAGCCACGCATCAGCGCGCCGGCCAGCTCGCCCAGTGGGGCCTCCGTGCGTCGCAGGCCACCGACGTTGGTGACCTTGATGCCATCCACCAGTTCCATGGTGAGCACGTTGTTGCGGGTCAGGTCCCAGACCGGCCGCGGCACGAACAGCGTGGGATACGCCTCCAGGTGGTCGTGGAATCGCTGCAGGTTTTCCGCTTCGATGCAGTAGTCCAGCTCACGCAGCAGCGTTTTGCCGAACTCCGACACCCAGTCGGCAAAGTGCACGCGCCGTCCGAGGTCCGTGAATCGGTCGGCCTTGCCGGCCAGTGCGGCCAGCGCCTGCAGGTCGGCCTGGATGCCGGCGGAGATGCCCGGGCGCTGCACCTTGACGGCCACGCGCCGCCCATCGCGCAGCGTCGCGGCGTGCACCTGGCCGATGGAGGCGGCGCCCAACGGCATCTCCTCAAACTCGGCGAACACCTTGCCCAGCCGTGCGCCCAGCGAGGCTTCCACGGCATCGCGCACCACGGGGAACGGCAGTGGCTGCACATCGTCCTGCATCCGTTGCAGGGCCATCAGGTAATCCGGCGGCACCATGTCCGGGCGCGTGGAGAGCGCCTGCCCGATCTTCACGAAGGTGGGGCCGAGCGCTTCCAGGTCAGTCACGAAGACCTCTGGTCCCAGTTCGCCATCGCCGGCACCTGCGGGCACGCCATCCGGTGGCAACTCCAACCCGGTGAACACGCCTGCGGCGCGGTGTTTGAACAGGAAGCCGACGATCTGCGCGGTGCGGGCCAGGCCCTGGGGCTGCGGATCCATGGGGGACTCTCGATTGGGCGGATGAAAGGGGCCGTGGCCACGTCCTGTGGCGGGCAGAAACAACGCTGGCCCTCAACGGGCCAGCGTCACTTCAGGGTTGGGGCGTCCTGCCCCGACGATGGACGCTTAGCGGCCGTCGCGGTCGGCATCACCCGGCATGGCGCGCTCGATGTAGTGCCAGCCGTCACGCACGGCGCCCTTGGCTTCGGTCCAGGCCAGGCGCGATTCGGCGCGCGACTCGTCCCACTCACGCGCCAGCTTGTCTTCGACATCTTCGAAGCGCTGGCCGCGGTACTTGTCGTAGTTCTGGTAGCCGTACTGGTAGGCCGGGGCGTAATCGTTCCAGCTGCGGTCGGCGTTGTAGTACGAAGTGGTGGTGTAGTTCTTCTGGAAGTGGTCGGTGTACTCGGTCGGGTTCACCGCTTCGGCGATGGCACCACCAGTCTTGGCGCCGGCAATCGCGCCCACCACGGCACCGACGGCGGTGCCCACCGGACCACCGATGGCAGTGCCCGCGACGGCACCCGCAATGGCGCCAGCGCCCGCGCCAGTACCTTCACCGATGCTGTGATCCTTCTTGATATCAGACATGTCGTTTGCTCCGAGGTGTGGGGAATACGGCGCGTTGGCCGTGGACACACCTTGGACTGGCGCCGGTCGAGAACGGGTGAAACAAACGCGATCGATGTGTGATGGTTTACCTGTGCGTACGCAAGGTGATGTGCATCTTCACTCTGACGCCACGCCTGCCAACGCGAGTACCCACCTCGGCACAACGGGCTCGCCGGCATAGAAGTCCTTGGACCGACTTTCCGCCATCGCCCAGCGATGCAGCCAACTCGGGCCAAAACGCCCGGTGTAACCGTCTTCGCGTGCGTAAGCGGGATCGCGCAGCGCTTCTTCCAACGTGATGGTGCTATAACCCCGTCGACGCACGGCCGCCACCAACTCCGCAAACGTGGCGGCATTCAGCTCGTTGGCATGCAACAGCCACACCTGGGGCAAGGCGTACCCAAGCAGTTTCTGCGATTGCTGCTCGAAGTAATCCACCTTGTTGAGCATGTACGGCACGTACCCCCGCTCCAGCTGCCGCAGCGTGGCCGCGCGCGCCGGGGTGTCGGCTTGGCCGTCGAGGACGTTGGCGTACGCGAAGGCCCACACCCATTCACCGTTATCCACGGTCACCGGCGCGATGCGATATCCATGCGCCGCGAGGAACGTGGCCAGGGCGGCCTTGTCCTCAGGCGTGCGCCCCGCACGCAGGTAGGGATGGCGGAACCAGCGCGGCGCAGTGCCCCGTTGCGCCAACAGCGGTTTGAGCACGCGCTCGCCGCGCAGGATGTCGGCGCGGTAGGCCTCCAGGCCCACCGCATGCAGGTCCACATGGCCATGCGTGTGATTGCCCAGTTCCGCGCCCGCGTCCAGCCAATCGCGGAGCATGGCCACGCGCTCGGGCTGGAGTGCGCCCTCGTCTTCAAGCTTGCCCTCATTCACGAAGCCCACCACCGGCGCATTGGCGCGACGCAACTGCGCGATCAGTCGTGCATGGCGTTCGGGCAGCGCCGCCGGCGAGGTCTGCGCCATGCGCTGCCAGGGCAAATCGTCGATCGTGATGGCAATGCGCCGATCGCTGTCGGCGGCACCCGCCAGGAGTGGCCAGCCGAGCAACATCGCGAGCACCAGTGTCCATCGCATCCGCACCTTCTCCCCTCCGTGGCCACGCCTGTTCAGTGAAGGGGAGAGGTTAACCCGCCGCGCGTGCGCAGGCGCTGCCGTGCCGTCGCAAAATAGGCGTGGCCGTGTGTCCACCGGCACTGCCGCTGCCACGGATACCGGTCACCCGCCACAGGGGTCCAGCTTCGCGCAGGACAAGACCATGAATTGCACCGTTCTCCTTCACGCCAGTCTCGCCAGCGCAGCGCTGTTGGCGACCGCCCTGCCCACGTGGGCCGGCAAGTCCGACGCCAAGCCAGACGACCCGGCCCTGATGCGCAGTGCCATGAGCGCCGCTCCAGCCAAAGTGGCCGCGGGCGCCGCCCTGGTCGCCATGCAGGCAGACGGCAGCATGCGCACGCTGCGCGCCGGCAGCAACGGCTTCACCTGCATGCCCGACAATCCGGCGACGCCCGGCCCTGACCCGATGTGCATGGATGCCAACGCACTGGAGTGGGCACATGCGTGGATCGGGCGCACGCCCCCTGTCCGAGGCAAAGTCGGCTTCATGTACATGCTCGAGGGCGGCACCGACGCCAGCAACACCGACCCGTACGCCACCCAGCCCACGGCTGGCAACCACTGGGTCAAAACCGGCCCGCACGTGATGATCGTGGGTGCCGACCCCGCGTTCTATGCGCTCTACCCGCGCGATGCCGACCCGGATACGTCGGTGCCCTACGTGATGTGGCCCGATACGCCCTACGAGCACCTGATGATCCCGGTGAAGTGACGCTGTCGACAGCGGCGCCGGTCGAGACGCCCGGTGCCGTCATTGCATGGCTGTCGCTCAGTCCTCTTCGTTGCCGATGACCTTGCCGGTCTTCGGACCGATGGTGCGTCCTGGTCGGTGCCACCGCCCGCGTGGCATCGATAAGGGCGTTCATCCCAGCGAAAAAAAGATCACCGCCAAGTGACGAAAAGTGGCGCAAACGGCGCGCTTTTCCCTGCTGGGTTCAGGTGGCAGCGAGGAAGTTCATTTCGGGCATCATCCGCGCGGCGCTAGCGTCGCGGCCATGGACACCACGACCTCTTTTCACGAACGATCCCGCACCCGCATGGCGTTGCTGGGCACTGCACTCCTCGTCTTCGGATTGGCCGCCAGTCTCGGCGTGCGCGCTTCCGACACCGACATCGAGCTGCCAACCGGCGCTTACCAGTGGAGCGCCGACATTCCCGAAGACGGCCCCACGGTGATCGTGGTCAGCCTGCCCGAGCAGCGCCTGCACGTGTATCGCAACGGGCGCCGCGTCGCGCAGTCCAGCATCAGCAGCGGCAAGCCGGGGAAGGAAACGCCGACCGGTGTTTTTCCGATCCTGGAAAAGAAGCGCAAGCACCGCTCCAATCTCTACAACGACGCGCCCATGCCGTTCATGCAGCGGCTGACCTGGGATGGCATTGCCCTGCACGCCGGGCACATTCCCGGCTATCCCGCCTCGCACGGCTGCATCCGCTTGCCGCATGAATTTGCCGAGCGGCTGTTCGCGATGACCGAGCGCGACAACACCCTGGTCGTGGTGGCCGATGACAGCACCTACGACGCCAGCGTGACCCGGCCGGGCGATCGGGTGCCGGTGGACGCGTGGACCGGCGCATCACTGGCCGATCGGCGCCTGGTCGATCGCGACGCAGGCGGCCAGACGTTGGGCGCGCGCGATTGAGCCCATCCTGCGGTTATCACCGTGTGCAGCGGCCGCACGGCGCACGTTCACGCGATCCTAACGCATTGATTTTACGTGTGAAATTCAGCCGATGTGCAGTCGGGCGTGACTAGGTTCGACGCACACGCCGCGTTGCGGCATTCCCCCAGAAAGGAGACACCCATGCGTAACAAGACCCTGCTCGCCTTCGCCATCGCGGCCAGCCTCGCCACCCCACTCGCCTTCGCGCAGGGCCGTGGCGCGGGCGGCCCGCCGGCTGGCGTCGGCGCGATTGGCGGCGCCGCCAGCGCCCGCATCAGTGACCGCGCGTCCATCGGCGTCGATACCGCCAGCCGCGCTGCCATGCAGCGCACCGCCGACCGCGATACCCGCACCCAGTTCGGTGCCGAGCAGAAGACGACGGTGCAGGCGCTCCAGAACCAGACCGCCATCGACGCCAAGGCCAAGACCAACGCCACCGTCGAGGTCGACACCAAGGCCAATGCCAACGCCACCTTCGGCCAGGACACCGCGGTCCGCGCCAAGCTGCAGCAGGATGCCGACGTGGAAACCCGCAGCACCTTCGGCGCTACGCAGTCCACCGCAGCCAAGGCCAAGAACGACACGACCGTCGACGGCGACGACAGCACCGACGACTGAGTCAATCACCATGGGATGCCCCTCCGGGGGCGTCCTGCTTTTCACGCCGCACACCCCTGACGCGGAGCACGATGGCAAGATCCGGCGTTGCGCTCACGGCGCACGTCAGGACGGCGACCCCGGGCAGTATGACCGCGTCCGGACCGCCTGCTTTCGAGGACCCGCACCATGCCAGGCCAGATCCAACAGAACCGCCACCGCAACCGCCCCCAGAACGACCCGGAACTGCACCGCGACCTGCAAAAACTGGGGCCCGACCCGGAAAAGGAACAGGAAGCACTGGAGCCCCTGATGCCCGGCCATGCCCCCGAGCCGGACCGCCAGGTCCCGGAAGACTGACGCGACGCCTTACGGGCTGAACTCGCGCTCCACCACCAGCACGCGCGCCTCGCCGCGGGGCCGGGCGCTGTGCTCCAGGCCATCCTCGCCAAAGAAGATGTCTCCGCTGTTCAGCGTAATCACCGACTCCACGCCGCCTTGGCGCACGTGCATGTCGACCACCCCGTCGAGCACCACGAACAGTTCATCGCCGTCATTGGCGTGCCAGGGGTAGGTGCTGTCCGTCCAATGCAGGCACGCGGTCACCTTGTCCACGCGCGCCACCTCACATGACCCCCAGGCCCTATCGGCCTTGAACCCGCCGCTGCGCAGCACCTTCATGGGGCCACCGCCTGCACGCCTGCCGGCAGGGTGAAACGTGCGGCCAGCGGCTGTCCGTCGCGCTCGCGGTCCCAGGTCAACGCGGCAATGCGCCAGCCCTCGGGCGTGTGGACCAGCTGCAGCGAGTTCGCACCGCGGGCATACGGGGCATCGCCAAGGGCCCGCCGGGCCTCGTACACACTCCATACGTGCAGCACGTTGCCGTAACCGCTCTGCTCACGGTGCAGTTCGGTTTCGAAGAAGCCGCGCCCGGCGAACACGCGCTCATTGAGGGCTGCGAACGCCGCCACATCCATCAGTTGCACCTCCACGCCTTTACCTTCCTGTGCGGTGGTGACGCCGATCCGGGCGTCCGGCACAAACAGGCGGGCGAAGGCAGTCCAGTCGCGGGGCGCATCCGCCGCACCGGAGACGCCGGCATACAGGCCGGCGATGACGTCATCGACCGTGCGCGGCAACGCCGCCGGTGCACCTGCCGATGTGGGGGACAGCGCCCGCGCGGAAGCGACCGACGGCGTCGCATGCAGGACATTCGGGGCCGCGACCGAGGTGCCGGCCAGGGTGGCGGCCAACAGGGCCATGAAACGACAGCAGTGGGACATGGGACGGTCCTCGCTTGGAAGGTGTGCGCATTCTGCGGACCGTCCGCGCCGTTGATAATCCACCTGAACGTGGCAACATTGTTTCCATACAGGCACCAATCACGGCATATGCGACTCACCGAACGACTGGCCGACATGGCGATATTCGCGCAGGTGGTCGAGGACGGCGGCTTCACCGCGGCCGCGCGGCACCTGGGCCTGTCGAAGGCGGCCGTGAGCAAGGCCGTGGTGCGCCTGGAGAACCACCTCGGCGAGCGCCTGCTGCAGCGTACGACCCGCCGCGTCCAGCCCACCGAGGTGGGCCGCACCTTCCACGAGTACTGCCAGGCCATCGTCCAACAGGCCGATGCCGCCGAGCAGCACCTGGGCCAGTTGCACGACGAGCCGGCCGGGATGTTGCGCATCACCGCGCCGCTCAGCTTTGGCGTTGCGCAAGTGGCGTCCACCCTGCCCGCGCTGCTGGCCCGCCACCCGCGGCTGCAGGTGGCGCTTTCGCTCGACGATGGCGTGCGCGACCTGGTGGCCGACCGGTTGGACTTGGCGCTGCGGGCCGGGCCACTCCCGGACTCGGGGCTGGTGGCTCGCCACGTGGGCGACGTGCGCGCCAGCGTCGTCGCCTCTCCCGGCTACCTGCAGGTGCACGGCACCCCCACGACACCGGCCGACCTCGCGCGCCATGCCTGCCTGCGCTACGACGAGCACACGCGCACCTGGACGTTCGGGCGCGGCGAGCCGGTGCCCATCGGCCGCGGCCTCGCCATCAACAGCACGCTGGCGCAGTGGCACGCGGCACGCAACGGTGGCGGGCTGGCGATGCTGTCCGACTACCTGACCCAGGCCGATGTCGAAGCGGGCGCCCTGGTGCGCGTGCTCAGCCACCACGCCGTGGCCCCGGTGCCGGTGTTCGCCGTGCACCCGTACACCCGCCACGTCCCGGCCAAGGTCCGTGCAGCCATCGCGTACTTCAGCGAGGTGTTCGCGCAAACGCTGCACTGATCGCCGCGCTCATCGCCCGGTCACGGGCCCTGGCCTAGCCTCGGCGCATGGCCACCGAACGAAAGCGCGTGAATCCCCCGCAGCGCCAGCGCCGTCAGCCCGGGCGCCAGCGCGCCATGCACCCGGCGCCCGTCACCATCCGCGACGACTACGCCGGCAGCAGCAAGTTGGAGGGCAAGGTCGCGCTGATCACCGGCGGCGACAGTGGCATCGGGCGCGCGGTGGCCGTTCACTTCGCCCGCGAAGGCGCAGACGTGGCCATCGCCTACCTGGACGAACACGCCGACGCCGAGGAAACCGTGCGTCTGGTCGAAGCCGAGGGCCGGCGTTGCGTCGCGTACCGCGGCGACCTTGGGCGCGCCGCGCACTGCGCTTCGGTGGTGGCGCGCACGGTAAAGGCCCTCGGCCGGCTGGACGTGCTGGTCAACAACCATGCCGAGCAGCACATGGCCGACCCACCGGAAGCACTCACCCCGGCCCGCGTGCGCAAGACGTTCGAGACCAACGTGTTCTCGTTCTTCCACCTCGTGGACGCCGCCTTGCCGCACCTCAAGAAGGGCAGCAGCATCCTCAACACCGCCTCGGTCGTCGCTGCGCGCGGGCACGACGTGCTGATCGACTACGCCGCCAGCAAGGGCGCGGTCCAGGCCCTGACCTTCTCGCTGGCCAAGGCGCTGGCCAAGCGGGGCATTCGGGTGAACGCCGTCGCGCCGGGCCCGATCTGGACGCCGTTGATCCCCGCCAGCTTCACCCCCAAGCGCGTGGCCGAGTTTGGCTCGGACACGCTGATGCAACGCCCCGGCCAGCCGGCCGAAGTGGCCCCGGCCTACGTGTTCCTCGCGAGCGCCGACGGCAGCTACATCACCGGGCAGGTCATCCACGTCAACGGCGGCACGCACATCGCGGCCTGAGCGGGGGCCGACGCACCAGGGTCGCCCAGCACCTCCCGGCCCCGCCGCCCGGGCCGTGCGCGCCGCGTTTCGTCGGCCCCTCCCCGGATTCGTCGCATGGCGCCCCCTCGCGCCAGCGACCGGGGCTATGCTCCGCGGCAATCCCACTCCGGCTGCCGCTCCCGTGTTCAAGAGCATCCTGTTCGTCCTGCGCATCGCCCTGGCTTGGTTCATTGCCACCATGATCGCGGTGGGCATCCTGGAGCAGCTGCCGGTCATCGGCCGCCTCGACTGGCTGTTCGCCATCGCCGCGATGCTGACCATGGCGCTGGTCGTGGCCGGTGCGCTGTCGCACCTGGGCCGCGTCAAGCTGATCGCCGGCCACATCAACGATGGCGTGCTCGACAACCGCCAGCGCCGCCAGATCGAGATCCCGCTGGAAGCCGGCGAGGCCTTCGACCTGCTGGAAGCCGCGATCCGCGAATTGCCGCGCATCGAACACGTCGAAAGCGCCCGCGACAGCCTGCAGGTCACCGCCAAGGTCGGCCGTCCGCAGACCTACGGCCACCACCCGCTGGGCAAGTACAACCCGCTGCTGTGGTTTGGCATCCCGCGCAACCAGATCCTGGCCACGGTCACGCCCAACCCCGCGACGGGCAGCGTCACCCTGATCTGCGAACCGGAAACGCCGGCGTGGACCGACTGGTTCCTGGTCGATGACGGCACCAACTACGAGAACGCCGAAGCCATCGCCCGCGCCGTCAGCCGCCGCGTGGCCGAATACCGTCGCGGCGAGAAGGACGCCGTCGCGCAGACGCAGGTGGAAAAAGAACTCACCCAGGCCAAGCTCAGCCTGCTGCATGCGCAGGTGGAGCCGCACTTCCTCTACAACACGCTGGCCAGCGCGCAGCTGCTCACCCGCAGCGACCCCGAGCGCGCCGAGCAGATGCTCGGCCACCTGATCCAGTACCTGCGCCGCTCGCTGCCGCGCACCCAGGACACGCCGTCCACGCTGGGCGACGAACTGGAACGCGCGGTGGCCTACCTGGAAATCCTCAAGATCCGCATGGGCCACCGCCTCACCGTGCAGGTGGACGTGCCCGAGTCCCTGCGCGCCACGCCGATGCCCGCGATGATGCTGCAGACCCTGGTGGAGAACGCGATCAAGCACGGCCTGGAGCCGCGCACCGCCGGCGGCACCGTGTGGATCCGCGCGCGCGCCAACGACGACACCGTCGCCATCACCGTGGCCGATGACGGCAACGGTTTCAACACCACCACCGGCGGCACCGGCATCGGCCTCAAGAACGTGCGCGAACGCCTGCGCCTGATGTTCGGCGGCAACGCCTCGCTGGCGGTGGTGGCCAACTTCCCCGCCGGCGTGGCGGCCACGATCAGCGTGCCGGCCGCCCCGGGCACGGTGCACGCCAGCCACACCGCGCCCGTGTCCCCCGCTGCCGCGCCGCCCGCGTGGTGGGCCGAGGCCAACACGGCATCGCCCGCGCCTGCTCAGACTTCCCCTGCGGCTCCGCCCGTCATTACCCCGCCCGCCGCCGAGCCGCCCGCGGTCAGCAGCACCCCGCTGCACACGCCGACGGCCAACGACGCCGCTTCCACGCCCACGGCCCTCCCCGGCCACCCCGGCCCCGACGGAACCCACGGCCATGCATGACGCCCCCACCGCCATCGTGGCCGAGGACGAAACGCTGCTGCGCAACGCGCTGGTCGAGCTGCTGCACGTGACCTGGCCGCAGTTGCGCATCGTGGCCGAATGCGAAGACGGCGCCAGCGCGCTGGAGGCCATCGCCGAGCACACCCCCGACGTCGCCTTCCTCGACATCCGCATGCCCGGCCTGACCGGCATGGACGTCGCCGCCGCGGCCGCCGAGACCAGCCCGCGCACGCAGATCGTGTTCGCCACCGCGTACGACCAGTACGCCATCGACGCCTTCGAACGCGGCGCGGTCGACTACCTGCTCAAGCCCGTCACCGCCGAGCGCCTGGCTCACACCGTGCGCCGCCTGCAGACCCGCACCGGCAACAACGAGGCCGCGGCGCTGGCCGCGCTGCTCGCCCGCCTGGGGGCCGCGCCGCCGCAAGGCGCGCCCAGCACGCCGCCGCTGACCTGGCTCACCGCCAGCAACGGCCGCGAGACGCAGCTGATCCTGGTGGACGACGTGGCCTACTTCCGCGCCGACAACAAGTACACCACCGTGGTCACCGCCGACGGCGAAGCGCTGCTGCGCACGCCGATCAAGGACCTGCTCGGCATGCTCGACGCCACCCGCTTCAAGCAGATCCACCGTTCCACCATCGTCAACCTCACGGCCATCGCCGGCATCACCCGCGACGACAGCGGCCGCGGCACCGTGCGCCTCAAAGCGCGGCCCGAAACGTTGACCGTCAGTGCGCCGTACATGGCGCTGTTCAAGCACATGTGAGAAGTGCCCCCATGAACACCCTGCTCGCGTTGCTCTACCTGCTGTTGTCGATCTTCGGCGTCGACGCCCGCCGCGGCACCGAGGCCCTGTGCGAATACACCCTGCTGCCGGGCGTGTGCCAGATCACGCCCACCCTGCAACCGCCGCCCCATGAAAAAGCCCCGGCACCGGGCCGGGGCTTTGCCTTGCATTGACGCGCTGGCTTACAGCGAGTTGAGGATCACCGCCGAGATGATGCCGGTGGCGACGGACACCAGCACGTAGCGGTCGTCCATGCGGCGCCATTCGTGGTGGCGCGGCGGCGCATACAGGCCATAGCGGTAGTAGTCATTCACCACGTAGCCACGGTACTCCGGGTGCATGTGGTAACCGCGGCGGTAGGCCACGTAATGCGGGTGGCGGCGGTGCTTGTAGTGCCCCACCTTGCGACCGCGGTCGTGGCGGTGATGGCGGTGGTCACGGTCATCGTCGCGGTCGTAGCGATAGCGGTCATGGCGATCGTCATCACGGTCATAGCGGCCGTAACGGTCGTAACGGTCATCGCCGCGACGGTCATCATGGGCGCCGGCAGCGGCCACCCCGGACATCAGCATCGACAGGGCCAGGATCGAACCTAGGGTGCGCTTCATCGTGGAACTCCTTGTGGTGGCCACCCCGTGGTGGCGCGTGGGAGTCACGCTAGGGCGATGACGCTGAACAGGTGATGGCTCCGGCCGTCCCGTGAAAATTCCGTTCAGCGGCCAGTTGAATGCCACTATCTTGTCGGTAGTCCATCACACCGACTGCGTGGCCGCCGTCACCCATCACGCGACGCCCACCACCCCGCCCCTCGCGCAAGGACCTCGGCATGAACCTGATCTACGCCCACAGCTTTGCCAGCGCCCGCAACTTTGCCGAGCACAACGACTTCATGCCCGGCGACTGGAAGTGGATCCAGGACGCCGACGTCGTGCGCCAGCACGCACGCGCCGACATCTACAAAGTCGCCCATTGGGAGCACCACCCGCACCGCGACCACATCGATGAGGCCATCGAACGTGCGCGCGACTCGCATCGGTTGGGCACGGTGACCGAGGCCGATGAAGGTGGCGGCACGCTGGGCGTCTCGGGCGCCTAGCCATCGCGGGCGCGGTGCGGCCATTCGCACTGAGCGCCGTTGACGCCGTCTTCACGGGCCGAAAACCCCTGCGGGGCGAGGCTAGAGTGCTGGAGGAGTGCACCGTGCCAGGTTCGCAGACGCCCTACGCATTCGGCGACTTCCGCCTCGATCCGATCGGCCACGAGTTGCGCCGCAGCGGGGTACCGGTCGCGCTGGAGCCCAAGGCCTTCGACGTGCTGGGCGAACTGCTCGCGCACGCGGGCGCATTGCGCAGCCGCGACGAGTTGCTGGATGCCGTCTGGGGCCACCGCCACGTCACCCCCGGCGTGCTCAACCGCAGCATCGCGCAACTGCGCCGAGCGCTGGGCGATGACGCCGAGCACCCGCGCTACATCCAGACCGTGCATGCGCTGGGCTACCGCTTCATCGCGCCCGTGGAAGGCACGCCCGCCGACGCGCTTCCAGCGTCCGCGGCAGGAGTCCCGGTGGGCGTCGCGTCCACCGCCGGGGCCATGGCCGACGCCGCCTGCTGCCCGCCCGCGCGCGCGCAGGCCGGCGCGCCACCGGCCTCCGTCGCCATCCTGCCCTTCACCGACCTCAGCGAGGCCCGCGACCAGGATTACTTCTGCGACGGCCTGGCCGAGGAGATCATCAGCGGGCTGGCGCGCGTGCCCGGCCTGCAGGTGGCCTCGCGGACGTCGTCGTTCCGCTACCGCGACAGCGACACCGACGCGCGCGAGATCGGCCGCCAGCTCAACGTGGCCGCCATCATGGAAGGCAGCGTGCGCAAGGCCGGCGACCGCGTGCGCGTGACCGCACAACTGATCGACGCCGGCAACGGCTACCACCTGTGGTCAGAGAACTTCGACCGCCGGCTTGAAGACATCTTCGCCATCCAGGAGGAGATCGCGCGCAGCGTGGTGGCCGCGTTGCGGGTTTCGCTCACCACCCCGGCGGAGATCAACTTCACCCGGCACGCGCCGCACGACATGCGCGCGTACGACTACTACCTGCGCGGGCGCCAACTGGAAAGCCACACCACCAACGTGGCCTGGCACCTCGCGCCGCAGATGTTCCGGCGCGCCATCGCGCTGGACCCGGACTACGCGCAGGCGCACGCCGGCCTCGCCGATGCCTTGACCGAACTGCTGCTGTGGCGCCTGGCCAAACGTGAGGACGTGCTGGACGAAGCGCTTGCCGCCAGCCGCCGCGCGTTGGCGCTGGCGCCGGACCTGGCAGAATGCCAGGTGGCCCACGGCCACGTGCTGTCGCTGGCCGGCGAACATGACGCCGCAGTGGCTGCCTTCGAGCGCGCGATCGCCCTCGACCCCAAGTTGTACGAGGCCTACTACTACTTCGGCCGACACTGTTTCGCCACGGGCCACAGCGAACGCGCCATCGACCTGCTGGAAGCCGCGCACCGCGTGCGTCCGGACGAGTTCCAGGCGCTGGCGATCGCGGTCGGCGCCGCATTCGGCGCGGACCAGCCCGAGCGCGCGCGTCGGCTGGCGCGTGGGGTGCTCGACGTGACGCAGCGCCAGATCGAACTGCAGCCCGAAAACGTGCGCGCCTACTACTTCGCCGCGATCATGCAGCTGCACCTGGGCCAACCCGAGGCCGGCCGTCGCAGCATCGAGACCGCACTGGCGATGCGCCCCGACGACTACGGCACGCTGTACAACGCCGCGTGCTTCTACGCGCTGCTCGGCGAGACGGACACCGCGCTGGACCTGCTGGAACGCGCGATCAACACCGGCGAAGGCTTCCCCGAGTGGATCGAGCACGACGACGACCTCGCCAACCTGCGCCCCCTGTCGCGCTTCCGTGCGCTGATCGCGCGACTGGATCCTCCGCCGCTGCACTGACCGCAGGACTTTCGCCATGGGCATAACCAACACGCAGTCAGGCACCAACATCCACGAGATCGCAGCGGGCATCTACCGCATCAACACGCCGGTGGCGCTGCCAGGCGACCTCGGCGCGTTCTCGTTCAACCAGTACCTGATCGACGACGACGAACCGCTGCTGTTCCATGCCGGCCTGCGCCAGCTGTTCCCGTTGGTGCACGAGGCCGTCGCCAACGTGATCCCTCCCGCACGCGTGCGGCATGTCGCGTTCTCGCACGTGGAAGCAGACGAGTGCGGCGCGCTGAACGCGTGGCTGACCGCCGCGCCCCAGTCGGCGCCGCTGTGCGGTACGGTCGCGGCCATGGTGTCGATCAATGACCTGGCCGATCGCGCACCGCGCGCGCTGGCCGACGGGGAAACCCTCAGCCTCGGCGGTCACCGCGTGCGCTGGTTTGACGCCCCGCACCTGCCGCACGGCTGGGATTGCGGCTTCCTGATGGAAGAGACCACCGGCACGCTGCTGTGCGGCGACCTGTTCACCCAACCCGGCCGCGGTGAGTTGGCGTTGACCGAGGCCGATATCCTGGGCCCCAGCGAGGCGTTCCGCCAGCCAATGGATTACTTCGCGCACTGCCCGCAAACCGGCGCACTGCTGGAGAAATTGGCGCAGGCTCGACCGACCACCCTGGCGTGCATGCACGGCAGTGCGTGGCACGGCGATGGCGCGTTGCTGTTGCGAGCGTTGGCAAGCGCGCTGGCGAACTGACCCGACAGGGTGGGTGCAAGCTGGCGGTTACCGGGTTGGTGTCGCTGCACCCACACGCGCCATCCGGACTGGTCTCAGGCGTACCAAGGTTGGCCAGGACCGGTGCTATCCTCCGGCCGAGCCCATCCGGGCCACGCTGCCCAACCAATGCTCGCTGAAAGGACGTCGATGCGCGCGATCGCCATTATCCTGCTGCTCATTGCGTCCGCCACTGCGCTGGCCAAGCATGTGTACCCGCAACACCTGACACGCATCACCGACGGCGCACGCTACACCTTGACCGAGCCGTACGTGTTCAAGGAAAAGGCCGCCACCTTCACGCTGCGCGCGGGCGAATACGTGCAGCACTTCGAAGACAGCAAGGCTGCTTACCTGCTCGGCGGCGAGGGCTGCGCGGACATGAACGTGGTGCCGCCAAAGCAACCTGAACATGCTTACACCATGACGTTCAACTGCGGCATCTTCCTGCCCAAGGACGAACGCAAGGGCGCCGCGTTCTTCTTCGTCCGCGGCACGTCGCAGCAGACCCAGTCACTCGGGCTGATCATCAACGCCATCATCAAGGCCGGCGAAGGCAGCTTCGACTTCCCGACCTCGCGCCATGACGATGCCGCGCTGCGCGGGCGGCTCGTTCGCGCACAGCCCTGACCGGAATCCTGCCATGCGCGACACGCCCCACCGCATGAACGGCAAGCGCCAGCCCCTGCATGTACTGCTGCTGATGTTGGCAGCGCTGACGATGGCGACCGGCATGACCCGCGGCCCCAAGTCGTATCAGCCGCTGACCACACCTAGCCACTTCGAATTTGTCGAAGACGTGCTGGTGGCCAACAAGGTGTCGGCCGGACTGGCCAAGGGCCGCTACCAGGCCGTGTTCGAGGGCCCCGAGCACGTTTATTACCTGGGCGAACCGAAGGCGCTGATCATGCCCAACGGCGTGCGTGTCAACGGCGGCATCGCCCTGCCCAAGCCGGGTGCCACGGTGGGCTGCCACCTGTTCATCCAGATCGGCGACGACTCAAAGGCGGTGCGCGACGCCGGCATGGGCGTGGTCATCAGCGCGCTGGCGCGGATGGAAGCCGGTCGCATCCGCGAATTCAAGAAAGACTCGGCGTGCGGCGGGTTCATGCCGCACATCGCCGTGGTAGCGGAGTAAGCGTGAGGCACGCCAAGTCCCTGATGGTGGCCGCAGCCGTCGCGGGGGCTTGCATCGGCGGCTACCTGTATCGGTCAAGCACCGCTTCCACATCCCACATGACCGCCGCACACGCTGCGAGCAAACAAGCGAACGGCACCGACCACCCTTTGCCTCACGCTGTAACGTTGGATACCGCGCATTACCGCATCACGTCCACCGCAACCGCGGTGCAGACCGCCCGCACCGGGGAGGCTGCTGAACTGCTATTTCAGGCCTACGCCGCCTTCTTTCCCTCCGCCTCTGCACAAGTCAGACGCCCCACGCGCTTGAGCCTGGTGCTGTACCGCGACCAGCAGGAATTCAAGGCACACAACCGCAGCAAGCCGTGGGCGGAGGCCTATTACCTGGCCCCGAGCTGCCACGCCTACTACGCCGAAGGAAAACCCAACCCGGTGCACTGGATGCTGCACGAGGCCACGCACCAGCTCAGCCGCGAAGTGTCGGGTTTCCCCAAGGCGCTCTGGGTGGATGAAGGGCTGGCCACCTACTTTGGTGCCAGCCGCATCGAACATGGCGCTCTGCGACCCGGTCTAGCCGACCGAAACGCGTATCCACTGTGGTGGCTGCCGCAACTGGCGCTCAGTGGTGACCTGCAGCAGGACTTGCGTAGCGGCCGCTTGATTCCGCTGCGGGACGTGATCGCCGGCACTGGCCCGGACATCGGCGGCCACGTTAACACCTATTACCTCCAGTTCTGGAGCCTGACCCACTTCCTGTTCCACCACGATGGTGGCCGCCATGCCGCCGGTTATCGCAAGCTGATTGCCCGCGGCGGTTCGCTGACGGATTTCGAAGCTCTCATTGGCCCCGTCGAGCAGATACAGGGTGAGTGGTATCGCTACCTTCAGCATCTGCGCAGGTCGATGGTGGCGGGCGATATGCAACCCGCCGCACCGCACTGAGACATTGCGCCGGGATTCATACACCGGTGTTATCGTCGCGTCCCATGAAGCGACTGCTCCCCTTCCTGCTGTTGTTCGTGCTGTCCGAGGCCGCCGCGCAGGCACCGCCGGCCAAGGTCACGCGCGAAATCAACCAGCTGTTCACCGCATTGGAGCACTCCGGCTGCCAGTTCCAGCGCAATGGCGCGTGGCACGACGCGGCCGCCGCCAGCGCGCACCTGCGACGCAAGTACGATTACCTGCAGAAGAAAGGCGCGGTGACCTCCGCCGAGCGCTTCATCGAGCTGGCTGCGACCAAGAGCAGCATGACCGGCACGCCCTACCGCGTGCGCTGCAGCGGCGCGCCCACGGTGGAGAGCCGCACGTGGTTCAGCCGCACATTGACCGAACTGCGCGCACGCAAGGCCGCCACCACACCCTGACACTCCCACGCCTGACCTCGTGACTCCCGCGGCCGCGTTGAATGGACTGGCGGCCTCATCCCCCAAGGCCGCGTGGAGTGACAAGGATGAAACTGAACGTAGCGTGGGCCGCCCTGGCCCTTGCCGTCGCTGCCGTCACCATTGCCCCGGTGCACGCAGCACCAGCGGAATGCACGCCGGCCGCGGACTGCACCGTCTACAGGAATCGCGTGACGTTCCCGGCCAATGCGTTGCCCTACGGACCCGCGAGCGCGTTCGCGCTGAACATTCAGGGCCTCGACTGGGTGGGCCTGGGCGGCAGTCTCAGCCTCACGGTCCGGCGCCCGCTGGACTTCAAGGGCAACAAGGTCCGCCTGACCGTGGTCTACCAGGCCACCAGCGGCAACGACGGCACCAACGCCTTCGGGGTCACCGCCATCGGCTTCCGCCATGGCAACGCGTTCGAGACCTACGGCGGCACCCTGTCCAATGTGCTCGACATCCCGCCCAACGGCGACCAGCTGTGGGAGCAATCCGTGGTGCTGCAACCTGGCGAAGGCTGGGACCCCGCTGCACCGTGGTGGCACTTCCAGATCGGCCGCCAGGGCACCTACGACGACAACCTGCGGGTGATGGCCGTCACCCTGGAGTACTGAGCGATCAGACGTCCGCCGCCTTCGTGCGCCGAGGGCGGTTCAGCGCGGTGCGGGAGTGCCTACAGCCAGCGCGTCAGTCGCTGGTAAACGGCCGCGCACCCGAGCAACCCCAGATGGTGGGTGCCGTGCCCAACCCACCGCCGCGACGCCGGGATGCGCAGGTCGAACGCGGGGTCATCGTGCTGGCCGAAGGCACTCGCCACCGGCACCAGGCCGTCGCCGCGCAGCCGTCGCCCTTCTGCCTGCGCCGACACCTGCGTCGTCACCGCGATGGCATAAGCGCGCACCGGCTTGGGCAACGGCAGCGGCGTGCGCATGTCACTGTGCGCGGCGCCCTCGCGGCCCTGCCAATCACTGTCGCGCACGTTGCCGTGCCTCAGGTCCTGGATGCCCGCGCTGCGCACCTGCCCCAATCGCGCCAAGGGCGCACTGTAGGGGCTGAGGCCGATCAGCCGGTCGGCCCAACTGCCCGCACGCTCCAGCGGCGCGCCATGGTGGGGCGTCGCCAGGAACACCACGCGGATCGGCAACCCAGCCCACGCCAGGCCCTCGCCGAACGCGACATCCAGCGCACTGCGCGCGACCAGCCCGCCCATGCTGTGGCAAAGCAGGGTGATCTCCTCCACCGGCACCGGCCATTCCGCCACCAGCCGCGCCAGCAGGCCCGCGAACTCGCACCCGTTGGTGGAGACATGGCGGCCGGTGTTGTAGTGCAGATGCACCGCCGTGTAGCCGCGCTCACGCGCCAGCGCCTGCCCGTGGTCGTGGCCCGCGTACTGCCACTGCAGGTCGTTCATGCACAGCCCGTGCACCTGCACCAGCAGCCGTCCACCGGCCTGCGGGATGCGTGCAGCCAACGCCCGACGGTCGAGCGGCAAGGCCACCCCGTCGCGCCGCAGTTGCATGCGGATGGCCAACGGATTGCCGCTGGCTTCCAGATGGTCGCCCAGCACGCCGTTGAGCGCCGCGACCGCCGCCTCGCGCTGCGGCGAGAAGCCGCGTGCGCCCAGCACCGGCGCCAGCCCGGCCAGGGTCAGGTCCACGCCCTGCCCCGCGATGCGCGTGATGCCGCGCACGCTGCCATAGACCAGCCGCGTCAGCCCGCGCGTGCGCCCAGACGCCGGCCGCCCAAACACCCCCGGCCGCTGGCCGATGGTGGCGTGCATGGCCTCCACGACGTCGGTCATGCCGGTGACGCCGTCGATGGCCAGCCGGCCCAGGCCGCGCAGGTCGTGAGACCAGCGGGGTGGCGGTTTGGGGCTGAGATTGCGAGCGACCACGTGGGGAGTACCAAAAGCGATGCAGCGATGCTAGCGCGTGCATGGGCGACCGTTCTGCGAACCCGGTCCCTGCCGACGTGCGGTCGCGGTCCGGATGGCCGCCCACGACCACTCAGCCCAACGTGTAGGTCACCTTGGCCCCGGTTACGGTGATCAGCTTCCGGTCCTGCAGGCTCTGCACGATCGCGGCCACTGCCTTGTCGTCCATCGGCGGCTTGAACCACGACTTGATGGACGACTTCAGCGTGGCCAGCTTGGCCGGCTTGCTTGATTTCTTCAGGCGCGCGACCACTTCCTGCACGCGCTGGCCGCTGGTGGCGGCGGAAGGCGGAGCACCGTTGGCTTCGGGTAGCACGGTCACCGTTAGTTTCTTGGCGGCCTTCTTCGCCGGCGCCTTGGCGGCGGTCTTGGCCGCGGCCTTGGCGGGCGGCTTCGCTGCAGCGGTGGCCTTCTTGGCAGGGGTCGCAGCGGTCGCCCCGCCCGGGATCTCGGGCAGGCGGCGGCAAGTGATGCCCAGTCCCGCGAGGTGGCGCACCAACGGATCGAAGCCCCTGTCCTTGGAGATGATGTTGAACGTCGCGCCCGGCTCATCCGCGGCGAGCCGGCCGATGTAATACGCGATGTGGAAGTCCACCGCGTCCGGCCCGCTTCCTGTGATCTGGATGTACTGCGCGTCCGCGCCGAACGGCTGCAGCGCCTGCACAAGCTCCAGCATCAGCTTGTTCTGGTGCTGCCCCAGGAACACCTTGATTCGCGACTCGCCCGGCTTGAGCCGGTCCAGCGCCTTGGGCTGCACGTTCTCGAAGTCGATCAGGAAGTAGGGCTTGCTCACGGGGCGGCCTCGTGGCGGGTGGGTCGGCGCCGGCAACCTCGCCGGCGGGTTGGGAAAAATCCTACCTCACTGCTGCAATGCGGCTACGCCACTCCCCACCGGAGGCGCCGCTCTGCCAAACTCCCGCCGCTCCCTCGCCGACCCCGTCGGCACGGCGACACCCACCGACCGCACGGAACGCGGCGGAGCATGGACCGTCCGGACACACCCGGACTTGCTAATGGATGTAAGGAATAGCCAATGCAGAACGTTGTATCGATCACCTACACGCCCGACGAGCTGGCGCAAATGGACAGCGCCCTCGCCACCCTGCGCGGCCTGTTCGCGCGCATGGTCGCACTGACCCCGGAACAGCGGCGCGAGCTGTACAAGATGGGCGACAAGTCCGAGCCCTTCTGCCGGCAGACGCTGGCCGTGCTGACCGCCAACCCGCAGATCGTGCCGCCGAACCTGGGTCTGGCCGAGGCGCAGGCTGACCTCAGCGCCTTGGACGCCCTGCGCCCCCGCCTGCTGCAGCTGCAGCAGTTGGTGGAGCGCGCCGAGGACACCGAGACTGCGCTGGGCAGCGACATCCTCAGCGTGGCGTTGGAGGGGTACGGGCTGCTAAAGGTGTCGGGGAAGAATGAGGCGCTGAAGGGTGCGCGTGAGGCGCTGTCGGCCCGCTTTGCCAAGGCCCCACGCCGGGCGGAGCCGGTGCCGGCCGCGCAAGGTTGATGTAAGTGACTGATGCCGCTGAATTTTGGCGGCATTGAGGCACGGAGCCTGATGGATGAGCCGGGGCGGCTCGTCTGTCAGGCTTTTTTGCTGGTGAGTGAAGAGTTGTGGCTCATGCGTGAGCCGATTTGGCTCAACGGTGAGTCGTTTTGGCTCATGCGTGAGTGTTCTTGGCTCAACGGAGAGCCGAGCTGGGTAAAGCGTCAGTCGATTTCGATCGGCGACGAGTGTTTAAACGTGGTGATTGAGCCGCTTTGGCAGAACGACGAACAAAGCGCGCTCTGCGGTGAGACTTTTTCGAACAAGCGGCTGTGGCAAGACTACTGCCAAGGTAGCAGCGATATCCTGGGCGCAGCCTTAGGGGAGGTCTGCAATGCCCGTCGACGAGGGAGTAACCGGTCAAGCCTGGACGGACGCCGAAGTAGAGGCGACCGTTGCCACCTATTTCCAGATGCTGCGCATGCAGGAGATGGGGCAAAACCCGAACAAGAGCGAGCACAACCGTAGGCTACTTCAGCTGTTGCCCGCCCGGACCGTCCAGTCCATCGAATACAAACATCGCAACATCAGTGCGGTACTGCTCCTTTACGGTGCTCAGCCGCTGGCTGGGTACAAGCCGCTACAGAACTTCCAACGATCGCTGGTGGCGGCGGTAGGCCACGCGCTTGAACATGACCGCGTGCTGGATTCGGTTGCCATCCAGAGCGTGGAGACGCCGGCAGAGACACCTGTCCTTGAGAGCTTTGACGAGTTTCTGGTTGAGGCACCAAAAGGCAGCGCGCGCATCAAGGAAGACCAAGCGGAATGGCTGCGTCGCACGCCAATCCGCCGTGACTATCTTGAGCGAGAGGCCCGAAATCGATCGCTGGGACTCGCTGGCGAAGCGCTTGTGATGGAGTACGAGGCCCGGCGGCTGCATGAGATCGGGGCAAAGAAGCTTGCCGACCGTATTGAACATAGCTCAAAGGTGAAGGGCGACGGCTTGGGCTACGACATTCTTTCGTTTGATGGAGACGGGCGCGAGCGCTTTATTGAGGTCAAGACGACCGCCTATGTAGCCGAAACGCCTTTCTTCATCACGCCAAACGAGGTTGGGTTCTCGGAGCAGCAGTCAGGCCAATATCACCTGTATCGGTTGTTCTCGTTTCGACGCAAGCCACGGATGTTTACGCTCAATGGCTCGATTTCCATGCATTGCGCACTTGACCCGGTGAGCTACCGGGCCACGCTGCTTGGAGGGTAAGACGGAGATTCGGGGAGTCGGCCATGATGGTCTCGGCCTAGGGAAAGGTCATGGAACGCCTTGCAAACTTCTGCAGCCCTTCTGCCTAGGGCCGCTTCCGACCCAAAGCGGCCGGTCATGTTCCATATGGAAAAAGGGTCGCCTGGCAAAAAGGACCCCAATAGCCTGAGTAATGGATCCATCTATCTTTGCCGGAAGCCAGGCCCCTTCCAACCAGTCGCAAGGCAGCCGGTAAATCCTACGATCGACTATTGTCAACGCATATGCGGTGCGATCGCCGACTTGCCGTGATCCGATTACACATTCAGCCCTTTGTGCCAAACGTCCTGACCTGCCCCCGGTTTTCAGGGCCACCCTGACTTAAGTAGAGTCCGTTCCCAAGAAGAGGACGGACATGAAGAAGCGCTTCACCGACGAGCAGATC
>NZ_BAAHAT010000006.1:0-270907 GCF_054777355.1 Lysobacter olei | reverse complement strand
ATCTGCTCGTCGGTGAAGCGCTTCTTCATGTCCGTCCTCTTCTTGGGAACGGACTCTACTTAAGTCAGGGTGGCCCTGAAAACCGGGGGCAGGTCACAAGGGCATGGGTGCTACGGGGAAGTCTGTGAACGCCATTGCGACGTCAGCTCGCATCGACGACGTTCACAGGCTTGCAGAGTATTTGAACAAGTGGAGCAAGCTTCCATATCCCACCCGCGATAACCATCGCTAATCCCCTACCCCAAGCACGTTGGCCTCCAGTCAGAAGCTGACATCTCCTGCTAGCAGCAACCTGGGTAACGGTGCAATCGAAAGACAGGCCGGCGGGCTCGGCGGGACGTTGATTCCGCACCGCGGCTCGTTCACATACTTAATTCGTAGACCAGCCACCCTCGGCGGCGTCGCTGTCCTCCAACCCATTGGACGCCCTGCCGCCAGCGGTCACAGCATTTGCCGGGGTTTCACGCACCGATTGCCAGTCCCGCTGGCTTGAAATCGTCTGGAGGTATTGCGAAGTGTCCCGTCCAATCTTAACCGCGACGCCAAGCACCGACAGGACGACCAGCAGGCACGCTCCGACCAGCCCGCGAACCACAAATTGCCTACCCATGAGCTGAATCCCCGTAACTGATCGTGATCCAGACACTAGTTACAGCTATGCGTAGATTCAGTGAAATGCGCCGGACGATCGTCCCTGGCATCAGCCACGGTTCAAACTGATCCAAGCCGCGCGAAGAAGATCAATCCAGAGCGTCCGTATGATCAATCAACGACAGGCCCGGGCAACCTCGTCATTCAAGATCCGCAAAAGATCGTACGTGCGCTTCAATCCCACCGCTGCGAGCGTCTGTTCACGGTGTTTGCGTGCCCGCTGGCAAGCGGCGTCATCCCGTGCGATGGCAACGCGGTGCAACGTGCCGGTGCCGCCAAGGCCGCTACGCCCGGGCACGGTGCCCGCCCGCCGCGACAATTCCGCCGACTCCGCCCGGCCAGCCTGCTCTCGGGCAGAACGGGCGCGAAGTTGCGCGGCGGTGAGCGGCGGCTCCGCGACGTAGGCGCGGGTGGAGACCTGGCGGGACCCTGGCGCGCATGGCGCCTGCTGGAAACTGGCCGTGCCATTAGGCAGGACGCACTTGCGCAGCTCACCGGTCTGCTGTCCCCACACCGGAACCGCCGAGCCCATCGCCAGCACCGCTACTGCACATCGGATCGCCATCATGGCCTCCTACTCCTTGAACGTTTATCCGAACTACAAGGGCGGCCGGATCGCGCCGCCCACGCGCGCCCCCAGCCACACCAGGAAAAGACCCGTGACGAGCGAAACCAACAGGTAGCCCATCAGCATCGGGGTGCGGTCAGTCCGCGCCATCAGCAGGCACTCAAGCATCAGCGACGACCAGGTCGTGAGTGCGCCCAGCACACCCACGATAAGGAATGCACGCCAGTACAGCGCGCTTGGCCCCCGCCCCTCCAGCCAGATCGCCAGGAAACCAATCGCGAACGATCCCAGCATGTTGACCGTGAAGGTGCCCCACGGAAACCCGCTGCCGAGGTGCCGCAGCAGCACGCCGGCCAGCCAATGACGCCCGGCGGCCCCCAAAGCACCGCCGAGCATGACAAGGCCAAGCTGCTGCCACCAGATCGCGGGCATCAGCATTCGGGCTTGACTAGGGTTACGTCACGCGCCACGAGCGCGCCCACGTCCCAGCCACCACGCAATGGCCGCGCCGGCCAGCGCCCAGCCGACCGCCTGTTCCGCCAGGTTGGCGAGCGTGAAATCCACTGGGAACAGGTACCAGTTCCAGTACGGGACGCTGATTGTCAGCCAGCTGAACACCCCTGCTGCGGCCGCCACCAGGATGCTTCGGCCGAACCCCCACGCACCAAGCGACAGGATCCACGCCAGCACCCCTGCGGCCAGCGTATCGGACGCCCATTGCTTGCCCAGGTTGGGCCCCATGTTCTCCAACGCGGGGTTGCCATTGGGCTGGTAGATCACCAGCGCGTACGGTTTGTCACGGTTGGCCGCCACGAACGCCTGGTTCGCGGTTTCATCCACGTACATCGCCGGGTCCATGCCCGGCAGCATGTACACGCCCTCGCCTTTCGACGCGCTTTGCGTGATGGCGGTGAGCGCCGCGTCCTGCTCGGTTGCGGTGTGCATGCCCAATTCGCCCAACGGCAACATCGTGTGAGCCACGGCACCCCACAGGAACATCACGATCCCGCCGATGATGGCGGCAATGGCAATTCGCATGTCGTCCTCCCCAGGACTTGGCGTCTGCATTGAAGGGTGTGGGGGCGCCGTGAGCTTGCCTGCGTCATCGGCGCGCCGCAACTCTTAACGCGAAGGCTTGCCCTGCCCCCGGCGCGCCGACTCCCGCGCCGACCGCAGGCGGTCCAGCTTCTCTTTGAGCTTGAGTTCCAGTCCGCGTTCAACGGGTTGGTAATACACGCGTTCCCCCATCGCATCCGGAAAGCCGGTTTGCCCCAGGGCCACGCCACCGTCGCTGTCGTGGTCGTACTGATAGCCCTTGGAGTAACCCAGCTGTTTCATCAACTTTGTGGGCGCGTTGCGCAGGTGCATGGGCACGTCCTGCGTGCCGTACGTCGCCACGTCCTGCTGGGCTGCCTTGTACGCCATGTAGGCCGCATTGGACTTGGCCGTGCTGGCCAGGTAGACCGTCAGCTGCGCCAGCGCCAACTCCCCCTCCGGCGTGCCGAGGCGGTCATACGTCTCCCAGGCGTCGATGGCCATCTGCAGGGCCCGCGGGTCGGCCAGGCCGATGTCTTCGACCGCCATGCGGGTCAACCGCCGCGCCAGGTAGGCCCGGTCGCAGCCGCCATCAAACATGCGCGCCAGCCAGTACAACGCCGCATCCGGGTTGGAACTGCGCACGGACTTGTGCAGGGCGGAGATCTGGTCGTAGAACTGCTCGCCGCCCTTGTCGAAACGCCGCGTGCGATCGGCCAGCACCTGCGCCAGCGTGGATTCAGTGATCTCCCCGCCCTCGTCCGCGGCCAACTCGGCCGCAATCTCCAGCAGGGTCAGGCTGCGCCGGACATCACCATCGGCCGCCGTGGCAATCAGCCGCAGGGAGTCCTCCGACACCCGGATCCCCTGCTCGCCCAGCCCGCGGACGTCATCGTCAAGGGCCGCACGCAACGCAATGGCGATGTCGTCGGGCGACACCGCCTCCATCACGTGCACGCGGCAACGCGACAGCAGCGCGGAGTTCAGCTCGAAGGAGGGATTTTCCGTGGTCGCGCCCACGAACAGGATCGTGCCGCGCTCGATGTGCGGCAGGAAGGCATCCTGCTGCGCCTTGTTGAACCGATGGACCTCATCCACGAACAGCACCGTGCGACGGCCCTCGGCGAAACGCTGCGCCGCCTCAGCCAACACCTGACGCACCTCGGGCAGGCCGGACAGCACCGCCGAGATCGCTCGGAATTCGGCGTCAGCGTAACGGGCCAGCAGCAATGCGAGCGTGGTTTTGCCGCACCCGGGCGGCCCCCACAGGATCATCGAGTGCATGCGCCCGGATTCGACCGCCCGCCGCAGCGCACTGCCGGGCGCCAGCAGCCGGCGCTGGCCCACCATCTCGTCCAGCGTCCGCGGGCGCATCCGCTCGGCCAAGGGCCGCAGGGCGTCCCGGTCGGCGCTCAACAGGTCGTGGGCAACATCGGAAAGTGGAGGCGGCGGACTCTGCCGGGGCACGGTACTTCAACGCGAGGACGGACCACACAAGATACCAACTGCACGAACGGAAGTACCGATTCGGCCCCGGCGCCCGTCAGCCTTGGGCCAGATAGTCGCGTGGCGCGACATTGCCCAGGTCATAGTTCACCCGCAGCCACTGTCCGGTGCGGCGGTCATACAAGGCCTCCACACTGGCGTGCTCCGTGCCCTCGCCTTCGAACAGCGCCTGCCCAACGGCCTGCACGTGCAGGTAGCGGCTACCCGCAGGCGATGCGCTCGCGTGGTCAATGCGCATTTCGACGGGCTGCTGCCCAAACTCGGACGCCAGCGCCTGGTTCACCTGTTGCGAAAGCCCACGCACCAGTTGCGACCCTTGCGGCAGCATGCTCGAAGGGGCCTCGCTGCCGAACACGAGGCGCGGCTGTGTCACGACACTGTCCTGAGTGTCATACAGCGCGTTGAAGGCCAGCGGAATCCACACGTCATCGTCACCAATGCGCACCTGGGCCTCGCCCGAGACTGCGCGATCGCGCAGGCTGAGCGGCGCAACGGCCAGCTTCTTGAGTCGTACTTCCACCTTCTGCTTCGCGAACTGCAGCGTGATCGCTCCCACCAGGGACGCAGCCACGGCATCGTCCATCGCCAGGTCGCCCTCCACGCGGGATTCCGCCGTCTGCTCAAGCGCTGCGGCCTGGAAGATCGGTGCAGGCTGGGGCGCTGACTCCGGGGCCGGCGCTGCGGTGAACGCGCCGACCGCACCAGCGGACGCGAGAACGGCGGACGAAATGACGGTACGGAGCAACATGACGTTTCCAACCCAGTCCAGGCCACCGCGCCAAGTGCGGGGCGTGGGTCGAAGCCTGCGCGTGGGCCCGTGGAAGCCCCGTGACAACGAACGCTTGAACGTGAATGCCGCCGCAATGGTCGGGGTCGTTTGCCGGAGCGACGGCACACTGTTTATCGCAGCCGCAAGAAAAAGAGCGGCAGGTTTCCCCACCGCTCTTGCTCTCAAGACTCTGGCAATTGACCGCCGCGCCGAAGCAACGTGCGATCCAACCTGCGTCAGTCCGCCGCGGTCAGCCCTCGCCGAACACGTCCACGCCCTTGCCGGGCGCGTAAGTGAACGTGCCCCGCGCAAAAGCGGGATTGCGCTTCCATCCAGTGAAGCGGATCTCGGTACGCTGGCCGAGGCTGTCCACGATCACCATCTTGGCCAGCGCGCCCTTGGCAAAGCCCAAACGTGCGGTACGGAACCCGGCTTCGTTGTTGCGCGGCGCCAGCGACAGCCAGTTCATGCCGTCCGCCGCCCCGGCATCCTTCACCACAAACTGCGCATCCAGCTTGGCGGGATCAATGAGCGCCGCCAGCGGGCTGTTCTGCTCTTCCGGCCCCTGCGGCTTGACGGTGGCCTGCTGCAGGTCAGGGTCATATACCCACACCTTGCGGCCATCGGCGACGATCAGTTGCGGGAAAGGCTTGACGTACTCCCAGCGAAACAACCGGGGTGCAGACAGCGCCAACCGGCCACTGGAAGACTCCTTCAGCCGTCCCTTCTCGTTGAACACCTGCTGGGTGAACGTGGCATTCAGCCCCTTCAGCCCCTTGGTGAACGCGTTGAGGTCGTCACGGGCCGCGGCCCAGGCCGACGAGGTGAACATGGCACTGACCAGCACGCCTGCGCCAATACGGGCAGCCCATTGGGTGATGTGCTTCATGGCAATACTCCAATTGCGTTGGCCGCAGTCTGGGGCCATCAAGCTGAATAGGTGATCAAGACGGGCGCGCCGCCTGGCCCTTCATTCAGCGAAATCCGCCCTCAATCCCGTGGAGGCGGCGGCGCCAGTACGCTGCGGTCGCCATTGTGTTCGGGAGCGGAAACCACACCCGCGGCCTCCATCGCCTCGATCAGGCGTGCGGCTCGGTTGTAGCCGATCTTCAGCCGGCGCTGCACGCCGGAAATCGAAGCCCGCCGCGTCTCGGTCACGATCCGCACCGCCTCGTCGTACAACGGGTCGGACTCGTCGCCCCCTCCCCCACCGCTCTCCGGCAAGCCGGTGGCGCCGACCACCACGCCATCGCCCATGGTCTGCACTTCGTCCAGCACCCCGTCGATGTAATCCGGGCCGCCGCCGATCTGCTTGAGGTGCTCCACGACGCGATGCACCTCCTCGTCGCTGACGAAAGCGCCGTGCACTCGCTCGGGCATGGCCGTGCCGGGCGGCAGGTACAGCATGTCGCCGTGACCCAGCAGCGTCTCCGCGCCGGACTGGTCCAGGATGGTGCGCGAGTCGATCTTGCTCGACACCTGGAACGCGATGCGCGTCGGGATGTTCGCTTTGATCAAGCCCGTGATCACGTCCACCGATGGACGCTGCGTGGCCAGGATCAGGTGGATGCCCGCGGCTCGCGCCTTCTGCGCCAGACGCGCAATCAGCTCCTCCACCTTCTTGCCGACGATCATCATCATGTCGGCGAATTCGTCGATGAAGATGACGATGAACGGCAGGGTTTCCAGCGGACGCGGCGCCTCACCCAGCTCGGCGTTGGGCTTGAACAGCGGGTCCATCATCGGCTGGCCCGCGTCCTGCGCGTCCTTCACCTTCTTGTTGAAGCCGGCCAGGTTGCGCACGCCCACCGCGCTCATCAGCTTGTAGCGGCGCTCCATTTCCGCCACGCACCAGCGCAGGCCATTGGCCGCCTCCTTCATGTCGGTGACGACGGGCGCCAGCAGGTGCGGGATGCCCTGGTAGACCGACAACTCCAGCATCTTCGGGTCGATCATCAGCATCCGCAGGTCCTTCGCGGAGGCCTTGTACAGCAGGCTCAGCACCATTGCGTTGACCGCGACGGACTTGCCGGAGCCGGTGGTACCCGCCACCAGCAGGTGCGGCATGCGCGCCAGGTCGGCCACGGTCGGGCGGCCGGCGATGTCCTTGCCCAGCGCCAGCGTCAGCGGGCTGGCGGACTTGTCATATTCCTTCGAGCGCAGCAGCTCGGACAGGAAGATCATCTCGCGACTGGTGTTGGGCGTCTCCAGACCGATCACCGACTTGCCCGGGATCACGTCCACCACGCGCACCGATTTCACCGACAGGCCGCGGGCGATGTCCTTGTCCAGCGAACTGATCTGGCTGACCTTCACGCCCGGCGCAGGCTCGATCTCGAAGCGGGTGATGACCGGCCCCGGATACGCGCCGACGACCTGGGCATCGATGCGGAAGTCCTTCAGCTTGAACTCGATCTGCCGCGACAGGGTTTCCAGTGTCTGCTCGTCGTAGCCCTTGGGCTGCGGCTTGGGGTCATCCAGCAGCGCCAGCGGCGGCAGGCCGGTGCCGTCGCCCGCATTGAACAGCGGGATCTGGGTCTCGCGCTTGGCGCGCTCGCTCTTCTCCACCACCGGCGCCGGCGGCGGCTCGATCTTGACCGGCGCACGCTTGGCGCGCAGTTCGGAGTCCACCTTGCGGACTTCCTCACGCTCCTCGCGCAGGGCGCGGGTCTGCTGCCACTCGGTGGCCTGCTTGCTGCCGCGCTTGAACAGCCCCGACACCAGCGGCCCCAGCGCCAGCGTCCACTGGCCCAGCTTGTCCATCACGTGCAACCAGGACAGGCCCGTGGCCAGCGTCACCGAAATCAGCAGCAGGGCCAGCAGGAACAGGTTGCCGCCCACGGGGCCAAAGCCCTTGTACAGGGACTTGCCCACCACCTGGCCCAGGATGCCGCCGCTGCCGGCGGAGAAATCCGACAGCCCGTTGAAGCGCAGGTACAGCAGTCCGGTAGCCGACACCAGGAAACCGACAATGCCGATCAACCGCAGTGCCGGCCCCAGGTCTGCCTGGCCATCGCCATCGGTGTCCATGCCGAACAGCGCAATCCAGGCGATCAGCCCCAGGATGATGGGCAGCAGGAACGCCACATAGCCCGTCAGGTACAGCAGCACGTCCGCGAGGTAGGCCCCCACGCGGCCACCCAGGTTGTGCAGCGGCGCAGTCACGTTGCCGGCCTGGGACCAGCCCGGATCCTGCGCCGAATACGTGGCCAGGCTGGCCAGCATGTACACCAGCAACGGCGCGATGATGATCAACGAGATGTCGCGCATGAGCCGCTGACGACGGGGCGATGGCGGGGCCTTCTCGGCGGTCGCCTTTTTTCGGCTTGCTGCGGACGCTTGCGCCACCGTGATGCTCTGCCTTAAATCGATTTCGTTAGTTGTTGAATATACGGTGAAATAGGCCCGAATCACAGCCTGCGCGACACACGGGGACGCGGATCACAGTGCCATCCCCTGCAAGGCCGGGTGCACCAGCCGCCCCCCTTCCACATTGATGCCGCGAACCAGGGGATGGCTGTCCCGCCACTGCCCCGAGGCCAGCTTGTTGACCCACGGCAGGATGGCCGCGCAGATCGCCTGTGAAGAGCTCTGCGGCACGGCCCCGGGCATGTTGGTCACGCAGAAGTGGATTACCCCCTCTCCCACGAAGGTCGGCTCCTTCCACGTAGTCGGCCGGGAGGTCTCGAAGCAACCGCCCTGGTCGATGGAGATATCGACCACCACGCTTCCGTCCTCCATGCCCTTGAGCATCTCGCGGGTCAGCACGTGCGGCGCCACCGCCCCGGGGATCAGCACCGCGCCGACCGCGAGGTCCGCGGTGGCAATCTCTGCCGCCACCACGTCGTCGTATGGGTAGAGCGCCGTGACGTTGTTACCCAGCCGCATCATGTCTTCCATCCGGTCCTGGCGTTTCTCGAATACCACGACGTTCGCCCCGCCCGCGGCTGCCAGCGCCGCCGCATGCCCGCCGGCCTGCCCAGCACCGAACACCACCACCTTGCCGCGCTCCGTGGCAGGCAGTCCGCCCAGCAGCTTGCCCTTGCCGCCCTGCGGCTGGTGCAGCAGGTGGGTGCCGATCTGGACTGCGATCTTGCCGGCAATCACCGACATCGGCGCCAGCAGCGGCAGCGCACCGTCGTCCAGTTCCACCGTCTCGAACGCGACCCCGGTCAGGCCAATCTCCAACAACCGTCCGGTAAGTGCCGGGTCGGGCGCGAGGTGCAGGTAACAGAACAAAAGGTGATCGGGGCGCAGGTGGCGCAGGTCACCCTCGATGGGCTCCTTCACCTTCACGATCAACTCGCCCTTGTCATACAGGGCCGCGGCGTCGGGCGCGATGCTGACGCCCAGCTGCGCGTACTGCGCATCGCTGAAGCCGCTTTTCAGTCCCGCCCCCTGCTCCACCCATACCTCGTGACCGCGCCGCACGAGGTCGCCGGCCGCCGCAGGCACCAGTGCCACGCGCCCTTCCAATGTCTTGGTTTCCCGGGGTATTCCGATACGCATCGCGTCCTCCCAGCCCATGCCTGCCTGTCAGGAAGCGCCGCAAACGCGGCGCCGTGGGTGTCGCACACCGAATGCCTGCGGTGAAGCTGTTGCAACGCTGTTTTCGCCCGCGTCGCCTTGTAAAGCAGGGACGCGCCCGCCACTCTATGACGTCCCCTAGCGGCCCAGTATAGCCATGACCCCATCCAAGCATTCCAAGTTGATCATCCTCGGTTCCGGCCCCGCCGGTTGGACCGCCGCCGTGTACGCCGCGCGCGCCAACCTCAAGCCCGTGGTGATCACCGGCCTGCAGATGGGCGGCCAGCTGATGACCACCACCGAGGTCGACAACTGGCCGGGCGACGCCCATGGCCTGATGGGTCCGGACCTGATGGCGCGCATGCAGGCCCACGCCGAGCGCTTCGACACCGAAGTGGTGTTTGACCACGTCCATACCGCCGACCTGTCCAAGCGCCCGTTCCGCCTGGTGGGTGACAGCGGCGAGTACACCTGTGACGCCCTGATCATCGCCACCGGCGCCACCGCCAAGTACCTGGGCATCCCGTCCGAAGAGGCCTACAAGGGCCGCGGCGTGTCGGCCTGCGCCACCTGCGACGGCTTCTTCTACAAGGACAAGGACGTGGCGGTCATCGGCGGCGGCAACACCGCGGTCGAAGAGGCGCTGTATCTGTCCAACATCGCCCGCAAGGTCTACCTGATCCACCGCCGCGACACCCTGCGCGCCGAGAAGATCATGCAGGACAAGCTGTTCGCCAAGGCCGAGGCCGGCAAGATCGAACTGGTGTGGAACAACACCGTCGACGAAGTGCTGGGCGACGACGCTGGCGTGACCGGAGTGCGCGTGAAGTCGATGCTGGACGGCAGCACCCGCGAGATCCCCGTTCACGGCTTCTTCGTGGCCATCGGCCACACCCCCAACACCTCGCTGTTCGAAGGCCAGCTGGCCATGCGCAACGGTTACCTGACCATCACCACCGGCCTGGAAGGCAACGCCACCCAGACCTCGGTCGAAGGCGTGTTTGCCGCCGGCGACGTGGCCGACCAGGTCTACCGCCAGGCCATCACCTCGGCCGGCTTCGGCTGCATGGCGGCGCTGGACGCCGAGAAGTTCCTCGATAGCGAGGGCTGAGCCCGCGCTGGCGCCCCGCTCGTAACGGGGCGCCTTTCGCCCATGCCAGATGTCCGCCTCCTGCCCCGATTGGCCGACGTACCCGCAGCGAAGTGGGATGCACTCCATGACGGTCGCAACCCGTTTGTCAGCCACGCGTTTCTCGCCGGGTTGGAGCAACACGGCTGCATCCGCGAGGATTGGGGCTGGATCCCGCGCCACCTGACCCTCTGGGACGGCGAAAGCCTGGTCGGCGCGGCCCCCATGTACCTCAAGGAAAATTCCCACGGCGAGTTCGTGTTCGACCACGCGTGGGCGAACGCCTTTGCGCGGCATGGCCTGGATTACTTCCCCAAATGGTTGTGCGCGGTGCCTTACTCGCCGGTTACCGGGCCGCGACTGCTCGCCCGCGACGAATCGACACGCCGCCTTCTGGTCGAGGCCATGGTGGATGGTGCCCGCACGCAGGGACTTTCGTCCGCGCATGTGAACTTCCATACCGAAGTTGAAGCGGCAGCCTTCGACCCCCTGGGCGATGAGTCATACGGCCACGGGTCCGACTGGCTGGCCCGGATTGACGTGCAGTACCACTGGCGCAATGACGCCGGCTGGCGCACGTTCGACGACTTCCTGTCCGCCCTCGACCACAAGCATCGCAAGAACATCCGCCAGGAGCGCCGGAAGGTCATGGAGGCCGGTGTGCGGTTCCGCGTGCTGGACGGGCACAGCGCCAGCGAAGCCGACCGGGCGGCCATGTACGGGTTTTACCGGCGCACGTTTGCGGAATACGGCAACCACCCCGCGTTGACGCTGGCGTTTCTCGACCATTTGGCCTCGGAACTGCCCCAGGCGCTCGTCATCTTCCTGGCCGAATTCCAGGGGGAACCCGTGGCGGGCGCACTGTGCCTGCGGGGCGGCGACACGTTGTACGGGCGCTACTGGGGCAGCGAGGCCACCCTCCCCGGCCTGCATTTCGAGACCTGCTACTACCAGGGCATCGAATACTGCCTGCACCACGGCCTGACCCACTTCGAGCCGGGCGCCCAGGGCGAACACAAGCTGGCGCGCGGCTTCCTTCCCGAGTGGGTCCACAGCCGGCATTGGATCGCCGACGATCGCTTCCGCGACGCGCTTCAGGACTGGTGCCGACAGGAGTCGGCCGCCGTCTCGCAATACGCGCGTCGCCTGGCAAGCTGCTCCCCCTTCAAGGTGGGAGACGCGGGTACGGCGACGTGACAAGCTTCCGACATGTCCCTGCGACTGCCCGAACTGCCCCTTGACCCAGCGGCCCCGTTTCCGCCCGGCGGAAGCGCGCTCCGGCAGCCCGACGGCTTGCTGGCGCTGGGCGGCGACCTCTCCCCCATCCGCCTGCTCAATGCATACCGCCACGGGATCTTTCCTTGGTACTCGGAAGGGCAGCCCATCCTGTGGTGGTGCCCTGATCCCCGTACCGTCTTCCGGACGGACACATTCCGGCTGTCGTCGCGCTTTCGCCGCACGCTCCGCGGGTTGCCGTGGGTGGTGCGCGCCGACTCGAACTTCGAACAGGTCATCGACGTTTGCGCCTCCATCCCGCGGAACGGGCAGGACGGCACGTGGATCACGCCGGAGATGCGGGAGGCCTATCTGGAGTTGCACCGTCTGGGCCATGCCCATTCGATCGAGGTCTGGGATGACCACCGGCTGGTCGGCGGAATCTACGGCGTCTCGCTCGGACACATGTTCTTCGGCGAGAGCATGTTCAGCGCCGTGTCCGGAGGCTCCAAAGTGGCATTGGCGGGGCTGGCGTTCCGGATGCACCAGTGGAGCTGGCCATTGATCGACGCCCAGGTCGAGAACCCCCACCTGATCTCGCTGGGGGCGCGGCTGATGCGCCGGGACCGGTTCCTGACGCAAGTGGCGGCCCTCACCGCCCTGCCAGCGGAGCCGGGGCCTTGGACGTCCCGTTTCGGGGCACTGGGTGCACGGGAGCTGGCCGCCCAAATCTGAACCGCCGCAACCGGCCTTTTGCGCCAGCCCCGGCAACATGGCAGAATGCTGGGCTTCGCGGCCGGGAATAGGCTGCTCTTCGCAACACTCAGGGAACACATGGCAAAAGACGACGTGATCGAATTCGAGGGCACGGTGGCGGAAACCCTTCCGAACACCATGTTCCGAGTGCGCCTCGAAAACGGGCACGAGATCATTGCCCACATCTCCGGCCGCATGCGCAAGAACTACATCCGCATCCTGACCGGCGATAAGGTGAAGGTCGAAATGACCCCCTACGACCTGACCAAGGGTCGCATCACCTACCGCATGAAGTAATTGCGGTAACGCATTGAAAAAAGGCGACCTTTGGGTCGCCTTTTTCGTGTGTGCATCTTGGGGCCACCGCAGGTGGCGCCTTGGTAAAGGTCGACGACCGCCTGATGCCCCACGGCAGCCGATCGCCTGATACCTCGCCCCGACCCGCGCCGCAATTGCCATTGCGGCATGGGAGGAGAGAGCGTCAGCTGACCGTGGCCGGCAGCAACTTCTCCGGCTCGGCCTGCACGTCCAGCGCCAGCTCGTCGCCCTTGACGTCGATGGTGACCCGGCCACCGCCCACCAGCTTGCCGAACAGCAGCTCGTCGGCCAGCGGACGCTTGATCTTGTCCTGGATCACCCGCGCCATAGGCCGCGCGCCCATCAGCGGGTCGAAGCCGTGCTGGGCCAGCCAGTCGCGGGCCGGCGGCGTGGCCGACAGCGTCACGTCCTTCTCGTGCAACTGGGTTTCCAGCTCGATCAGGAACTTGTCCACCACGCGCAGGATGTGCTCGAAGCCCAGCGGCTGGAACTGCACCACCGCATCCAGGCGGTTGCGGAACTCTGGCGTGAACGAGCGACGGATCACCTCCATCGCGTCGGTGCTGTGGTCCTGCTTGGTGAAGCCGATCGAGCGCCGCGAGGCCTGCGCCGCGCCGGCATTGGTGGTCATCACCAGCACCACGTTCTTGAAGTTGGCCTCGCGCCCGTTGGTGTCGGTCAGGATGCCGCGGTCCATCACCTGCAGCAGGATGTTGAAGATGTCCGGGTGGGCCTTCTCCACCTCGTCCAACAGCAGCACGCAGTGGGGCGTCTTGACGATCTTCTCGGTCAGCAGGCCGCCCTGGTCGAAGCCGACATAGCCCGGAGGCGCACCGATCAGGCGACTGACCGAATGCGGCTCCATGTACTCGGACATGTCGAAGCGCACCAGCTCGATGCCCAGCTGCAGCGCCAGCTGCTTGGTCACCTCGGTCTTGCCCACGCCCGTCGGGCCGGCGAACAGGAAGTTGCCGATCGGCTTGTCCGGGTTGCCCAGGCCACTGCGCGCCAGCTTGATCGCCGACGTCAGCGTCTCGATGGCCGGGTCCTGGCCGAAGATCACCATCTTCAGGTTGCGCTCCAGGTTGCGGAGCACGTCCTTGTCGGTGGCCGTCACCTGCTTGGCCGGGATGCGCGCCATCTTGGCCACGATCGTCTCGATTTCCTCGACGTCGATCAGGGTCTTGCGCACGCTTTCGGGCAGCACCCGCTGGCGGGCACCCGCCTCGTCGATCACGTCGATGGCCTTGTCCGGCAGCAGCCGATCGCCAATGTGCTTGACCGACAGGTCCACGGCGGCCTGAAGCGCGTCGTCGGCGTAGGTCACGCCATGGTGCGCCTCGTACTTGGGCTTCAGGCCCTGCAGGATCTCGACAGTCTCGTGCACCGTGGGCTCCACGATGTCGATCTTCTGGAAGCGACGGGCCAGCGCCCGGTCCTTCTCGAAGATGCCACGGTATTCCTGGAACGTGGTCGAGCCGATGCAGCGCAGCTCTCCCGAGGCAAGCGCCGGCTTGATCAGGTTGGACGCGTCCATGGTCCCACCCGAGGCCGAACCGGCCCCGATGATGGTGTGGATCTCGTCGATGAAGAGGATGGCCCCCGGCAGCTTCTTCAGCTGCGACAGGACGGCCTTGAGGCGCTTCTCGAAATCACCGCGGTACTTGGTGCCGGCCACCAGCGCGCCCAGGTCGAGCGAGAAGATGGTGGCGTCCATCAGCACCTCGGGCACGTCGCCCTCGACGATGCGCTTGGCCAGGCCTTCGGCAATCGCCGTCTTGCCCACGCCGGCCTCACCCACATACAGCGGATTGTTCTTGCGGCGGCGGCAGAGCACCTGGATGGTGCGCTCGACCTCGTCCGCGCGGCCGACCAGCGGGTCGATCTTGCCGTCGCGGGCCGCCAGGTTGAGGTTGCTGGCGAACTCGGCCAGCGCGTCGCCCTTGCCCTCGCCCTCCCCGCTTTCGGCCTGGCGCGACTCGCCTTCCTCATGCGGCTGCTGGGGCTCGTCCTCGCCGTGTTTGGCGATGCCGTGGGAGATGTAGTTGACGACATCCAGCCTCGCCACGTCCTGCTGGTTCAGGAAATAGACGGCATGGGAGTCCTTCTCGCCGAAGATGGCCACCAGCACGTTGGCGCCGGTGACTTCCTTCTTGCCCGAGGACTGCACATGGTAGACGGCGCGCTGCAGCACGCGCTGGAACCCCAGCGTGGGCTGGGTGTCCCGGTCGATATCCGCCGGCAGCACCGAGACCGACGTGGCAATGGCCTGCTCCAGGTCGTTGCGCAGGCGCGGGAAGTCCACGCTGCAGGCCTTGAGCACCTGCTCGGCGGAAGGGTTGTCCAGGAGCGCCAGCAGCAGGTGCTCGACCGTCATGTACTCGTGGCGCGCCTCGCGGGCTCGCTTGTAACACTGGCCGATGCTGTATTCGAGATCCTTGCTGAACATGGGGGCAAGCCTCCAAAAAGCTACTGCGGTCCTAGATGGGGACACGCAAGGTGCTTTTCCATGCGCCCCCCTTCGGAACGTCCCGACCGACCGGCAGGGCCCAGAGTCCCCGCTTAATGATCAGTACGTCCCTTGGGACCGTTTTAGGCCTTTTCCATCGTACACAGCAAGGGGTGCTGGTTGAGCCTTGAGTATTCGTTCACCTGCGCGACCTTGGACTCGGCCACCTCGCGGGTGAAAACGCCACATACCCCCCGGCCACGGGTGTGGACGTGGAGCATGACCTGGGTGGCCTTCTCGATATCCAGATGGAAGAACCGCATCAACACGTCCACCACGAAGTCCATCGGGGTGTAGTCGTCGTTGAGCAGCAGTACCGAGTACAGCGGGGGTCGGGCGAGCTCCGGCTTGCCGGTTTCCACCAGTACGCCGTGGTGGTGCTCATGGTCGGTCTGCTTGGCCATCTTTTCATTATACCCCCCGGCTGGAATCCACCCCAGGCACGCTGGAGGCCTGAGGCAGCGCGCACGCCACGCTGGAACCCTTCCAGGACCAAGGAACGGCCGTGACCTTGGGCCGCTCCAACGCCGCGCGGCTGAGGCGTCCCCACGGTTGGCCGCCGTACCGGGGCATCTCCCGCCCATGGACGGCCCCCCCTCCGCCACGACACAATGCGGTTTCCATCACACAGGGGGACGTTCCATGCATCTGCGCCACAGTCTGTTGCTGCCCGCTGCATTGCTGCTTGTCACCGCACTGCCCGCCATGGCGTCCGATGGCTCCGTGAAGACCCGCCTGGACGCCCGCGGCGTCAAGTACCAGATCGATGGAGATGGCGATTACAAGGTCACTTACAACTACTCCAAGGAAGGCCGGACCCAGCTGGTGTTTGTCTCGGGCGGTACCCAGTCGGTCGGTGGCTTCTCGGTCCGAGAAATCTTTTCCCCCGCCGGCCGCGTCGCGAAGGACGGCATCGACGGGGACAAGGCCCTTGAACTGATGGGCGAAAGCCGCAACAACAAGCTGGGCAGCTGGGAACTTGCGGGCGACGTGCTCTACTTCGTACTCAAGATGCCCGACAGCATCGACGCGTCCGAACTGGAATCGGCCATGGACATTGCCGCGCAGACCGCAGACGACATGGAGCTGGAGTTGTCCGGCGACAGCGACGAGCTCTGAACCCAACGCCGGGGTCACCACGAAGCCCCGTGCGGCATGGCCGCCGGGGTTTCGCCTTTTTTGCACGGAATTCAGACACAGGGCCGTTCCACCATGACCTACCGCCAAACCCCCATCTGGCAACCTGACGTCACCGTCGCCACAGTGGTGGTGGCCAATGGGCGCCTGTTGATGGTGGAGGAAACGGCAGGCGGCCGGCTCGTGCTCAACCAGCCGGCCGGGCACCTCGAGCCCGATGAAAGCCTGGTCCAGGCGGCGCTGCGCGAGACGCTTGAGGAAACCGGCTGGGAAGTCCAGCTGACCAGCTTCATCGGTGCGTACCAGTGGAAGGCGCCGACACAGGCCGACGGTAGCGGCGGGCGTCATTACCTGCGTTTTGCCTTTGCCGCCGAGCCCCTCCGGCACGACCCCGCCCGTCCGTTGGACGAAGGCATTGTGCAGGCCCTGTGGCTGACGCCGACGGAGCTGCAGGCACAAGCCGCCCGCCACCGTAGCCCGCTTGTCTGGCGCACCGCCGAGGACTTCCTCGCCGGCCGCCGACAGCCGCTGGACGTGTTGCAGCACCTGGCATGAGTGGCATCCGAACCATCGTCGGGATGTCAGGGGGCGTGGATTCGTCCGTCGCGGCACTGTTGCTGCGTGACAGCGGTGAATCCATCGCCGGACTGTTCATGCAGAACTGGGCCGATGACGGCAGTGGCGAATGCCGCGCCGAGGATGACCGGCGAGATGCCGTGGCGGTCTGCGGCCGGTTAGGCATCCCCATTTACTTCCGCGACTTTTCCGGCGAGTACTGGAAAGGCGTGTTCGAGCACTTCCTGGCGGAGTACGCGGCCGGGCGCACGCCCAACCCGGACGTGCTCTGCAACCGCGAGATCAAGTTCAAGCATTTCCTCGACGCCGCCCACGACCTCGGCGCCGAGTTCATCGCGACCGGCCATTACGCCCGCGTCGCCCAGGACGGCAGCCGTTTCAACCTGTTGCGTGCCCTCGACCGTAACAAGGACCAGAGCTACTTCCTGCATCAACTGGGGCAGCGCCAGTTGGCCAGCACGCGCTTCCCGCTGGGGGAAGTGGTCAAGACCGACGTGCGCCGCATGGCGCAGGAGGCCGGGCTCCCCACCGCCGCGAAGAAGGACTCCACCGGCATCTGCTTCATTGGTGAGCGGGACTTCCGAGAATTCCTTTCCCGTTACCTGCCCGCGCGTACCGGCGAGATGCGCACGCCGGAGGGACGGGTGATTGGCCAGCACCCTGGCGTGTTCTTCTACACCCTGGGCCAGCGCGAGGGTCTGAACATCGGCGGCGTTCGCGGCTTCGAGCCCGCGCCGTGGTTCGTGGTGGGCAAGGACGTGGGCAGCAATGTGCTCTACGTGGATCAGTGCCTTGCCTATCCGTGGCTGCAATCCAGCACGCTCTGGTCGGAGACGGCGCACTGGATCGCGGGCGCTCCTCCGGCATCCTGCTTCGAGTGCACCGCACAAACCCGCTACCGGCAGGCCGATGAGGCCTGCTCCGTCGCCGTCCGCGACGACGGCACGCTGGAAGTCCGCTTCGCGCGCCCCCAACGTGCCGTTACGCCCGGGCAATCACTCGTGCTGTATGACGGCGACGTCTGCCTGGGTGGCGCCGTCATCGCTTCCACCGATGCCCCCCTCGAACAACGCCTGAAGGCCCAAGCTGCATGAGCGACACCCGTCCCAACCCAGTCTCCGAACGCGTCCTGGCCCTCGCCGGTCTGGTGCAGGCATTGGCGCAGGTGCGCCGCATTGCCGATACCGGCACGGCCGAGCAGCGCATCCTGGCGACCGCGCTGGACTCGGTGTTCCGCATCGACGCGGCGACACCCGCCGCCGTGTATGGCGGTGCGGATGCCCTCCGTCCTGGGCTGACGCTGCTGCGGGACTACTTCTCAAGCCAGTCGCGTGACGAGCAGTTGCCCCGGTTGGCCTTGGCCGTCCTGCAGCTGGAACGACGCTTCGTGGCGGACGACGCCATGGGCCGCCGCGTGCAACATGGCATTCGCGCGCAGTCCGCGCTTGCCGAGCGTGAAGGGGCCACGCATCCGGACGTACTGTCCGCACTGGGAGGCCTGTACGCCGAGACGCTCAGCCACCTGCGGCCACGCGTGCTGGTGCAGGGCAACCCGCATTACCTGGGGCAAGCCAATGTCGTCGCGGAGGTCCGCGCGGTCCTGCTGGCCGCCGTCCGGTCGGCCGTGCTGTGGCGGCAGTTGGGCGGCAGTCTGTGGGACTTCCTGCTGCGTCGGCGGGAAATGGTCGCTGCCATCAACGCGCACCTGGCCTGATCAGGCCTTCCAACAGCACCCCACCTCCGGCGCGTATCGACGGATAGGGGCTCGGAAAGGCTCGGAGTGGGCACGACTTGGCGCGTGCTTACCTTGAGCGCCAGCCGAGTCCAAGGGTGAAGGTGCGTGTGCCGCCGGGCTCGAAGAAGCGGTTGTTGCCTTCGTTGACGATGATCGAGCCAACGTGGTCGCGCCCAAAGAGATTGTCGATCCGCGCAAATCCGTGCCAGCCCGAGCGACGGGGTTGCCAGGAGGCCCGAAGGGCGACCAGTGCATAGCCGGGCGCATGGTCTGTGTTTCGATCATCGACCCACACACGACCGCTCGCCCTGCCCTCCACGCCAATTTGCACGCGGTCATCCGAGCCGTGCCACGCCACTTCACCACGCGCCTCGGCCCGTGGAATGCCGGGCATGCGATTACCGGCTGCCACTTGGCGCGTTTGCAGCCCACCATCGCTGAAAACACGATAGCTGAATCCCTCGCTGAATCGAGCTCGAAGCCAGTTTGCCGCGAACGCATAGCGCCAGTGCGTCCCCCAGCGGCCATCCATCCCCACCTCCAGTCCCTCCCGGCGTGTCGCACCCGCATTCGCGAAGCTAGCCCGCCCACCGGAACTGCTCGCAGCGACGATCTCGTCGCGGCCTTCGATGCGATACCCGCTGACACCCACCCGATGCCCGGGGCCCCGCAAACGCATGCCGGCTTCGATGGACCGCGTCCGTGAGGGCTGCAGCACCAGGTTGAGCCCACCGGCACCGTCAGGCCGATAGGACAGTTCGGTAACGGTCGGGGTCTCGAAGCCGTGGCCAACGCTGGCGAACACCTCGCCGTATCCAATATCGCGCGCGACACCCAACGAGACGGCATTCTCCGTGTACCGGACACGACCGCTGTCATCGCCGTTACCAGGCGCGACGTAATGGTCGTTGGAGTCAAATTCGGATCGCACGTGCCGAAGACCGGCCAAAGCGTTGAAACCATCGCCAAGGCGCATTTCAGCCACCAAGAATGCGGCCTGGCTGGACACCTGATTGTCTTCGTCGCGCCGGAGTCGTCCGCGCACGCCCAAAGTGTCGCCTACGAAATTCTCATATCCGCGCCGCGCCTCAGACAGACCAGCGAGGTCGACGCCAGCGGCCAATGATCCGCGAGTGCCGTGCCAACGATAGCCACCTTCCACCCCGGCCTCCTGCCGGTCCACATCCACCACCCCGCCCGCGCTGGTGGGCGCGCGCTGGGCCACGACGGGAATGGCGAGGAACTGCTCGATCGCACGCATGCCGCCGTATGCCGCCAGCCACCACGCCCGCCCGGCTGCCACCTCGTGGTCCCAGCGGACACCCAGTTGATGGTTGTCGATCTGCTTGCGCGTGTCGAACAATTCGGCGACTGGAGAACCTCCCCGTGGATCCGCCTCCCATTGCGTGCGCGTGAGTCCCAGCGGGTCCTGCGTCCACGGCTGTGACAGGCCATTGAGGGTCAGACGAAGGCGGCGCGACGCGTCGGGCTGCCATTGGACGTGCGCCACTCCATGGTGACGTTCTGCCTTCGCGTGAGGTCGCTCACCCGGCGTACGAAAATGACTGCCGGCGAGGCGCCAGCGCCAGTCATCCACGGTGTCGGCGCCGGCGCCGTCCCAGCGAATTGCGCCGCGATGTGCGCCCCGGTCGTCCCGCCACGCGTCCAGCCCCATGAAGGGCGCGCCATCGAGATCACTGTGTCCCACGATCGCACCGCCTGCCGCGTTGCCGTGCTGGAGTGCCAGCGGGCCACGCAACACTTCAGTCGTGTCCAGGGTATCGAGCGGGAAGCTGGCGGCCTGGCCTTGACCATCGGCCGCCGTCAGCGGGATGCCGTCGGCGACCAGCCGTATCCCGCGGATGCCAAACGTCGAACGCGCACCAAACCCGCGGCTCTGTATCTGCAGGTCCTGGGCGTAGTTGCCGCGATCGCGAACGCTGAAACCCGGCACGCGCTGGATCGACTCGGAAAGGTTGACCCGGCGTTGGCCGCTTCGCAGCGAATCGCCATCCACCAGGTCCACCGCACCCGGGAAGGAGGCCAGCGGCAGGCGATGCCCGATCACGGTGATGGTATCCAACACGCGTGCGGATAGTGGCGTGTCAGCCTGCGGTGTCCCCTCAGCAGGGCTTTGCGCGCGCGCGCCCCAATGCACTGCATACAACAGCATTCCGGCGGCAACCGCCACACCCATGCGCACTTGCTTGCCACGCCCGGATGCGACGCCATTCCGCGCCTGATGGTCGACAGGCTCGTACCTCTCCAATCAGCCCCCTACCCCTTCGGCACGATCCACGAGCGTTGGTGAAGCACAGTAAAACCCACCAACACCTGGCGCAATGGCGCCCCTCTCCAAAAAAGGAAGCCCGGCACATGGCCGGGCTCCCTGCACTGCTTGACGGGGCGACCGATCAGGCCGCCGCCACCTTGTCGGCCACTTCGCGGTATTCCTCGATCTGGTCGAAGTTCATGTAGCGGTAAATCTCGGCGCCCTTCTCGTTGATCACGCCGATGTCTGCCATGTACTCCTCGCGGGTCGGGATGCGGCCCAGGCGCGAGCAGATCGCCGCCAGTTCCGCCGAGCCGAGGTACACGTTGGTGTTGCGGCCAAGGCGGTTCGGGAAGTTGCGGGTCGAGGTCGAGAACACCGTCGCACCCTCGCGCGCCTGCGCCTGGTTGCCCATGCACAGCGAGCAGCCCGGCATCTCCATGCGCGCACCGGCGGTGCCGAAGGTGCCGTAGTGGCCTTCCTTGGTCAGCTCCGAGGCGTCCATCTTGGTCGGCGGCGCGACCCACAGGCGGGTCGGGATGTCGCGCTTGCCTTCCAGCAGCTTGGCCGCGGCACGGAAGTGGCCGATGTTGGTCATGCACGAGCCGATGAACACTTCGTCGATCTTGGCACCGGCGACGTCGGACAGGGTCTTCACGTCGTCCGGGTCATTCGGGCAGGCCAAGATCGGCTCGACGATCTCGTTGAGGTCGATCTCGATGACCGCGGCGTACTCGGCATCCGCATCACCTTCCAACAGCTGCGGGTTGGCCAGCCACGCTTCCATGGCCTTGATGCGGCGGGCCAGCGAACGCGCGTCCTGGTAGCCCTCGGCGATCATCCACTTCAGCAGCGTGATGTTGCTGTTGATGTATTCGATGATCGGCGCCTTGTCCAGGTGCACGGTGCAGCCGGCAGCCGAACGTTCGGCCGAGGCGTCGGACAGCTCGAACGCCTGCTCAACCTTCAGCTGCGGCAGGCCTTCGATCTCGAGGATGCGGCCAGAGAAGATGTTCTTCTTGCCCTGCTTGGCGACGGTCAGCAGGCCCTGCTTGATCGCGGCCAGCGGGATCGCGTTGACGAGGTCACGCAGGGTCACGCCTGGCTGCATCTCGCCCTTGAAGCGGACCAGCACCGACTCCGGCATGTCCAGCGGCATCACGCCGGTGGCCGCGGCGAACGCAACCAGGCCCGAACCGGCCGGGAACGAGATGCCCACCGGGAAGCGGGTGTGGCTGTCGCCACCGGTGCCGACGGTGTCGGGCAGCAGCATGCGGTTGAGCCAGCTGTGGATCACGCCGTCGCCCGGGCGCAGCGAGATGCCGCCGCGGTTGGAGATGAACTCCGGCAGCGTGTGGTGGGTCTTGACGTCGACCGGCTTCGGGTAAGCCGCGGTGTGGCAGAACGACTGCATGACAAGGTCGGCCGAGAAGCCCAGGCACGCCAGGTCCTTGAGCTCGTCGCGGGTCATCGGGCCGGTGGTGTCCTGCGAACCCACCGAGGTCATCTTCGGCTCGCAGTAGGTGCCCGGACGCACGCCCTGGCCTTCCGGCAGGCCGCAGGCGCGACCGACCATCTTCTGCGCCAGAGAGTAACCCTTGCCGGTGTCGGCCGGGTTGGTCGGCAGGCGGAACAGGGTCGAAGCCGGCAGGCCCAGCGCCTCACGCGCCTTGGCGGTCAGGCCACGGCCCACGATCAGGGGGATGCGGCCGCCGGCGCGGACTTCGTCCAGCAGCACGTCGGACTTGAGCGTGAACTCGGCGATGACCTTGCCGTCCTTCAGCGCCTTGCCTTCGTACGGGCGCAGCTCGACGACGTCGCCCATGTTCATCTGCGACACGTCGAGTTCGATCGGCAGCGCGCCGGCATCTTCCATGGTGTTGTAGAAGATCGGCGCGATCTTCGAACCCAGGCACACGCCCCCGAAGCGCTTGTTCGGGATGAAGGGGATGTCCTCGCCGGTGAACCACAGCACCGAGTTGGTGGCGGACTTGCGGCTGGAGCCGGTGCCCACGACGTCGCCAACATAGGCGACCAGGTGGCCCTTGTCCTTCAGCGACTCGATGAACTTCACCGGGCCGCGCTTGCCGTCTTCTTCCGGGGTGATGCCGTCACGGGCGTTCTTGAGCATCGCCAGCGCGTGCAGCGGGATGTCCGGGCGCGTGGTGGCGTCCGGCGCCGGCGACAGGTCGTCGGTGTTGGTCTCGCCGGTCACCTTGAACACGGTGATGGTCAGCGACTCCGGCACTTCCGGCTTGCTGGTGAACCACTCGGCGTCGGCCCAGCTCTGCAGCACGGCCTTGGCGTTGGCGTTGCCCTGCTCGGCCTTCTCCTGCACGTCGTGGAAGGCATCGAACATCAGCAGCGTGTGCTTGAGCGCATTGGCGGCCACGGTGCCGACTTCGGCGTCATCCAGCAGCTCGATCAGCGGGTGGATGTTGTAGCCGCCCAGCATGGTGCCCAGCAGCTCGGTGGCGCGGGCGCGGCTGATCAGCGCGTTCTTCTCGGTGCCATGGGCGACCGCGGCCAGGTACGAGGCCTTGACCTTGGCGGCGTCGTCGACGCCGGCCGGCACGCGGTTGGTCAGCAGGTCGAGCAGGAACTCACCCTCGCCCGCAGGCGGGTTCTTCAGCAGCTCGATGACGTCGGCAGTCTGCTGCGCGGTCAGCGGCAGCGGCGGGATACCGAGCGCGGCGCGCTCTGCGACGTGTTGGCGATAGGCTTCGAGCATGTGAGGACTCCGGTGGCTTACAGGACCCCTGGGATGGGATCCGGCTATTGAGGGGGATGCAGCGATGACGCGAAACAGGTAGTGCGAATCGGGTGTTGCAGGTGCGTCAGGACGGCCCCGGTCCTGCATGGGGCCAATCCGTGGGAAGCTCAAGCCGTTGGCACGATCAGCTTGAGCCCCTTGAAGTACTGACGATAAAACCCGTCGTCGCGGGTAATCAGGCCATCGCACTGCAGCAGTGCGTGGGCGCCGATCAGGAAATCGGGCACCGCTCGCGCGCGCGGACCGCCGCGCTGGCGATGGCGGCGCTGCATCTCGCCAGCCCGCAGCGCCGACTTGGATTCCAGCGCGCTGAAACGGATGCTCATCTCCTCCAGCACCGCCAGCGCCTCGGCACCGTCGCGCAGTGCGCTGCACACCTCGGCCAGCGCCACGTCGCTGATCACCACCGGGCCGTTGCCCAGGCATTGGCGGAGACATGCTTCGGCCGCGTCGGCCTGCGGGCCGTTGGCCAGCAGGTCGATCAGGACGGAGGAGTCGATGGCAATCATCGCGGCGTCGCCTGCTCAGGACTCGAGCGGCTCGCCCGGCGCACGGCCACGGATGGCGCGCATGGCTTCGTCGGTGGATTCGAACCCGTCAAGCTTGAAACGGCCGCGGGCACGGGAGATGGCGTCGTCCACGCTCTTGCGCAGCACGATGCGATTGCCCTCCAGCTCGACCTTGAGCTGGGCTCCCTTGGCCAGGCCCAGCGCATCGCGCACGGCCTTGGGCAAAGTGATCTGGCCGCGCTCCCCAACGGTCGCTTCCATGGGCGGTCTCCGCATCGAAGTATGCATCAATCATACATACCTGAACGTTCATACTCAAGTTGGCATACCGGTCTTGGGACGCCCGCAGCAAGGGCTTCCCGGCGCGTTAGACCAAGGTCCAATGCAGGGGCGCAGCGTTCCGGCCGGGGGATCACCAAAGCTGAATGAGGCCGGGACATAATGGGCCTGTCGTGCCGCACCAGCCCTCCCTGCGGTGCTCAAGGACGCCCGCCACGCCCGCCTCCCGCGCGGCCGGCCCGCCCCCTGCCAAAGGAGCTGCCTCCCCCATGAACGACTCCTTCTCCACCCGCCGCCAGTTGTCGATCAACGGCAAGTCGCTGACCTACTACAGCCTGCCGACGCTGGGCGAGCGCTTCGACCTTTCGAAGCTGCCCTACTCCATGAAGATCCTGCTGGAGAACCTGTTGCGCCACGAAGACGGTGGCATGACGGTCGGCCGCGAGCACATCGAAGCCATCGCCACCTGGAACGCCAGCAAGGAACCCGACACCGAGATCGCCTTCATGCCCGCCCGCGTGGTGCTGCAGGATTTCACCGGCGTGCCGTGCGTGGTCGACCTGGCGGCGATGCGCGATGCGGTGACCCGGCTGGGCGGCAGCCCCAAGCAGATCAACCCGCTGATTCCCTCCGAACTGGTGATCGACCACTCGGTGCAGGTGGACGTCTTCGGCCGGCCCGACGCATTGGACCTCAACGGCCAGATTGAGTTCGAGCGCAACAAGGAGCGCTACAGCTTCCTGCGCTGGGGCCAGAAGGCCTTCGAAAACTTCAAGGTGGTGCCGCCGAACACCGGCATCGTGCACCAGGTCAACCTGGAGAACCTCGCCCGCGTCGTCGTCGAGCGCGAGGTCAAGACCAGTGACGGCGGCAGCGAATGGCAGGCCTTCCCCGACACCGTGTTCGGCACCGACAGCCACACCACCATGATCAACGGCATCGGCGTGCTGGGCTGGGGCGTGGGCGGCATCGAAGCCGAGGCGGCCATGCTCGGCCAGCCGTCGTCGATGCTGATTCCGCAGGTCGTAGGCTTCAAGCTCACCGGCCGGTTGCCCGAAGGCACCACGGCGACCGACCTGGTGCTCACCGTCACCCAGATGCTGCGCAAGCTGGGCGTGGTGGGCAAGTTCGTCGAGTTCTACGGCGACGGCCTGCAGCACCTGCCGCTGGCCGACCGCGCCACCATCGCCAACATGGCACCCGAATACGGCGCCACCTGCGGCATCTTCCCGATCGATGCCGAAGCCTTGAACTACCTGCGCCTGTCCGGCCGGAGCGACGCCCAGATCGCGCTGGTCGAGGCGTATGCCAAGGCACAGGGCCTCTGGCACGAACCGGGCGCACCCGAAGCGACCTACTCCGCGACCCTGTCGCTGGACCTGGGTGACGTCAAGCCGTCCCTCGCAGGCCCCAAGCGCCCGCAAGACCGCGTGTTGCTGGGCGAGATGCGCACCAACTTCAACGAAAACCTCACCGGCCTGATCGCAGGTCGCAAACCCAAGACGGGCTGCGCCGAATCCGAATTCCGCGAGGAAGGCGGCGCACAGCCGCAGGCCGAGCACCTGGCCGCCAAGCCGCAATCGAAGATCCGCATCCACGACCAGGATGCGTACCTGCATGACGGCTCGGTGGTGATCGCTGCCATCACCTCGTGTACCAACACATCCAACCCGGCAGTGATGCTGGGAGCAGGCTTGCTGGCGCGCAACGCGGCCAAACTTGGCTTGAAGGCCAAGCCCTGGGTGAAAACCTCGCTTGGGCCGGGCTCGCTGGTGGTGACCGACTACCTTAAGAAGGCTGGCCTGCTCGACGACCTCGAGCAGTTGGGCTTCTACGTGGTTGGCTATGGCTGCACCACCTGCATCGGCAATTCGGGCCCATTGCCAGACGTGGTGTCCAAGGGCATTGCCGAGAACGACCTGGTGGTCGCGTCGGTGCTGTCAGGCAACCGCAACTTCGAAGGCCGCGTGCACCCCGAAGTGAAGATGAACTACCTGGCCTCGCCGCCCCTCGTAGTGGCGTATGCCATCGCGGGCACGGTGGACATCGACCTGACCCGTGATCCGCTGGCACACACTGCCGATGGCACGCCGGTGTTCCTGCGCGACCTGTGGCCCAGTAACAAGGAGATCGGCGACCTCATCGCTGCCACGGTCGGCCCCGAGTTGTTTGCACAAAACTATGCCGACGTGTTCAAGGGCGATAGCCGCTGGAACCAGATCGCCGCGCCGGAGGGCGAGTCCTTCCACTGGGACGAGACTTCCACCTACATCAAGAACCCGCCCTACTTCGACGGCATGACAATGGCCATCGGGCACATCGCCGACATCGAAGGCGCCCGCGTGATGGGGGTGTTCGGCGATTCCATCACCACCGACCACATTTCGCCGGCGGGCAACATCAAGAAGGACTCACCGGCCGGGCGTTTCCTGCAAGCCCGTGGGGTGCAGCCGGCGGACTTCAACAGCTACGGCAGCCGTCGCGGCAACGACGACGTGATGGTGCGCGGCACGTTTGCCAACATCCGCATCAAGAACCTGATGCTGGGCGGCGAAGAAGGCGGCAACACGCTGTACTACGGCAAGGCGGGTACCGCCCCCGAAAAGATGGCCATCTATGATGCGGCCATGAAGTACAAGGACGACGGTGTGCCGCTGGTGGTGTTTGCCGGCAAGGAATACGGCACCGGCTCCAGCCGCGACTGGGCCGCCAAGGGTACCAACCTGCTGGGGGTGAAGGCCGTGGTAGCGGAGAGCTTCGAGCGCATCCACCGCTCCAACTTGGTCGGCATGGGCGTGCTGCCGCTGCAGTTCCATGAGGGCGACAACGCGCAGACGCTGGGGCTCGATGGTTCGGAAACCATCAGCATCAGCGGGCTGGCCGACGGCGCCTCACGCACGGCCACCGTCACTGCACGCAAGGACGATGGCAGCGAGAAGCGCTTCGAGGTCAAGGTGCTGCTGCTGACCCCCAAGGAAGTCGAGTATTTCCGGCACGGCGGCATCCTGCATTACGTGCTCCGCCACCTGGCATCACGCACGGCCGCCTAGGCATCGCCACTGTCATTGACCAGGCGATGCCGTTACAGGAGCCGCAACGCGGCTGCAGCCCGGGCATCCCCGTGCCCGGGTTGCCCAGGTCCTCGGTGGCCCACAGCCATGGGCGCCGACCGCGGAACTGGGCCGTCGTTATTGCGCCCCATCCCAACGCAGGCTGGTGAGCTGCCAGTCTTTTCCCTCCAGGCGCCACCCACTCTCGACCTGATACAGGCGGGCGCTCTCGGGCAACAACGCGCCGTCGCCCCCGGTGAGCGCGGCAGTGAACTGCACCGTGGCATGACGGCCGTCAGCGGACATGTCCACCTGCGTCGGACCGAGGGTCACGCCCACCGAGCGGTAGCGCAGGAAGGCCGCTTGGGCGGTACGGCGCAACGCCATCCGATCCATGCCCTCGGGTCCCACAAAATCCTCCGCCACCCGCTCGGTCAGTGCGCCGGCGTTGCGCGACTCCAGATCCTGCTGCATCGCAGCAATTTCATTTCGAAGCCGTTCCTCTGGCGGTGTGCCGGAGCAACCCACCAGCACGAGAACGCCGGCGACCGACCGGATGGCTCTACTGAATCTTCCCAAGGAACTCTGCTCCACCACGCGTTCGTCCATCCCAACGCTAAAGGGCCGCGCGGTGCCTTGCCAGCCCCAGCACCCTATGCTCCAATCCTGACAAAGACCGTACGGCTGCGAATCCGCGCGCCGAGCGGCGATGAATCAAGCGATAAGAGGGGATCGCGATGACCAATGCTCGACCGTGGCTGGCCCAATATCCGTCAGGAATCCCGGCGGATGTCGACGTCGATGAGTTTCCGTCCATCGTCTCGGTGCTCGATGCCGCGATCGCCAACTTCCGTGACCGCCCGGCGTTCGCCAATCTGGGAAAGACGCTGACCTACAGCGAGATCGACCAGCTGAGCGCGCAGTTCGCCGCCTACCTGTTGGGCGAACTCAAGCTCAAGAAAGGCGATCGCGTCGCGATCATGATGCCCAACTGCCTGCAGTACCCGATTGCGACGTTCGGCATCCTCCGAGCGGGCCTGACGGTGGTCAACACCAACCCCATGTACACCGCGCGCGAGCTCAAGCATCAGCTCGTCGACTCGGGTGCCAGTGCCGTCCTCGTCATGGACAACTTTGGGCACACGGTGCAGGAAGTGCTCGCCGACACCCAGGTCAAGCAGGTGATCACCACCGGCTTGGGCGACATGCTCAGCTTCCCCAAGGGAGCGATCGTCAACTTCGTCCTGAAGTACGTGAAGAAGATGGTGCCGGATTACGACATTCCTGGCGCCATCCGTTTCCGGGACGCGCTGACGCTCGGCCAGATGCACACACTGCCGGACGTGGACATCGAGTCCGGTGACATCGCCTTCCTGCAATACACCGGCGGCACGACGGGCGTGGCCAAGGGGGCGATGCTCACCCACCGCAACCTGGTGGCAAACATGCAGCAGGCGGCGGCGTGGGTCGGCGGCAACGTCAAGATGGGCGAGGAGATCATTGTCACCGCCCTGCCGCTGTACCACATCTTCGCGCTGACGGCGAACGGCCTGGTCTTCATGAAGTTCGGCAGCCTGAACTACATGATCACCAATCCGCGCGACATGCAGGGCTTCGTGAAGGAGCTCAAGAGCGTGCCCTTCACCGCCATCACCGGCGTGAACACGCTGTTCAACGGACTGCTCAATACTCCTGGCTTTGACGAGATCGACTTCTCCCGTCTGCACCTCACCCTGGGTGGCGGCATGGCCGTCCAACGCTCGGTGGCGGAGCGATGGAAGAAGGTCACCGGTTGCACGCTGGTCGAGGCTTACGGGCTGACGGAAACCTCACCGGCCGCGTGTATCAATCCGATGACGCTGGAGGAATACAACGGTGCCATTGGCCTGCCGATTCCCTCCACCGATGCCTGCATCAAGGATGAAGCCGGCAACACGCTCCCGCAGGGTGAGGTCGGCGAACTGTGCATCAAGGGGCCACAGGTCATGAAGGGCTACTGGCAGCGGCCGGAAGAGACGGCGGCGGTGATGGACGCCGACGGCTGGCTGCACACCGGCGACATGGCCCGCATGGACGAAAAGGGCTATTTCTATGTGGTCGACCGCAAGAAGGACATGATCCTGGTGTCGGGCTTCAACGTGTACCCGAACGAAGTCGAGGACGTGATCGCGATGATGCCAGGCGTGCTTGAAGTGGCCGCGGTTGGCGTGCTGGATGAAAAATCGGGCGAAGCGGTCAAGGTGGTGATCGTGAAGAAGGACCCCAGCCTGACCGCCGAACAGGTCAAGGCACATGCCCGCGAAAACCTGACGGGCTACAAACAGCCGAAGATCGTTGAGTTCCGGAAGGAGCTTCCTAAGACCAATGTCGGCAAGATCCTGCGGCGTGAATTGCGCGAGGAGCACGCCACTCATTGAGTCACGTTCCAACGGCTTGACCACGAGAGGCCCCTCTACGAGGGGCCTTTTCGTTTGGCGTCCTTTTCGAGGTGTAGCATCGGAACGGTCCTGCGTGTCAACCCCGAAACCGAAACACCGCCATCACTGAGGAGCTCATCATGAACGTCATCGAAAAGTACTCCCGCGCTCGCCCCTACCCCACTGTCGAGATCGAAACCGACGAAGCTGGAAACGAAGTCTGGATGTACATGCACGCGGACGCGCGACCCGGCGTGCGCCCGTGCTTTCGTACCGAGCTGATGGTGGACATGCATGCCTATCTCGCGTCCATCGTCACGCCGAACGAAGCACCCGAGGCGCCACGCCTGCGCCACCTGGTCATCGCCTCCGCCGCGCAGGCCTTCAACCTCGGCGGCGACCTTGAGCTGTTCGGACAACTGATCCGGGCTGGGAACAGGAGCGAACTACTCGCGTATGCGCAGAGCTGTGTTGAAGGGGTTTTCCAGTTCCACACCGGACTGGGTGGCGACTTCCGCACGATCGCCCTCGTCCAGGGCGACGCGCTGGGAGGCGGCCTCGAGCTGGCGCTGTCGTGCCATACCATCGTCGCCGAGCAAGGTGTGGACATGGGGCTGCCGGAAGTGCTGTTCGGCTTGTTCCCGGGCATGGGCGCCTATTCCTTCCTTTCGCGCCGTGTCAGCCCGCAACTGGCCGAACGCATCATTCTCGAAGGCCGCGTCTACACCAGCGACGAGTTGTACGCGTTGGGCATTGTCGACGTGCTGGTGCCAAAGGGACACGGCGAACAAGCCGTGCGCGAGCTCATCCGGCAGCAGCAGCGCGCGCCGCACGCACATCGCGCCCTCAACCGCGTGCGTGCCCTGTCGCAGCCGGTCGAACGCGAGGAGTTGATGCAGATCACCGAGGTGTGGGTGGACGCGGCGCTTCAGCTCAGCGACCGCTCCCTGCGCACAATGGAGCGCATCGTCCGGGCGCAATCCCGACGCGCCTCGGGCACGGTCGAATGACGACCGGGCAAGGCTTCAGGGCGCGTTCTCTCCGCTCGCGCCCAAAGCCTGGGCACGTCGATCCAGCGCTGATCGCCCAAGGGACAGCTGCTCACCGAGCTTGATGGCGTGCTGACGCCAATCGCGGGAGAGCTGCCAGTCCTGCATGCGCATCACTTCTCCGGCGGCGGACGCCAAGCGCATCAATCCCAGATTGCTCGCCACGCCCTTGAGGGCGTGCGCATGCTCGCGGATCCGGCCCCATTGGCCTTGGTCGCCGGAATGATTGAGCTGCATCAGGCATTCTTCCGCATCGCGGAGGCACTGGACGATGAACTCACGCTCAAACGATTCCCCCAGCCCCAACGAACGAAGCTCGTCCAGCACGCCCGGATCGAAGACATCCGCTGACAGTCCTCCCTCCCCTCGGGCCAAGACCGGCGTTGCGGTGGGAGCCACGCCGTTGGCAAGGTTGCCCAACACCTCCAGCAAGCGCGACGTGGCGATGGGCTTTGCGAGGAACTCCCACGCGCCCGCCCGGCGGCACGCATCGATGGCGTCCGGCGTCACGTCGGCGCTGAGTACCATCACGGGGGTCTTGGTGGCCGCGCCCGCCTGCAGCACCCTCAGGTGATGGAGCAGGTCCAGGCCGCTCATGTCCGGCATGTGCAGGTCCACGATTGCGGCATCGAACTCCGACTGTTCCATCGCCGAGAGGACGTCCTCGCCGCTGTCGACGCAGGTCACACGATGCCCGGCCTTGCGCAGCAGGCGCTCCAATACCAGGCGGTTGGCAGCGTGGTCGTCGGCGATCAGCAGGCGCATGCTGCGCACGCGCGCACGGTGTCGCAGGAATGGATCGGAGAAGGCAATGACGTTGACGCCCTGCTGGCTGGCACTGACCTGTGCCACCACCTGCGCGTCGTCGTCCGGCTCGGAGGCAGGGTCCACGGCCGCGCGTGCCGACAGATCGAACGGCAGCTCGACCCAGAAACGACTGCCGCGTCCTTCGGCACTCTCAAAGCCGATGGTGCCGCCCATGGCCTCGGTCAGGCCCTTGGCAATGGTCGTGCCCAGGCCCGTGCCCCCGTACCGTCGGCCAAGGCTGGAGTCCGCCTGCTCGAAGGCTTCGAACAACCGGTGACGCACTGAGTCCGAGACCCCCATGCCGGTATCGGTCACCGTGAATCGCAGACGGACGCGGCCATCGACGCCCCCCACCGTGGTGGCGCTCAGGCTCACGGTTCCCTGCTGCGTGAACTTCACCGCATTGCCCGCGAGGTTCAGCAGGACTTGGCGCAGATGCGCAACGTCGCCTTGCAGCAGCGGCGGGATCGCGTCATCCAACGAGGTCGTGAAACGCAGGCGCTTTGCACGGGCTTGGGGAGACAGGATCAACTCAATGCTGTCGATCAAGTCACGAGGCGAGAACTCCGTGACGTCCAGCTTGAGCTTGCCGGCCTCAATGGCCGAGATGTCCAGCACGTCCTGAACCAACGCCAGCAACGACTGGGTCGATGCACGGATGGTGTTGACGCATTCGCGCTGCTCATCGTCCAGACGGGTCGTGGCCAGCAACTCCGACATGCCGGCAAGCCCGTTGAGCGGAGTGCGGAACTCGTGGCTCATGTTGGCCAGGAATCGGGACTTGGCTTCGCTGGCTCGCCGGGCCTCGTCGGTGGCCCGCGTCAGGGCGCGCAACAACCCGGACAGGTACATCGGAATCGCAATCAGTCCCAGCAGCAGCCCAACCGCCAGCACCCGGTTTTCCAACCAGTACGGGGTCACCGAGATGACCAGTCCGAACGATGCGGTCGCCACGGCGACCGCCGCGGCCAGATAACGGTTGCCAAAACGCAGGCCGTTACCGACCGTCACCCACATCAGGATGACGTACACCCAGGCCAACGGTTCGCCCATGCGAACCATCGCCGCAGCCATCAACCCGTAGTCCGCCATCATCCCCAGGGCGCGTCGCCAGTGGGAACGCGCCGGTACGACGACGATCCATCCCAGCAACATGGCACCGATGCCGAAGCCGGTGGCGACCATTGCCAGCACGTCATGGTAGATCGCGTCCGGCATGGCGCCACGGACGCCACCCAACATCAGATAGAACAGCACGACCGACAACACGGCCAGGCGCACCATGGCCTGGCCGTGCTCACTATCCGTCCGCTGCGCGAGGCGCAACTTGAGCCAAGCCAGGGGGTGGTTCATCCGTCACTCCGTGTCGGGCTGGTGGCTGCCCTTCGAGTAGCGCAGGCAGATGGCATGCAGGCGATCGCGGGCGCCCAGCAGCACGTCGACGCAGTCCGGATCGAAAAGGCGACCTCGCTCCGAACCCAGGTAGCTCAAGGTGTCCTCAATGGTCCATGCGTGTTTGTACGGCCTGGGCGACAGCAGCGCATCGAACACGTCCGCCGTCGCCACGATCCTTGCTTCCAACGGTATATCGGCGCCGACGAGGCCGTCTGGATACCCGGAACCGTCAAAGCGCTCGTGATGGCGCAACGCGATAGTCGCCCCAAGCTGGATGAACCGGTTGTGGCTACCGCTGAGGAGGTGGTGGCCAATGCCCGGGTGGGTGCGCATCACGGCCCGTTCCTCGTCGTTGAGCGGGCCGGCCTTGAGCAGCACCGAATCGGGAATCGCGATCTTGCCCACGTCGTGCAAGGGGGCGGCCAGCTCGATCAGGCTCGCCTCGTCTTCCGAAAGCCCCATTTCCTCGGCGATAAGACCAGCGACATGCGCCATGCGCTCCAGGTACACGCTGGTGCCCGTGTCCCGAAGTTCGATCGCCCGTGCCAGACGTGACAGGGTCTCGCGCTCGCGCTGCTCGACCTCATGCATGCTGGCCAGCAACCGCTGCTCCAACGAGAGCGCGCGCAGCTTCACGGTCTCCGACTGCTGCCGCAGGTGCAGCAGGTTGCGGCATCGCGCCCGCAGCTCGCGCGGGCGCACGGGCTTCACCAGGAAATCGATCACGCCCGCATCCAACGCGGCCTGGCGGACGGGTTCGTCGCCCACGACGGTGACCAGGATGATGGGTACGTCGCGATGGGTCGGGCGACGGCGGAAGCGGCGGGCAAACTCAAGTCCGTCCATCCCCGGCATGCGGTAATCGAGGAGCAGCAGATCTGACTGCCCCCCTTCGCACCACGCCAGCGCCGTCTCCGGCTCACCGAAATCGTGCACCTTCAATTCGGGGGTGATGTCTTCGATGATCCGCCGCAGCATCGTGCGGGCGGATGGCTGGTCATCGACGATGACTACATTCACTCAGATACCTGCCTTTGTGCCGCCATGGGGGCAGCACTCACGGCCCAGCATATCTTCACGTCGGGATACATGCAGCCACTCCTTGGCGTTGACGGGGGGGTGGGATTCAGCCCTGTTCTGGGCGCATATAGGGGAACAGCAGGACATCGCGAATCGAGGACGACCCCGTCAGCAGCATCACCAGGCGGTCGATGCCGATGCCCAGACCGCCGGTTGGGGGAAGGCCCACCTCCAGCGCACGGATGTAATCCGAGTCGAAGTGCATGGCCTCGTCGTCACCGCCCGCCTTGGCCTCCACCTGCGCCTGGAAGCGCGCCGCCTGGTCCTCCGGATCATTGAGCTCCGAGAAGCCGTTTGCCAGCTCCTTGCCACCAATGAACAGCTCGAAGCGGTCGGTCAGCTCCGGATCGTGGTCGTTGGCGCGGGCCAGCGGACTGACTTCCACCGGATGGTCGGTGATGAACGTCGGCTGGACCAGGGTATGCTCAACGGTCTTCTCGAAGACCTCCAGCAGCAGCTTTCCCCAACCGAACGAGGACTTCACCGGGATCTTCAGGCGGGCGCAATGGGCGCGCATCTTCTCGACGTCGCGCAGGTCCTCGCGGCTGATCTCAGGGTTGTGTTCCAGCACCGCATCGGTCATCGACCAGCGACGGAAGGTCGGCCCCAGGTCAATCGTATTGCCGTCCCAGTCCACCTCGGTGGTGCCCAGCACGGTCTGGGCCACGTCCCGGATCACGCCCTCGGTCAGGTCCATGATCTCGGTGTACGTGGCATAGGCCTCGTACAGCTCAAGCATGGTGAACTCGGGATTGTGTCGGGTCGACACGCCCTCGTTGCGGAAGTTGCGGTTGATCTCGTACACGCGCTCCATGCCGCCCACGACCAGCCGCTTGAGGTACAGCTCCGGCGCCACGCGCAGGTAGAGCTGCAGATCCAGCGCGTTGTGGTGGGTCACGAAGGGCTTGGCCGTGGCGCCGCCGGGGATGTAATGCATCATCGGCGTCTCGACCTCGAGGAAGCGGCGGGCATCCAGCCACGCACGCATCTCGCGGATGATCTTGCTGCGCTTGAAGAAGACGTCACGCGCCTCGGGATTGACGACCAGGTCGACGTAACGCTGACGATAGCGCTGCTCGACATCCGCCAGACCGTGGAACTTGTCCGGCAGCGGGCGCAGGGCCTTGGTCAGCAGGCGAAGCGACTCGGCCCGGATCGACAACTCACCGGTCTTGGTGCGGGTGACGAAGCCTTCGGCACCGACGATGTCACCCACGTCCCAGCCCTTGAAGGCCTCGTAGGTTTCGCCCAGCGCGTTGGCCTGCAGGAACAGCTGGATGCGGCCTGACTCGTCCTGGATCTGGACGAAGCTGGCCTTGCCCATCACGCGCTTCAGCAGGATGCGTCCGGCCACCGCGACCTTCTGGGCCTTGGCTTCCAGCGCCTCGGCGGTCCAGGCGTCGCGGTCGGCGTAGGCGCTCTGCAGGTCGCCCGCATAGTCGTGGCGCTTGAAGTCATTGGGAAACGCGACACCCTGCCCGCGGATCGCCGTGAGTTTGGCGCGACGTTCCGCGATCAGGAAGTTCTCATCGGCGGGCGTCTGGGCGGGGCTGGTCTGGTCGGTCATCGCAGTAGGGCTCAGGAAATTCCGTGAAAAACTGTTTCAGTTACAGGGAGGCCGTCTGGCAGGTCGGGCAAGTCGGGCGGGCCCGGTCGCCCGTGGGGTCGGCCAGGGCGCCCAGCGACGGGTTCCATCCTGACGGGCCGGAAGGCTCGGCGCCACCCCGTCGGTTGTCGCGGGCATTCCGCCCCAAGGGCCACAACGGCCCGGCGGGACTCGCGCCCCACCGCCCTCGTCAGGCCATGTCGGCGCGTTTCGAGCCTACTTCCAGGCCGGCCTTCAGGCTGGCCTCGACGAACTCGTCCAGATCGCCGTCGAGCACCTTCTGGGTGTCGCTGCGCTCCACGCCCGTACGCAGATCCTTGATGCGGCTCTGGTCCAGCACGTAGTTGCGAATCTGGCTGCCCCAGCCGATGTCGGCCTTGGTCGCTTCCAGCGCATCCTTTTCGGCATTGCGCTTCTGCATCTCCAGTTCGTACAACTTGGCCGCCAGCATCTTCATCGCGTTGTCGCGGTTCTGGTGCTGGCTGCGGCCGGTCTGGCAGGCCACGACAATGCCGGTCGGGACGTGCGTGATGCGCACCGCCGACTCGGTCTTGTTCACGTGCTGGCCACCGGCGCCGGACGAACGGTAAACGTCCGTCCTCAGGTCTGCGGGATTGATGTCGATCTCGAAGCTGTCATCGACTTCCGGCGACACGAACACCGACGTGAACGAGGTATGGCGGCGGTTATCGGAATCGAACGGCGACTTGCGCACCAGCCGGTGCACGCCGGTTTCGGTCTTCAGCCAGCCATAGGCAAAATCGCCCTCGACGCGCACGGTCGCGGACTTGATGCCCGCCACGTCGCCACCGCTGGCTTCCATCAACTCGGTCTTCCAGCCCCGCGACTCGCACCAACGCAGGTACATGCGCAGCAGGATTTCCGCCCAGTCCTGGGCCTCGGTTCCGCCGGCACCCGCCTGGATGTCGATGAAGGCATTGGCCGAGTCCATCTTGCCGGAGAACATGCGCTGGAACTCCAGCTTCTCCACGTCCTTGGCGAAGGTGTCGACGTCGTCCACCACGGCCAGCGCGGTGCCCTCGTCGTTCTCCATCTCCGCCAGTTCGAGCAACTCGTTGGCGCCCACCAGACCGTCGGTCAAGGTGCGGATACCCGTGACCACCTTGTCCAGTGACGCACGCTCGCGCCCAAGCGCCTGGGCCCGCTCGGCGTCGTTCCAGACGTCGGGGCTTTCCAGTTCGCGGTTTACTTCTTCGAGGCGTTCAACCTTGCCATCGAAGTCAAAGATACCCCCTCAGCGAATCCAGCCGTTCCCGAAGGTCGGCGATTCGCTGGCGGACGGGATTCAGCTCGATCATGCTGGGTGTCCGTTTGACTGCTTGCGGTGATGAACCTGTAATTCTAGCAAGCCCAGAGGCAGTTCAGGCGCCGCTGAACCCTTTGGACTGGAGCAGGCGCAAGGCGTTCAGGCCGGCTCACGATGCGTGATCACCAATTGCACGGCATCACCGCCACGGTAGTCATCGGGCTCCAGCCGGTAGGCAATGCGGATTCGCCCCCCCGGGGGCACCCCCGTCCAGCCGCCGAACTCGATGGCATTGAGGCGGCGGCCGGCATGGCCCAGTTCCAGCTTAAGGTGGCGTTCGGCGATCACCCGCCACTGCAATACATCGAATTCGCCGTCGAACTGCGGCTCGGGGAATCCCTGCCCCCACGGTCCGGCATCACGAAGGGCCTCGGCGCTGGCCCGGCTAAACTCCCCGTCCGCCAGTGAGCCATCGGAAAGCACATCCACCTCCAGCAGTTCCGGCGTCAGCACCGCCGTCGCACGTTCGCGGAATGCCACCTCGAACGCGGGCAGCGCCTCGGCATGCAAGGACAATCCCGCCGCCATCGCGTGGCCGCCAAAGCGCTCGATCAGGCCCGGATGGCGACTGTCCACGTCGGCGATGGCATCGCGGATGTGATAGCCAGGGATCGAACGCGCGGAGCCGCGAAGCATCGGACTGCCCGGCTCCGCGGGCGCGAAGGCCACCACGGGCCGATGCACGCGCTCCTTGATCTTCGAAGCGACCAGCCCGACCACGCCCGGGTGCCACTCGGCATCGAACAGGCACAGCGAAACCGGCACGGCGCCGTCCGCGAGTGTCACGCGGGCCACCGCGGCCGCGGCCTCGTCGGTCATCTGCTGTTGCTTGCTGCGGCGCTCGCCATTGATCGCATCAAGCGTGGCGGCCATGCTCCGGGCCTGCTCGAGGCTGTCAGTAAGCAGGCATTCGATGCCCAGCGCCATGTCTTCCAGCCGCCCTGCCGCGTTGATCCGCGGACCGATGGCATAGCCAATGTCGGCAGCGGTCAAACGTCCGGGATCGCGCTGCGCCACCTCGGCCAAGGCCTGCAGGCCAGCGCACCCCTGCCCTGCCCGCAACCGCCGCAGGCCTGCAGCCACGAGCGCACGGTTGTTCGTGTCCAGTGGAACAAGGTCGGCAACAGTCCCGACCGCAACCAGATCCAGCAGCGCCGCCAGGTCGGGGCCAGCGCCGCTGATCACGCTGCTGTCGCGAAGACGACGGCGCAACGCCAGCAGCACGTAAAACATTACGCCCACGCCGGCCATGACCTTGCTGGGAAAGCGATCCCCGGGCAGGTTGGGATTGACGATGGCATCCGCCGGGGGAAGTCTTTCCCCCGGCAGGTGATGGTCGGTCACCAGCACCTGCCAGCCCTTCGCCTTGGCCGCAGTGATACCGGGATGGCAGGCGATGCCATGGTCCACGGTGACCACCAGGTCGGGCTTGAGGACCGCCAGTTCCTCCACCAGCGCGGGCGACAGACCGTAGCCGTGCACGATCCGGTTGGGGACGGCGTGCGATACGTGTCGAGCGCCGAGCATGCGCAGCCCGCGCACGCCAACGGCGCAAGCGGTCGCGCCGTCGCAATCGAAATCACCGACCACGACGATGTGGCGGTCGCGCGCTATCGCGTCAGCGAGCAGTGCGGTCGCTGCATCCATCCCTCCCAGCAGGTCAGGGAGCAGAAGCTGCGCGAGGCGCGGTTGGGCCTGCTCAATATTGCTGGCGCCGCGCGCCGAATACACACGGCGCAGCAGCGGCGGGATGCGTTCGGGCCACTCCCCGGTCACCAATTCCGCGCGGCGGCGCAGCCTGGACGTGGGCCTCATGCGTCGAGCGACTCCAATGCGCGACGCCAGAACCGCCAACGCTGGCCGGGGGCGAGGACGAATGCCTGGTCGTCCGCAAAATCAAGCGTGGCCCGATCCAGGTACCCGGCGTTCAGGTCGGCATGCAGCGGCGCCAACCAGTCCTGTTCGAGGGCCGCCAGGTCTCGCACGTGCCGCAAGTCGAACAAGATGGGCATTCCCTCGTCCCCGGAGTGCAAGGGCGAGGGATGCTGGGACGGCCAAGCAGGCGGCAGTGTCGAGATCCTGGCTCCTGCCAGCAGCGCCATCGCGGCCAAGGCGTCGTCATCGCTTGCGACATGCAGGAATTGACTGCGGACGGTTCCCGGCAGGGGGCCCGCCCCCCAGAACCACAGCGAATTCACAGGGGCCAAGCCGGCGCCTGCGCGCTCGGCATTGCGGGGATGGTTGTGAAGGACCACCTGCGCCTCGCTCAGCAGCGCTCGCCAGCGACGTCCTTCACCACCCTCTTCCGCGTTGGCGCCCGGCAGGTGGTCGAACACGTCGTCGCCCAGCGCGACTTCCGGCGGCACAAAGGTCGGCAGCTTCGCTCCCGCAGGCATCCGCAGGTACCAGCGCGAAGGGACTGGAGCATCGATGAGGAAACCGACATCGCCGAACAACGGGCGCAACGCAGGCAGGAATGCCTCCACATCCTCCGCGGTGAGCGACAGTGCGGGACCGTGGGCCAGCAACCTGGCGCCGTTGATGTCCGGGCGAACATACGCCGGGTCGGCGCGCAGCCAAGCCGCACCCAGTGCATCGCCTGCGTCGCGTTGGCGGGTGGCGGCGGCCACAGGCCAAACGCGGGGCACTACATCCAGCACCCGTCCCATCTGCCCAAGACCGTTGCCATTACCCGCATCGGAGACGCGGTCCGCACGCGCCAGCCGCGCGGCCAGCCCCTGGGGAAGGCGCTGCTGCGCCAGTCGCGCACGAGCCGGCAGCAGCAGCGTCGCAGTCTTCATCGGTCAGCCGAGGTAGCGAACCGCCACGATCTCGTATTCGCGCGTGCCACCCGGCGCTTCGATCGTGATGCTGTCACCCTCGTGCTTGCCGATGAGGGCACGTGCCACGGGCGAGGAAATGGCGATCCACCCCTGCTTGATGTCGGCCTCCAAGTCACCCACGATCTGGTAGGTCTTGGCTTCGTCGGTATCCACGTCGGCCAATTCCACCGTCGCGCCAAAAACGACGCGCGAACCGGCATTGAGCGAGGCCACGTCGATCACCTGGGCATGCGACAGCTCGGCTTCAAGCTGCTTGATGCGGCCTTCGATGAAGCCCTGCTGTTCGCGCGCGGCGTGGTACTCGGCGTTTTCCTTCAGGTCGCCATGGGCGCGCGCTTCGGAAATGGCGTTGATCACGGCCGGTCGCTTGACCGACTTCAGTTCTTCCAGCTCGGCGCGCAGGCGTTGCGCGCCTTTCATGGTGATGGGTGCTCGCATTGCAAAAAATCCTCGTGCCAGCGCAGGCGCCAGCGCGTTTCATCCAATGAGCCCGCCGGCAGGAGGCCGGCGGTTACGGGTTCAGATTGTGCACGGAAGGAGCCGGGACGTCATGCCTCACCCCGTCCCCTGCCAACCTGGACAATGCCCGGTCAGCCACGCGTGGCGGTGACCGGGCTGGCGACAGCCACCTGGCGGCGGCCGCCACTCAAGGCGGGCCTCAGGCGGCGCCTTGCACCTCAGCGTGCAGTTCCTGCAGCGACCACACCGGGCCGGTGCCACGGTAGTCGAGGGAGGTGACCAGCGCACGGGCGCCCGACACGGTGGTCGAGTACGTCAGGCGCTGCTGCAACGCCTCGCGGCGGATCGAGAACGAGTCGTTGATGGCCTGGCGGCCTTCGGTCGTGTTGATGATGTACACGATCTCGCCGTTCTTGATCAGGTCGACGATGTGCGGACGGCCTTCGGTCACCTTGTTGATGCGCTCGCACGCCAGGCCCTGTTCGGTCAGGAACGTGTGGGTGCCGCTGGTGGCCACCAGCGTGTAACCGCGCTTGACCAGGTCCTGCGCCACCGGTAGCACGCGCTGCTTGTCCGGGTCGCGCACCGAGATGAACACCTTGCCCGGCTGCAGTGCCTTGATACCGCCGGCCTCCTGCGCGCGCGCCATGGCCGCGCCGAAGTTGCGACCCACACCCATCACCTCGCCGGTGGAGCGCATCTCCGGCCCAAGGATCGGGTCCACGCCCTGGAACTTGGCGAACGGGAAGATCGCTTCCTTGACCGAGTAATAGTCGGGGATGATCTCCTTCGTCGCGCCCTGCTCCGCCAGCGTCTGGCCGACCATGCAGCGCGCCGCGATCTTGGCCAGCGGCAGGCCGGTGGCCTTGGAGACGAACGGCACGGTGCGCGAGGCACGCGGGTTCACTTCGATCAGGTAGACGGTGTCGTTGCCCTGCTCGTCGAAGGTGATCGCGAACTGGGTGTTCATCAGGCCGACCACGTTCAGCGCCTTGGCCAACGCCACCACCTGGTCGCGCAGCTTGTCCTGCACGGCCGGGGTCAGCGAGTACGGCGGCAGCGAACACGAGGAGTCGCCGGAGTGCACGCCGGCTTCTTCGATGTGCTCCATTACGCCGCCGATGACCACGTTGCCGTCCTTGTCGGCGATGACGTCGACGTCGACTTCCACCGCGTTGTCCAGGAAGCGGTCCAACAGCACCGGTGAGTCGTTCGACACCTTCACCGCGTCACGGATGTAGCGGGTCAGGTCGGCGTCACCGTAGACGATCTCCATCGCGCGGCCGCCGAGCACGTAGCTCGGGCGCACGACCAGCGGATAGCCGATCTGCGAGGCCAGCAGCAGCGCCTCTTCCGGGTTGCGCGCGGTGCGGTTCAGCGGCTGGGCCAGGCCCAGGTCCTGCACCAGCTTCTGGAAGCGCTCGCGGTCCTCGGCCAGGTCGATGCTGTCCGGGGTGGTGCCGATCACCGGCACCCCATTGGCTTCCAGCGCGCGCGCCAGCTTCAGCGGGGTCTGGCCGCCGTACTGCACGATCACGCCCTTGGGCTTCTCGAGGTCGGCGATCTCCAGCACGTCTTCCAGCGTCAGCGGCTCGAAGTACAGGCGGTCCGAGGTGTCGTAGTCGGTCGACACAGTCTCCGGGTTGCAGTTGACCATGATGGTTTCATAGCCGTCCTCGCGCAGGGCGAGCGCGGCATGCACGCAGCAGTAGTCGAACTCGATGCCCTGGCCGATGCGGTTCGGGCCGCCACCGAGCACGATGATCTTGTTGCGGTCGGTCGGCTGCGCCTCGCACTCGTCCTCGTAGGTCGAGTACATGTAGGCCGTGGTCGTGGCGAACTCCGCCGCGCACGAGTCCACGCGCTTGTACACCGGGCGCACGCCGAAGGCGCGACGCAGGGTGCGCACCGCGGTTTCGTCGGTGCCGGTCAGCTGCGCCAGGCGCGCATCGGAGAAGCCCATGCGCTTGAGTTCGCGCATGCGCTTGGCGTCGATGCCACTCAGGCCGGCGATCGACACGTCCTTCTCGGTCGCGATGATCTCCTCGATCTGGTCGAGGAACCACGGGTCGACGAAAGACAGCGCGTGGATGTCCTCCACGCTCAAGCCGGCGCGGAAGGCATCGCCGATGTAGAACATGCGCTCCGGACCCGGCTCCTTCAGCTCGCGCTTCAGGACGGTCACGTCATCTTCGCTGGCGAGGTTCAGGCCGGTCGGATCGAGGCCGACCTTGCCGGTCTCCAGGCCGCGCAGCGCCTTCTGCAGCGACTCCTGGAAGGTGCGGCCCATGGCCATCACCTCGCCCACCGACTTCATCTGGGTGGTCAGGCGTGCATCGGCCTGCGGGAACTTCTCGAACGCGAAGCGCGGAATTTTGGTGACCACGTAGTCGATCGACGGCTCGAACGAGGCCGGGGTCTTGCTACCGGTGATCTCGTTGCGCAGTTCGTCCAGCGTGTAGCCCACCGCCAGCTTGGCCGCGATCTTGGCAATCGGGAAGCCGGTGGCCTTGGACGCCAGTGCCGAGGAACGCGACACGCGCGGGTTCATCTCGATCACCACCACGCGGCCGTTCTGCGCGTTGATGCCGAACTGCACGTTGGAGCCGCCGGTGTCCACGCCGATCTTGCGCAGCACCGCGATCGACGCGTCGCGCAGGCGCTGGTATTCCTTGTCGGTCAGGGTCTGCGCCGGGGCTACGGTGATCGAGTCACCGGTGTGCACGCCCATCGCGTCGAAGTTCTCGATGGAGCAAACGATGATGCAGTTGTCCGCCTTGTCGCGGACCACTTCCATTTCGAACTCCTTCCAGCCGAGCACCGACTCTTCGACCAGCACTTCGGTGGTCGGCGACAGCTCGAGGCCACGGTTGACGATTTCGATCAGCTCTTCGCGGTTGTACGCGATGCCGCCGCCGCTGCCGCCCAGGGTAAACGAGGGGCGGATGATCGTCGGGTAACCCACGCGGGTCTGGATGTCGAGCGCTTCCTCCAGGGTGTGCGCGACTTCGGCCTTCGGGCATTCCAGGCCGATTTCCTTCATCGCCACGCGGAACAACTCGCGGTCCTCGGCCATGCGGATGGCCTCGCGCGAGGCGCCGATCAGCTCGACGTTGTACTTCTCCAGCACGCCGTTGTCGGCAAGGTCCAGCGCGCAGTTCAGCGCGGTCTGTCCGCCCATCGTCGGCAGCAGTGCGTCCGGCTTTTCCTTGGCGATGATCTTTTCGACCGTCTGCCAGTTGATCGGCTCGATGTACACGGCGTCGGCCATGTTCGGGTCGGTCATGATCGTGGCCGGGTTGCTGTTGACCAGCACCACGCGGTAGCCCTCGTCACGCAGGGCCTTGCACGCCTGCGCGCCGGAGTAGTCGAACTCGCAGGCCTGGCCGATCACGATCGGGCCGGCGCCGATGATCAGGACGGTCTTGATGTCAGTGCGCTTTGGCATGTCAGTTGTTCTCCGCGCGCTGGCTGTGCATCTGCGCAATGAAACGATCAAAGAGCGGGGACACGTCGTGCGGACCCGGGCTGGCTTCCGGGTGGCCCTGGAAGCTGAAGGCCGGCGCGTCGGTCAGTGCGATGCCCTGGTTGGTGCCGTCGAACAGCGAGCGATGGGTCACGCGCACGTTGGCCGGCAGCGTCGGCTCATCCACCGCAAAACCGTGGTTCTGCGAGGTGATCATCACGCGGCCGGTGTCCAGGTCCTGCACCGGGTGGTTGGCGCCATGGTGGCCGTGCGGCATCTTCATGGTCTGCGCGCCGCTGGCCAGCGCCAGCAACTGGTGGCCCAGGCAGATGCCAAAGGTCGGCACCTTGGCGGCAATGAATTCCTTGATGGCCGCGATGGCGTAGTCGCACGGCGCCGGGTCGCCCGGGCCGTTGGACAGGAACACGCCATCGGGCTTCATCGCGAGCACGTCGGCGGCCGGCGTCTGCGCCGGCACCACCGTCACGCGGCAGCCGCGCTCGGCGATCATGCGCAGGATGTTGATCTTCACGCCGAAGTCGTAGGCCACCACGTGGAACTGGCGATCGGCCTGCACGAATGCGCCGCTGTCCAGGTCGAGCTGGCCGTCGGTCCACTCGTAGCGCTCGGCGGTGGTCACCACCTTCGCCAGGTCCATGCCCTTCAGGCCCGGGAACTTGCGGGCGGCCTCGATGGCCTTCTCCGGGTCGATGTCGCCGGCCATGACCGCGCCGTTCTGCGCGCCCTTGTCGCGCAGGATGCGGGTCAGCTTGCGGGTATCGATGTCGGCGATGGCGACGATGCCGCGGGCCGTGAGCCACTCCGGGAGCGACACTTGGCTGCGCCAGTTGCTGGGGCGGCGCGGCACGTTGCGGACGATCAGACCCGAAGCCCACACCTTGGTGGCCTCGTCATCCAGATCGGTGCAACCGGTGTTGCCGATGTGGGGATAGGTCAGCGTCACGAGCTGACGGGCGTAGGACGGGTCGGTCAGGATTTCCTGGTAACCGGTGAGCGCGGTGTTGAACACGACTTCGCCGACGGAAAGGCCGGGCGCGCCTACGGAAACGCCCTCGAAGATGGTGCCGTCTTCGAGTGCGAGGATTGCGGGATGGGTCACGGGGGTCGCCTTGGGTGCCGAGGGGTGCTGATCCCTTCGCCCTGCGCACGGCCGTCGAAAGCGGCTTGCAGCAAAGCACGGACGCGGTCTTAAACCGGTCCGGCGAAAGGAGTTCAGGCGAGCGAGAATTCTAGCGGGAACGCCCTTCCCGCGCCAGCATTCATTTTTGACGCGGCTGACGCTCCAGCAACCGAATCGCGGGGCCAGGAAGGCGACGACCTCTGGGGTGCCGCCCTATTCAGGCAGCTGGGATGCTGAACGAATGCCGACCTTCGGCCTCAATCCAGAAGGTCTTTGACCCGGTATGCCCCTGCAGGGCGGCCGGCCAATCTCGCGGCACAGTGCAACGCCCCCCGGGCGAAGATGTCACGATTGGTGGCCCGGTGCACCAGCTCGATGCGCTCCCCCAACGTGGTGAACTGCACCAGATGTTCGCCAACAATGTCCCCGGCGCGCAGCGAGGCATAGCGGGGCTCCGCGCCTCCCATCCGGGCGTGGGCGCCGAGCGTCAAGGCGGTCCCGGACGGCGCGTCGAGCTTGTGCACGTGGTGGGACTCGACGATGTCGCAGTCCCACCCCTTCAGTGCCTGGGCCGCCCGTTCCACCAGTTCATTGAGAACGGCCACCCCCAGGCTGAAATTGGATGCCCACAGGACCGCGACCCGTTCGGATGCACGATCCAGTGCGAGCCGCTGACCTTCCTCAAGTCCGGTGGTCCCGGAAACGAGCGCCGAGCCACGGGACACGCACAATTCGACCAGCCGTTCCAGGCCCGCGGGCAAGCTGAAATCGATCGCGACATCGAATGCGGGCGCCGAGTCCAGGTCGGTCGCCGCGATGCATTTCGCGCCAGCCACGACGGGCGACTTGCCAGGGTCCCGCACCGCCGCTGCAACCACCTGCAGGTCGGGGCGCTCCGACGCCAAGCGGATCAAGGATTGCCCCATGCGCCCGGACGCGCCATGGATAAGGATGCGGATCGGCGAATTCATCGCCGTATCTTGACGCCAATCCCTGTTGGCGTCACCCGTCCACACTCGGTTAGTGGACCGAAGGCGAAGCGGCCTGCAGGCGCCCCATCACTTGCCGCATCGAATCCTCGAATGCCGAATCAACACCGCGCAGCGTCATCTTTCCGGCCTTCACCATCGCGGCCAGCTCCTCGGCCGACGCGACCAGCACGCGGATACCACGCCGGTTCACGAACAGCAGCCGCGCGGAAATCGGGCTGACCCACGACACCTTCGCGGGCTCACTGCGACCGCTTTCCGAGGTCAACTGCACCCAGGTGCCGATCTCGAGTTCGCGAATCTGCTCCGCCACGTCCGCATCAAAATCCAATCCCGCACTGACATTGACGAGCGTCAGTCGCGGCTCCACGACCGCAGGCGGGGCCGGAGGCAGGGTTGGCTGCGGCGGGAGCGACTGCTGCTCCGAAACCACTTCCCCCTCTGCAATCCGGGTGATCGTGTATTGCAGGGCCGCCAGGATCTCATCCGCGGCATGTCCCACACAGCCGGAGCTCTCCAGGATGGACAACAGGGCGGTGCGCTCCAGTGGCGGCAGGCGGTCCAGCGGCGTACCCAGCTCCGCGTGGTCGAAAGTGACCAGCAACGCCATGATTGCGTGCACCGAGGCGGCGTAGCGCGGCGAAGCCTGCCCGTCCTTCAGGATGACCTGCGTGAGGTGATGCGTGGCGTAGTGCGACAGGAACTCGCCCAGCGCCGGCGGCAGCTCCCGATCGGCGCGCTGCGAGGCAATCTCGGCCGCGGCCTGCTCACGCGCCTGCCCGAGCCGTTCCCGACCCCGCTGCGCCTCTGCTGCACGCTTTTCCGCAAGCTCCATGCGCTTGCGGTGCTGGTCCATGTACCCGCGGAGCTCCTGCTCCAGGGTCTCGAAGATCGCGAGATCCTCGTTGTACTCGGCGACGACGCGATCAATGACGCCATCCACGTGGTCGAGCAGTTGTCGCTCCTGTGAGCCTTCGCCGTGGTTGCCCTCGCAGGCTTCGGCAACCGCATTGAGCAGGCGCCGGGCCGGGTGGCCCTTGTACAGGAACATCCGTCGATCCTTGACGGCCACCCGCACGTAGGGCACGAGCAGGCGGCCAATCTTCTGGCGTGCCCCAAGCTCGAAATCCCGCTCATCCATCAGGACGTCGAAGAGCATTCCGACCAGGTCAACGGCATCCTCATCGGCCCCGGCCAGGCTGGTTCCCGGAGTGGCCATCCCCAGGCGCTGCGCGGTACTGAGCAACTCACGACGCAGTTCATCGGCGAGCGAAACGCGGTCGTCATCAAACGCCTTGGCCAGGCTGGCAGGCGGCTGCTGCTGCATTCGGTGGAGCACACTCAACAGGTCGCGGCTCGGCATGGGAAGCCCATACCCACCGGCCATGGCGCGCGGTCGCTCCTCGCCAGCGAGGCGTTGGCGCCAGCCTTGGAGCATGCCCACCAACGTATTGAAGAAGGCGGACTCGTTCGACCCCATGCCGTCGGCATCTTCGGCGACCGCCGCCTGCGCACTGGCGGTGGTCTCCACCGATTGCGGCTTGGCGGCACGCTGCGCCGCGTCCAGACTCGGGAGGACGCCGGCCAGTGCCAGCCGCTCGTTCATGCGCGCATAGAGATCCGGCAGCGCCGTCCCCAGCTCGCGCTCGAAGAACTTCAGCAGGGCGATGCACACACCGGCGGACAGGCCGCTGCCCCGCAACCCGTCGCGGGCGGCCGTGGCCAACGCCTTCGGCCCTGCCGGATTGTCGCCTCCCGGCCACGATGCGCGCGTCGCCAACGTGGCCATGCGCGCATCCAGCACCTCCAGCGCCTGCGCGTGCAGTCGCCCAAGGTTGTCAATGAGTTGCTCGTCGGCCAGTTGCTGCTGAAGGTCGTCGTCCTCCACCAGCCGCAGGACGTGCCCCACTTGCCCTTCTGGCTGGGCAAGCCCGGCGTACGTCCGGAAGGTCGACAACACGGACTGCCCGAAACGCTGCACGATCTGCGCGCGCACTCGCCTCAGATCGCGCAGCGCCGTCAGCTCAACGCCTTCGGAGCCAATCTGGGAGCGATCGAAAAGGTAGTCATCGGTCCGCCGCAAGGCGGACTCGATCACGTAGTTGAGGGCTTCGACGCTCGCCTGCTGCAACTGAAACACGAGCTGATGGGGGTCTGCCCCCAGCCCGGGACTGGCCGTTTGCGGGGCCACCCTGTGCAGCGATTGAACGGATGCGTCCATGGGGCATTTATACCCCCGGTAAACGGGGGTTCCAGCACCAAACTGACGCGAATTGTCAGAACCTTGACGAACTCGACAATTCCGAGGTGACTCAGGACGTCATGCGGTCCCAGAACCCCTTCACCCCGTCAATGAACGTCGAGGATCGCGGCGAATGCCGGCGGGCATCCTCACCCGAGAACGTGGCCTCGAACTTTTCCAGCAGTTCCCGCTGCTCGGGGGTCAGGTTGACGGGGGTTTCCACGACCACGCGGCAGTACAGGTCGCCCGGTTTGCGACTGCGGACCGACTTCACGCCCTTGTCGCGCAGGCGGAACAGTTTGCCGGTCTGCGTCTCGGCCGGGATACGCAATTCGACTTCCCCGCCCAAGGTCGGCACGCGCACCACGTCGCCCAGGGCGGCCTGGGAAATGCGGATCGGCACCTCACAGTGCAGGTCATCGCCATCGCGCTGGAAGATCTCGTGCTCGCGCACGCGCACTTCGACGTACAGGTCGCCCGGGGGCGCACCGGTCGGGCCGGCTTCGCCCTCACCCGCCAGACGGATGCGGTCGCCATTGTCCACGCCAGCCGGGATCTTGACCTGCAGGGTCTTGGTGCGCTCGACACGACCCTGCCCGTGGCAGTCGCCACAAGGATTGGCAATGGTCTGGCCGCGCCCGCCACAGTGCGGGCACGCCTGCTGCATGGAGAAGATGCCGCGCTGGAACCGGACCTGGCCTCGCCCGTGGCAGGTCGAACAGGTTTCGACCTTGCCGTCGGCCGAGCCACTGCCGTGGCAGGTGTCGCACTCGTCCAGCGTGGGTACTTCGATCTGCTTTTCGACGCCGCCGACCGCCTCTTCAAGCGCCAGCTCCATCACATAGCCGACGTCCGCGCCGCGCCTCGGCCCGCGCGGACCACCGCCACCACCGCCGAAGATGTTGCCGAAGATGTCACCGAAGATATCGCCCATGTCGGCGTAGCCCGGGCCACCCGCGCCACCGCCCATGCCGTGCTCGAAGGCGGCATGGCCGTGCTGGTCGTACATGCGGCGCTTGGAGGCGTCCGAAAGGACCTCGTAGGCCTCCTTGCACTCCTTGAACGATTCCTCTGCGGCCTTGTCGCCCGGGTTGCGGTCCGGGTGGTACTTCATGGCGCAACGACGATAGGCCTTCTTAAGGTCCTCTTCGCTGGCGTCGCGGGCTACACCCAGAACTTCGTAGTAATCGCGCTTGCTCATGTGTGGCTTCGGTTCCCCTGCCCGCCAAGGCAGGCAGGACTGGCATCGTTGGTGTGCATCTGGCTTAAACAACGAGGGTCCGGGACCGCGTCGCGAACCCGGACCCTCGTCCGATCCCCTTGCCCGCTCCCGCCATCAAGGCGCCGCGCCGGCACGGGGTAATCGGTTACTTCTTGTCGTCTTCCTTGACCTCGGTGAACTCGGCGTCGACCACGTCGTCGCCGGCCTTGGCGCCACCCGCGGCGGCACCGGCCTCACCCGGCTGCGCAGCCTGCGCCGCGGCGAACAGCCCCTGCGCAGCCTCTTCCAGCGCCTTCGACTTGGCCTCGATCTGGCCCTTGTCGTCGCCCTTCATGGCGGTCTCGAGTTCCGCAATGGCACCCTCGGCGCGGCCGATCACGTCGCCCTGCACCTTGTCGCCATTTTCCTTGATGGTCGTGCGCGTCATGTGGATCAGGCCGTCGGCGTGGTTGCGGGCCTGGACCAGCTCGTGGAACTTCTGGTCTTCCTCACGGTGCGCCTCGGCGTCCTGCACCATCTTGTTGATCTCGTCCTCGGACAGGCCCGAACCGGCCTTGATTTCGACCTTCTGCTCCTTGCCGGTCTTCTTGTCCTTGGCGGTCACGTGCACGATGCCGTTGGCGTCGATGTCGAACGACACCTCCACCTGCGGCATGCCGCGCGGCGCCGGCTCGATGCCGGACAGGTCGAAGCGGGCCAGCGACTTGTTGTAACGGGCCTGCTCACGCTCGCCCTGCAGCACGTGCACGGTTACGGCCGACTGGTTGTCCTCGGCAGTCGAGAAGGTCTGCGAGGCCTTGGTCGGGATCGTGGTGTTCTTCTCGATGATCTTGGTGAACACGCCGCCCAGGGTTTCGATACCCAGGCTCAGCGGGGTCACGTCGAGCAGCAGCACATCCTTGACGTCGCCCTGCAGCACGCCACCCTGGATCGCGGCACCCACGGCCACGGCTTCGTCCGGATTGACGTCCTTGCGCGGCTCCTTGCCGAAGAACTCGGCCACCGCGGCCTGCACCTTCGGCATGCGGGTCTGGCCACCGACCAGGATCACCTCGGTCACGTCGCTGGCACGCAGGCCGGCGTCGTTAAGCGCGGTGCGGCACGGCTCGATCGACTTCTTGATCAGATCCTCGACCAGCGACTCCAGCTTGGCGCGGGTCAGCTTGATGTTCAGGTGCTTCGGGCCGCTTGCGTCGGCGGTCACGTACGGCAGGTTGACCTCGGTCTGCTGCGCGCTGGACAGTTCGATCTTGGCGCGTTCGGCCGCGTCCTTCAGGCGCTGCAGGGCCAGCGGGTCCTTGCGCAGGTCGATACCCTGGTCCTTCAGGAACTCCTCGACCAGGTAGTCGATGACGCGCGCGTCGAAGTCTTCGCCGCCCAGGAAGGTGTCGCCGTTGGTGGCCAGCACCTCGACCTGCATTTCGCCGTCCACCGACGCGATCTCGATGATCGACACGTCGAACGTGCCGCCGCCCAGGTCATACACGGCCACCTTGCGGTCGCCGCCCTTCTTGTCCATGCCATAGGCCAGCGCAGCCGCAGTCGGCTCGTTGATGATGCGCTTGACGTCCAGGCCCGCGATCTTGCCCGCGTCCTTGGTCGCCTGGCGCTGGCTGTCGTTGAAGTACGCCGGCACGGTGATGACCGCCTCGGTGACGGTCTCGCCCAGGTAGGCTTCGGCCGTCTTCTTCATCTTGGCCAGCACCTCGGCCGAGACCTGCTGCGGGGCCATCTTCTTGCCCTCGGAGGTCTGCACCCAGGCGTCGCCGTTGTCGTGCTGCACGATGCCGTACGGGACGAGGTTGATGTCCTTCTGCACTTCGGCGTCGGTGAACTTGCGGCCAATCAGGCGCTTCACCGCGAAGAAGGTGTTCTTGGGGTTGGTCACCGCCTGGCGCTTGGCCGAGGCGCCGACGAGCACTTCGCCGTCCTTGGTGAATGCGACGATGGACGGCGTGGTGCGGTCGCCCTCGGCATTCTCGATGACCTTGACGTTGCCGCCCTCCATGATCGCCACGCACGAGTTGGTCGTGCCGAGGTCGATGCCGATGATCTTGCCCATGGTGATTCCCTCTCGAATCTTTGACTTGGGGGCGGCCGAACCGCCGATGGTCGCTATCTGGGGTCGCCGGAAAGCACTTCAAGCGCCCGGCAACGGATTGGTTCAGGCGTCCTTGGCCACCACGACGAGCGCGGGGCGCAGCAGGCGCTCGTTGAGCAGCCATCCCTTCTGGTAGACCTGCACGACATGGCCCGGCGCGTGGTCCGCGCTGTCAACCATGCTCATGGCCTGGTGGTGTTCGGGGTTGAAGGGCTGGCCCGCGGGGTCCACCGCCACTAGTCCGTTGTCACCAACCACCTTGAGCAGTTGCTTCAAGGTCAGCTCCATCCCGTCGCGCAGCGCGTTGGCCTCGCCACCGGCAACGGCCAGCCCTGCCTCGAGGCTGTCGATCACCGGCAGCAATTCGGAAAGCAACCGCTCGTTGGCGAACTTGCGGGCCATTTCGACATCGCGGGCAAGTCGCTTGCGCTGGTTGTCCAGCTCAGCCCGCTCGCGCAGAGCATCCTCGGCGACCTTGGCCAGTTCGGCCTTCAGCTCATCGATCTGGGTGTCAAACGATTGGAAGGACTCGGCGCCGCCGGTACGGTCGGCCGCTTCGGCCTGGTTGGGGTCGGTCTGGTGTTCGTGGGTCGTCATGCCTGGCTGTTCCCTGCGTGAAACGGACGCACCCTCCCTCCGCGGGACGGCGCAACAGCCCTGCTATGGGGCCCGCCCCAAGGGCTTTCAAGCGTCCAGGCCGGATTCCGCCTGAATCGCGTCCCCCAGCGCGTCCGCCGCCGCCTGCACCACAGGAATGACCCGGTCATAGGCCATGCGCGTGGGACCGATCACCCCGAGCACGCCCAGCACGCGGCCACCGGACACATAGGGCGCGGAGACCAACGAGACGCCTTCCAGCGGAGCCAGACCGGTCTCTTCGCCGATGAAGATGCGCACACCCGGCGCCTGCACGGTGCGCTCCAGCAGTTGCAGGATTTCGCGCTTCCGGGCGAACGCCTCGAACAATTCGCGCAGGCGATCCACGTCCGAGAGCTCCTGGACCCCCATCAGCCGGGTCTGGCCGGCCACGACCATGTCATCCCCACCCGGCAGCAGCACCTGCTCGGCCAACTCGACCGACTGGGCCAGCAGCGTCTCCATCTCCGACCGGGCGCTGCGCAGCTCACGCAACAACGTCGCCCGGATGTCCGCCACCGCGCGCCCGGCGAAATGGGTGTTGAGGTAATTGGCCACCCGCTCCAGCTCGCTGGCGTCGTAGGGGCGACGGGTCTGGATGATGCGGTTCTGCACGTCGTTGTCGGCCAACACCACGATTGCCAGAACGCGCTGGGCATCGATCGGCACGAATCCAATCCGCCGGAACGCAAACTGCGCCCGGTTGGGCACGCTCACCACGCCCACGAAGTGGGTCATCGCCGAGAGCAGTTCCGAAGCGCTGCCCAGCAACGCCTGGGTTCCCGAGCCGGCCGGCAATTCGCCGCGGAGGCGAGACACCTCGCCCTCCGGCAACGGCGAGACCTGCAACAGCGAGTCCACGAACAACCGGTAGCCCTGTGCCGTGGGCACGCGGCCTGCGGACGTGTGCGGCGCGCTGAGCAGCCCCACGTCCTCCAGGTCGGCCAGGATGTTACGGATGGTGGCCGGGCTGACATCGAGGCCGGCATGCCGCGCCAGTGTTTGCGACCCTACCGGCTCGCCACTCTGGATATATCGGCCGATCAGCGTGCGCAGCAGGTGCCGTGCACGCGGGTCAAGGATCGGGTCGGTCGGACGGCGGCTCATGCCGTTGATATAAGCGCCACGGACTGGGGACGCAAGCGCGCGGCACTGCGGCCGGACGGGCTGGTGTGGCCGCACGGCATACCTGGCCTCAAGCGCGAAGCGGTCTCGCCCCCTGCGACGCTGGCATGCCAGCCTGCCCACCCGCTTGGCCCTCCGGCCAAGTCCCGGCACAATCGCCCCGCATGCTCACCCACCTGTCCATCAAACAGTTCGCCGTCGTCACCGAAGCCGAATTGGCCTTCGGCCCCGGCCTGACCGTCATCTCCGGCGAAACCGGCGCCGGCAAGTCATTGCTGGTCGATGCGCTGGGGCTCATCTCAGGCCTGCGCGCCGACAGCAGCGTCGTTCGACACGGCGCCGAGCGCGCCGAGCTTGTCGCCGAGTTCACCCTCGCCGACACCCCGGCCGCGCTTACCTGGCTGCGCGAGACGGAACTGGACGAGGACGAAGGCTGTCAGATTCGCCGGGTCATCCGCGCCGATGGCGGCTCGAAGGCGTGGATCAACGGCCGACCGGTCACCCTGTCGCAACTGGCCGACCTGGCCGCGCGCCTGGTCGAGATCCATGGCCAGCACGAACACCAGGCCCTGATGTCCCGGCCCAGCCAACTGGCATTGCTGGATGCGTACGGGCGGACCGAATCACCCCGGGCCGGAGTAGTCGCCGCGGCCCGGCAGTGGACGGCGCTGCTCCAGGAACGCGAGGCGCTATCCGCCCGCGGGGACGTGGCCGAACGCACCGCGTGGCTGCAACACCAGTTCGCCGAACTGGATCGCGAGGCACTGGATGCCGAAACCATTGCCAAGCTGCAGGCCGATCACCGCCGGCTGGCGCACGCCACCGACCTCATTACGGCCTGCGACAACACCTTCGCCCGCGTGGGGGGCGACGAGGGGCCGTCGCTGACCCGGTTGCTCCAGCAGGCACGCCATGACCTCCAGCGCGTCTCCGAACACGAGCCCCGGCTGCTGGAAGTCGACACCATGCTCGACAATGCCGCCATCCAGATCGACGAAGCGCTGGTGCTATTGGACCGCGTCCGCAGCGACCTGGAGTTGGACCCCGAATCCTTCGAGGGGCTGGAACGCCGTCTCAGCCGACTGCACGAACTGGCCCGCAAGCACCGCGTGACGCCCGAGCAACTGGCCGCGCATCGCGACAGCATCGCCGAGGAACTTGAAGTACTGCGCACGGCGGGTGAGCGGGTGCACCAACTGGATGGCGAAATCGAGGCCGCCAAGGGCGCCTGGCAGCAAGCGGCCGCAGCCTTGACCGACGCGCGCCGTCAGGCCGCGCAGTCCCTGTCCGACAGCACGACAACCCTGATCGCCGAGCTGGGCATGGGCGGCGGTCGATTTGAAGTCGCGCTTGAGCCCACCCACGACGAGCGCCCCGACCCCAACGGCGCCGAACGCGTGGAATTCCTGGTGGCCGCCAACCCAGGCCAGCCCGCACGTCCCCTGCGCAAGGTCGCGTCCGGGGGTGAGCTGTCCCGCATCTCGCTGGCCATTGAAGTGGCAGCCCTGGGCCTGGATGCCGTGCAGACCATGGTGTTCGACGAGGTCGATTCCGGCATCGGCGGCGCGGTGGCTGACATCGTGGGCCAGAAGCTGCGGGCCCTCGGCGCCAGTCGCCAGGTGCTCTGCGTCACCCACCTGCCGCAGGTGGCCGCCAAAGGGCACGCCCATTACCGCGTCAGCAAGGCCGCCAGCGAAGGCATTACCCGCAGCGCTGTCCAGAAGCTGGATGCCAAGGCGCGGGAAGAGGAACTCGCGCGCATGCTGGGCGGCGTGGAATTGACCAAAGAGGCCCGCGCGGCCGCCAAACGCCTGCTGGCCGATGTCGACTGACCCGACGCCAAAGTCGATGCAGGCGCCCCTCCGCAAGGCCGGGCGTCCCCGCTGGGACCGGTTGCCCCGGCGCGGCGCGCGCCAGGGTCAGGCGCGCTTCTTGCGCACGTACAAAACCAGCGAGTGCGCCTCGATTTCGTAGCCGTACTTGGCCGCGATCTTGTGTTGCAGCGCCTCGATTTCCTCGCTTTCGAACTCGATGATCTTGCCGGTGTCCACGTCCACCATGTGATCGTGGTGATCGCCGCGATCCAGCTCATAGACCGACTGCCCGGCCTCGAAGTTGTGCTTGAGCACGAGCCCCGCCGCCTCGAACTGCGTCAGGACGCGATACACCGTGGCCAGGCCGATATCCTCACCCTGCTCCAAGAGATGCCGATAGATGTCCTCCGCCGTCATGTGGCGGGGCTTGGCCTGCTCGAGCAACTGCAGGATCCGCAAGCGGGGGTGGGTAACTTTCAAACCGGCATTGCGCAGGTCTTGCGATTCCATGTCGTCTCCATGAACGGACGGCACGCGGTGGGCGCGCAAACTTCCCTTCAGTGTATCATCGGCCTGATATCCGCCTGCCGCGAAGCCCAATGCGAAAGCTTGTCCTGGTCCTCACCGTCGCCCTTGCCACGTCCGGCTGCGGCATCGTCTATCGCCAGCCGATCTACCAAGGCAACCTGCTTGAGAAGAGCGCGGTTGACCAGTTGCAGGTCGGCATGAGCAAGCAGCAGGTTCAATTGCTCCTGGGCACGCCCTCGATTGCCGATCCTTTCAGCCAGAACCGCTGGGATTACACCGCCACGCAGCGCGTGGGCCGCCTGGCCCGCACCGAGAAGAAGAATCTGGTGATCTTCTTTGAGAACGATGCGGTCTCCCGCTGGGAAGGCGACTATTTCCCGGAGCAGGACGAGGAACTCGCCAGCTCTGCGCGCAAGCAGTTCGGGCCGAACCTGGCCAAGGACAAAAAGAAGGGGCGCTGACCCGCCACCCTCCGAACAGGGCCGCTGATCGCGGCCCTTTTCACATCAGCGGCCCTTCAAGGGGCGCGCCTCGGCACGCTTGCGGCGTGCCGTCATCGGGTCGATGGTCAGCGCGCGAAGCAGTTCCACGCGATCGCCGTCGGCCACCAAGGCCTCCGGCGCCGCCCTCGCCCCGAATATCGCGAACCCGGTGACGTCTGCGTCGGCGGTCCACCCGGCGGCTTCCACGGCGTCACGCACGCAGGCGCCGGACGGCAGGGTCACCTCAACTGCCTCATGGCGGCGCGGCCACGCCCGCACCACGTGCACCTTCACGAGACGTCGCCCCGGTCCGCGACCCGAACGAAATCATCGACCATCCGGTCGGCCAGCCCCTGGAAGCCGACGGCCATCGCGGCGCCCAGCAGCTTTACGGACGGCTCGAAATCCAGTGTCAGGGTGACCTTGCATGCGGACTCGTCGAGCGAATGGAACTCCCAACGGCCACCGAGCTTGCGAAAGGGGCCATCGATCAGCCGCATGTCGATATGGTGCGGGGGCGCAAGGGTGTTCTCGGTCATGAACCAGGTGCGCAGGGCGCCCATGCGCAGATCCAGCCGGGCGACCTTGCGCGACTCGCCCTCTTCCAGCACCTGCGCGGCTTCACACCAGTCAAAGCGCCGCGGATAAGCGGCCACGTCGTTGACCAGCGCGTACATGCGCGCGGCTGAATGCTCCACAAGGGCGGATCGGCGAATGGTTGGCATGGGTTGTCGCCAGTCGCCCCCACTTCGGGGACAATAGGCCCAATGGCAAAGAACAAGACTGGAAAGGATAAGGCAAAGGGCGCAGGTGGCGGCACCATCGCGACCAATCGCCGTGCCCGGCACGATTACCACCTGGAGCAGAAGTTCGAGGCGGGCTTGGCCCTGCAGGGCTGGGAGCTGAAAGCGATCCGCGCCGGACGCGCCAACATTGGCGAAGCCTACGCCCACATCCGCGACGGCGAGATGTTCCTGCACAACGCGCAGATCACCCCGCTCATTTCCGCATCGACCCACGTCGTGGCGGATGAGCGTCGCACGCGCAAGCTTCTGTTGCACCGGCGCGAGATCGACAACCTCATTGGCCGCATCCAGCGCGATGGCTACACCGCCGTACCCACGGCGCTTTACTGGAAAGGCAACAAGGTCAAGGCTGAAATCCACCTGGCCAAGGGCAAGCAATCGCACGACAAGCGCGATGCAAGCAAGGAACGCGACTGGCAGCGCGAGAAGCAACGCGTGATGCGCCGCCACAACAAGGACGCCTGAGTCCTCGCCGTGGGGCCAACCCGCACGAGCCCCCACGGCGGCGCCGTACGCCCGTTACTCTCCGGTTGTCGTTCAGGCGTTTACTGGCGCTTCGGGCCTCACCGCCTTGGCCCTACCGCCCGGTGCTGATGGCCGGCAGGCTGAAGTAGAACGTCGCCCCCTCGCCTTCGCGCCCCTCCGCGTGGACCTCGCCTCCGTGGCGCTCGACGATGCGCTTGACCGAGGCGAGGCCAATACCGTGACCGGCAAAGTCTTCCTGTCGGTGCAGCCTCTGGAACGGCCGGAACAGCTTGTCGGCGTAGTCCTGGGTGAAGCCGGCCCCGTTGTCGCGCACGTAGACCCCTAGCATGCCGTCTTCGACACCCGTGCTTCCGACCTCGATCCGCGCATTGGCACGGTCTCGCGTGAACTTCCACGCGTTGCCCAGCAGGTTGCCCAGCAGGTTGCGCACCAAGGTGGCGTCGCCTTCAACGGCTAAGCCTTCGGCGATGACCGCCTCCACCTTCCGTCCCGGTGAAGAGGCACTCAACTCTTCCATCACCTCGCCGGCCATGCGCGACATGTCGAGCCTTTCAAGGCGCATCTCGCCACGGCTGACCCGCGACATCTTGAGCAATGCATCGATCAGCTCGCCCATACGCCCGGCCGCCCTGCGCACGCGATTCAGGTAATCGACGCCCTCCTGATCCAGCACCGAGGTGTATCTCTCCGCCAGGATGCGGCTGAAGCCATCGATGGCCCGCAACGGCGCGCGCAGGTCATGTGACACGCTGTATGCGAAGGCCTCCAGCTCCTGGTTGGCATGACTGAGCTCGCGCGTTCGCAACGCCACCCGGGCCTCCAGGGTCCGATTCAGCGCGTGGACGCGCGCCTCTGCCCTTACCCGCTCGGTAATGTCCTCCACCTGCACCAAGGCGGCCAGGTCCTGTCCGATGTTGCCGGGAATGATCGAGAAGGTCAGCTGGACTTCGCGTATATCGCCATCGTGACGAACGACCTGTCGATTGGCCCGACGCACGCCCTCTTCGTCGACGGTCTCCCCCGTATTCCCTGCCGCAAACAACGCGTTTAGAGGCTGCCCCAGCAAAGATTCCCGGCTCCGTCCGACGATCCTGCACAGGGCTGCGTTCACACCGACAATCCGGTCCTCCCGATCGAGCTGCGCCTTGCCGATGGCCGAATGTTCGGCCGCAATACGGAAACGCTCTTCACTGCGGCGGAAGTCTTCCGTCATCCGCTCCGCCAGCTCGCGCGCACGGCCCTGGGTGCGCACGAGGATCCACGCCACCGCATAGAGCAGCAGCGAGACCAGAATCCCGAGTGCGCCGCTCCAGTACAGCCCTCCCAGGTGCGGTACCGCTTGCGCCAGTGGAGCGGACTTGAAATCGAAACGCCAACGGCGGCCGTAATGCTCCAACTCGAGGCTGTGCTCGAAGGCGGGCGATTCCTGCGCGGCGGGTGGAGCATCGTAGATCTCCCGGTCCCGTGACCGGGTCACATCGACAATCCGAAAAGCGACGTCCCCGATGCCCCCCAGCTCGCCCAAGGCCGCGTGGACGAGAGGTTCGGCCCGGAGCGGCACGTACACCCATCCAAGAAGGGCTTCGCGGCGCCCCGCAACGGTCGGCGGCTCCACCCCGCCCAAGTAGACGGGCAGGTACATCAGCATCCCCGCACGCGGGTCGGCTCCGTCCTGGACGAGTTGTACCGGCCCAGTCATACGCGGCAGGCCCGTCTCGGCCGCATCGGCCATGGCGCGTCGGCGCACGTCTTCGGCGTACATGTCGAAGCCGATGGCTTCGGCGTTCACCCGGGTGCGAGGTTCCAGATACAGGATCGGTCCGTAGTGGGAGCGAACGCCGCGTGGGCGGACCTCCAATCGACCGTAGCCTGAGTCCAGCCACTCCCGTTGCAGCGCGACCATCCGCCCTTGGCTCACGTAGCCGGCGAACCCCAGCCCGACCATCCCCGGGAACCGCTTTTCGACGTCCAGACGCTGGACATAGTCGTGCCACTGCCGAGGGGTCGGCCGGGCCAGGGACGCGAACAACGACGCGCCCCCGCGGAGCACCAACTCGTACTTGACCAGCCGCTGGCGGACACGCTCGGCCACCTCTTCGGCATCCTGCACAAATGCCTGGCGGGCGCTGTCCATTTCACGTTGATAGGCAACGCGCCACAGGGACATCACGATACCCAACGAACCCAGGAGGACCGCAAGCGCCAGCAGGTGCGCGCCCGGTCCGGATCGCCAGCGGTGTCCTCGGTCCTTCCCGGACGCAGGATCAAATGCACTCATGCGGGCGAGCATAACGCGTGGCTGTGGAGGGCACGTCATCTGAACGGCCGCCACATGGTGGGTCGCCACCCCTTGAGTACCGACCAGTCGCCCCTATACTGGTCACGTCAGCGAAAATGCTGTCCCCGGGGGTGCACTGGCTTCGACGGGGGTTGCGAAATCGCCTGGCGCATGCCGAGGGGGTAGCTTTCCTCGTAAATCCAGCTGCAAAACTCTAGTTGCCAACGACGACAACTACGCTCTCGCCGCTTAAGGCGTAAGCCCCGAAACTGCTTGTGTCCGTGCTCGCAGCGTAGGGTCATCATCACGGAATCGCCGGGAGTGGCTGCCTGTCAGCTCCTGGCTAACCTAAAGCAGGCTGGTCCTTGGGTGCGCTTTGCGCACCGTGCTGCCCCGGGACGAGATCCAACGGTGAGCTAAGCATGTAGTGCCGGGGATGGAGTGCCTTCGGACGGCGGTTCGATTCCGCCCACCTCCACCATCCACCTGGAAAAGCCCTTGGCATCGCCAAGGGCTTTTTCTTTGTCTGTCGTCAGAAGCCGAGCTTCGCGCCGGCGCCCAGCAATGTCGCCACGCCCAGCAGCGCGAAGATGCCCGCCGCGATCGTGTGCACCAGCTTCCTCGGGATCTTCGACGCCAGCTTGTCGCCCACGAACACCGCCGGGACATCGGCAATCAGCATGCCCAGCGTGGTACCGATGACCACGAGCAGCGGCGTCGCGTAATGGGCCGCCATGGCCACGGTGGCCACTTGGGTCTTGTCGCCCATTTCGGCCAGGAAGAAGGTGATCAGGGTGGCCCCGAACACGCCAAAGCGCTTGGCCACTTTGGTCTCCTCTTCCTCGATCTCGTCGGGGATCATTGTCCAGACTGCCATGCCGAGGAACGACAAGCCCAGCACCCAGCGCAGGACTTCGGGGCTGACGCTCGCGGTGATCCAGGCACCCAACGCCCCGGCCAGGCCATGGTTGATGATGGTGGCCACGAGGATGCCGGCAATGATCGGCAGCGGCTTCTTGAAGCGCGCGGCGAGGATGAAGGCGAGCAACTGCGTCTTGTCGCCGATCTCGGCGAGGGCCACGACACCGGTCGAAACGAGGAGGGATTCCATGGGACTTCCAAGGCCGGGCAACGGACGAATGACCACGATCCACCCCCGGCCATATCGGAGGCATCGTGGTCAAAGGTCTTGCCAGGAACGGGACTGCCTGCGCCATGGCCTGCGGGCCAAGTGTGTTGACGAAGGCCTCTTCCGAAGGAAGAGCGGCTACTCCCCAATGACCTTTTCATTATAGCCAAGAGGGGGAACAGCCGTCGATCGGGACCGGCCCCCTCATCACCATCAGACCCCTGACAATGACCTGGCGCAAAATCACGCCTCCCCAAAAGGAAACGGGCCGCATGCTGGCGGCCCGTTCCACGTTCAGCGGAAGATCCTGGGTACCGATTACGAGCGCAGCGGCACCAAGGTGATCTCGACACGACGGTTCTGCGCGCGGCCCGCCTCGGTATCGTTGCTGGCCACCGGACGGGTTTCGCCGGCGCCGACCAGGATGAATCGGTCACGCACCAGGCCCTTGCTCATCAGGTAGTGGCCCACCGAGGCGGCGCGGCGCTCGGACAGCTGCTGGTTGTAGCTGTCGGTGCCCACGCTGTCCGTGTGACCCGCCACTTCCACGATGGTCTGGTTGTACTCCTGCAGGGTCGCGGCCACGTCGTTCAACACCGGGTAGAACTGCGGCTGCAGGTCGGCGCGGTCAAACCCGAACGTGATGTTGCTCGGCATGTTCAGCGTGATGTTGTCGCCATTGCGCACCACCTCGACACCAGTGCCGGCCATTTTCTCGCGCAGGGCACGCTCTTGGCGGTCCTGGTAGTTGCCGATGGCGCCACCGGCGAGACCGCCGACACCGGCGCCGACCAGGGCGCGCTGGCGGCGCTCGGTGGCGTCGTCACCGGACAACAATCCGGCCACGGCGCCAACAGCCGCGCCAATGAGGGCGCCCTTCTGCGTGCGGCTCATGCCGTCCTGGCTGGTCGTGGTGTCGGCGCTACCGTAGGTGCCGCCGCCGGCCGTCGTTGCGCAACCGGTCAGCATGGCCGTGGACAGGGCAGCAGCAAGCGCGATCTTGAGCGTGTTGTTCATGACGTCATTCCTTGGGGGGTGTCGGGATGGGCACAAGCTAAACACGCCCCTGTCAGCAACGGGTGATGGCTCGCCTGCCCCGTTCAGCTTTCGGAAGGCATCAGGTTTACGGCACTCTCCGCATCCAGCCTGTGCTCCCAGTTGCCCATCAGCGAGAGGTAGAGCAGCTTGTCGAACTCGGTGCCGAATCGCCGGATGACGTCATCCGGGTCGGGGATCAGCTTGGCGTCGGCAATCAGGCCGAAGTGGACACGGCCGTTGTAGCTGAGGATGGAAATGCCCACGCCGATGGACCCGGTCTGGGGCACCCAGAACATCATTTCGCGCAACGCGCAGCCCGCCATGTACAGCGGCTGCTGCGGTCCCGGCACGTTGGTCGCCACGGCCGAGGCCTTGCGACTGAAGAGGTCCAGCGCGAGCGACTGCACCGGCGACGGTGCCATGCCCAACGCCGCCAGGAGGCCGTAGGCGACGATGGCCTGGCGTGAGTTCTTGAGCGCTTCCATGCACTCGGCCACCCGCTCGACCCTACGAATGGGGTTGGCCTCGCCCACGGGCAGATCCAGGAACACCAGCCCAAAGTGATTACCGAGCTTTCTTGCATGCTCGAGCGGTCGAAGGTTCACCGGGACCGTGGCGCGCATGGTGAGGCCATCGACCGTGGCGCCGCGTTCGACCATGTAGCTGCGCAGCGCGCCGGCTGCCGTGGCCATCAGCACGTCGTTGACCGTGCATTCGCAAGCGCGACCTACCGCTTTGACCTCCTCCAGGTCCAACGGCTCGGCCCAGGCGACACGCTTGCTGGGACCCAGGGCGCCACGCAGCAACGATGGCGGATCGTCCGACAAGGCAACCGCGTGCAGCAACTCGCGGGCGATCTCGCCGCCTTCCTTGGCCAACACTGCCGCCAGGCTGGGGTCGCGGTACATCTCCATGCCCTTTTCGACCACGCGCGTGCCCAACTTGACGTAGCGGTCCACCGCGCCCACCCGACGGGCCACATGGGCGTGATCATGCTTGAGCCAGGTGGCGTGCAGTTCGCTGCCATCGGCGGGGTCGCGCGTGGTGTCGGTCAGCGACAGCAGCACCTGCACCAATGCAATGCCATCGGCATAGCTGTGGTGGATGCGCGCGACCAGCGCGGAGCCCCCGCCATACCGTTCCACCAGATGGAACTGCCACAGTGGGCGGGCATGATCCAGCGGACTCGACGCCAACTGACTGACGAAGCGCTCCAACGCCGGCTTGTCGCTTCGCCCGGGCAGGGCCGTGGCCTGCACATGCCACTCAATGTCGAAGTCGCGGTCGGTGACCCAGGACGCACCGGTCGGGGTATCGACCGCCTTCTGCTTGAAGCGACGGTACGCGATGAAGCGCTGTTTGATCACCTCGCGCAGACGATCCAGGCTCATCGGTTCGGCGAACATCAGCACGCCGGTGATCATCATCGGGTTGGTGGGCCGCTCCATGCGCAGCCACGCCGTATCCACCTTGGACATGGCTTCCCGACGCGGCCCTTGGGGCCTGCGCGCACGCTGCCTGGGCGCCGCTGTGGCCATGCAACCCTCCCGTGGTCTGGTGGGAGTGAATCACGCAGCCGCGAGCAGCGTCAACGCGACTCCCGCAATGCCCGGTAGGCCGCCAATGCCGCATCGCGCCCCACCGCCAGGTCGACGATGGGGTGCGTCGGGTAATCCGGTGCCAGCCGCGCGGCCGAAGCCGGATCAACCCAGGGCGAAAAACGCTGCTTCACGGGCAGGCGCGCCAACTCGGGCACCCAACGGGTGATGTAGCGCGCCTCGGGGTCGAAACGGGTGGCCTGCGTGACCGGATTGAAGACCCGGAAGTACGGCGCAGCGTCGGCTCCGGTGCCCGCCACCCACTGCCAGCCCAAGGTGTTGTTGGCCAGGTCGGCGTCCACCAGGGTGTCCCAGAACCAGCGCGCGCCTTCCAGCCAATGCGCGCGCAGGTGCTTGGTCAGGTAACTGCCCACGATCATTCGCACCCGGTTGTGCATCCAGCCGGTCGCCCAAAGCTCACGCAGGCCCGCGTCGACGATGGGCACGCCTGTGCGGCCAGTGCGCCACCGCTCCAGCGTCTCCTCGCGCACGTTGGCCCATGCAAACTTGTCGAATGCGGGATTGAAGTTGTGCTGTGCCGAGCGCGGGAAATGGTGCAGGAGATGGTGGGCAAATTCGCGCCACCCCAGCTCGCGCAGCCACGCATCGGCGCCGGTCGCCGTCGCCGCCGATCGGGCGGACTGGATGCCGGCGGCCAACCGCCACGGAGCGATCTCGCCAAAGTGCAGGTGCGGTGACAGCCGCGAGGTGCCCACCTGGTCGGGACGGTCGCGTCCTTCGGCATAGCCGCTGAGCGCGCCGTCGACGAAGATCTCCAGCGCCGCGTGAGCACCGGCTTCCCCGGGCGTCCAGCTGTCCCAGAACGGAGCGTCCCAGCGGGGTCTGGGCACCAGCGCCAAGGCGTCCAGTGGCACGCCGGCGGGACCGGCGGGCGCCTCGGTCAGGGTGGCCGGAGGGTCCCACAGCGGCTCGGTATGCCACTGGGCCAGCGCTGCGCGCCAGAACGGGGTGAACACCTTGAAGGGCCCGCCCTGGCGGGTACGCACCGTCCATGGTTCGAACAGCAGACTGCCGTTGAAGCTTTCGACGCGCAGCCCCTGCCCCCGCAGCGCCTGCTTGATTCGGGCATCGCGTTGCTCGATCGACGGTTCGTAGCGCCGGTTCCAGAACACCGCCTCCGCGCCACTGGCATCAATCACGGCCTGCAGGATCGCGAGACTGGGACCATGGAACAGGCGCAGATGGGTGCCACGTCGCCGCAGCTCGGCATCCAGTGCCGCCAGCGAACGGTGGCGCCAGGCCAGGCTGGCCGCGCCGGGCGCCCACGGCGCCTCTTCATCCGGGGCATGGATGTACAACGGAAGCGGCGTGTAGCCCGCTTCAAGGGCCGCCCGCAGCGCCGGATTGTCGGCCAGGCGCAGATCGTTTCGGAACCACACCAAGGCGGTAGGCATCGTCGTCCGTGGGCTGTCAGGAACCGTGGATTCTGCCAGACATCACGGCGCCCCAACCCGGTGGCGGCAAGGTCCGGAGACGACGGTCGATCCGCCGTACTCGGCCAGAACCGCCCGCTGGGCGCAGGCTATTCGAAGCTGCCGACCGAGTCGTGCGACAGGTTGTCGAACCGCGTGTACTCGCCAAAGAACTTCAGCTTGATCGAGCCTGTCGGGCCCGAACGTTGCTTGCCGATGATGACCTCGGCCAAGCCCTTGTCCGGCGAATTTTCCTTGTTGTAGTAGTCGTCGCGGTAGATGAAGACGATCATGTCGGCGTCCTGCTCGATAGCGCCCGATTCGCGCAGGTCGGCCATCACCGGGCGCTTGTCAGCGCGCGTTTCCAGCGAGCGGTTGAGCTGCGACAGCGCGATCACAGGCACCTGCAGCTCCTTGGCCAGGCCCTTGAGCGATCGCGAGATCTCGGAGATTTCGGTCGCGCGGTTCTCGCTGTTGCCAGGCACGGACATCAGCTGCAGGTAGTCGATGACGATCAGGCCCAGGCCGTGCTCGCGTTTGAGGCGGCGGGCCTTCGCGGCAAGCTTGACCGGTGACAGGCCGGGCTCGTCGTCGATGAAGATCTTCACTTCCTTCAGCTGGCGGATGGCGCTGGTGACGCGGCTCCAGTCCTCGTCCTCCAGCTGGCCGGTACGCAGGCGCTGGGCGTTGACGCGCCCCACCGACGAAATCAGGCGCAGCGCCAGCTGGCTGGCGGACATTTCCATGGAGAACACCGCCACCGGCAGCTTGCTCTTGAACGCGGCGAACTCAGCCATGTTCAGCGCAAGCGTGGTCTTACCCATCGCCGGGCGCGCCGCGAGGATGATCAGGTCAGTCTTCTGCAGGCCGGCGGTGAGCTCGTCGAACTCGGTATAGCCGGTGGGCAGGCCGGTGACGCTGCCGCCGTTGGCGTAACGCGTCTGCAGCACGTCGAAGGCCTCGACCAGCGCCTTCTGCACGTCGGTGAAGTCGCTACGGCCGGAGGTGCGGGACTGGGCGATCGCCAGCACCTGCTTCTCGGCTTCCTCCAGGATCATGTCGCTGTCGCGGCCGTCGGGCTGGAAGCCGTCGTTGACGATGCCGGTACCAACATCGATCAGCTGGCGCAGCACCGCCTTGTCGCGGACGATCTCGGCGTAGGCCACGATGTTGGCCGCCGACGGCGTGGTACTGGCCAGCTCGATCAGGTACGCGCCGCCGGCCACCTGTTCGGCCAGGCCCATCGACTCGAACCACTCACCCAGCGTCACCGCATCGAATGGCTTGCTCTTCTGCGCCAGCTCGGCAATGGCGCGGTAGATCAGCTGGTGGTCGCGACGGTAGAAGTCGTTGTCGGTGAGCTGGTCGGCTATGCGGTCGTACGCATTGGGGTCCAGCATGAGGCCGCCCAGCACGGCCTGCTCGGCCTCGACCGACTGCGGCGGGACCCGCAACTGGTCCATGCGCTGGTCGGAACGGGTCTCGAACCGCTTGTCGTTGCGGAAACCGGGACGTGCGCTCATTGCAGGTGGAATCCCCTGGAGTGGGCCGTCTGCGCGGCCTTGGTGGCGGCCTTGGCGACAAGGCTGGTCGGCCATGGTATGCCCCGATGGTCGACGGGTGTTGCAGACAAGTCTGTGGATAAGCTGCGGATAGCTGTGCGGCGGTTCATCCAGCCAACCTGTGGCAATACGGTCTCAGCCGCTGCGACGGAAGCAGGGCGATGGCCGCGCACGCTTGCTGTGAACCCCGACTTCGATCCGGGCCAACGGCGCGAATGCACCCGGAAAGCACGAAGGGCGCCTTGCGGCGCCCTCCGGCAGCACAACCTAGATCCGTGGATCAGGCGGCTTCGGCTTCGACGATCACCTTGACGGTGGTCTCGACGTCGGCGTGCAGGTGGACCAGCACGTCGTACTCGCCGATGTGGCGGATCGCGCCTTCGCCCATGATGACTTCGGACTTGGCCACTTCGTAGCCGTGCTTGGTCAGCGCTTCGGCGATGTCACGGGTGGTGACCGAGCCGTACAGCTTGCCTTCGGTGGCGGCGTTGGCGCGGATGGTCACCGACACGCCTTCCAGCTTGGCCTTGCGGGCTTCGGCGTCGTCGTGGATGGCCTTGGCCTTGGCTTCGTACTCGGCGCGCTTGGCTTCGAACTCAGCCAGGTTGGCGGCGGTGGCCGGCACGGCCTTGCCCTGCGGCACGAGGTAGTTGCGGCCGTAGCCCGGCTTGACGTCGACGGTGTCGCCCAGGCCGCCGAGGTTGGTGACCTTCTGCAGGAGGATCAGCTTCATGGTGTTGCTCCGGATTCGTTAGCGGGGCGTCGGCCCCGCAGCAATGACTGTTGTCCGAATGAATGCGGCCGGAAGGCAGGCAACGCCCGCCCTCCGCCGGTCATCCACGGGCCAAGGCCCGCGGACGCGCCAATCAAACGTTGTGGTTGTCGGTGTACGGGATCAGGGCCAGGAAGCGAGCGCGCTTGATCGCGGTCGACAGCTGGCGCTGGTACTTCGACTTGGTGCCGGTGACGCGGCTCGGCACGATCTTGCCGGTCTCGGTCAGGTACTGGCGCAGGGTGTTGAGATCCTTGTAATCGATCTCCTTGACACCCTCGGCGGTGAACTTGCAGAACTTGCGGCGGCGGAAGAACTTGGACATGTCAGTGATCCTCAGGCGGCTTCGGCGTTGTCGTCGGTCGACTCTTCGGCAGTGCCGGCGTCGGTACCTTCGTCGTCACGGCGGCGGCGCTCGCCGCGCTCCGGCTTGTCACCCTTCTCGTCCTTGAACTTCATGATCAGGGACTGCTCGGTGTCGGCCGCATCGCGCTTCATGACGAGGTGGCGCAGGACGGCATCGTTGAAGCGGAAGCCATCGACCAGCTCGTTCAGCACGTCCTGGGTGCACTCGATGTTCAGCAGCACGTAGTGCGCCTTGACCAGGTTCTCGATCGGGTAGGCCAGCTGGCGGCGGCCCCAGTCTTCCAGGCGGTGGACCTTGCCCGAACCGTTCTCGATCAGGCCCTTGTAGCGCTCGATCATGGCCGGGACCTGTTCGCTCTGGTCCGGGTGGACCAGGAACACGACTTCGTAATGACGCATTGTGTTGTTCCTTGTGGATGATGGCAGGCGGAAGCCGGCCGGATCAGCCCCCCGCCACCCCTGCATCAGGGCGATGCCGGGCGCGGTAGGGCAAGGGTCTCCCGCAGCAGGGCCGCGGGAGCCGGAAAGTATGGCAGGACGCGGGCTTGCGCGCAAATTGGCGCCGCCCGGGGTCAGCTCAGGCGGCGTGGACCGTGGTGGTGAAGCTTTCCCCGCAGCCGCATTCATCGGCCACGTTGGGATTGCGGAACACGAACTGCTCGCCCAGCCGCTGCTTGATCAGGTCGATCTCGGTGCCATCGACCAGCGGCAGGCTGATCGGGTCCACGAAGATGCGCACCCCGCCCTGCTCGAAGATGCTGTCGCCGGGCCGCTCCTCCGTCGCCAGGTCCGCCTTGTGCTGCCAGCCCGAGCACCCGGTCTTGCTCACCCCGAAGCGCAGGCCGAGGGCACCCGGCGTTTCGGCCAGGTAACGCTGTACACGGTCAAGGGCGGCGGGACTAAGGGTGACGGCCATGGGGACTCCAACGGGTGCGGGCACAGTATACGTCCGGCATCCTGCATGGCGGCGGACCGAGGAACAGGTGCTCGGATGCCCCCTCGGGCCTGGGAAAGCCGGGATGGCTCGCAAGCCCGAGGCGGCAACCGGTAAACTCGCCCTCTTTCCCCATATCGGCCCTTTGCGGCAAGGATTCAAGGCATGACGGTGGTCAGCGTCTCGCAGGCGCTCGCGGGCAAGGTGCCCGCCGGCGGAGAAGTCACGGTCCGCGGCTGGGTGCGCACCCGGCGCGACTCGAAGGCCGGGCTCAGCTTCGTGAATGTCAGCGACGGCTCCTGCTTCGCGCCGATCCAGGTGGTCGCGCCCAATACCCTCTCCAACTACGAGGATGAGGTGAAGCGCCTGACTGCCGGCTGCGCGGTCATCGCCACCGGCACGCTGGTGCAGTCGCAGGGCCAGGGCCAGGCCTACGAAATGCAGGCCAGCACGGTGGAGGTGGTGGGCTGGGTGGACGACCCGGAAACCTACCCGATCCAGCCCAAGGCGCACTCGCTGGAGTTCCTGCGCGAGGTGGCCCACCTGCGTCCGCGCACCAACCTGTTCGGCGCCGTGACGCGCATTCGCGACTGCCTGGCCAAGGCCGTGCACCGCTTCTTCCACGAGCAGGGCTACTACTGGATCAGCACACCGATCGTCACCACGTCCGATGCCGAGGGCGCGGGCCAGATGTTCCGCGTGTCCACGCTGGACCTGGCCAACCTGCCGCGCACGCCCACGGGTGACGTGGACTTCAGCCGAGACTTCTTCGGCAAGGAAACCTTCCTGACGGTGTCCGGCCAGCTCAACGTGGAGGCCTACTGCCTGTCGCTGAGCAAGGTCTACACCTTCGGCCCGACCTTCCGCGCCGAGAACAGCCACACCACCCGCCACCTGGCCGAGTTCTGGATGGTGGAGCCGGAGATCGCCTTCGCCGACTTGGCCGAAGACGCGCGCGTGGCCGAGGAGTTCCTCAAGTACCTGTTCCGCGCGGTGCTGGGCGAACGCGCCGATGACATGGCCTTCATCGCCGAGCGCGTGCAGCCGGATGCGATCACGCGCCTGGAGAAGTTCGTCAATGCGCCGTTCGAGCGCATCGAATACACCGACGCGATCAAGCTGCTGCAGAACGCCGGCAAGAAGTTCGAGTTCCCGGTGGAATGGGGCCTGGATCTGCAGACCGAGCACGAGCGCTGGCTGACCGAAGAGCACGTGGGCCGTCCGGTGGTGGTGACCAACTACCCGGAGCACATCAAGGCGTTCTACATGCGCCTGAACGACGACGGCAAGACCGTCGCGGCGATGGACGTGCTGGCGCCGGGCATCGGCGAGATCATCGGCGGCTCGCAGCGCGAGGAGCGCATCGACGTACTGGACAAGCGCATGGGTCAGTTCGGCCTCGACCCGGCGCACTACGAGTGGTACCGCGATTTCCGCCGCTACGGCACCGTGCCGCACGCTGGTTTCGGCCTGGGCTTCGAGCGCCTGGTGGTCTATGTCTGCGGCCTGTCCAACATCCGCGACGCGATCCCCTACCCGCGCGCACCCGGCAGCGCGGAGTTCTAAGACGTGATCCTGTTCCTGGCCCTGTGCTGCCTCGCGCTGGCGATTGCCGGCGCCACCGCGCTGGCGATCTTCTGGCCGCTGACGCTGGTGCACGTGCGTGACCGCCACCCGGAGTTGCAGCGCAACCTGGGTGAGCTCGCATTCGCCAAGCCCGCGTCGCTGTGGTGGCTGCTGCGTGGCGGCTACCGCGCGGCGAATGATCGTAATCTCAACGGCCTGGCCACGCCGGCCCGCATTTCGCTGATGTGCATCATCGGCGGACTCGTGGCAGGCGGGCTGCTGTGGTTGTTGTCCCTGGTGGTGTCGGCATGAGCATGCGTGACGAATGGTGGCTGGCGACACTGGGCCGCACGGTGGTCTGGGCACGCCTGCGTCTACTGGAAGCAGGCACGGCCGAAGTCTTCGACAGCGACGGCAATGCGCAGCCCTACGACAGCGAAGACAGTGCGCGCGCGGCCCTGATGGATGCCGAGTACGTGGCGCTGGACGGCATGGATGCGGACGATGCGTCATCGCGTGGCTTGGCACTGGATGAACTGGTGCCGCCGCAGGCAGCCGATGATGCGCAATTGCGCGACCTGATGGTGCAGAAGCTGCCCCTTCGCCACTGACGGCGGCGCTACGCCCCCGCGCCAACGGCCGTGCTACGAATGGGCAATGGGCCAGGCCCCGCCTGGACCCGACACTTCCGGATTACTGCGCGCATCCGCCGCGCCCTGCGTTGGAGACCCAGATGAACCTGAACCTGTCCGGCAAGCACGCCCTGGTCTGTGGCGCCACGCAAGGCATCGGCCTGGCGACGGCGAAGGCGCTCGCTGAGTTGGGGGCGGATGTCACGCTGCTCGCGCGTCGCGAAGACGTGCTGCGCGAGGTGGTTGCCGCCCTGCCCCACCCGCATACCGGGCAGGCACACGGCTGGATTTCCGCCGATGCGGCCGACACCGACGCGCTGCGCGCCAAGGTCGAGGCGTTGGCGGCCGGCAAGCCGGTCCACATTCTCGTCAACAACAGCGGCGGTCCGCCGCCGGGCACGGTGCACGGCACCGACATCGCCGCCTTCGAAGCCGCGTACCGCCAGCACCTGCTGGCCAACCATGTGTTGGCCGAAGCCGTGATCCCCGGCATGGAACGCGACGGCTATGGCCGCATCGTCAACGTCATCTCCACGTCGGTGAAGGAACCCATTTCCGGGCTGGGCGTGTCCAACACCACGCGCTGGGCAGTGGCGAGCTGGGCCAAGACGCTGGCGACGGAACTGGCCGCCAAGGGCATCACCGTCAACAACGTGCTGCCGGGCTCTACCGAAACGCCGCGCATCGAACAGATCATCGACACCACGGCCGCCAAGACCGGCCAGAGCCGCGAGGCGGTGTTCGACAAGATGGTGGCGGAGATCCCGATGCGAAGGTTTGCCAAGCCGGAGGAAACGGCGGCGGCGATTGCCTTCCTGTGCTCGCCGGCAGCCGGCTACATCACCGGGGTGAACCTCCCGGTGGACGGCGGACGCACGCGCTCGCTGTAACGCCCCTTCCATACCCTGCCGAAGGGATTGACGCGACTGCTACATTAGCCGGATGCGTCTCGGCCACTTCATCGCGGGTGAATACCGAGACCCCTCCGGGGGTCAATGGCTCGACGTTTTTGATCCGGCCCGGGGTCAGCCGTTCGCTCAGGTGGCACGAGGCACCGCGCAGGACGTGGAAGCGGCCATTGCCGCGGCCGAAGCCGCCGCGCCCGGCTGGGCCGCACTGCCAACCACCGAACGTGCCCACTGGATGGAGCGGCTGGCCGATGCCCTGGAGGCGCGGCTGGATGATTTCGCCCACGCCGAGGCACGCGACGGCGGCAAGCCGTTCAAGCTGGCACGCGATGCGGAAATTCCACGCGCGATCAGCAACCTGCGTTTTTTCGCCCATGCCGCCACGCAGTTCGCCAGTGAATCGCACCACGGCCAGGCGGGCCTGAATTACACCCTGCGGCAGCCGCTGGGCGTGGTCGCGACAATTTCGCCGTGGAACCTTCCGCTGTACCTGTTCACGTGGAAGATCGCGCCCGCACTCGCTGCGGGCAACGCGGTGGTCGCCAAGCCGTCGGAAGTTACGCCGGTCACGGCCACGATGCTCGGCGAGCTGATGCAGCAGATCGGCTTCCCGAAAGGCGTACTCAACATCGTCCACGGCCTGGGCCCCGAGGTCGGCGAACCGCTGGTGGTGGATTCGCGCGTGAAGGCGGTGTCCTTCACCGGCAGCACGGCCGTCGGCAAGCGCATTGCTGGCCTGGCCGCGCCGATGCTGAAAAAGGTGTCGCTTGAGCTGGGCGGCAAGAACCCGACGCTGGTGTTCGCCGACAGCAGTTGGCGTGAGCACCTCGACACCATCGTCCGCTCCGCGTTCCAGAACAGCGGGCAGATCTGCCTCTGCGGTTCGCGCATTTTGGTCGAGCGCAGCATCTATGCTGAGTTCCGCGATGCGCTGGTCGAGCGTGCATTGGCCTTGCGCATCGGCGACCCGATGGACGATGACAGCCAGATGGGACCGCTGGTCTCCCAAGCCCACTTCGACAAGGTCGGCGCGGCGCTGGTGCGGATACGCGAGGAAGGCGGCCACGTACTGTGCGGGGGACACGCCCTCGATCGCCCGGGCTGGTTCGTGGCCCCCACGGTCGTGGAAGGCCTGGGACCCGATTGCGCCAGCAACCGTGACGAGATTTTCGGACCGGTGGTGACTCTGCAGCCGTTCGATAGCGATGACGAGGCGCTGACCTTAGCCAACGCCAGCGACTACGGGCTGGCCGCCTCGGTCTGGACAAACGACCTCAACCGCGCGCACCGCATCGCCGCAAGGCTCCGGGTGGGCATGGTCTGGATCAACACCTGGCTGATGCGCGACCTGCGCACGCCGTTCGGTGGCGTCGGCGCTTCGGGGCTGGGTCGCGAGGGTGGTCTGGAGGCCATGCGGTTCTTTACCGACGCCAAGAACGTCGGGCTCAATATCGGATAAGGATCCAATGAATTCTTTGAACGAACTGCTTGAACGCAACCGTGCCTGGTCTGAACGGATCTGCAAGGAAGACCCTGGCTTTTTCGAGCGCCTGTCCAAGCAGCAAGCGCCGGAATACCTGTGGATCGGCTGTTCGGACTCGCGCGTGCCAGCCAACCAGATCACCGACCTGGCGCCGGGCGAAGTCTTCGTCCACCGCAACATCGCCAACGTGGTCGTGCATACCGACCTGAACTGCCTGTCGGTGGTGCAGTTCGCGGTGGACGTGCTCAAGGTCAAACACATCATGGTGGTGGGCCACTATGGCTGCGGTGGCGTGCATGCCGCGCTGACCGGTGCGCGCGTGGGCCTTGCCGATAACTGGATCCGCCATGTGGCCGATGTGGCCGACAAGCACACGCGCTGCCTGCACGGCTTCAAGAGTGAGGCGGACCAGCATGACCGCCTATGCGAGCTCAACGTGCTGGAACAGGTGGTCAACCTGACGCATACCAACGTCGTTCGGGATGCATGGGCGCGCGGCCAGGACCTGACGGTGCATGGCTGGGTCTACAGCCTCACCAACGGCCGGGTGAATGATCTGGCCATCAGCATGAATGCGCCCGGGCAGCTGGCCTCGACCTACGCGCTGTCGCTGGCGCGCATTGCTGACGGTTGCGGGGTGACCTGACATGGGTGAAGTGATCCGCACCGACAGCGCCCCCAAACCGGTGGGCCGCTACCCGCACGCGCGCCGCGTGGGCAACCTGCTGTTCCTGTCTGGCATCGGGCCGCGCCATCCGGATGGCGACCACATCCCCGGCAACGAATATTTTGCCGACGGCCGCCTCAAGCATTACGACATCGCGGCGCAGACGCACTCGGTATTCGACAACGTCCGCTCGGTGCTGGAGGCGAGCGGCGCACGCTTTGCCGACCTGGTGGACGTGACGGTGTACTTGACCGACATGGCGCGCGACTTCAAGACGTACAACGCCATCTGGGCAGAGTACTTCCCTGACATCGACACGGCCCCGTGCCGCACGACGCTGGGCATCACCGCCCTGCCCACCCCGATCGCCATCGAGCTCAAGTGCATCGCCGTGGTGCAAGATGGGCCCAAGCCCTAAGCCGAACGCCGACCACCAGGATCTGCCCTCATGCTGCCCGCCCCCATCAATCTGCAGGCCTGGATCGACGAACACCGCCACCTGCTCAAGCCGCCGGTAGGCAACAAGTGCATTGTCGATGGCGACTACATCGTGATGATCGTGGGCGGGCCGAACGCCCGCACCGATTACCACTGGGAAGAAGGCCCGGAGTTCTTCTACCAGCTGGAAGGCGAAATGGTGCTGCGTATACAGGAAGATGGCGCGGTGCGCGACATTCCGATCCGCGCCGGTGAGATGTTCTACCTGCCTCCTCGCGTGCCGCACAGCCCGCAGCGCATGCCGGGGTCGATCGGACTGGTCATCGAACGCAAGCGCCTCGCCCACGAGGACGACGCGCTGATGTGGTTCTGCGTGAACTGTAACCACAAGCTCTACGAGGAAGTGTTCCACCTGGTGGACATCGAGCAGGACTTCTTCCGCGTGTTCGAACGGTTCTACCGCGACGATGCGCTGCGCACGTGCGGCCAGTGCGGCACCCTCAACCCGCGACCCAGCCGCTACGAACTGCAGGCCGACTCGCAGGCCGACATTACCTGAGCCCGGATACGCGATGCTGAAGATCGACACCCACGCCCACTACCTGCCGCGCGACTGGCCTGACCTGGCGCGCAAGTACGGCGACCTGCGTTTCCCGGTGATCCACCACACCGAGGATGGACGCCACCGTATCTACAAGGACGGCAAATTCTTCCGCGAGGTGTGGTCCAAGACGTGGGATCCGCAGGAGCGCATCGATGACTACGCGCGCTTCGGGGTGCAGGTGCAGGTCATCAGCACGGTGCCGGTAATGTTCAGCTATTGGGCCAAGCCGCACCACGCGCTGGAGCTGCATCAGGCGCTCAACGACCACATGGCCAAGGCCTGCCGCGATTACCCGCGCCACTACGCGGGCATTGGCACGGTCCCGCTGCAATCGCCGCGCCTTGCGATCCAGGAACTGGAACGCTGCATGGACCAGCTCGGCCTGCAGGGCGTGCAGATCGGCAGCCACGTCAATGACTGGAACCTCGACGCGCCTGAGCTTTTCGAGTTCTTCGAGGCGGCCGCAGAGCTGGGCGCGGCAATCCTGGTGCACCCGTGGGACATGATGGGTACCCCGTCGATGCCCAAGTACTGGCTGCCCTGGCTGGTGGGCATGCCGGCCGAGCAGTCGCGCGCGGCCTGCTGCCTGGTCTTCGGCGGCGTGCTGGAGCGCCTGCCCAAGCTCAAGGTGTGCCTGGCCCACGGCGGCGGCAGCTTCCCCTACACCATCGGCCGCATCGAGCATGGCTTCAACATGCGCCCGGACCTGGTGGCCACGGACAACCCGCGCAACCCGCGTGACTACCTGTCGCAGCTGTACTTCGACTCATGGGTGGCCGACGACCGCGCGTTGCGCTACCTGCTCGACACCTGCGGCACGGACCGCGTGATGCTGGGCACCGACTACCCGTTCCCCCTAGGCGAGCAGGAACCCGGGGCGGGCATCGCATCACTCGCGCTGTCGCCCGGGGACCAGGCACGTCTGTACCACGGCACGGCGCTGGAATGGCTCGGCCTGCCGATGTCGCGCTTCGCCTGAACTCCCTCTTTGATCGCCCGTCCCGCTAGGGACCTGGAACCTTTTGACGTGACCGACGCCACTCTCGACGCCTCTACCGATCCGTTCACCGACGCCTACGCAGCCCACCTCGATGCCATCGCGCCGCGCTCGCGACGCGCCGACTTCCTGATCCCGCACCACGAAGGCCGGGAGATGGCGTACTTCGTCGGCAACTCACTGGGCCTGCAGCCGCGCGGCGCACGGGCACACGTGGAAGAGGTGCTGGACAAGTGGGCGGTCGAAGCGGTCGAGGGCCACTTCACCGGGCAGGCGCAGTGGATGACCTACCACGAGCTGGTGCGCGAACCGCTGGCGCGACTGGTGGGTGCACTGCCGTCCGAAGTGGTCGCGATGAACTCGCTGACTGCCAACCTGCACTTCATGATGGTCAGCTTCTACCGGCCCACGGCCGAGCGCCCGGCCATCCTAATGGAGGCCGGCGCATTCCCCTCGGACCGTTACGCGTTGGAGTCGCAGGTGCGATTCCACGGGTTCGATCCGGCCACGGACCTGATCGAAGTCGAGCCCGACGAAGCCGACGGCACGTTCTCGATGGAGGCGATTGCGCGCGCGATCGCCGAACACGGCCCGAGGCTGGCGCTGGTGGTGTGGCCCGGCGTGCAGTTCCGCACGGGGCAGGCATTCGACCTCGCCGAGATCACGCGCCTGGCGCACGCCCAAGGCGCCTTGTGTGGCTTTGACCTCGCCCACGGGGTCGGCAACCTGCCGCTGCAGTTGCATGACGCCGGCGCCGACTTTGCCGTGTGGTGCCATTACAAGTACCTCAACGCCGGGCCGGGCGCGGTCGCCGGCTGCTTCGTCCACGAACGCCATGCGAACACGCAGCGGCCGCGGTTTGCCGGCTGGTGGGGACACGATGTTGCGAGCCGCTTCCGCATGGGACCTGACTTCGTGCCGACCCCCGGTGCGGATGGCTGGCAGCTCAGCAATCCGCCGATCCTGGGCCTCGCGCCGCTCCGTGCGTCCCTCGCGTTGTACGACGAGGTGGGCATGGCCACGTTGCGGTCCCGCTCCGAATCACTGACCGGCTACCTGGAGACGCTGATCCGCCAACGTCTGTCGGACGTGCTGCAGATTGTCACCCCCAGCGAACCTGCCCGCCGCGGCTGCCAGTTGTCGATCCGTGTCGTCGGCGGCCGAGTGCAGGGTCGCGCACTGTTCGACTACCTCGCGGCCAACGGCGTGCTGGGCGACTGGCGCGAACCCGACGTAATCCGCATTTCCCCCGCCCCGCTCTACAACACCCATGCCGACGTGCTGCGCTTCGCACGGACGGTGGAGGCCTGGCGCGATGCCCGCTGACCGACACATCACCGTTATCGGCGCCGGCTTGGCCGGCGCGCTGCTCGCCACCCTACTTGCCCAGCGTGGCTGGAAGGTGGATGTGTACGAGAAGCGCGGCGACCCGCGGGTCAAGGGCTACGCGGGTGGACGCTCGATCAACCTCGCGCTGGCCGAACGCGGTCGCCATGCCCTTCGCATGGCCGCGGGCGATGACGAGGTCATGGTGCACGCCGTGATGATGCGGGGCCGCATGGTGCACTTCCGCGATGGCCGCACCGACTTGCAGCGCTACGGCAAAGACGACAGTGAGGTGATCTGGTCGGTGCACCGCGGCGACCTCAATATCGTCCTGCTCGATATCGCGGAGCAGGCCGGGGCGCGCCTGCATTTCAACCGATCGCTGGATAACGTGGATTTCGACGCCCGCATCGCCACCTTCACCGATGACACAGGCGGCCCGACGCATACGATCGGCTTCAATGCGCTGGTGGGCGCCGACGGTGCGGGCTCCGCGCTACGTGCCGCGATTTCGCAAGAGAGTGACCTGGGCGAACGCACCGAGTTCCTCGGCCATTCCTACAAGGAACTGGAGATCCCTCCTTCAGCGGATGGCGGCTTCAGCATCGAGCCGAATGCACTGCACATCTGGCCGCGCGGCCGTTATATGTGCATCGCGCTGCCCAACGACGAACGCACGTTCACCGTCACCCTGTTCCTGCCCAACGAAGGCGACCCGAGCTTCGCGACGCTGCGCAACGGCGCCGAGGCGCGCGCATTGTTCGAGCGCGATTTCGCCGATGCGCTGCCGCTGATTCCGAAGCTGGAGGAGGACTTCGAGCGCAATCCTGCAGGTCTGCTTGCCACGCTCTATTTGGACCGCTGGCACCTGGATGACCGGGCCGTGCTGATCGGCGACGCCGCGCACGCCATGGTGCCGTTCCACGGCCAGGGCATGAACTGCGCCTTCGAGGACTGTGTTGCCTTGGCGGAGCACCTGGATCGGGAGCCCGATTTGGCGACAGCATTTGCCGCGTTCCAGGCCGAGCGCCTGCCAAACGCGCGGGCCATCCAGCAGATGGCGCTGGAGAACTACCTGGAAATGCGCGACCGGGTGGACGACGACGACTACCTGCTCCAGCGTGCGCTGGAACTGCGCCTGGCCGAGCGCCACGCGGACCGGTTCATGCCCCGCTACGCGATGGTCACGTTTCAGCGCATGCCTTATGCCGTCGCCTTCGAGCGTGGACAGCTGCAGCGCCAGCTCCTGGTGGACCTTACCCGCGGGCACACTACGCTGGACACCCTGGACTGGGAGGCGGTAGACGCCACCGTGCGCGAACGCCTGACCCCGCTGCCCCGCGACTGAGCCGATGCCTGCCAGCTTCCTGTTCTACGATTTGGAGACTTTCGGCAAGGACCCGCGCACCACGCGGATCGCGCAGTTCGCCGCCATACGCACGGACGCGAACCTCAACGAGGTCGAAGCGCCAATCAGCGTATACGTACAGCCTGCTGACGACCTGTTGCCCTCGCCCGGCGCCACCCTGGTCACGGGCATCACGCCACAGCAGGCCCTGCGCGATGGGATCAGCGAAGCCCAGGCGTTCGCGCTGATCCACGACGAGATGGCGAGGCCCGAGACCTGCAGCCTCGGCTACAACTCCCTGCGGTTCGACGACGAGTTCATCCGCTTCGGCTTGTTCCGCAACTTCTATGACCCGTACGAGCGGGAGTGGCGTGGCGGCAATACACGGTGGGACTTGCTCGACGTGCTACGGATGGCCCACGCCCTGCGTCCGGAGGGTCTGGTGTGGCCGCGCAACGAGAAGGGCGATCCATCGTTCAAGCTGGAGCACCTTGCCGAAGCCAATGGCGTGCGCGAGGGCGATGCACACGAAGCCTTGTCCGACGTGAGGGCGCTGATCGGCCTCGCACGCAAGCTCAAGGCCGCGCAGCCCAAGTTGTGGGAGTACTCACTGCGCCTGCGCGACAAACGATTCGCCGCCAGCCTGGTGGACGTGGCGGCCATGACCCCGCTGCTGCACGTGTCGCAACGCTACCCCGCCAGCCGGTTGTGCGCGGCGCCGGTGCTGCCCATCGCCCGGCACCCGAAGATCGACAACCGCATTATCGTGTTCGACCTGACCCAGGATCCCAAGAGCTTGCTCGAGCGCGACGCTGAGGAGATCGCGGCGACGATGTACCTGCGCGCCGAACAGTTGCCGGAGGGTCAGGACCGGGTCGCACTGAAGGAACTGCACCTCAACCGCTGTCCCGCCCTGATGGCCTGGCAGCACCTGCGACAACCGGATTTCGAGCGCCTCGGCATTCAACCGGATGAAGTGGCCACACGTGCCCAGCAGTTGCAGGCAGTGGGTCCGGCACTCGCGGAAAAGGTCCGCCGGGTTTTTGCCAAGGACGAGGCCCGCGCGCCGGCCGATCCCGACGCTGCGCTGTACGACGGCTTCCTCGGCGACGGCGACAAGCGGCTGTTCCAGGACGTGCGCACCACTCCGCCCGAGGCATTGGGGCAGCGCAGCATCCCGTTCCGCGACTCGCGCCTACCTGAGTTGCTGTTCCGCTACCGTGCGCGCAACTGGCCCCACAGTCTGTCAGTCGAGGAGCGGATGCGATGGGATGACTACCGTCGCACACGCCTGCGCGGCCCCGCCGGGCTGTCGGAATACACCTTTGAGAGCGTCCGCCATGAGTTGGCCGAACTGCGCGCCCGGGGCGACCTCGATTCGCACCGCTTGGCGCTGCTGGACGCCGTGGAGGCCTGGACGAACCATCTGGATGCCACCCTCACTGACGCGCGCGATACTGTCGCACCTGCCCCCTGATTGCCTGCCATGAGCCAGTATTTCAGCGACGCCAGCCTCAAGTTCCTGCGCGGCCTGGCGCGACATAACAGTCGGGAGTGGTTCCTCGCGCACAAGGCCGACTACGAGACGCACGTTCGCGAGCCGTTCCAGCGGCTGTTGACGGACCTGCAGCCGGCATTGCTGGCCATCAGCCCCCAGTTCCGCTCCGATCCACGCCCGGTGGGCGGGTCGATGTTCCGCATCCAGCGCGATACGCGCTTCGCCAACGACAAGGCACCCTACAAGCCCTGGCAGGGTGCACGGCTGTTCCACGAGCGTCGACGCGAAGTGGCGGCGCCTTCCTTCTACCTGCACCTGCAGCCCGGCAACTGCTTCATCGGCGCCGGCCTCTGGCACCCGGAAACACCCACGGTACGCAAGGTCCGCCAGTTCATCGTCGACAACCCCGGTAGTTGGAGGGCGGCGGCCCACGCCCCCGCGTTCCGCAAGCGCTTTGACCTGGAAGACAGCGAGATGCTGGTGCGCATGCCGCGCGGTTTTCCCGACGATTTCGAGTTTGCCGAGGACCTGCGTCGGAAGAACTTCGTCGCCCTCCGCTCACTCGACGACGACGTCATGACCGGGCAGCGCCTGCGGCAGACCGTCGAAAAGGACCTGGTCGCGCTCGGGCCGTTCACCGACTACCTCTGCGCCGCCCTCGACCTAGAGTTCTGACGGTGTCCCCAGCCGATTTCCGACGCTTTTCGCTGTTCTACCTCGGGTACTACGGCGCCTTGGGTGCATTCACGCCGTACATAGGCCGCTGGGTGGTGGCGCAGGGTCACGGCGGCTACGTGGTCGGTGCGGTGCTCGGGCTGTGGTACGGCGGGCGCATGCTCGCACCGCCCACGTGGTCACGCTGGTCCGCCCGCAGCCCAATGCCGGGCCGTTGGCTGGTGGCCGGCTGTCTGCTGGCGCTATTGGGCTTCGCGGCACTTTCAGGTATCACGGGCGCGATTCCCATCTTCCTAGCCATTGCGTGGTTCGCGTTGTTCTTCAACGCGGTGATGCCGCAGTTCGAGGCGATGACGCTCTCGGCACTGGCCCATCGCAGCCACGAGTACGGGCGAATTCGCGTATGGGGTTCGATCAGCTTCCTGATCGTGGCAGCGAGTTATGGCTGGCTGCTGGATCGACTGGGGGAAGGCGCATTCGTATGGCTAACCTTGCCCTGGCTGGCGTTGACCGCTGCAGCGGCTTGGTTGCACCGCAACGACCAACCGCATGCGTCAGGGCAGACGACTACGGTGAACCAATGCGCGTCGGTCCGTGGATCGAATGAGCCATCGTCGTCCGCCGTCGGTGATCCCGGCGCCAAACTCGCCCCCCTGCCCTCCGCCGAAGTCAGCGTGGCGGCCAGTCCTGCAGACCGCCTCGCCACGACACCCCTCTGGCAACGCCCGGGTGTCCGCAGCCTGCTACTGGTCACGCTGCTCATGCAGCTGGGTTTCGGCCCGTTCTACGTGTTTTACACCCTGCACCTGCGTGCACAGGGCCACGACGGCACGGCCGTCGGCCTGCTGTGGGCCATCGGCGTGATCTGCGAGGTGGCCATGTTCTGGCTCGCGCCCAGGCTGCTGCAGCGCTTTGGCGCATGGCGTGTGATGCTCACCTGCATGGGTTTCACCGTGGTGCGATGGCTGGCCGTGGCATGGCTGGGCCCCTCCTTTGGCTGGATGGCGCTGGCGCAGACCGGGCATGCCCTCAGCTTCGCCGCGTTCCATGCCGGTTGCATGCGCCGCATGGCCGAACTGTTCCCGGCACGGCAGGACATGGTGGCCGCGCAAGGCCTCCTGTATGGCTTCAGCGGTGGGATTGGCGGCGTACTGGGCGCCGGCGTTGCCTCGGTGGCCTGGCAGCACGGCGGCGGCCAATGGGCTTTCGTTGCAGGGGCATTGGCCACGCTTGTGGGATTCGGTGTGTTGCTGGCCACGGCGGCGTCGTTCCGGCGGACCACGGCGACCTGATGGGATGCGGTCTCGTGGGGCCCTGAGCAGCCGGGCGACCGCCACGTATTTGCGACCGTGAGCGAAATGCGCCCCCTCGCCTCGCCTCGCCTCGCCTCGCTTCGCTTCGAATCGGAATTCGGAATTCGGACCAGAATGGGGCCGGACTGCGAATATCCTGTATCCATTGTCAATTGGAGCGCACCCAATGAAGAAGCTGCTGGCCGTTGGCCTCGTCCTCCTCGTCCTGCTAGTGGGCGTCTGGGCTTCGGGCCCCTTCCTTGCCGTGCACAACATCCGCAAGGCTATTCAAGCCCAGGACACGGCCGCGCTGTCTCAGCACATCGACTTCCCAGCGCTACGGGCCAACATCAAGCTGCAGTTGGATGACCAGTTGGTGCGCAGGGCCGGCGCCGACGTCCAGTCCAGCCTGCTGGGTGCGATGGCGTTGGGCATGGCCGGTAGTCTCACCGATGGCATGGTGGACATGCTCGCCACACCCGCCGGTCTGGGTGCGCTGATCGAAGGTCGAGGACTATTGAAGCGGGTCACCAGTGCCGACATCGACCCCAACGAAAAGGCCTTGAACACCGCGCCAAGCGATCCCCTGGAAGGGGCGAAATATCGCTTCCAGTCGCCCTCCCGCTTCACTATCACGCTCCACCCCCAATCGGAGGAACCGCTGGTCGTGGGCATGACGCGGGACGGCATGCGCTGGCGGGTAACGGACATCCGCCTGCCGTTTGACGCGGGGGCGTTAGCAGCCGAGTAAACCCCGACCACTATGGGTCGGGCGAGTCAGGTGATCCAGGCGGAGCAGACGATCCACGCGCACCAGAGGGAGCAGGCAGAACAGTCGGAACAGACAAGCCATACGGGCGGGCCAGCGCGCTACCGCGGGTTGGCCACACCGTGCGGCACGTGACCCGCTGCCACATGATCACGCGCCGAAACGATGTTGTGCTCGGAGTCGTCGAAGAAGATATCGGCGCCGAATGCTTCAAGGAATGGGCCCTTGGCGCGCCCCCCCAGGAACAGCGCCTCGTCCAACCGGATACCCCATTCCCGCAGGGTGCGGATCACGCGCTCGTGCGCCGGCACGGAACGCGCCGTGACCAGCGCGGTACGGATCGGTGCCGTCTCACCAGTGGGGAACGCCGCCTGCAAGCGATGCAGCGCATCCAGAAAGCCCCGAAACGGTCCACCCGACAACGGTTGCCCCGCGTTCGCACGCTCATAGGCCGCAAATGCCGCCAGCCCGCCCTCGCGGGAGACGCGCTCGCCTTCGTCGCCAAAGATGACCGCGTCGCCGTCGAACGCAATGCGCAGCTGGTCATACCGGTGCTCGGGGGCCTGCGACGGCAGCAGCGTTGCCGCCGCCACGCCCGCCGCCAAAGCCGCGCGCACATCCTCCGCGTGGGCTGAGAGGAACAGGTCCGCGCCGAACGGCTTGATATACGGGTACGGCGGCGCGCCATTGCTGAATACCGCACGCTTGATCGACAGGCCGTGGTGCTCGATCGAATTGAAGATGCGCAGCCCGGTATCGGCCGAGTTGCGCGAGATCAGGATGACCTCCACCCGAGGCGCCTCAGGCGGCGCACCCTCATTGAGGCCCAGTAGTTTGCGCACCAGGGGAAATGCCACCCCAGGCGCGAGCACGTCATCTTCGTGACTGCGCTGGAAGTCCGCGTAGGCATCCAGACCGTCGCGTTCAAACAGCGTGTGGCTGTCCTCCATGTCGAACAGCGTTCGCGAGGAGATTGCAACGATCAGCGGGTCGGCATTGGCGTCTGGCATGGGGGTATTGTGCAGGGTGTTGGTCTCTGTGGCTGAGACGGTGTGGGAGCGCGCATGGGGTGGTCTGCCAAGTCGCTCCATGGAATTCGCTTGGTTCGCAGACCACCCAATGCGCACTCCGAGCGGTGATGGAGTTTCCAAAAGCCGACACCGTCGCTTTTGACTCCGCCCACACCGCCGGAGTGCGGGTATCGGCAGGTCCGGGCACCGAGCGAATTACGTGGAGCGAATGCCCGGGCCTGCCGATACCCGCCCCCCATAAACCTCACCCGCTCGTGAACTGCTCCGCCAGCATCCGTTCCTCGAGGTTGTGCTCCGGGTCAAACAGCAGCGTCACCGTCCGGTCGCGCGACTCGCGGATCACCACCTCCACCACGTCGCGCACTTCGTGCGAGTCCGCCGTGGCGCTGACCGGCCGCTTGTACGGGTCCAGCACCTGGAAGCGCACTTCGGTATCGGCCTTCAGCACCGCACCGCGCCAACGGCGGGGCCGGAACGCGGCGATGGGCGTCAGCGCCATGACGTTGGCGCCCAGCGGCAGGATCGGGCCGTGGGCGGAAAAGTTGTAGGCGGTGCTTCCAGCGGGCGTCGCCACCAGGACGCCATCGCAGATCAGTTCGTCCAGCCGAGTCTGGCCGTTGAGTTCAATGCGAATGTGCGCGGCCTGTCGCGTCTGACGCAACAGCGAAACCTCGTTGTAGGCCAGAGAACCCACTGTAGCCCCGGACTCGGTTTGCGCCAGCATCTCCAGCGGGCGCAACACGGCGGGCTCCGCGGCTTGCAGGCGTGCCAGCAGGCCATTCGGGCTGTGGTGGTTCATCAGGAAACCGACGGTACCGAGCTTCATCCCGTACACGGGTTTGCCCAGGGTGCCGTGGCGGTGCAGCGTCTGCAGCATGAAGCCGTCGCCGCCCAGGGCGACCAATATGTCGGACTCTGCGGGTGCGTGCTGCCCATGGCGCTCGACCAGTTGGGCGAGCGCGTTCTGGGCGTCTTCGGTGTGACTGGCCAGGAAGGCGATGCGAGGCGTCGAGGTCATCGGAGGCTCCGGGGCATGCCGACAGCATAACCCGGAGCTCCGTCATGACCATGACAACCGCGCCGCTTACTCCCCGGCCGAGGCCAACTGCGCCAGGCGCCGCGCGGCCACCGACAGGGTCGGATAGTCGAGCGACTTCTGGCTCAGAAGGTCGCTGAGCATGGCCACGGTGAAGCGAAGGGTCGAATCATCACGCTGCATCCATGCCTCCACCTTGGCCTCGGGCGCCTTCTTGCCGCCGCCCGCGAGGATCTGACTCACCAGACTGCGCTGCTGGGTCGCCAGTTCGTCGCGCAGCGCGCTGCGGGCCATGGCCTGCCAGCGACCGTCGACATCCAGCGCATCCACCTGCTCGTACAACCACGGCATCTGCAGCGCAGCACCCAGGGCAAAGTAGCCCTTGGCCACGTCCACCGGGGTCAGCTTGCGCGACTGCGCGACGTCCACGATGTCGCAGGCGAACTCGAGCGTCGGCAGGGCCGCCAGTTGGGTGGCCAGCGGTGCCGGCAGCCCCTTGGCCTTCCACTCGGCCAAACGGGCGTCATATGCCGTACGACGCGCGCCGGAGAGCACGGTTGGCAACACGTCGCGCACGGCCTTGAAGCCATCGCCATACCGCGCCATCGCCATGGTGATCTCGGGGATGGCACCCGGGCGCGACAGGATCCAACGGCTCATCGAGCGCAGCAGGGTCCAGATGGTCTTCAGCGCGTCGATCTGCACGCTTTCCGGCACCTTTCCGTCCAGCGCGTCGATCTGCGCCCACAAGTCACGCGCTTCCACCGCTTCGCGCGCAATGGTGTAGGCCTTGGCCACTTCAGCCGGCGTGCGACCGGTGTCCTCGGTCATGCGCAGGGTGAAGGTCGCACCCATGCGGTTGACCATGGAGTTGGTCACGGCCGTGGCGATGATCTCGCGCTTCAGGCGGTGACCCTCCATGACCTTGGCGTACTTCTCCTGTAGCGGCTGCGGGAAGTAGCGCACCAGTTCCTTCGACAGGTACGCGTCCTCCGGCACGTTGGAGTCCAGCAACTGCTGGAACAGCACCAGCTTGGAGTACGACAGCAGCACCGCCAGCTCCGGACGGGTCAGGCCCTGGCCGCGCGACTTGCGGTCGCTGATCTCGGCGTCGGTCGGCAGGTACTCGATCTGGCGATCCAGCAGGCCCTGCGACTCCAGCGTGCGGATGAAGTGCTGCTTGGAACCCAGGCGGCTCAGGCTCATCCGCTCCATCAGGCTGATGGCCTGGTTCTGGCGGTAGTTGTCGTTCAGCACCAACTCGCCGACCTCTTCGGTCATCGCGGCGAGCAGCTTGTTGCGACCTTCAAGCGTGAGCTTCTTGGACTGCACCACATCGTTGAGCAGGATCTTGATGTTCACCTCATGGTCCGAGGTGTCCACGCCCGCCGAGTTGTCGATGAAGTCGGTGTTGAGCAACACGCCGTGCTGCGCGGCCTCGATGCGGCCCAGCTGGGTCATGCCCAGGTTGCCGCCCTCGCCCACCACCTTGCAGCGCAGGTCGCGGCCATTCACGCGCAGGCCGTTGTTGGCGCGGTCACCCACGTCGGCGTGGCTTTCGCTCGCGGCCTTCACATAGGTGCCGATACCGCCGTTCCAAAGCAGGTCGACCGGCGCCTTGAGGATGGCGCTCATCAGATCTGTCGGGCTCATGGCGGTGACCGATGCGTCCATGCCCAGCGCCACCTTGATCTCAGGCGACAGCGGAATCGACTTGGCCGAACGCGGGAACACGCCGCCGCCCTTGCTGATCAGCTTGGCGTCGTAATCAGCCCAACTGGAACGCGGCACCTTGAACATGCGCTGGCGTTCCTTGAACGTCACCGCGGCATCCGGGTTCGGATCAAGGAAGATGTGGCGATGGTCGAACGCGGCCAGCAGTCGGATGTGCTTGCTCAGCAGCATGCCGTTGCCGAACACGTCGCCCGACATGTCGCCTACGCCGACGGCGGTGAAGTCCTGCTTCTGGCTGTCGCGACCCATGGCGCGGAAGTGGCGCTTGACCGACTCCCATGCGCCACGCGCCGTGATGCCCATGCCCTTGTGGTCGTAACCCACCGAGCCGCCCGAGGCGAACGCATCGTCCAGCCAGAAGCCGTGCGCGCGCGCAATGCCATTGGCGATGTCGGAGAAAGTTGCAGTGCCCTTGTCGGCAGCCACCACCAGGTACGGGTCATCGTTGTCGTGGCGCACCACGTTGAGCGGCGCCACGATCTTGCCGTCGACAATGTTGTCGGTGATGTCGAGCAGGCCGTTGATGAAGCGCTTGTAGCAGGCCACGCCTTCGTTGAACCACGCGTCACGGTCCACCGACGGATCCGGCAGCTGCTTCGCGAAGAAGCCGCCCTTCGAACCCACCGGCACGATGACGGTGTTCTTCACCATCTGGGCCTTCACCAGGCCCAGCACCTCGGTGCGGAAGTCCTCGCGGCGGTCCGACCAGCGCAGGCCGCCACGGGCCACCGGGCCGAATCGCAGGTGCACGCCTTCGACGCGCGGGCCGTATACGAAGATCTCGCGGTACGGGCGCGGCTTCGGCAGGTCCGGGACCTTGGACGAGTCGAACTTGAAGCTGACGTAGTCCGCCGGGCCACCGTCAGCGCGGAGGCCGTCCTTGCGGTCCATGTAATAGCTGGTGCGCAGGGTGGCTTCGATCACGCCGATGAAGCTGCGCAGGATGCGGTCCTCGTCCAGGCTGCTGACGCGGTCCAGCAGGCCCACCAGCGCGGCACGCGCGGCGTCGGTCTGCGCCTCACGCTTGCCGGCGCGGGCCTCGATGACCGGCTTGACCACCGCCATTACGGCTTCATCTCCACCGGCCAGTGCTTCGATCTGGCGGGTGAAGTGCTCCATGCCAGCCTTGATCTCGGCCTTGCTTTCCTTGCCGGTGGACGGATCGAAGCGGGCCTCGAACAGTTCCACCAGCATGCGCGCCAGCAGCGGGTAGCGATTGAAAGTCTCTTCCACGTAGTGCTGCGAGAACGGCACGCCGACCTGCAGCAGGTACTTGCAGTACGCGCGGAGCATGGCGACCTGGCGCCACGACAGGCCCGCGCCCAGCACCAGTCGGTTGAATGCGTCGTTCTCGACCTCGCCACGCCACGCGCGCACGAAGGCATCCTCGAACTGCGCGCGGTTGGCCTCCACGTCCAGGTCCTTGCTGGCCACGGCCACGTCGAAGTCCTGGATGTAGGCGACGGTGTCGCCGTCGGTCACGCGGTACGGGTGCTCGGTGAGCACGCGCAGGCCCATGTTCTCCATCAGCGGCAGAGCGTCGGACAGCTGCAGGTCAGAGCCCAGGCGGTAGAACTTCAGACGCAGGTCGCCGATGCCATGTGCGCGATACAGGCACAGGCGCAGGTCGTCGTCGCCCTTGAGCGCCGACAGGTTCTCCACGTCATCGGCGGCGACCGCGACCGAGGCGCCTTCGATATAGCCGCGCGGCAGCGCACGGCCCAGGCCGTTGGCCAGCTTGAGGCCCTTTTCCTCGCCATGGCGCTTGACCAGCGCCTCGCGCAGGTCGTCCTGCCAATTGCGCACGATGGCGGCCAGTTCTGCCTCGATCGCGGCGTTGTCGACCTCCACCGCGTCACCGGACTTCGGGCGGACGATCAGGTGCAACTGCGCCAGCGGCGACTCACCCATCATCACAGACGAGTCGATGTGTTCGCCGTTCAGTACGCGCTTGAGCATCGCCTCGATGCGCAGGCGGACGTCGGTGTTGAAGCGCTCGCGCGGGATGTAGACCAGGCCGGAGAAGAAGCGGCCATAGCGGTCACGGCGCAGGAACAGCTTGCTGCGCACGCGCTCCTGCAGGCCGAGGATGCCGCTGGCGGTCTTCAGCAGTTCCTGCTCGTTGGCCTGGAACATCTCGTCGCGCGGCAGCGTCTCGAGAATGTGGCGCAGCGCCTTGCCGCTGTGGCTGTCCGGCGCGAGGCCCGACTGGGCCATGACGTACTCATGGCGCTGGCGCACCAGCGGGATATCCCACGGGCGGCGGGTATAGGCGCTGGAGGTGTACAGGCCGAGGAAGCGTTCCTCGCGCACCGGCTTGCCGTCCTTGTCGAAGCTCAGCACGCCGATGTAGTCCATGTAACCCGGACGGTGCACGGTCGAGCGCGCATTGGTCTTGGTCAGGATCAGCGCATCCACCGAACCGGACTGCGGCATGTAGTGCGCCGCAAGGGATGTCAGCAGACGCGACTTGCCCACTTCCTTGCCGCGCAGCAGGCCCAGACCCGTGTCCTTCACCGCGCGCAGCACTTCCTTGCCGCCTTCCTTCGCCACTTCATACTCGCGGTAGCCGAGGAACGTGAAATGGTTATCCGAGGCCCAGCGCAGGAACTCCTGCGCTTCGGTGCGCCCCGCTTGGTCCACTGGCATGGTGCGGTTGACCAGGTCGTTGGCGACACCCGTCATCTTGTCGCGCATCTTCGACCAGTCGTTCACGATAGCGCGGACGTCTTCCAGCACGTCCTCGACCAGCGTCTTGATCTGCGCCATCGATTCCGGCGCCTGGCGATCAATCTCCAGGCACATCATCGACTCCGACACGCCTTCGCCGACCTGGGTGATCTTGCCGGCCTTGTCACGGGTCAGCTTGACCACCGGGTGGCCCAGCACGTGCACGCCAATCCCGCGCTCGGCCAGGGCCATGGTGACCGAGTCCACCAGGAACGGCATGTCGTCATTGGAAATCTGCAGCGCGGTGTGCGGCGACTCCCAGCCCTGCTCCTTGCGGGTCGGGTTGAACAACCGGACCAGCGGCTTGCCCGGCTTGCGCGTGCGCGCGAAGTCCAGCATGTCCACGGCAAGCGCGGCCCAGCCATCGGCGTCGTGCTGCGGCAACTCGTCCACGCTCATGCGGCGGTAGAAGGCGCTGACGAAGGCCTCGGCCTCCGCTTGGCGCGCCTTGGGCACGCGCTTGCGGACCGCGACCAGGATGGGTTCAAGGGAGACGGCGTCGGTTTCGGCCACAGCGGCGCGGGCTTTACCGCGGGATTTGGCTGGAGCTTTGGCGGCAGTACTCATGGGTACGGTAGTTCCAATGCAGTGAGGCCCACGCTTTCGCGCAGGCCAGTCGGGGAAAGTCAGCGGGGAACAACACCGTCGCGCACGTCGTACGACCCGGAAAGCGGGCCGGTCACGACGCCACGACGGGCGATCGGTTTATCGCGGCGATCGCCACCGCGATGCACATGGCAGGCGGTGGCGGGCGCGACAGTGCCTTGGAGGCGCTTCATGGGAGATCAGCGCAAGCCGGTCTCGTTGCGGGCGATGACCAGGCGCTGGATCTCGCTGGTGCCCTCATAGATCTCCGTGATCTTGGCGTCGCGGAAGTAACGCTCCAGCGGCATTTCCTTCGAGTAGCCCATGCCGCCATGGATCTGCACGGCCTGGTGGGTGATCCACATCGCGGCCTCGGAGGCCACCAGCTTGGCGACGGCCGCCTCGTTGCTGAAGCGGGCGCCGCCCTTCTCGAACTCGCCCTTCTGCCAGGCCGCGCGCAGGGTCAGCAGCGTGGCCGCGTCGAGCTTGCACTTCATGTCGGCGATCTTGGCCTGGGTCATCTGGAAGGTGCCGATCGGCGCGCCGAAGGCCTTACGCTCCTTCACGTAGGCCAAGGTGGCCTCGTAAGCGGCACGCGCGATGCCCAGCGCCTGCGACGCGATGCCGATGCGGCCGGCGTCCAGCACGCTCATCGCGATCTTGAAGCCCTCACCCTCGGCGCCCAGCACTTCGTGCGGCTGCACCACGTAATCGGCGAATTCGATCTCGCAGGTGGCCGAAGCACGGATGCCCAGCTTCGGCTCGGTCTTGCCGCGGTGGAAGCCAGCGCGGTCGGTGTCGATCATGAAGGCAGTGATGCCGCGCGCGCCCTTGTCCGGGTCGGTCATGGCGAACAGCACGATGTACTTGGCCACCGGGCCGGAAGTGATCCAGCTCTTCTTGCCATTGACGATGAAGGTGCCGTCGGCCTGCTTGGTGGCCTTGCAGCGCATGGCGGTGGCGTCGGAGCCCGACTGCGGCTCGGTCAGCGCGAACGCGCCGATCTCGCGGCCCTCGGCAATCGCACGCACGTAAAGCTGCTTCTGCTCCTCGGTGCCGAACTTCAGGATGCCGTTGCAGAACAGCGAGTTGTTGACCGACACGATGGTCGAGTGCGCTGCGTCAGCATGCGCGATCTCGATCATGGCCAGCACATAGCTGATCGGATCCATGCCCGCGCCGCCGTATTCGGCCGGCACCTCGATACCCATCAGGCCGTTCTCGCCCAGGGTGCGGATGTTATCCAGCGGGAACTCGCCGGTCTGGTCGTGGTGCTCGGCACTCGGAGCAATTTTTTCCTGGGCGATACGGCGCGCCACGTCCTGGATCATCAACTGCTCTTCGGTAAAGCGGAAATCCACGAAGCACCTCGATATGGCTGTGGGGCGACGTGCGCCCGCGATTGGTTACGTTTGCAATTGTAGCCGGCCCGGTCACCGAACCCCAATGATCGAGGTCATGCGGCTTGACCCCCGTCGCGCCACCCGCCACAATTATCGCTATATCGCGATAGATTGATTGATAGGTGCGCAATGGACTTGGAAGGCTGGTCTTCCCGACTCAAGGTATTCGCCGACGCCACGCGCGTACGGCTGCTGGCCCTGCTGGAGCGCGAGGAACTGACCGTCGCGGAGCTGTCCGCCATCACCCGCCTGGCCCAGCCGCGCGTCTCCACCCACCTGGCCAAGCTCAAGGAAGCCGGGCTGGTCCGCGACCGCCGCGCCGGCGTGTCGGCCTACTACCGTTTCGACGACACCGCACTGGACTCGGCACAGCGCGCATTGTGGCAGACCCTGCGGGAGGGTAGCGACGATCCCTTGCTCCGACAGGACGCCGAGCGCGTCACTGAGGTACTGGCCAGTCGCGCCGCAGACCAGAACTGGGCGGACGCAGTGGCCGGCGACATGGAGCGCCATTACTCCCCCGGCCGCACGTGGGAGGCCATGGCGCGCTCCGCGCTGCCGCTGCTGGAGCCGGGCGACGTGCTGGACATCGCTTCGGGCGATGGGGTGATGGCCGAACTGCTGGCCCCGCACTCCCACCGATACGTCTGCCTGGACTCCAGCACCAAGGTGGTGCTGGCGGCCTCCGAACGCCTGCGCAAGCTGAAGAACGTGGAAGTGCGCGAGGGCGACATGCACGCCCTCCCCTTCGCCGACGAGCAGTTCGACCTGGTTGTGCTGATGCATGCCCTCACCTACGCCGAGCACCCGGCGCAAGCCGTGCTGGAAGCCTCGCGCGTGCTGCGCCCGGGTGGCCGGTTGCTCTTGACCAGCCTGGCCAAGCACGAGCACCGGTCCGTGGTGGAGGCTTATGGCCACGTCAACCTTGGCTTCACCGAGAAGGAACTCAGCCGGTTCGTGAGCCGTGCCGGTTTCGACATCGTCTCGTGCGAGACCGTCACCCGCGAACGCCGCCCGCCCCACTTCGAGGTGATCGCGCTGATTGCGCGCAAGCCACTCGTTGCCCGCTGAACCCCGTTGCCCATGAACACCCTCCCCTGGCTCAATCCTGCCCGTGCCGAGGCGCTCCAGCAGCGTCTGTCCCAGCGCATCCTGATCATCGACGGGGCCATGGGCACCATGATCCAGCGCCACCACCTGCAGGAAGCCGATTACCGCGGCGAGCGCTTCGCAGAGGGATACGACAGGCTCTGGTCACCCGGCGCGGGCCATGCCCACGGTGACGCCTGTGGCTGCGGCCACGACCAGCGCGGCAACAACGACCTGCTCAGCCTGACCCGCCCGGACATCATCACGGACATCCATCGCCAGTACCTGGATGCCGGCGCGGACCTGATCGAAACCAACACGTTCAACTCCACCACGATCTCCTTGGCCGATTACGGCCTGCAACATCTGGCCCGGGAGTTGAACGAGGAAGGCGCGCGCCTGGCCCGAGCCGCCTGCGACGAGGCCGAGGCCCGCGATCCGTCGCATCCCCGTTTCGTGATCGGCGTACTGGGGCCGACCAGCCGTACCGCCTCGCTCAGCCCGGACGTCAATCGTCCCGGGTTCCGCGCCATCAGCTTCGACGAACTGCGCGTGGCCTACCGTGAAGCCACGGACGGCCTGATCGACGGCGGTGCCGACGTGCTGATGGTGGAGACCGTGTTCGACACGCTCAACGCGAAAGCCGCGCTGTTCGCCATCGAAGAGGCATTCGACGCCCGCGGCGTCCGCGTGCCGGTGATGGTGTCCGGCACGATCACCGATGCCTCCGGGCGCACGCTCTCCGGCCAGACCGCCGAAGCGTTCTGGTATTCGCTGCGCCATGCGCAACCGCTGGCCATCGGCCTGAACTGCGCGCTCGGCGCCAAGGACCTGCGCGTGCACATCGACGTGCTGGCGCAAGTGGCTGATGCCTACGTAAGCTGCCACCCCAACGCGGGCCTGCCCAACGCGTTTGGCGGTTACGACGAGACACCGGAAGACATGGCCGCGGTCCTGCGCGGCTTTGCAGAAGCCGGGTTGCTGAACCTGGTCGGTGGCTGCTGCGGCACCACGCCCGAACACATTGCCGCCATTTCGGCCGCGGTGGCAGACCTGCCCCCGCGCGAACGCCCTCCACTGGAAGCCGCGGCCTGAAGCCGACAACGCGCCACTGAACCCCCCATGCACATCCTCCCCCGCCAGACGCGCCTAAGTGGCCTTGAGCCACTGCAGATCACCCCGCAGAGCAACTTCGTCAACGTCGGCGAGCGCACCAACGTCACGGGCAGCGCGCAGTTCAAGAAGCTGATCCTGGAAGGACGCCTTGATGAGGCCGTGGTGGTGGCCCGCCAACAGGTCGAGAACGGCGCGCAGGTCATCGACGTCAACATGGACGAGGGGCTGCTCGACTCCGAGCAGGCCATGGTCGCCTACCTCAACCTGATCGCCGCCGAACCCGACATCGCACGCGTGCCGGTGATGGTGGACAGCTCCAAGTGGAGCGTGATCGAGGCTGGCCTGAAGTGCCTGCAGGGCAAGGGCATCGTCAACTCCATCTCGATGAAGGAAGGCGAAGCCGAATTCCTGCGGCAGGCACGTCTCGTGCGCCGCTATGGCGCCGCGGTGGTGGTAATGGCCTTCGACGAAACGGGCCAAGCCGACACGGTCGAGCGCAAGGTCGAGATCTGCACGCGTGCCTACAAGCTGCTGACCGAAGAGATTGGCTTCCCACCCGAGGACATCATCTTCGATCCGAACGTGTTCGCGATCGCCACCGGCATCGAGGAGCACAACGACTATGCGGTGGCCTTCATCGAGGCCTGCCGCGAACTGAAGCGGCGCCATCCGTTCAGCCATATCTCCGGCGGCGTCTCCAATGTCTCGTTCTCGTTCCGCGGCAACGAGCCGGTGCGCCAGGCCATCCATGTCGTGTTCCTTTACCACGCCATCAAGGCGGGGATGGACATGGGCATCGTCAACGCCGGCGCGCTGCCGCTGTACGACGACCTGGACCCACTGTTGCGCGAGCGCGTGGAAGATGTGGTGCTTAACCGCCGCGCCGATGCCACCGAGCGACTGCTGGAAATCGCCGACCGTTACAAGGGCAAAAAGGGCGAGAAGAAGGTCGAGGACCTTGCCTGGCGCGAGAAGCCGGTGCGCGCACGCCTGAGCCATGCGCTGGTGCACGGCATCGACCAGTACATCGAGGGCGACACTGAGGAAGCGCGTGCCTTGTCCTCGCGCCCACTGGATGTGATCGAAGGTCCGCTGATGGACGGCATGAACGTCGTCGGCGACCTGTTCGGCGCGGGCAAGATGTTCCTGCCTCAGGTGGTGAAGTCCGCCCGGGTGATGAAGAAGGCGGTGGCCTACCTGCTTCCTTTCATCGAAGCCGAAAAGCTGCGTACCGGCGATGCGGGCAAGTCCAACGGCAAGATCGTGATGGCCACGGTCAAGGGCGACGTGCACGACATCGGCAAGAACATCGTGGGCGTCGTGCTGGCCTGCAACAACTTCGAGGTTATCGACCTGGGCGTCATGGTGCCGGCTCAGACCATCCTCGACGCTGCCGTGCGCGAAAACGCTGACCTGGTGGGCCTGTCCGGGCTGATCACGCCCTCGCTGGAGGAAATGAGCCACGTGGCGCGTGAAATGCAGCGCCAGGGCCTGAGCATGCCGCTGATGATCGGCGGTGCCACCACCTCGCGCGCGCATACTGCGTTGAAGATCGACCCGCACTATCAGGCGCCCACCGTGTGGGTGAAGGACGCGTCGCGTGCGGTCGGTGTGGCCCAGTCTCTGATCAGCGTCGACCTGCGCGACGCGTTCGTCGCCGCCAATTCAGTAGATTACGCGGACATCCGCGAACGCCATCGCAACCGCGGCGATGGCAAGCGCCTGGTGTCACTGGAGAAGGCCCGTGCGCAGCGCTTCGATGGCGGCTGGGCGGACTACGCGCCTCCCGCCCCGAACCAGCCCGGCCTGCATGTCTTCAACGATTGGCCGCTCGACGACCTGGTGGAGCTCATCGACTGGACGCCGTTCTTCCAGGCCTGGGAGCTGGCCGGACGCTTCCCCGCCATTCTTGATGACGAGGTCGTCGGAACGCAGGCGCGCGAGCTCTACCGCGACGCGCGCGCCATGCTGGAGCGCATCGTCAAGGAAAAGTGGCTGACTGCAAAGGCCGTGTTCGCTCTTTGGCCCGCGCAGTCAATCGGCGATGACGTGGTGATCGAGGTGGACGGCCGCACCGAGACCCTGCACTTCCTGCGCCAGCAGGCCGACAAGCCGCTCGAGCGCCCGGACTTCTGCCTTGCCGATTTCATCGCGCCACAGGGCAGCGGGCGCCAGGACTGGGTGGGCGGCTTTGCGGTGACTGCCGGGATCGGCATCGAGGAGCACGTTGCGCGCTTCGAGGCCGACCATGACGACTACAACGCCATCCTGCTCAAGGCCCTCGCCGACCGCCTCGCCGAAACCCTCGCCGAGCGCCTGCACCAGCGCGTGCGCACTGAATTCTGGGGCTATGCGGCTGATGAGGCCCTGGATTGCGAATCACTTATCGATGAAAAGTACCGCGGCATTCGCCCGGCACCCGGCTACCCCGCCTGCCCCGAGCACAGCGAGAAGGCCACGCTGTTCCGCCTGCTGGATGCCGAGCAGCGCATCGGCCTGCGCCTGACCGAGAGCTACGCGATGTACCCGGCCGCGGCAGTGTCCGGCTACTACTTCAGCCACCCGCGCAGCCAGTACTTCGTCGTCGGACGGGTGTCCAAGGAGCAGGTAGAGGACTACGCGCGGCGCAAGGGCGTGGGATTGGTGCAGGCGGAGCGGTGGCTGGCGTCAAACCTGGATTACGACCCGGAATAGCGGCCACCCAGCCAGGCCTGAGAGTGCGCCGCCGGCTTAGTCGGCCTCGGCGGCCGCTTCGCGGCCCTGCTGCCGGATCAACGCCTCATCGCGTGCATCATTGATCGCATGCCGCACGCTGTCGATGTCGGCTACGGATTCATCGTGTTCGAACTGGCCGGTCAGTTCGCTGTCCGGATGCAACTCACCGGCCTCGAACAGCGCCCACATCTCTTCCGCGTACCAGGTCTCCAGCAACTCCGGCGCCCAACGGCCCAGGCTGGCCGTGATGTTATTGACGTCGCGCAACAACATCGTTCGCGCGGCATTGTTGCCGGCAGCGCTCACCACCTGCGGGAAGTCAATGATGACCGGGCCGTCCGGTGCGACCAGCACGTTGTACTCCGACAGGTCGCCGTGGATCAGCCCGACGCACAGCATCTTCACGATGTGGCGGATCAGAAAGCGGTGGAAGCCGCGGGCCTGGTCTGGCGCCAGTTCCACTTCGCCCAAGCGCGGCGCGGAATGGCCGTCCGCGTCGGTCACCAGCTCCATGACCAGGACGCCGTGGTAGTACCCGTACGGCTCTGGCACACGTACCCCGGCTTCGCGCAGTTGGTAGAGCGCGTCGACCTCGGTGTTCTTCCAGGCGACTTCCTGCTGCTTGCGCCCGTACTTGCTGGCCTTGCCGATCGCCCGGGCCTCACGACTGCCGCGCACCTTGCGGCCTTCCTGGTACTGGACCCGTTGCTGGAAGCTGCGCTGGGCCATGTCCTTGTACACCTTGGCACAGCGCACGTCGTCGCCAGCGCGCACCACGTACACCGCCGCCTCCTTGCCGCTCTTGAGGGGACGCATCACTTCGTCGATAACGCCGTCGTCAATCAGCGCCTGCAGGCCGGGGGGAGTCTTCATGGGTTCCTGAATCGCGAGCGGCGTCGACGTCGGACTTCCGAATCGACGGGGGGCATATCATTACACTTGCTGCCCGCCGCCACGAATCCCGTCATGCCCGAACCCACCCGCCTCGACAAATGCATCGCCGCAATGGTCCCGTGCTCGCGCGCGGACGCGCAACAGTACATCGAAGGCGGCTGGGTGCTGGTCGATGGCGTCGTGGTGGAAGAGCCGCAGGCCCCCATCAGTGGGCAGCGGGTGGAACTTGCCCCCGGCGCGCGCCTGGAGCCGATCGAGCCCGCCACGGTATTACTGCACAAGCCCGCCGGGGTGGACATGCAGGACGCCGCGGCCCTGGTCACGCCGGGGATGCATTCCGAGGGCGACTTGTCAGAAATCCGCATGCTGAAGCGCCATTTCCACCGTCTGGCGCCGCTCATGCCACTGGACGCAGAGGCCAGCGGCCTGCTGGTACTCACCCAGGACGGCCGCGTCCGCCGTCGACTGACCGAAGACTACGCCCTCATCGAGCAGGAATTCGTGGTGGAGGTGGCCGGCGATATCGCGCCTTACGGCATGTCCCGGCTGGGCAGCGGCCTTCACTATCGGGGAACCCCCCTGCCGCCCTGCAAGGTGAGCTGGCAGAACGAGACCCGGCTTCGATTTGCCATCAAGGCCGTGCAGCCCGGGCAACTGCGCCACATGTGCCGCGAAGTGGGACTTGATGTGGTCTCGATTCGACGCCTGCGTATCGGCCGGATCGCGCTGAGCAAGATGCCGGTGGGAGAATGGCGATACCTTCCGGTCGGCGAGCGGTTCTGACGCGCCAGCCGGTCAGCCGCAATGACGGCCGACGCCCTCACCCACCCTTCAACAGTCCTTCACCAGACCAGATCGTCGGGCACCTGGAACTGCGGATCGCTGTACGGATCGTCTTCCGCGGGCGCATTCGGATCCACCTTGAGCGCCACGGCGGCGGCAAAGATCGCCTCCGCCTCGGCCAGCACGTCGGCGGCCACCAGCAGATAGCGTCCTTCCACTTGCACGACGCCCAATTCGCCGGCGTTCAGAGCCTTCAGCTGCTCGGCGGTGACGTAGATGCGCTTGATCTTCCCGCCGTACGGAAAGTGCCGGGCGATCTCCGCATCCGCCACGTTCAGGCCCTTGTCCTTGACGAACTCGGCCAGCTTGGCGCGGGCTTCGCGCTTGATACGCGCCTCTTCCTGCTTGGCCTTTTCCGCGGCGATGCGCTCATCCTTCTCGCGCTGGGCGCGGATGGCGTAGGCCTTGGCGAGGTCAATATCCTCGCGGCTGGCCGGCTTCTGGCCGCCGTGCCGCTGAGCGCCGGGATTCTGGCCACCGCGCTTCTGTTCGCCATGTGACCGACCGCCTCCGGGTTGGCCACCGCGTCCATGGCCGCCCTTGGCATCGGCACCCCGATGGTGCGCCGCGCCGCCGGGCCGTCCCTTGCCGCCGGGCCGTCCCTTGCCGCCGGTCGCGCCAGGGCCGTGCTTCCCACCCGACGGCTTCTCACTGCGCTCGGGCTTGGCTGGCCCCTTGAACCCCAGGCCAAGCAGTTGGTCGCGAAGGCTGTTACTACTCATGCTGTCTCTCTTGCCTGTTGCACCCGGTACGCGCGGCCATGCCGCTGCGACAGCCGGACGGAAATCAGTAATGCGGCGGGGGCGGTTCGCTGGCCGGATCCCCGGTCAGGGGTGCGTTCGACATGGCCACACGCAGCTGCCGCAATTCGTCCATGACTCGATGCAGCCGCAATGCGTTGCGAGCCTCCTCGTCACGAGCCGCCGCCAGCGCGTCGCTCAGCTCAGTCAACGCCTGCTCCTGGAAGGCCAGACGCGTCTCCAGGTCCACCAGCCGCGCTTCAAGTTCGCTGCTCACGAAGCCGCCTGAATCGAGCGGCCGCGACCGATGCCGTAATACGCCAATCCAATGGCCTCCAATTCATCGGGGTGGTACAGGTTGCGGCCGTCGAAGACCACCTTGTCACGCAGCGCGTCGCGCACGCGGGCAAGGTCGGGGCTTCGGAACTGCTTCCACTCCGTCACCACCACCAGCGCGTCCACGTCGACCAACGCCTGGTAGGCCGAATCGCACAGAACCAGATCGTCGCGCTCGCCGAAAATACGCTGCGCCTCATGGTGGGCCTCGGGGTCGTACGCCCGCACCTTGGCTCCCGCCTGCCACAGCAGGCCGAGCAACGTACGGCTGGAGGCCTCGCGCATGTCATCGGTGTTGGGCTTGAACGCCAGCCCCCAGACGGCCACGGTCTTGCCGCGCAACGCCTCGATGCCACCGTAATGGCGCACCATCAACTCGAAGAGGTGGGCCTTTTGGCGGTCGTTGACTGACTCCACCGAGTTCAACAACTCGGCGTTGTAGCCGTGCTGCTGCGCGGTCTTGGCCAGCGCCTGCACATCCTTCGGGAAGCAGGAGCCGCCGTAACCCGCACCGGGGTAAATGAAATACCAGCCAATGCGCGGATCGGAGCCGATGCCTTGCCGCACCATTTCCACGTCGGCACCGACGCGCTCGGCAATGTTGGCGATCTCGTTCATGAAGCTGATCTTGGTAGCCAGCATCGCGTTGGCCGCGTACTTGGTCAGCTCCGCCGAACGCACGTCCATCACCACGATGCGCTCGTGGTTGCGATTGAACGGCGCATACAGGCGCTTCAGCTTCTCGACCGCACCCGCGTCGTCGGCGCCGATCACGATGCGGTCGGGGCGCATGCAGTCATTGACCGCATCGCCTTCCTTCAGGAACTCGGGGTTGGAAACCACATGGAAGGCGACGTCCTCGCCACGGCTTGCCAGCTCTGCGGCAATCGTCGCGCGCACCTTGTCGGCGGTCCCGACCGGCACGGTGGACTTGTCCACCACGATCGCGGGCTTCTGCAGGTGCTGGCCGATGGTGCGTGCTACCGCCAGCACGTACTTGAGGTCCGCGCTGCCGTCCTCGTCGGGGGGCGTACCGACCGCGATGAACAACACATCGCCATGGCCAATGCCCGCGGCCGCGTCCGTCGTAAAGCGCAGGCGACCGGCCGCATGGTTGGCCTTCACCATCGGCTCCAGGCCCGGCTCGAAGATCGGGATGATGCCGTTGTTCAAGCCATCGACCTTGGCGGTGTCGATGTCGACGCAGACCACGTCGTGGCCGACATCGGCCAAGCAGGTGCCGGTGACCAGGCCTACATAGCCGGTGCCGAAAATGGTGACGCGCATTCCCTGGATCCTTCAGTGCGGTGATGCAACAAACTGCCGGGCATACGGCGGCCGCTGCATCGCAGCGGCCGCCGGTGTGGCTTACTTCTTCGCCGGCTGCACCACGTCCTGCAGCTCAACTTCGAACACCAACGTCTCGTTCGGGCCGATCGGGCCACCCGGGGTGCCGGCTTCGCCGTAGCCCAGCTTCGCCGGGATCCAAAGCTTGTACTTGCTGCCCACGGTCATCAGCTGCAGACCTTCCTGCCAGCCCGGGACCACGCCCTGCAGCGGGAACACGACCGGTTCGCCACGGTCGTAGGAGCTGTCGAAGGTCTTGCCGTCCAGCAGGGTGCCCTTGTAGTGCACCTTCACCATGTCGGTGGCCTTCGGCTTGGCGCCGGTGCCTTCGGTGATGACCTGGTATTGCAGGCCGGAAGCCGTCGTCTTCACGCCTTCCTTCTTGGCATTCTCGGCCAGGAATTTCGTGCCCGCCTCGGCGTTCTTCTTGGCCTTGGCCATCATTTCCGCGATGCGCTTGGCCTGGATCTTCTGGCCGAAGGCCTCGCGGATGGCCTGTGCCTGCTTGTCGTCGATCAGTGCCTTTTCACCGGCCACGCCGGCCTTGAGGCCTTTGATCATGGCCTCGACGTCGTACTCGCCCTTCGCGGGCTCCAGCGACTTGGCGATGTCCAGGCCGATCACGTAACCGGCCTGGGCCTTCTCGCCCTCCAAGCCCGGGATCTTGGCGGCCGTGGACGCAGCGTCGGCGGACGCAGCGCCCGTGGCGGCGCCTTCAGCCTTGTCAGCGGGCTTGTTGCAAGCGGCCAGCGCCAGCGTGGCGGCGGCCAGTACGGCGATATGACGCACGGATTGCTTCATGGAACAGGACTCCATCGGGATGCGACGACCGTCGCGCTGGCGGGGGCCAACGCGGCGGATGGGCACGGAACGTGCCGGCGGAATGTGTCGTGGCGGGACTGAACGTACCGTTACGGCACGATCGCCATCAGCTCGACATCGAACTGCAGCGTGGCATTCGGACCGATCGGGCCGCCCGGAGTTCCGCGCGCGCCGTAGGCCAACTCGCCCGGGATCCAGAAGCGGAACTTGCTGCCCACGGGCATCATTGCAACGCCTTCGGTCCAGCCGGCGATCACCTGGTTCAGCGGGAACTCCGCTTCCTGGCCACGATCGTACGAGCTGTCGAACACGGTGCCGTCCAGCAGCGTGCCGTGGTAGTTCACGCGCACTTTGTCGGTCGCCTTCGGGCGCGGACCCGAGCCCTGGCGCAGCACCATGTACTGCAGGCCCGACGGCGTGGTGAACACGCCCTTCTCACCCTTGTTCTTGGCCAGGAACGCGGCGCCTTCGGCCTTGTTCTTGTCAGCCTGTTCGGTCGCACGCGCCTGCGCCTTCGCTTGCATGCGCTGCGAGAATGCATCACGGATGGCGTTGGCTTCGGTTTCCGAGAGCAGCGACGGCTGCTTGGCCATCGCGGTACGCACCGACTGCATCAGGACCGGGAGTTCGATCTCTTCCTTGATGCCCGCCAGCGAACGCCCGACGTCAGCGCCCACCAGATAGCCCACCTTGTCCTTGGCCACTTCGGGTGCCTTGGTGCCTTCCGGCGCCTTGCCCATGCGCACGCCAATGCGCTGCATCAGCGCGCCGCCCACGGCCTGCGCTTCCTTGTCGTCCAGCAGCGGCTTGCCACCGTTGAAGGCGTTCTGGACCGCGCGCTCGAACGCAGCCACGTCGAGGTCCGGACCCACGGGCGCGATCGAGGTCGCGACGTCCTGGCCAATCATGTAGCTGACCTTTTCACGGTCGGTCGTAAGCACGGTCTTGTCCTTGGCAATGGCGACGGCACCGGTAAGGGCCGCGGCAGTGGTGATGATCACGGCCAGGCCGCGCGAGAAAGCATTCATTCCGAGACAACTCCTGTCGGATACGCCGCTGGCGCGGCGCGAAGTCCCCATTGTCGCGGCCTGCGCCCCAGACGGCAATCTCAGGCGCCGATCAACGCGTCAGGAGGCGCCGGCATTCAGCGCTTGGCTGGCCGGGGGGCCTTCAGGGCCTGTTCGATGGCGTTCACGATGGCCTTGTCATCGGGCTTGGTGCGACTGCCCCAACTGGCCACCAGACGGCCATCGCGGCCGATCAGGTATTTATGGAAGTTCCACTTCGGCGCTTCGCCCGAGGCGGCCGCCAGCGCCTTGTAGAACGGCGTGGTTTGTTCACCCACCACGTGCACTTTCTCGAACATCGGGAATTTCACCCCGTAGGTCAGCGTGCAGAACTCCTGGATCTCCTTCTCGTCCGTGAATTCCTGCTCGCGGAAGTCGCCCGACGGGAAACCCAGGACGGCGAACCCCTTGCTCTTGTACTTGGCGTGCAGGGCCTCCAGGCCCTCGAACTGGGGCGTGAAGCCGCATTTACTGGCCGTGTTCACCACCAGCAGCACTTGGCCGCCATAGGTCGCCTCCAGGTTCACCGGGGTCTTGCCCGCCAGGGGACGAAAGGTGTGGGCCAGCAGGCCCGAGGCCGCCAGGACGGCGCCGCCAGCCAGCAAGGATGCGGCCGCAAAGGCCGCCAGGACGGGGTTTCGGGACATGGGAAGGCATCTCAAGAGGGCCGGGGCCCAAGTATGACTTCAGTTGGGTCGGCGGCGCTTGACGGGACGTATTTTGGTGTTATAGTTGCCTACAACACCGGTCTACTAACGAGCAGGACGTTCACCATGAACAACGCGCTCCGCCACACCGCACTGACCTTCGCCGCCGCCAGCGCCCTGCTGGTGCTGGTGGCCCTGCCCACGACGCCGACCAGCGTCGCCACGGGCGCGTCGCTTCCCAACCCGGTTGCGGCTGCGGCTGACACCCTCTCCCCCACGGGCCTGCCGTCCACGGACGGCTCCGTGGATGTCTCCAAACGCGTCATCAGGAAGAGTGCGCGCCACCGCCGGCAGACGTTGGTCATGCCCTTTTTCTCATTCGCACAGCGGGGTTGACCATGTCCGCAATTCAATGGAGCGATGGCGCTCCCATCTACCGCCAGCTGAAGGACCGCGTCATCGCCATGATGCTCGATGGCGTCCTCAAGCCCGGCGACGCCCTGCCCTCCGTCCGGCAGGTCGCGGCCGAGTACCAGCTGAATCCCATCACCGTCTCGCGCGCCTATCAGGAACTGGCGGACGAGGCACTCGTAGAAAAGCGCAGGGGACTGGGCATGTACGTCACAGAAGAGGCTGCAAGGAAGTTGCTCATCAATGAACGTGAACGCTTCCTCAGCGAGGAATGGCCGCTGGTACTGGAGCGCATCCAGCGCCTGGGCCTGTCCATGGAGGAACTGATGGGGCCGAAGGCCATTGGAGGTACGGCATGAACACCATGGCCAATGTCGCCACCGGCTCGGTGGTCACCGCCCGCAACCTGCGCAAGGCCTACAAGAACAAGGTGGCGCTGGACAACACCACGTTCTCCATCCCCACCGGCCGCATCATCGGTCTGATCGGCCCCAACGGCGCGGGCAAGACGACCGCGCTCAAGGCCATCCTTGGCCTGATCCCGTTCGAGGGCGAGCTGAACGTGCTGGGCCGCGACCCGCGCACCCAGCGTGACGAGCTGATGCGCGACGTGTGCTTCATCGCCGATGTGGCGGTGCTGCCGCGCTGGATCCGGGTCAAGGAAGCCATTGAATTCGTCGCCGGCGTGCACCCGCGCTTCGACCGCGCCAAGTGCGAGCGCTTCCTCGAGCACACCCAGCTCAAGCCCAACCTTCGCGTCCGTGAGATGTCCAAGGGCATGATCGTGCAGCTGCACCTGGCGCTGGTGATGGCCATCGACGCCAAGCTGCTGGTGCTGGACGAGCCGACCCTGGGCCTGGACATCCTCTACCGCAAGCAGTTCTACCAGCGCCTGCTGGAGGACTACTTCGACGAGGAGAAGACGATCATCGTCACCACCCATCAGGTGGAGGAGATCGAGCACATCCTCACCGACGTCATGTTCATCCGCGACGGCAAGGTGGTGCTGGACAACGACATGGAGTCGCTGGGCGATCGCTTCATCGAGGTGCTGGTGGACACCGCCCACCTGGACGCCGCCCGCGGCCTCAAGCCGATCGACGAGCGCTCGCTGCCGTTCGGCAAGACCGTGATGCTGTTCGACGGCGTGCCCGCCGCGCAGCTGGACCCGCTCGGTGAAACCCGCACGCCGGGCCTGGCCGACCTGTTCGTCGCCACCATGAAGGGGACCTACGCATGAACGCTGTTGCCGAGACCCATGTGCGCGCCCCGGTGGCCGCACCCCACTCCACCCACAAGCTGAAACTGCTGCTCAAGCGTGAGTTCTGGGAGCACAAGGGCGGTTTCCTCTGGGCGCCTCTGGTGGCCGGTGGGATCTTCCTGCTGCTGAGCCTGATGGGCGCTGGCGTGGGCGAAGCCTTCCTGCGCAAGGCCCCCGACCATGCCCGCGTCAACGTCGAGGGCGCGAGCTTCCGCGTCAACGGGCTGGACCTGTCCCAGCTGACCGAAAAGCTGGGACCCGAGGAACTGCACGAGTTCGGTGGCGTGATCGACGCCAGCCTGTACATGGCCGCCAGCTGGCCACTGATCGTGCTGACCTTTGTCGTGTTCTTCTATTGCCTGAGCTGCCTGTACGACGACCGCAAGGACCGCAGCGTGCTGTTCTGGAAGTCGCTGCCGGTGTCCGACCGCGACACCGTGCTGTCGAAGGTGGCCAGCGCCGTCGTGGTGGCGCCCGCGCTCGCCATCGTGGCCGGCATCGTGACCATGCTCGGTTCGATGGTGCTGTACAGCGGCCTGGTGCTGCTGCACGGTGGCAATCCGCTGACCCTGCTGTGGGGGCCCGCCAGCCCGCTTAAGGTGGCCGGCAATATGATCGCCTCGCTCCCGGTGTACGCGCTGTGGGCCATGCCGACCGTGGGCTGGCTGATGCTCTGCTCGGCCTGGGCACGCAGCAAGGCGTTCCTGTGGGCAGTGATGATCCCGGTGTTCGCAGGCATCTTCGTCACCTGGTTCGACATGATGCCGTACTTCAACCTCGAGGCATCCTGGTTCTGGAAGAACGTCGTGGCCCGCGTGCTGTTCAGCGTGGCCCCGGGCACCTGGTTCGACGCCGCCCGTATCGGCCACATCGATGCCGACGGCCCGCAGGCGGTGCATTCGCTGGTGAACCTGCAGACCACCTACTCGACCCTGGCCTCGCCCTCGCTGTGGATTGGCGTGGTGGCTGGCGCCCTGATGCTGGTGGTCGCGATCCGACTGCGCCGGTGGCGTGACGAGGGCTGAGCCCTCGTCCTTCCCCCCTAAATTGCACAAGGTCCATTCCATGAGCACCGTACGCAACGCAACCCTGGCCCTGCTGACCTGCGTCCCCCTGCTGGGAGCGTGCCAACAGGCCCCCTCGCCGGCACCGACCAGCGCCCCCGACGCGCCCGCCAAGAGTTTGGGCAAGGTGGTGGAAGAGGCCACCCAAGCAGCCCGCACCAAGTTGGCCAACGAGCCCATCACCCTCGCCAGCGACAACAACTCGCTGCCGAAGGCGGAGATCTCGCCCAAGGGCGACCTGTTGATCGATGGCAAGGCCGTGCCCGTCGACGCCGCACAGCGCGCGCTGCTGCTGGAACATCGGGCGAACGTCGTCGCCATCGCCGAGGCAGGCATGGCGATCGGCGTTCGTGGCGCGGACCTGGGCATGAAGGCTGCCGGCGAAGCGCTCAAGGGCGTTTTCACTGGCAATACCGACGAGATCGAAAAGCGGATCGAAGCCGAAGCGGAGAACATCAAGGCCGAGGCGGTGGTGCTGTGCGATCGCCTGCCGGCCGTGCTGGATTCGCAGCAGCGGCTTGCGACTGCGATTCCGGAGTTCAAGCCCTACGCGACGATGACCGAAAAGGACATCGACGATTGCCATGACGAGACGGCGACCAAGCCTGCCGCCCCGGCGGCACCCTCTGCACCACCGGCGCCTCCCGCCCCTCCGGCCCCGACTGAAGGCTGAGCCTTCGACAACACGGGATGGGGGAGAGTACCCACGGACGGCGTCGTCATGATGACGACGCCGTTTTTCGTTCAACCCCCTGACACACCCTCGCGGATACCGCCCTTGGTCAGCGCGCGCGGATCCAGGAGCGCCCGCAACTCAGCCTCTGGCATCCCGGTTTCCTCCACCGCCACCGCCAACACCGGACGCCCTTCCTTGTAGGCCTGCTTGGCAATGGCCGCGGCCCGCTCGTAGCCGATGATCGGGTTGAGTGCGGTGACCAGGATCGGATTGCGATCCAGCGCTTCCCGCACCCGTTCCGCGCGCACTTGCATCCCGGCGATGCTGCGATCCGCCAGCAGGCGCATGCCGTTGGCCAACACGTGGATCGCATCCAGCAGGTTGGCGCCGATGAGCGGCAGCATCACGTTCAACTGGAAGTTGCCGCTCTGCCCCGCCACGGTAATCGCCGTGTGGTGCCCCATCACCTGCGCACAGACCATCGCAAGCGCCTCCGGCACCACCGCATTGACCTTGCCCGGCATGATCGAGCTGCCTGGCTGCAACGCCGGCAATTCGACTTCGCCCAGTCCCGCCAGAGGACCCGAATTCATCCAGCGCAGGTCGTTGGCGATCTTCATCAACGCCACCGCCAGTGCATTGAGCTGGCCCGACAGCTCCACCAGATCGTCCTGCGCGGCGATGCCCTCAAAGCGGTTGGAAGCCGCCTCGAAACGCGTGCCAGTTAGCCCGGTCAATGCTTTCGCCATGGCATTGCCAAAGCGCGGATCAGCGTTGATCCCGGTCCCAATGGCGGTCCCGCCAATCGGCAAGCGCCGCACGCGCTTGAGCGTGTCCTCAATCCGCGCCTGCGCCGAATCCAGTTGCGCGACCCAGGTACCGAACTCCTGCCCAAAGGTGAGCGGCATGGCATCCATGAGGTGGGTGCGCCCGGTCTTGGTCACCTTCGACAGGGCCCGCGCACGTCCGGCAACGGTACGGCGCAGATGCTTGAGTGCCGGCAGCAGCGCTTCGCCCACCGCCAACCGCGCGGAGACCCGGATGGCGGTCGGCACCACGTCATTGGAGCTCTGCCCCAGGTTCACATGATCGTTGGGATGCACCTTCGCCTTGCCCAGCCGCGAGGCCAGGGTGGCGATCACCTCGTTGGCGTTCATGTTGCTGGAGGTTCCCGATCCGGTCTGGAAAACATCCACCGGGAACTGGGCGTCGTGCTCGCCCGCAACCACCTCGAGCGCTGCCTTGCGAATCGCCGCTGCCATGCCTTTTCGTAGCAACCCCAGGCCGCCGTTGACCTCGGCAGCAGCGGCCTTGACCAATCCCAGCCCCCGGATGAAGTCGCGCGGCATCGGACGGCCGGACACCGGAAAGTTCTCCACGGCGCGCTGGGTCTGCGCGCCCCAAAGTGCCTCCTCGGGCACCCGCAGCGCCCCCATGCTGTCGTGCTCGATGCGGTATTTCGCCTGCTTGGGCATGGCCGCGCTCCCGGTCCAGGTTCGGATGGACCGAGCATAACGCCGGGCCGGTATGGGCTCGTTTCACCGCCTGGCACGGAATGCCCCCTCTTCGGTGGCTCGCCGCCCTGCACTCCCGCGCCCCGGAAACGCCCGGACGCCGGGACCTGTAGAATTACGGCCCCGCTTCGCCTACCGCGCACCCATGACCGCCGCCAACGTCGTCGAAACCCAGCTGCTTGCCCTGTCCCCGCTCGATGGCCGCTACGCCGGCAAAGTCGACGCGCTGCGCCCGATCTTCTCCGAATACGGCCTGATCCAGGCCCGCGTGAAGGTCGAGGTGGAGTGGCTGCTCGTGCTGGCCAACGAGCCGGGCATCGTGGAACTCAACCCGTTCTCGGCCGCTGCCGTCGCCCGACTGCGCGCCCTCGCCGACGAGTTATCGGTCCGCGACGCCGCCCGGGTCAAGGAGATCGAGCGCACCACCAACCACGACGTCAAGGCCGTCGAGTACCTGATCAAGGAAAAGCTCAAGGACGACGCCGAGCTGGCCCCCGCGCTGGAGTTCGTGCACTTCGCCTGCACTTCCGAGGACATCAACAACCTCAGCTACTCGCTGATGCTCAACGCCGCGCGCGAGCAGGTCATGCTGCCGGCGCTGGACGGGGTGATCAGCAAGCTCCGCACCATGGCCCACGAATACGCCGGCCTGCCGATGCTCTCGCGCACCCACGGCCAGACCGCCTCGCCGACCACCGTGGGCAAGGAACTCGCCAACGTCGTCGCCCGCCTGCAGCGCCAGCGCGACGTGCTGGCCGCGCTGCCAATGCCGGGCAAGATCAACGGCGCGGTGGGCAACTACAACGCACACTCGGTCTCTTACCCGGACGTGGACTGGGCAAAGTTCTCGCAGGTCTTCGTGACTTCGCTGGGCCTGACCTGGCAGCCGTACACCACCCAGATCGAGCCGCACGACGGCATCGCCGAGCTGTGCGACGTGCAGAAGCGCATCGACACCATCCTGCTCGACCTGTGCCGCGACATGTGGGGCTACATCTCGGTCGGCTACTTCAAGCAGGCCGTCAAGGCCGGCGAAGTGGGCAGCTCGGCCATGCCGCACAAGGTCAACCCGATCGACTTCGAGAACGCGGAAGGCAACTTCGGCATCGCCAACGCGCTGCTGGAACACTTCGCCGCCAAGCTGCCGATCAGCCGCTGGCAGCGCGACCTGACCGACTCCACCGTGTTGCGCGCGCTGGGCACCGCCTTCGGCCACGCGCTGATCGGGTTCGAGGCGCTGGGCCGCGGCCTGGGCAAGGTCTCGGCCAACCCGGAGCGCCTGGCTGCCGACCTCGATGCCTCGTGGGAAGTGCTGGCCGAAGCCGTGCAGACCGTAATGCGCCGTCATGGCCTGCCGCAGCCGTACGAGCAACTGAAGGCCCTGACCCGCGGCCACGGCATCGACAAGCAGTCCATGCGCGATTTCATCGCTGGCTTGGAACTGCCGGCCGAGGCAAAGCAGCGCCTGCTCGAGATGACGCCGGGCAGCTACATCGGCATCGCCGAGCGACTCGCGAAGGAAATTTGATCGTCCTCAGGGCGAGCTGAAGGCGTCCGGGCGAGCATGCGTCCGGACGCCCCGGAACCCGTCCAATGGCATAAGCCGTGCCTCGACAGGGTGCGCCCGCCTCCACGACACCGGCGAAGGAGACCCGCCCATGGCCATCCGCAAGGCCCCGCGCAAACCAACCGGCCGCATCGCGGCACCAGGTAAGGCCAAGGCGGCCAATGATTTCCCCTTCGAGATCAATGCCCAGGGCAACGGCCCGCTGGGCATGTCGCCGGAGGCCTTCCTGCGCGACTACTGGCAGAAGCGCCCATTGCTGGTCCGCAACGCCTTCCCCGGCTTCATTTCGCCGATCCAGCCCGAAGACCTGGCCGGCGTGGCCTGCGAGGAAATGGCGCTGTCGCGCATCGTCATGCACGACCGCGCGCACGACGGCTGGACGGTGCGCACCGGCCCGTTCGACGAAGCCATGTTCCCCGACATGCCGCACCAGGACTGGACCCTGCTGGTGCAGGACATGGACAAGTGGGACGTGGACATCCGCGAGCTGCTGGAGGACTTCCGCTTCCTGCCGCGATGGCGCATCGACGACATCATGGTGTCCTTCGCCGCGCCCGGCGGCTCGGTCGGCGCACACGTGGACCAGTACGACGTGTTCCTGCTGCAGGCCCACGGCCACCGCCGCTGGCAGATCGACGCCTCGGTGGCGCAGGGTCGTCCCGCACCCTCACTCGCCTTCCGCCCCGATGTCGAGTTGAAGCTGCTGCAAGCCTTCCACGCCACCCACGACTGGGTGCTCGGCCCCGGCGACATGCTGTACCTGCCGCCCAACGTGCCGCACAACGGCGTGGCCGAGGACGCGTGCCTTACGTTTTCGGTGGGCATGCGCGCCCCCGCGGCTGCCGAGTTGCTGGGCGATTTCGTCGACACCCTCGCCGCAGAGGCTGACGAATCGCTGCGCTACCACGACCCCGACCTGAAACCGGCCAAGGATCCGTATGAGATCGATACGGACGCGATGGCGCGTGCGGTCGAGGCGCTCAACATGCTGCGCATGAACGATCCTGAGCGGCTGGGTGACTGGTTCGGCCGCTTCATGACCATCTACCGTGCCGCTGGCGAGGTCATGCCCAACGGCGAGGAGCGTTCGCGCATCGAGATCGAGTGGGACCTGCAACAGGGCGCCCAGCTGGTGCGCCATCCGTGGACGCGCATGGCCTGGCGCAAGGCGAGCCGCGGCGCCACGTTGTTCGTCAGCGGCCAGGACCACCCGCTGCCAGTGGCCGATGCCCGCCTGCTGGCCAACAATGCCAGCATCGACGGCCACGACTACGCGGCCCTGTCCGAACACGGCCGCGACCTGCTGTTTGCGCTACTGTCGGCTGGCCATTACCAGCTCCAGATCGCCGAAGACGAGGACTGACATGCCCGACGCCGAGTTCCAGGTCACTCCCATCGCCTATGACACCGGCTTGGCCGAGTTGCGCGCCGTGCGCGAGCCGGTCTTCGTCGCCGAGCAGGGCGTGCCGCTGGAGCTGGAGTGGGACGAGCTGGACCCGGCCTGCCACCATGTCATCGCCCGCGATGCCGGCGGCCATCCCATCGGCACCGGACGCCTGACGCCCGATCACCGCATTGGTCGGATGGCGGTACTGCCCGACTGGCGCGGCAAAGGCGTCGGCGACGCCCTGCTCCGCGCCTTGCTCGACGAGGCGCGCAAGCTGGGCTGGCGCGAGGTCACCCTGCACGCGCAGGTCACGGCGATCAATTTCTACGCCCGCCACGGCTTCCTGCCCTACGGTCCGCGATATGAAGAGGCCGGCATCGAGCACCAGTCCATGCGCCTGCTGCTGGACCACGCCAACGCCGTGGAGACCCGCGACCAGGCGCTGGCTGCATTGCTTGGCGTGGTCTCGGGCGCACGTCGCCAGCTGGTCATCTACAGCCGCGACCTCGACCCCGGCTTGCTCGACGACCCCGATCTCATCACCGCCCTGAAGCAACTGGCCACCCGCCGCGGCGAGATCCGCATCCTGCTGCAGGACCCGACGACACCCCAGCGCGCCCATTCGCCGCTGCTGGCGCTGGCCCAGCGCCTGCCCAGCGCCTTCCATTTCCGCGCCGTGGAGGAGCCCGGCGACCAGGCCTATGCCGCGGCTTACGCGGCCAGCGATGCCGGCGGCTGGTACTTCCGCACGCTCGGCCACCGCTTCGATGGCGAGACGCGGCTGGACGATCGCGCCCGCGCCCGGCAGCTGGAGGCCACGTTCGACCCCGTATGGGAACGCGCACGTCCCTGCAGCGAATACCGCGCACTCGGCATCTGACTGGTTTGACCTAAGTGTTAGCCGCGTGGCCCGCCGCAGGGGCTATAATTCGCGGATTGTTACCTGAATAGCGCCCGCGGCTCCCGCGGGACTCCCTGCCTCCCCCAAAAAGAGTTTCCCGATCACCGTCGTGGACAGCCTCCTGAAGCAGTTCTCCCAGTCGTCCCAGCTCGGCGCGAACGCCGCCTTCATCGAAGACCTGTACGAGCAGTACCTGGTCGATCCCGACAGCGTCGGGCCCAAGTGGAAAACCTATTTCGACGGCTTCAAGGGCCGCGAGGCGGGCGACGTGCCCCACTCCGCCGCGATCGAAAGCATCGTGGACGCGGGCAAGCGCGCCGCCAAGGGGCAGGTCACGGTCGCCGCGGGCGCCGGTGACGAGCGCGAGCGCCAGGTCGGCCGTCTGATCACCGCCTACCGTTCGCGCGGCCACCTGGGTGCCAACATCGACCCGCTGGGCCTGATGCAGAAGCCCGAAGCGCCGGACCTCGGCCTGGCCTTCCACCGCCTGTCCGAGAGCGATCTCAATGCCGAGTTCAGCACCGGTGGCGTGGGCGGTAACGACCGCATGAAGCTGGGCGACCTGCTCGCCCTGCTCAAGGCCACGTATACCGGCCCGATCGGCGCTGAGTTCATGCACATCACCGACGCCGAACAGCGTCGCTGGCTCTACGAGCGCCTGGAAAAGGCCGGCGGCAAGTACGGCCGCACCGCCGACGACAAGAAGCGCATCCTCGAGCGCCTCACCGCCGCCGATGGTCTGGAGCGTTACCTGGGCACCAAGTACGTCGGCCAGAAGCGCTTTTCGCTGGAAGGCGGCGATGCGCTGGTCCCGCTGATGGACACCACCATCCGCCGCGCCGGCACGCAGGGCGCCAAGGACGTGGTCATCGGCATGGCCCACCGCGGCCGCCTCAACATGCTGGTCAACACGCTCGGCAAGCCGCCGCGCCACCTGTTCGACGAGTTCGAAGGCAAGTTCGAGCACGTCCACAGCGACCTCGCCCACCAGGGCGACGTGAAGTACCACATGGGTTTCTCCGCCGACGTCGCTACCCCCGGCGGCCCGGTGCACCTGGCGCTGGCCTTCAACCCGTCGCACCTGGAAATCGTCGACCCGGTGGTCGTCGGTTCGGTGCGTTCGCGCCAGACCCGCCGCGGCGAGAAGGGCCGCGAGCAGGTCATCCCGGTGCTGATCCACGGCGACGCCGCATTCGCCGGCCAGGGCGTGGTGATGGAGCTGTTCCAGATGTCGCAGGCCCGCGGCTTCGCGGTCGGCGGCACGCTGCACATCGTCATCAACAACCAGGTGGGCTTCACCACCAGCGCCGTGCAGGACGCCCGCTCCACCCTGTACTGCACCGACGTGGCCAAGATGGTCGGCGCCCCGGTGCTGCACGTGAACGGCGACGATCCGGAAGCCGTGGTGTTCTGCGCCGAGCTGGCGCTGGACTTCCGCAACCGCTTCGGCCGCGACGTGGTCATCGACCTGGTCTGCTACCGCCGCCACGGCCACAACGAGGCCGACGAGCCGGCAGCCACCCAGCCGGTGATGTACCAGGTCATCCGCAAGCACAAGACCCCGCGCGAGCTGTACGCCGCCAAGCTGGTCGAGGAAGGCACGCTGACCGCCGACGAGGCGCAGGCGCTGGTCGATGGCTACCGCCAGAAGCTGGACGACGGCGTGGTCACCACCGAGGTGGTGGAGGTCAAGCCGGACGAGTTCACCATTGACTGGTCGAAGTACCTGACCGGCAAGCTGTCCGACCCGGTGGACACCACCTTTGACAGCAAGAAGCTGGTCGCGCTGGCCACCGAGATCAACGACGTACCGGACAGCATCAAGCTGCATCCGCGCGTGGCCAAGATCTACGAAGACCGCCGCAAGATGACCGCCGGCGAACTGCCGGGCGACTGGGGCTTTGCCGAGAACCTCGCCTACGCCACGCTGCTGGACGAAGGCTACAAGCTGCGCCTGGTCGGCCAGGACTGCGGTCGCGGCACGTTCTTCCACCGCCACGCCATCCAGCACGAGCAGACCAGCGACGAGTACATCCTGCCGCTGCGCCGCCTGGTCAAGAACCCGGTCGACGTCACCATCATCGACTCGCTGCTCAGCGAGGAAGCGGTGATGGCGTTCGAATACGGCTACTCCACCGCCGATCCGATGACCCTGGACATCTGGGAAGCGCAGTTCGGCGACTTCGCCAACGGCGCGCAGGTCGTCGTGGACCAGTTCCTGTCGTCGGGTGAGGCCAAGTGGGGCCGCCTGAGCGGCCTGGCGCTGTTCCTGCCGCACGGTTACGAAGGCCAGGGTCCGGAGCACAGCTCCGCGCGTCTGGAGCGTTACCTGCAGCTGTGCGCGCTCGACAACATGATCGTCTGCACGCCGACCACTCCGGCACAGGCGTACCACATGATCCGCCGCCAGATGCGCATGACCACCCGCAAGCCGCTGGTGGTGATGACGCCCAAGTCGCTGTTGCGCCACAAGCTGGCCGTGTCCTCGCTGGACGATCTGGCCAAGGGCGAGTTCCAGCAGCTGATCCCGGACGCCAACGCCAACCCGAAGAAGGTCAAGCGCGTCGTGGTCTGCGGCGGCAAGGTGTACTACGACCTGCTGGAAGAGCAGCAGAAGCAGGGCCTGGACAACGTGGCACTGGTTCGCGTGGAGCAGCTGTACCCGTTCCCGCGCAAGCAGCTGGCCGCCGAGCTCAAGCGTTTCTCCGCCGCCACCGACGTCGTGTGGTGCCAGGAAGAGCCGCAGAACCAGGGCGCGTGGTACCAGATCCGCCACCACCTCAACGCCTGCCTGGCGCCGAAGCAGTCGCTGCACTACGCCGGCCGTGCCCGCTCGCCGTCGCCGGCGGCCGGCCACTTCGCCGACCACGTGCGCGAGCAGACGCAGCTGATCGCAGACGCACTGGTCAATTCGTTGCGCGGCGAAGCCGGCGACGAGTGATCGTCAACGAATCCACCCTTTTCACTTATTAGCAAGCCAGGATGCCCGCCCCATGAGCACCGAGATCAAAGTTCCGGTCCTGCCCGAGTCCGTCTCCGACGCCACCATCGCCACGTGGCACAAGAAGGTGGGCGATGCCGTCAAGCGTGACGAGAACATCGTCGACCTCGAGACCGACAAGGTCGTGCTGGAAGTGCCGTCGCCGGTCGACGGCGTGATCAAGGAAATCAAGTTCGAAGAAGGCGCCACCGTGCTCAGCCAGCAGCTGATCGCGATCGTCGAGGAAGGCGCTGCCGCCGCTGCCGCGCCGGCCGCCCAGCCGGCCGCCGGCGCGCAGGAAGTGCAGCCCAAGGCCGAGGCCGCCAAGGTTGCGGCCGTCGCTCCGGCGTCCACCACGCCGGCGCCGGTCACCTCCGGCTCCGCCCTGCCCCCGGGCGCGCGCTTTGAAGCCATCACCAGCGGTGTCGACAGCTCGCAGGTGCCGGGCACCGGCCGCCGCGGCATGGTGACCAAGGAAGACATCGTCAACTACGCCAAGTCCGGCGGCGTTGGCGCGGCCGGCGGTGCGCGTCCGGAAGAGCGCGTGCCGATGACCCGCATGCGCGCCCGCATCGCCGAGCGCCTGATGCAGTCGAAGGAATCCATCGCCATGCTGACCTCGTTCAACGAGGTCAACCTGTCCAAGGTCATGGAGATGCGGAAGGAACTGCAGGACGACTTCGTCAAGGCCCACGGCATCAAGCTCGGCTTCATGAGCTTCTTCGCCAAGGCCGCCGCCAACGCCCTGCAGAAGTACCCGGTGATCAACGCCTCGGTCGACGGCAACGACATCGTCTACCACGGCTATGCCGACATCTCGATCGCGGTGTCCACCGACAAGGGCCTGGTGACCCCGGTGCTGCGCAACGTCGAGCGCATGGGCTTCGCCGACGTCGAGAGACAGATCGGCGAGTACGCCAAGAAGGCGCGTGACGGCAAGATCGGCCTGGAAGACCTGCAGGGCGGCACCTTCACCATCACCAACGGTGGCACCTTCGGTTCACTGATGTCGACCCCGATCGTCAACCCGCCGCAGTCCGCCATCCTCGGCATGCATGCCATCAAGGAACGCGCCATCGTCGAGAACGGCCAGGTCCTCGCCGCGCCGATGATGTACATCGCGCTGTCCTATGACCACCGCATCATCGACGGCAAGGACGCGGTGCTCTTCCTGGTCGACATCAAGAACCAGCTCGAGAACCCGCACCGCATGCTGCTGGGCATGTAATCGCACTGGGGCGGGAACCGGCGACGGTTCCCGCCCGCGTATTCGGACACAGGGCCTTCGCCCTGCCCCCTACCAGCTCCAAGGACGCGCGCAGCGCGCACGGCTGAACACCTGAGATCCCCATGACCGAACAACAGAATTTCGACGTCGTCGTCATCGGCGGCGGCCCCGCCGGCTACCACGCTGCCATCCGCGCGGCACAGCTTGGCCTCAAGACCGCCTGCATTGACGCCGGCATGGGCAAGGACGGCAAGCCCGCGCTCGGCGGCACCTGCCTGCGCGTGGGTTGCGTCCCGTCGAAGGCGCTGCTCGACAGCTCGCGCCAGTTCTGGAACATGGGCCACATCTTCCACCTGCATGGCATCGACTTCGACAACGCGAAGATCGACGTGCCGACGATGGTGTCGCGCAAGGACAAGATCGTCCACCAGTTCACTGGCGGCATCGCGTCGCTGTTCAAGGCTAACAAGGTTTCCGCCTTCTACGGCTTCGGCCAGCTGCAGCCGGGCAACGTGGTCAAGGTGAAGCAGCACGACGGCACCGAGGTCGAGCTCAAGGGCACCAACGTCGTCATCGCCGCCGGCTCGGACTCGATCGAGCTGCCGTTCGCCAAGTTCGACGGCGAGTGCATCGTCGACAACGTGGGCGCGCTGGATTTTGAAGCCGTACCGGGACGCCTCGGCGTGATCGGCGCCGGCGTGATCGGCCTGGAACTGGGCAGCGTGTGGAACCGCCTGGGCGCCAAGGTCACCATCCTGGAGGCGATGCCGGGCTTCCTGTCCGCGGCCGATGCCGAGGTCAGCAAGCTCTCCGCCCGGGAGTTCAAGAAGCAGGGCCTGGACATCAAGCTGGGCGCCAAGGTCTCCAAGGCCGAGGTCAAGGGCAAGGGCAAAAAGAAGGAAGTCGAGCTCACCTACACCGACGCATCGGGCGAGCAGACCATCACCGTCGACAAGCTGCTGGTGGCCGTCGGCCGTCGCGCCGCGAGCAAGGGCCTGCTGGCCGAAGGGACTGGCGTGCGTGTCAACGAGCGCGGCCAGATCGAGGTGGACGAGCATTGCCACACCGGCGTCGATGGCGTGTGGGCGATCGGCGACTGCGTGCGCGGCCCGATGCTGGCGCACAAGGGCTTCGAGGAAGGCATCGCGGTCGCCGAACTGATCGCAGGCCTGCCGGGCCACGTCAACTTCGACACCATTCCGTGGGTCATCTACACCGAGCCGGAAATCGCCTGGGTGGGCAAGACCGAGGAACAGCTGAAGGCCGAGGGCGTGCCCTACAAGGCCGGCAGCTTCCCGTTCGCTGCCGTGGGCCGCGCCGTGGCCATGGCCGAGCCAGTGGGCTTCGTGAAGGTCATCGCGCATGCTGAGACCGACCGCGTGCTGGGCATGCACTTGGTGGGCGCCAACGTGTCCGAGCTGGTGCACGAGGGCGTGCTGACCATGGAGTTCAGCGGTTCGGCCGACGACCTGGCGCGCATCTGCCACGCGCATCCGTCGTTGTCGGAAGCCGTGCATGACGCGGCGATGGCCGTGCACAAGCGGGCGATCCACAAGGCGAACTGATCGCTTTGAGCCTGAAATGCAATGTCACGGACGGCGCACCCTAGGGTGCGCCGTTCTGTTTTCAGCAGTGAGGTAGCAGCAGGATGAAATCCGTAGCGGTGTATTGCGGCTCCAACGCGGGTGCGCGGCCGATCTATACCGAGCGCGCGATTGCGCTCGGCCAGCAACTGGCGCGCGACGGGATCGCGCTGGTCTATGGCGGCGGCAACGTGGGGTTGATGGGTATCGTCGCCGATGCGGCGCTGGAGGCCGGCGGCGAAGTCATCGGCGTCATTCCTGAGCAGCTGATGGGCTGGGAGGTCGCGCACAAGGGCCTCACCCGCCTGGAGGTCGTGGCCAACATGCACGAGCGCAAGATGCGCATGTTCGACCTGTCCGATGGCTTCATCGCGCTGCCCGGTGGCTTTGGCACCATGGACGAGATGTTCGAGATGCTGACCTGGCGCCAACTCGGCATCGGCGACAAGCCGTGTGCATTCCTCGACGTCGATGGCTTCTATGCGCCCATCGTCGCGATGATGGACCGCATGGTGGAAGAACGGTTCCTGCATCCCGACCAACGCCGAGACCTGTGGCACGGTGAGGACGTAGGGGCCATGCTCGACTGGATGCAGCGCTACGAGCCCGCGCAGGCCAGCAAGTGGCTGGACGAGAAGCGTCGCAAGGACCTGCGCTGATGTTTGGCGCAGCCTTGGTCGGATGCGGGATCGTCCCCGCCCGGTCACAATAGCAGCCGGCCCGCATCAACCACGGACGCACGCATGACCCTCCCCAGCCGCTTCGCCGCCTTCCGTATCCACAACGACGACGCGGGCTACCGCAGCGGCGTCGAGCAGATCGCGCTCGACGACCTCGCGCCGGGCGAAGTGGTGATCAAGACGGCCTACTCGTCCATCAACTTCAAGGACGCGCTGGCCGGGACCGGCCAGGGCAAGATCCTGCGCCGCTTCCCGCTGGTGGGCGGCATCGACGTGGCGGGCCACGTGGTGGCCTCGACCGACCCGGCCTTCAAGGAAGGCGATGCGGTGCTCACCACCGGCTGCGGCCTCAGCGAGACCCGGGACGGCGGCTACAGCGAGTACGCACGCCTCGAAGCGCGCTGGGCCGTGCGCCTGCCGGAAGGACTGGGCCTACGCGAGAGCATGATCCTGGGCACCGCCGGCTTTACCGCGGCGCTGGCATTGCTGCGCATGGTGGAGAACCGCCAGACGCCGGAGCTGGGCCCCTTGGCCGTCACTGGCGCCACCGGCGGCGTCGGCTCGCTGTCCGTCGACATCTTCAGCCGCGCGGGCTTCGAGGTGCATGCCATCAGCGGCAAGCCTGAGCATGCCAACTACCTCAAGGCCATCGGCGCAAGCCAGGTGCTGGGGCGCGACGCCCTTGCCACCACGCGGCCGATGGAGTCGGCACGCTTCGGGGGCGGCCTCGACAACGTAGGTGGGCCGATGCTCGCCAGCCTCCTCGCGCAGACCGCGCCTTACGGCAACGTCGCCAGTGCCGGCCTGGCCGCCACTGCGGACCTGCCCACCACGGTCATGCCCTTCATCATCCGGGGCGTCTCTTTGCTGGGCGTGGCGTCGGCCGGCACTGCTCGCGATATCCGTGACGCGGTCTGGCAGCACCTTGCCACCGACTGGAAGCCGCGCCACCTGGACCGCATCTGCACCCGCGAAGTGACCTTGGCCGATTTGCCGACCGTGTTCCCCACCATGCTCGCCGGTGGGTCCTTCGGGCGAACCCTGGTCACGTTCTGAGCCGTGCCTGTTCAGCAGCGCTTGCGGTGTTGCCACGCGTCGCTACAATCGGCGGGAACAAGGGGGAGCTGATGGCGCGCATCCTTATCGTCGACGATTCACCGGTGCAGCTGATGGGGATCCGTCGCATCGTGGAAAAGCTGGGCCATGACCCACTCACTGCCGAAGACGGCGCGGCCGGCGTTGAAGCCGCCAAGCGCGAGTTGCCCGACCTCATCCTGATGGACGTGGTGATGCCCAACCTCAACGGGTTCCAGGCCACGCGCTCGATCTGCCGCGACCCGGCGACCAAACACATTCCGGTCGTCCTGGTCACTACCAAGGATCAGGATACCGACCGCGTGTGGGGCATGCGCCAAGGCGCCAAGGCCTATATCACCAAGCCTTTCAGTGAGGACGACCTGTCCTCGATCATCGCCGAGCTGCTGCCCGGCTGATCCCGCCTAGCGGGCGTTCCTCGGGCTCGGCGGCCGCTTCCAGTGCCGCTCCCCATATGCGTCGTCGCCCGACAACTTGCGGCGTCCCTCAGGCCCGCCGCCAGTCGTCGCCAAACGCATCGCGCAGGCTGACGTACGCCGCCTCCTGAGCCTCTGTGTGCGCCTTGGGTGCCAGCACCTCCAACTCCACGATCTGATCACCGGTGGGGTGCCGACCACTGGCGTCGCCCGGCAGTCCACGCCCGCGCAGCCGAAGTTTGCGTCCCGCCTCCGAGCCTGCAGGAATCTTGAGCTCCACTCGCCCGCCCAGGGTCGGCACGCTCAGGGTCGCCCCCAGGGCGGCCTCCCAGGGGGCAATGGGCAGGATGTGGATCACGTTGCGGCCATCGACCTCGAATTGCGGATGCGCGGCGTACTCGATCTCCAGCAGCAGGTCCCCGTGGGCCCCCTGCCCGCCCAGTCGGATCACTTGGCCGGGGCGCACGCCCTTGGGCACGCGCACGTCCAGGGTCTTGCCACCGACTGAAATGCGTACGCTGCTGCCTTCGTACACGGCCTCTAGGGATACCGCGAGCTTTGCGCGCGTGTCGCCACGCGGCGCCGGGCCGCGAGCACCGCCCGGACCTTGGCCGAAGCCACCGGCGCGTCCGCGCCCGAACAGGCTTTCGAAGAAGTCGCTGAAACCGCCGCCCGCGCCACCGCCGGCAAAGATTTCGTCGAAGTCCGCACCGCCAAAGCCACCGCCAAACCCACCCGGCGGCGGCTGGATGTCGTCGCCCGGGCGGTAACCGCGCGCGCGCAACTGGTCATACGCCTGGCGCTTCTGCGGGTCGCGCAGCGCCTCATAGGCCTCATTGATGGCCTTGAACTTCTCTTCGGCGTCGTGCTCCTTGCTGACGTCGGGGTGGTACTTGCGCGCGAGGCGTCGGTAGGCAGTCTTGATCTCCGCCTCGCCCGCACTGGGTTCCACGCCCAACGTCTGGTAGTAATCCTTGAACTGCATTGCTCACTCCGCCTTTCCGTCACCCACGGCACGCCGGCCGGCGGCCGGGGTTTCAAGCACTGATGGCGGCAGGTGCGTCAAATTCAAGTGATCGACCTCTCGCCATGGGCAGAGGATACTCTGTGGTTTACGCCCCCACGCAAAGGAGCCATCCATGACCATCCAGGTCGGTGACCATCTTCCCGAAATCCCCCTGCAGCGTATCCGCGAAGGCGTCGAGATCGTCGATACGGCGACCCTCTTCAACGGCCGTCGCGCGGTCCTGTTCGCCGTGCCGGGTGCGTTCACGCCCACGTGTTCGGAACGCCACCTGCCGGGGTTCGTCGAGAACTTCGAAGCCTTCCGCAGCCGCGGCGTCGAGGTCTACTGCATGGCCGTCAATGACGCGTTCGTGATGCAGGCGTGGGGCAAGAGCCAGAATGTGCCGGATGGCCTGACCCTGCTGGCCGACGGCAACGGCGAATTCACGCGCGCACTGGGCCTGGAACTGGACGCGACCGGTTATGGCATGGGCATCCGCTCCAAGCGCTTCGCGTTGTACGCGGACAACGGCGTGGTGCGTCAGCTGCACGTCGAGGCGCCGGGCGAGTTCCGTGTTTCTTCCGCCGAGTACGTGCTGGAACATCTGCCCGCCTGAGTCGTTGCCCGGCGCGTTGCAGCGGGGGGCCAGCCCCCTCGAGGCAAGCGCCGAAGCAAGCCCCGCATGAAAAAAGCCCCGGCCTGCGCCGGGGCTTTTCATCTCAATGCAGAGCGGCCCTCGCTTCAGGCTTCATTGCCACCTTCGCCGCCGGCCTCCACGGTGACCGCGGCACTGTCGCTGAGGCTACCTTCACCCTCAACGCCTTCGTCCTCATCCAGCGAGGCATCCAGGCGTTCGATGGCCTGCAGCGTCTCACCGGCCGCCAGACGCATCAGGGTCACGCCCTGCGTATTGCGGCCGACCTGCGAGATCTCGGCCGCGCGGGTGCGCACCAGGGTGCCGCCATCGGAGATCAGCAGCACGTCGTGGTGGTCGCTGAGCTGGATGGCACCCACCAGCGCGCCATTGCGCTCGGTGGTCTTCAGCGCGATCACGCCCTGGATGCCACGGCCCTTGCGCGGGTACTCGTCGAGCGGGGTGCGCTTGCCATAACCGTGCTCCGACGCGGTGAGGATGTCGCCCTCGCCATCGAGCACAATCAGGCTGACCACCTTCGCGCCGGCGGTGGCATCGTCGCCCTCGCCTTCGCCCTCGGCCAGACGCATGCCGCGCACGCCGGTGGCGGTACGGCCCATGGCTCGGACCTCGTCCTCGTTGAAGCGCACGGCCTTGCCGTTGCTGGCGAACAGCATGACGTCACGGTTGCCGTCGGTCAGCTCGGCGTTGACCAGCGCATCGCCCTCGTCCAGGTTGATGGCGATCTTGCCGCGCGCCAGCTTGAACGCGAACTCGGTCAGCGGGGTTTTCTTGACCGTGCCGTTGCGCGTGGCGAAAAAGACGTACTTGCCTTCCTCATACGCGCGCACGGGCACCATGGCCTGCACCTTCTCGCCGGCTTCCAGCGCGATCCAGTTGATGATCGGGCGACCGCGCGCGTTCGGCCCGGCGTCAGGCAGCTGGTGCACCGGCAGCCAGAACACGCGACCGGCACTGGTGAAGGTCAACAGCGTGTCGTGCGTGTTGACCAGCCACAACTGGTCGATGAAATCCTCGTCCTTGGTCGACGCGGCGTTGCGACCCTTGCCGCCACGCTTCTGCGCGCGATAGGTGGTCACCGGCTGGCGCTTGGCGTAACCAGCGTGCGACAGGGTCACGACCACGTCTTCCGGCGCGATCAGGTCGAGGATGTCGAGGTCTTCTTCGCTCTGGCGGATCTCGCTGCGGCGCGCATCGCCGAACTCTTCCTTGACGTTGCGCAGTTCGGTGCGGATCACCTCCAGCAGCACCGCCGGGTCCTCGAGGATCTCGATCAGGCCGCGGATGGTTTCCAGCAGCTGCTTGTATTCCTCGGTGAGCTTGTCCTGCTCCAGTCCGGTCAGGCGGTGCAGGCGCATTTCCAGGATCTGCTGCGCCTGCGTTTCGGTCAGCTGGTAACGGCCGTCGATCAGGCCGACCCCCTGCGGCAGGTCATCCGGACGCGAGGCATCGGCACCGGTGGCGGCCAGCAGCGCGCCGACCAGACCCGGCTCCCACGTGCGCGCCAACATGCGTTCGCGCGCCTCGTTCGGATTGGCCGACGTCTTGATCAGCTCGATCATCTCGTCGATGTTGGCGAGCGCGACGGTCAGGCCTTCCAAGATGTGCGCGCGCTGGCGGGCCTTGCGCAGCTCGAAGATGGTGCGGCGGGTCACCACCTCGCGGCGGTGGCGCAGGAAGATCTCGAGGAAATCCTTGAGGTTCAGCAGCTTCGGACGGCCATCGACGATGGCGACCATGTTGATGCCGAACACCGACTCCATCTGGGTCTGCTGGTAGAGGTTGTTGAGCACAACCTCGGCGGACTCGCCGCGCTTGACCTCGATGTAGATGCGCATGCCGTCCTTGTCGGACTCATCGCGCAGCTCGCTGATGCCCTCGAGCTTCTTTTCCTTGACCAGCTCGGCGATCTTCTCGATCAGGCGGGCCTTGTTGACCTGGTACGGGATCTCGGTGACGGCGATGGCCTCGCGGCCGTTGTCGGCGACCTCGATCTCGGCGCGCGCGCGCATGCGCACACGGCCGCGGCCGGTGCGGTAGCCGGCAACGATGCCGGCAGTGCCGTTGATGATGCCCGCGGTCGGGAAGTCAGGGCCCGGGATGTATTCCATCAGGCCGTCGACGTCGATCAGCGGGTTGTCGATCAGCGCGATGGTTGCGTCGATCACTTCCGACAGGTTGTGCGGCGGGATGTTGGTGGCCATGCCCACCGCGATGCCGGCCGAACCGTTGACCAGCAGGTTCGGGATCCGGGTCGGCATGACCGTCGGCTCCAGTTCCTTCTCGTCGTAGTTGGGCTGGAAATCGACGGTTTCCTTGTCGATGTCGGCCATCAACTCGTGGCTGAGGCGCGACATGCGCGCTTCGGTGTATCGCATGGCCGCGGCGGAGTCGCCGTCGATCGAGCCGAAGTTACCCTGGCCGTCCACCAGCATGTAGCGCAGCGAGAACGGCTGCGCCATGCGCACCAGCGTGTCGTACACCGCGGTGTCGCCATGCGGGTGGTACTTACCGATGACGTCACCGACGATACGCGCCGACTTGTAGTACGGCTTGTTGCTGTGGGCACCGAGCTCGTTCATCGCGTACAGCACGCGGCGGTGCACCGGCTTGAGGCCGTCCCGGGCATCGGGGAGTGCGCGGCCCACGATCACGCTCATGGCGTAATCGAGGTAGCTGCGGCGCATCTCGTCTTCGAGGTTGACCGGGATGATTTCCTTGGCGAGTTCGGCCATCAGGGTTCCGTGTTCTGCGGTGATCGGCGCCACTGGAAACACCGCCGCGCAGGCGCGCCCGGCGGGCCGGAGCGCGTCGCTTCGACGGCCGTTTCAGGGCGGGCGGAAAGGACACTGAATCCTATCACATTTCACACGCTGTTTGCCGCGGTTTTCCCACGCATAAACAGCAACTTACACACGAATATCGCTGGATTTTCCGCGCATGCGCCAAGCGCACGGCTGAGCGGAAAGGGCCGGTACTCAACCCGACCGGCGCGCGGCGTCGGCTCCCGTCAGGATTACGCCGACGGAGTGGCGCGTTGACACACGCACCAGCCACCGTCCGGGACCGCCGTCAACCGCCAAATGCGGCCTTCATCGACGCCACCGTGGGCTGCTCGATCACGCCCTTCTCGGTCACGATCGCATCAATCAGCTCCGCCGGAGTGACATCGAACACCGGGTTCCAGGCCGCAATGTCCGCCGCCGCGGTGCGCACGCCGCCGATGGAGAACATCTCGCCCGGATCGCGCTCCTCGATGTGGATGGCATCGCCCGAAGGCGTGGCCATGTCGACGGTGGACGACGGCGCCACCACCATGAATTTCACGCCGTGGTGGCGCGCGGCAATGGCCAGCGAGTAGGTGCCGATCTTGTTGGCGGTGTCGCCGTTGGCGCAGATGCGATCGGCGCCCACGATCACCCAGTCCACCGCACCGGTCTTCATCAGGTGCGCGGCGGCCGCGTCGGCCACCAGCGTGGGCGCGATGCCGTCCTGCTGCAGCTCCCAGGCGGTCAGACGCGCGCCCTGCAACCAGGGGCGGGTCTCGCCCGCGTACACCTTGGCAATGCGCCCTTGTGCGACGCCCGCTCGGATCACGCCCAGCGCGGTACCGAAGCCGGCGGTCGCCAGGGAGCCCGTGTTGCAGTGGGTCATGACATCGCTGCCGGGCGCGATCAGTGCCGCGCCCAGTTCGCCCATGCGGCGGTTGGCCGCGAGGTCCTCGTCGGCAATCGCCTGCGCTTCACGCGCCAGCACCTCCCGCCAGTCCGCGCCCGCGCCGCCCAACACCTGGCGCATGCGTGAAAGGGCCCAAGCCAGGTTCACCGCCGTCGGGCGCGCGGCATTGATCTGCTGCATCGCAGGCTCGAGCTTGGCGGCCGCCTCGGCGCCGGTGGCCGCTTCCACGCCACGAGCCGCCAGGACCACGCCCCACCCCGCGGCGATGCCGATGGCCGGCGCACCGCGAACGGTCAGCGAGTGGATCGCCTCGGCGACGGCCTCGCTATCCGCGCAGGCCACGTACTCGACCACGAACGGCAGCTTGCGCTGGTCCAGCAGTTCAAGAGTGTCGCCGGTCCAGCGGATCGGGCGGATGCGGTCGTAGCGGTCGAAGTCGAATTGGGCGTCGTTCATCCGCCAATTCTAGCGCGGCGCCCGTGATACGGCGCCGATCATTCCTGTTCGTTGCGGCCCAGGCCCCACGCCGGGTCGTGCCGTTGACCGACTTCGAAATCAGCGCGGCAGCCTTCTTTCACCCAGATGCCGTTGCGGTCGAACCGCCAGTTGTGGCCTTCGATGCAGGCAACGCGGGAAATCTGTCGCGCGATCCGCACACCGCCGCGGGTGTTGACCGGGCAATGTTCCTGCCGACCATCGTTGGACTCGCAGCGCACGACTTGCACACCGCCGCGGTCCGGGCCGGCTTCGTACGTGGCGATCCGGAATTCGGCGCGGCAACCGCCGCTGACCCAGATCCCTCGCGGGTCGACACCCCATGTCTGATCACGCAGGCATGTACCGCGCGACAACTGGCGGACGAACTCGACCCGACCCTCAACGTCGGTCGGACAATGCTTCCAGCGGCCATCCTTGGATTCGCAGCGAACCGTGCGGTCACGGCTGCGGACATCCCGGTCATTCGCGTCGCCCATGCCGTAGCCGTAGGCGAAATCGGCGCGACAGCCGTCCGACACCCACACGCCATCCCGGCTGATGCCCCAGGTGCGGCCACGCAGGCATTCCGAACGCGACAACTGCTTGGACAGGCGCACGCCGCCACGGGTGTCGATCGGGCACTCGCGCAGGCGGCCATCGCGGGACTCGCAGCGCACGGTGCCGGTGCCTGGCGCGTCGGCAAACTGCGCCGTCGCCGCGGGCGCCGCGCCAAGCGCGACGATCCCGATCAGAACCCCGGTCAGATTGCGGTGCATCAGCCAATCCCCTGCGATTGCCCTCAGTACGCCCCCACTCTACCGCGACTGCATGAATGCAAGCACGCGGCTTCCGCCTTTTGGGACGGCCATCAGCCTGCGTTCATCCAAGCCTTCAGGCGCGGAAGAAATCGAACGCCAGCACGTCGGCAATCCGGGGCGTCTGCTGCAAGGCCATCATCAGCCGGTCCACGCCCAGCGCCACGCCGGCGCAGTCAGGCAGCGCGTGGAGCGCGGCAAGCAATCGCTCGTCTTGAGGCGGCACGGCATCGCCCCGCGATTGGCGCACTGCAACATCACGACTGAAGCGCGCCGCCTGCTCCGTGGAGTCGGCCAACTCGTGGTAGCCATTGGCGAGCTCAAGCGGCCCCAGATACAGCTCAAAGCGCTCGGCAACTGAGAACCCGCCACTCGCGGCGTCACCGGGTCGAATCCGCGCCAGCGCACACTGGGTGGCCGGGTAGTCGACGACGGCGAGCATGCTGTCTGGCGCAAAGCCCGGCTGCAGGCGGTGGGTCATCAGCAGGTCCAGCCAGTCGTCGCGGGTCAATCCAGCGGGATCGATCGCCACGTCGCCCAGCGCGGACTGCAGCTCGGTGTCGGTGGCGGTCATCGGGTCCAGGCCCAACCTTTCCAGGTAGAGGTCGCGGTAGGTGGTGCGCACGAGCGTGGCGCGGCGGTCGACCAATGCCAGCGCGGCGTTCACGAGATCGGCGACCTCCTCGACCAGTCGGAGGTGATCCCAACCCACCCGGTACCACTCCAGCATGGTGAACTCGGGGTTGTGGCGCCCGCCAGCCTCGCCGTCGCGGAAAACGCGGCCCAGTTCGTAGCAGTCGCCGAATCCGGCGGCGAGCAGGCGCTTGAGCGGGTACTCAGGCGACGTGCGGAGCCAGCGCGCGCGCGGGCCGCCCTCGGTGCGGCCACTGAACGCGACGGAAAAAGAGGCAATGTTGGGCTCGGTATTGCCGGCCACCGACATCACCGGTGTTTCCACCTCGACCACGCCCCGATCCGCAAGGAAGCGGCGCAACGTGGCGTTCACCTCCGCGCGAAGCCGCAGTGCCTCGAAGCCGGCCGATGGTTGCCAGTCACTCATGGCGCGAGGCCATGCTCGGCGAGGAACTGCAGGAGGCGGGCTTCGTCCCAGATTTCCACGCCCAACTCCTGCGCCTTGTCCAGCTTGGAGCCAGCGGCTTCGCCGGCCACCACGAAAGAGGTCTTCTTGGACACGCTGCCCGCCACCTTCGCGCCCAGCGCCTCCAGCCGTGCCTTGGCGTCGTCGCGGGTCAATGCGGTCAAGGTGCCAGTCAGCACCGCGGTCTGACCGTCCAGGATGCCCGCGCCGCCCGCGGCAGCCTCTGGGGTGATGGCGCGCAGTTCGTGCAGCGCCGCATCGGCGGCCGCCAGCAATGCGGCATGGCGGTCATTGGCGAGCCAATCGGCCAGCGCCTTGGCGGTATCCGCTGGCAGGCCGGCACTGATGAAGTGGTGCTGCGGTGCGTCTATCAGGGCATCCGCACCTGCGAAAGCCGAAGCCAGTTGCTCTGCGCGGACCTTGGTGATCTTGGGAATCTCCAGGTCCACCAGCAGCGTGGCAAACCCGAGCCCGCCATGCAGTTTGGGCGACGGGGCATGCTGGTCACGCAGCGTCACCCCGCCGGTCAGCAGTTCGTCAATGACACGCTGGTTGCCTTGCTGGTCGAAGAAATGACCAATGGCTCGCGCAACCTCACCGCCAATATCGGGCACGCGCTTGAAGAGCGGCCACGGCAGCCGGCGGATCAGCGTCAGGTCACCAAACCACTGCGCCAGCGCCTTCGCCGTGCTTTCCCCGACGTGCTCAATGCCCAACGCGAACAGGAAACGCTCCAGCGTGGTATCGCGGCTGTGGTCGATGGCCGCGATGAGGTTTTCGGCCCACTTGCTGGCGACCTTGCCCGCCTTCACTGTTTCCGGCGTGGTGCCATCGCGCTTGTCGGCGCGACGCTTCATCTCCAGCAGGTCGTCCAGCGTCAGTCGGTAGAGATCGGCGACGGACATGACGTAGCCGAGGTCACCCAGGTCCTCGATGAAACGCTCGCCCAGGCCTTCGATATCCATGGCGCGGCGCGAGGCGAAGTGGCGGATCGCCTCGTTGCGTTGCGCCGGGCAGGACAACTCGCCGGAACAGCGCCACACGGCCTCGCCTTCCTCGCGCACGATCTCCGAGCCGCACACCGGGCACTGCGTGGGCATCTGCCACTCCGGTGCATCGGCGGCACGCCCTTCGGGCACTACCCGCACGATCTCCGGGATCACGTCGCCGGCGCGGCGCACGATCACCGTGTCGCCCACGCGGACGTCCAGGCGGCCGATCTGGTCGGCGTTGTGCAAGGTCGCATTGGTGACCACCACACCGGCCACCTGCACGGGCTCCAGGCGCGCTACCGGGGTCGCGGCGCCGGTGCGGCCGATCTGGATGTCGATGCCGATCAGCCGCGTCTGCTGTTCCTGTGCGGGGAATTTGTGGGCGATCGCCCAGCGCGGTGCGCGCGAGACAAAACCCAGCTCGCGCTGACCTTCGTAATCGTCCAGCTTGTAGACCACGCCATCGATATCGAACGGCAGCCCATCGCGCCTTTCGCCCATCGCGCGGTAGTAGCGAAGCAGGCCTTCTGCCCCGGTCACCACATCGCCTTCGGCACTGACCGGAAAGCCCCAGGACTTGAGCGCGGCCAACGTCTGCGAATGCGTGGGCGGCAGATTCGCGCCTTCCACCATCCCGACGCCGTAGGCGTAGAACGCCAGCGGGCGCTGCGCGGTGATGCGCGGGTCCAGCTGGCGCAGCGAACCGGCAGCGCCATTGCGCGGGTTGGCCAGGACCTTGCCGCCGTCCTTGAGCGCGCGTTCGTTGTACGCACGGAACGCAGCCAACGGCATGTAGACCTCGCCGCGCACTTCCAGCACGGCAGGCCAATCGTCGCCGCGCAGGTGCAGCGGAATGGCCTTGATCGTGCGCAGGTTGGCGGTCACGTCCTCGCCCGTGGCGCCGTCACCACGGGTAGCACCCTGCACGAAGCGGCCCTTTTCGTAACGCAGGCTGATGGCCAAGCCATCGAGCTTGGGCTCGACCGAGAAGCGCGGCTCGCGGCGGTCCAGACGCTCTTCAATGCGAGCGACAAAGTCACGTACTTCCTCGTCGCTGAAGGCATTGCCGAGCGAAAGCATCGGGATGGCGTGGCGCACCTCCGCAAACGCACCCGACGGCGCGATGCCCACGCGTTGGGTGGGGGAATCCGGAGTCCGGAACTCGGGATGGGCGGCCTCAAGCGATTCCAGCTCGCGCAGGAGCCGGTCGTACTCGGCGTCGGCGATCGACGGGTCGTCGAGTACGTAATAGCGGTAATTGGCATCCTCGAGCCGCTTGCGAAGCTCGGCGATGCGGGCGGCGATGTCACTCATCGGCGTGTCGCGGCGAGGGGCGCGTTACCAGCGGCCGGGCTTGGTCAGTGGCGGGGCTTCGCGCTGGCGGTCGTACGCCCGCAAGTCGTCGCGGACGTGGGCGATCCGTTGGCGGCCCAGCGCATTGCGCTGGTCGTCCAGCACGATGCCGTCCAGCAGCTCGGCCATGCGCTGCACGGTCGGCAACATCGTTTCCCACGCCTCAAGCGCGGGCACCGGGGCCGGCAACGTCAGGAAAAACGCCACCGCCGGGGTTTCGAGCGACTGGATTGAGCCCATGTCGAAGCTGCCAGGCGGCTTGATGTTGGCCATGCTGAACACCGGCCCCTGTTCCGGGCGGCGCTCGACCAGACGGTGGAAGACGCCCATGTAGCCGTACACCAGCCCGGCCTTCTCGGCAGCCACCACGATATCCGCGCCGTTCAGCACCTGACCCGACCGCGCCGCAAGGTAGACGGTGACGACTTTGTCGTAAGCCTCGCTGGCGCGCTTGCCCAGTTCGGTGGTCGGCACGCCGCTGCTGCTTTCAAGGGTGCGATCGAACAAATCCAGCTCGGCCTGGGTGGCGGCCTCGCCACCGCGCGTTTCGCCTTCAGCCAGGTCGGCGTCAATCTGCTCGCCCAGTGTCGGCTCCATGCGCCCGGCCTCAGCGTCCTTCGAGGCGGCGCGCGCGAGGCGTTTGCCCTGCCCCGGCTTGCGCGGACGGCCAAACCAGAAGATGGCGGCGATCAGGATCAGCCCGGCCACCAGGATGCCCACTCGCAGCAAGGTCATGTCCGACATCAGCAGCTCCGTTGTCTGTCAGGCGGGAATCTTACGCAATGCCCGGAAATCAGGCCACGCCAGCCAGGCGCGTGGCTTCGGCCAGGTCGACCGACACCAGGCGGCTCACGCCCGGCTCGCGCATGGTCACGCCGGAAAGCTGGTGCGCAGCCTCCATCGTCGCCTTGTTGTGGGTCACGAAGAGGAACTGCACCTGCTCGCTCATCTCACTGACCATCTGCGCCAGGCGGCCGACATTGGCTTCGTCCAGCGGCGCGTCCACCTCGTCCAGCAGGCAGAACGGCGCCGGGTTGAGGCGGAAGATGGCGAACACCAGCGCTACCGCGGTCATCGCCTTCTCGCCACCCGACAGCAGCGAGATGTTGGACACGCGCTTGCCCGGCGGACGGGCCATGATCGCCACGCCGGTGTCGAGCAGGTCCTCGCCGGTGAGCTCCAGATAGGCATGGCCACCGCCGAACAGCCGCGGGTAAAGCTCCTGTACACCGCTGTTGACCCGATCGAAGGTGTCCTTGAAGCGGCCGCGGGTCTCGCGGTCGATCTTGCGGATGGCCTCTTCCAGCGTTTCCAACGCCGTGGTCAGGTCGGTGTGCTGGGAGTCCAGGTATTCCTTGCGTTGCGCGGCCTCGGCGTGTTCCTGGATGGCGGCCAGATTGACCGGTTCGAGTCGGCGCAGCTTGGCGTCCAGCTCGTTGACGCTACGGCCCCAGGTCTCGGCGTCCATGTCCTCGGTCAAGGTGTTGACCAGGTCATCGAGCACGAATCCGGCTTCGGTGATAGCGGACACCAGCGTTTCGGCCTTGAGGATGAGCGCCTGCTGGTCGAGGCGGCGCTGGCCGATGGCCTCGCGCTGCTGCAGTGCCTGTTCGTCGCGCTGCTGGCGGGTCTGCTCGAAACGACGCAGGTCATGGTCGATACCATCCAGCGCGGTGCGGGCCTGGGTGAGCTCCTGTTCTGCCGAGACGCGGCGTTCCAGCGCCACCTGGCGCTGCTCCTCCAACTCCACCACCGGCGAATCGCCCTCCGCCAGCTGGGTCACCAGCTCTTCCAGGCGGCTGTCGAGCTGGCCCCGCTGGCCGCCCATGCGCTCCAGCGCCTGTGCCAGACCCACGATCTGGGCGCGGTGGGACTCCAGCGTAAGCGCCAGGGCGTGGGCGGTGTCGCGCGACTCGCGGGCCATGGCTCGGGCCTGGTCACGCGCTTCGGTGAAGCTGCGGCGCTCGGCCTCCAGCGCCTGGCGGGCGTCTTCCAGCTCGCCCATGCGCATGACCGCCTCTTCCTGGCGCATGCGGGCTTCGCGGGCTTGCTCGCGGGCGCTTTCCAGCGCCTCCGCCAACTGGGCCAGTTCGGCTTCAATCTTGTCGATGCGGTTGCGGGCGGTGTCCAACCGGCCCTGCTGGCTCTGCAACTGGCCCGCCAGCTCGGATACGCTGCGGTGGGCCATGTACAGCGTGCGCTGCGCGTCCTCGCGCTGCTGCTCGGTGGCCAGCATGCGGTCGCGCAGTTGAGTCAGCGTGGCTTCCAGCGTGCGCTCGCGCTCCTGCAGCGTCTCGATCTCGCTGCGCAGCGACTGGATCTCGCGCTCGCGCAACAGTGCGCCCTGCTTGGCCGCGCCGGAGCGCAGCACACGCAACCAACCTGCGCCCAGGCGCTCGCCATTGCGTGTGATGACGGACTCGCCGTCACCCAGGCCCGGCAGCAGCGCACGCGCGGCATGCAGGTCCTCGGCGGCGTGCAGCTTGGACAGGATGCGGCGGATTGCGATGGGGCCGCGGACCTTGGCGGCCAGCGACGTCGGTGCGAAATCCACCGCGTCGTTGTGCGGGTCCACCAGCGCGAGGCGACCTTCGCCCAGTTCGCCAATGGCATCGACCAACGTTTCGGGAGACTCGACCAGCACGCCTTCGATCAGCTGGCCCAAGGCACCTTCGACGGCGTTTTCCCAGCCGGGTTCGACCTGCAACGCCTCGCCGACGCGGGTGGCCGAGTCGAGGCCGCGCGCCTTCAACCAGGTCAGTGCGGCGCCCTGCTCCTGGCCGAGCGCAGCGTGCTGCAGCGTCTCCAACGAGGACAGGCGACCGCGTGCGGCCTGCGCGTTCTTGCGCACCTCCGCCAGTTCCGATTGTGCGACGCGCTGCTGGTCCTGCATGTCGGAGACCGCGCGCTTGCGGGTCTCCAACTCCTCGTTGAGGCTCTCCAGCGAGGCCTTCTTGAGTTCATGCTCTTCGCTTAGGCCCTCAAAGGCCTCCATCAGCGCGGTGACATCCAGACCGGCGCGTTCGCTGGCCAGCGATTCGCGGCGACGGTCGGCGTCCAGCACCTGGCGGTCCAGGTGTTCGATGCGCGTGCGCTCGACATCGGCGGCGCGGGCGGCCTCGGATTGCGAGCGGCTGTGCTGGTCCCAACGCTGCTGCCAGTCGTGCAGGCGGGTTTCGGCCTCGCGCAGCGCCTCCTGGCGGGCCTCGTCTTCGGCCTGCAACTGTTCCAGCCTCGGCTCGTCCTGCTCGATCGCGGCCCGCAGCACGTCCAGGCGCGACTGGTCGCTGCCCATGTGTGCCGCGATCTCCGACAGCTGGCTCTGTGCTTCGTCGCGGGCGCGCTGCAGGCGCTGCGAGAGTTCACGCTGGTGCTGGATCTGCTGCTCGATGCGCGCCAACGCGCCGCTGACCTCGTAGCTGGCCGCCTGCGCCTTGTTCAGGTGCTCGGCCGCTTCTTCTCGCTTGAACCGCCCCGTCTCGATTTCACGTTCGGCCTCGCGCTGTTCGGCGATCAGCTGTTGCAGGCGGGTTTCCTGCTGGTTGAGCTTCTCGCGCGCGGCCTGCAGCTTCTGGTCCAGCCCGCGGTGCTCCAGCGCCTTCCACTCCGCGTCCTTGACCTTGCGCTCGGCTTGGATGGCCTGGTACTGCTCGGCCTGCCGCGCCTGGCGCTTGAGGTGCTCGAGCTGCTTGCCGACTTCCTCGCGCAGGTCGTTGAGGCGATCGAGGTTCTCGCGGGTGTGCCGGATGCGGGTTTCGGTTTCCTTGCGGCGCTCCTTGTACTTGGAGATGCCGGCGGCCTCCTCCAGGTACACGCGCAGGTCCTCGGGCCGGGCTTCGATGATCTGGCTGATCATGCCCTGCTCGATGATCGAGTAGCTGCGCGGGCCCAGGCCGGTGCCGAGGAACAGGTCGGTGATGTCGCGGCGGCGGCACTTGGCGCCGTTGAGGTAATAGCTGCTCTGCCCGTCGCGGCTGACCGTCCGCTTGACCGAGATCTCGTTGAACGCCGCGTACTCACCCGTGATGGTGTGGTCGGTGTTGTCGAAGATCAGCTCGACCATCGCCTGCGACACCGGCTTGCGGGCCGAAGAGCCGGCAAAGATCACGTCGGTCAGCGAATCGCCACGCAGGCGGCTGGCCGAGCTTTCGCCCATGACCCAGCGCACGGCATCGATGATGTTGGACTTGCCGCAGCCGTTGGGACCGACGACGCCGGTCATGTTGGTGGGCAGGTGCAGCGTCGTGGGATCGACGAAGGACTTGAAACCGGACAGCTTGATGGTGGACAGACGCATGCGTCGAGGAGGCCCCTGGCGCAGCGCACGGGCGCTGCCATTGATGTCGAAACAAAATAAGGTTTGCGCTGCAAATTATTGATTTGCTTAGCCACAACGTGGTGAGGCGCACACAACCACAGGTGAGTATAGCGGGCGAACGCCGCCAGGGACCAAGCCCTTCCGGGATGCCGGCCCCCGGTTTGCGAGTGCTATGCTCCACCTCCTGCGCTGCGGATGGGATCCGCGGCCAAGCTCGACCAAACGGACTTGGGTTGACATCGCCATGGATTGGACCGAAGCGGCGCCGGACGCCGCCATTGCCTTGGGCAAACTGCTTTCGCAGGACGCCCGTCTCATTGAACTCGACTGTCCCCTGCCCGGCGTCTTCGTGACCGAGCGGTTCAACGGCCGTGAGGCCGTCTGCGAGGGGTTCCGCTTCGAGATCGACTGCCTCTCGCCCAGTGCCTTCTCGCCACTCGCCCCCCTGCTGGGTCAACCGGCCACCCTGCGCTTGCGCCGGGCGGATGGCGGGCAACGGGTGTGGCATGGACTGTGTACGCAGGCCGCGGAATTGGGCAGCGATGGCGGGCTGGCTCGCTATCGCCTCACGCTCGAACCCTGGACTGCATTGTTGCAACTGCGGATCAATGCGTTGATTTTCCAGGATCAGGACGTGCTGGGCGTGTTGACGCGCGTATTCGCCGAATACCCCCAGGCATCGTGGCGTTCGGAAGTTACCCAGCCGCTGCAGCGACACGCCATCACTACCCAGTACCGGGAAAGTGACTGGGATTTCGTCACGCGCCTGTTGGCGGAAAATGGCTTGGGTTGGCGATTTGATCATGACGCCGGCTTGCCCCGCACCGATGCAGGCGGCGGTGGCCCCGACAACGGTGCTGGCCACACGCTGGTGGTATTCGACCGGCATGCCGAAGCCCCTGTGGCACTACCGGCCGGCGTGCGGTTCCACCGCACCAACGCCACGGAGACGCTGGACGCAATCAGTCACTTTGCGGAGCAGCGCTCGCTTGGGCCCGACGCCGTTGCCGTCGCGAGCTGGGACGCACGCCAGGTGGAAGCTGTTTCGGCAACCGGGGAAACCCGAGAAGAGGCCGCAGGCGTCGCCAGCAGGGAAGTCTATCTGGCCGACCGAGCGGGTCGCTTTGGTGAACGCTCCGAGGCCGAGCGAGCGAGCACCCTGAACCTAGACGCGCTTCGCGTGCCGCGAGCCCTGCAGTCCGGCGCCGGCAGCGAGCGCGGACTCGCCGCCGGAAAAGCATTCACCCTGCTCCAGCATCCCGAACTGTCCGGGCAACAATTCGTGCCCCTGGTCGTTGAACACACGGCTGCGAACAACCTTGGCAGCGGCATCGTCACGCTCCTGGGGGCGCCAACGCTGGAGCGGGGCAGCTATCGCAATCGTTTCCTTGCGGTAGCACAGGGCACCCCGATTGTTCCGGTCGATCGAGCCAAACCCCGGGCCACAGGAGCACAGACGGCCGTGGTCGTCGGCCTGCCAGATGCAGCCGTCACCTCATCTCGCGACCACCAGGTACGGATCCAGTTTCCATGGCAGCGTGGCGCCCACCCCCAGCGTGGCGGCTTGACGGATACCGGCGACGGGAGTGGAGGTCATGCCCCCGGCGACCACACCAGCGGTGCCTGGGTGCGCGTGGCGGAGTGGCTCGCCGGGCCCAACTGGGGCAGTCATGCCCTGCCCCGCATCGGCAGCGAGGTGCTTGTCGAGTTCCTCCATGCCGACATCGACCAGCCGGTGGTGACGGGGCAGCTTTACAACGGCGATGTTGCCCCGCCCTATGCTGCGGGCATCGACTCGGCGGCGAACCACATCGGCACCTTGAGTGGCCTGCACACGCAGTCGCTGGATGCCAGCGGTACCCAGCAGTGGTTGATGGATGACACGCCCGGCCAGTTGCGCCAGCGACTGCACACCAGCCTGGCTGAAAGCCGGGTAGAGCTTGGCTACCTGGTCGAACACGCCAACGGGCACCGCGGTGGATTGCGAGGCCAAGGGTTCGATCTCGCGACGCTTGGTTGGGGCAACCTGCGAGGAGGCCATGGCGTACTTCTGTCGACCAGCCTGCAGGCCAATGCGTCCCTTGCCCAGATGGACACGATGGGAGCGGTGGGGCAATTGCGAGGTGCGGAGCAAACGGCGCAGTCGCTGGATGATGCGCTGGATCATCACAATGTGCCTGCGTTGAAGGCGAACGAATCCCAGGTTGACTTCATCAGGCGCATCGACACGGTGGCGCATGAAGTATCGTCCAGCGGTCGCAACACGGATCGCCAGGCTAGGTCATTTGCTTCCCCCGCGATCATCGTCGAAGGCCCCGACGTGATCGCGCTCACCACCCCCAAAAGTGCGCTGGCCTATGCCGGTGGTTACCTGCACCTGACCGTGCAGGGCGACACTCACCTTGCAGCTGGGCAGACGTTCGCGGGCGTCAGTGGCGACCATGCCGCCGTGTTCGCGCAGAAAGGACCGATGCGCGCCATCGCCGCCAACGGTCCGGTCAGCGTGCAGGCGCACACGGGGCCGTTGGAGTTGCTGGCAGATCAGTCGGTCACGGTGACGGCTACTGATAATCGCATCGACGTGCTAGCAAAGGAAAAGATCGTCCTGAAGGCAGGACAGACTGCGATCACGCTGGAGGGCGGCGATATCACGTTTGCCTGCCCGGGCAACTTCACGGTCAAGGCCAGTGAGAACCCGTTCCTGGATGCCCACTCCAATGCTGCGGTACTGGAGGCGCTGCCGGACGGAAAGCTCAGGCTCGAGCACTGGATAGAGATCGACCATCGCGACGTCGAGAATCAGCAATCCAGGAAGGCCATGTAAGCCATGCCCAAACCGCTGATTCCGCAAGCGGTCTATCTCCTTGATCTTCGGCTTCGAACCAGGCCGGATGCAATTTGTCAGTCGCGAGTCGACGCGTTGGATCCTGGTGGAACGGGCTCCCGGCGAGGCCGTCGCAAATGGACTCTCTGACCTGCTCGACGCGAGCCCGACCGCCGTGTCTCGCGTTGCGGCCGGGACAACCGCGCCACGAACCGGCTGGTGGTTCAGCCCTGTGAAAGAGAACTCCCGCCGCTATTTCAAACGGGGCGACACGTTCCCTGAGATCGAAGGCAACGCTTACGGCGCAACCTTCTGACAATGGTCGCCGGACCAGTCAGGGCCAACCCTTGCCTGACTTCATCCGGCCTGCGCCCTTTTGATCGCAAGGCCCAACGGGTTCCTGTTGAGAGGAAGCCTGGGACTTTACCTTTGTGATCCGGGCGTTTTCGCCTCAATCGCCAACGCATGAATATCGGTGACCATCAGGTCACCGAGCGCCGCATACACCGCCCTGTGCCTCGCAATCGGGCCCATACGCTCGAATGCTTCACTGATCACCTTCACCCGGAAGTGCCCCCGGCCATCCCTGGCCCCCTCGTGCCCGGCATGCAGGTGACTCTCGTCCTCCACCAGCAGCGATACGGGATGCAACGCCGCCTCAATCGCCGCCCGGATTGCCGCCACCCGCTGCTCGCGCGGCAGCGGTCCGCCGGTCACGGCAGCACCTTTCGGAACGGCCGCACGTCCACGCGGGTGTAAACGCCGGCGGCGACGTAGGGGTCGGCATCCGCCCAGGCGCGGGCAGCTTCCAGCGATTCAAACTCAGCCACGATCAGGCTGCCGCTGAACCCGGCAGGGCCCGGATCCTCGGCGTCGATGGCCGGGCACGGGCCGGCCAACAACAGGCGGCCGGCATCGCGCAGCGCGGTCAGCCGGGCCACGTGGTCGGGACGGGCGGCCAGGCGCCGCGCCAGCACATCATCACCGTCATAGCCTTCGATCACGTACCACATGCGGCCCAGCTCCTTGATAGGTATCGACCTGCCACGCAGGCCCAGCCTGAATTGTAGTCAGTGCACGGTGGCCACATCACTGGACAGTGCCACCCCCAACCCCGTACCCTTGGCAGCAATCGCCTGAGGCCGTCAGGTGGTGATGCCCGCGGCTCCGGCGCCTGCCCCCGCGGTTTCCCGTGCCCCACCACGGTTCGCCCCGCTCCCGGCCCACGCCCAGCGCATCTCTGACTGCTGCCCGCCATGCCATGGCGCGCGAGCCAGACCCGTTGGGGCCTTTGGCAAAGACGTTCAGCTGTCCGTAGCACCTTATCCAGGTGACCGACCGGTCGCCCGTTCCGACGCATTGGCAGTGCCGCAGGCCCGAGGGGGCCGGCTCTTGATGACCAACGAAAACGCGCCAGAAGCGACCGACGCCCCCGGGCAGGACGCTCAGACGCCCCCATCGGTGCCCGCCGCGGTACCCCAGGCGACCGCCCCCCAGCAGCAGGAAATGCCGCTGGCGGTGGTGCATGGACAGCCGGTGCTGCAGATCCCGCAGGACCTGTACATCCCGCCGGATGCGCTGGAAGTCATCCTGGAGGCCTTCGAGGGCCCGCTGGACCTGCTGCTGTACCTGATCCGCCGGCAGAACCTGGACATCCTCGACATTCCGGTGGCGGACATCACCCGCCAGTACGTCGACTACATCCAGGCCATGCATGAAATGCGCTTCGAGCTGGCCGCCGACTATCTGGTCATGGCCGCCATGCTGGCCGAGATCAAATCGCGGATGCTGCTGCCGCGCTCGGCCAACGTGGAGGGAGAGGAAGACGACCCTCGCGCCGAGCTGGTCCGTCGGCTGCAGGAGTACGAGCGCTTCAAGAAAGCCGCCGAGGACATCGACGCCCTGCCCCGCCAGGACCGCGACACCACCCCGGCGCAGGCATTCGTGCCGGACCGCGCGGCGGTCAAGTTGCCGCCGCCGGTGGACCTGAAGGAAATGCTGCTGGCCCTGCACGACGTGCTCAAGCGCGCCGAGCTCTTCACCCAACATGCGATCAAGCGTGACGCGCTCAGCGTCCGCCAGCGCATGGCGGAGCTGCTGGAGCGGCTGGGCGATGGTGCCTTCCACCGCTTCGAGTCGCTGTTCACCGCAGAGGAAGGCAAGCTCGGGGTAGTCGTGACGTTCCTGGGCATGCTGACCCTTGCCAAGGAGCAGATGGTGGAGATCGTGCAGGAGGCACCGCTGCAACCGATCTACGTGAAATCGCTGGTCATCGGTCAGGACGCGCCGGACGCGCTGGAACTGTCCAGCGAATTTGACGACGAACCCGCCGCCAATGATCCGGCCAACTGATTCGGGCATCCGCCCAACCGCCCCATAGCAAACGAGCGAATGGACCAACACCTCATCACCCGCATCGTGGAAGCGGCCCTGCTGGCGGCCAACCAGCCGCTGTCGCTGTCGCAGCTGCAGACCTTGTTCCCCGAGGACCAGCCGCCGCCGAGCGGCGCCGTGGCACAGGCCATCCAGTCCCTCCAGGAAGGCTGCGCGGATCGCGGCGTCGAACTGGTCGAGTTGGCGTCGGGCTTCCGGTATCAGGTCAAGGCCGACGTGCACCCTTGGGTGGCGCGCCTGTGGACCGAGCGCAAGACCAAGTACACCCGTGCCACGCTGGAAACGTTGGCGCTGATCGCCTACCGCCAGCCGATCACCCGCGGCGAGATCGAGCAGATCCGTGGCGTGGCGGTCAGCAGCAACATCATCCAGGCACTGGAAGAACGCGAGTGGATCCGCGTGGTGGGCCACCGCGACGTGCCGGGCCGTCCGGCGCTGTTCGGCACCACCAAGGGCTTCCTCGACTATTTCGGCCTGAAGCGGCTGGACGAGCTGCCGCCGCTGTCGGAGATCAAGGACATCGGCGAACTGGAGCCGCAATTGGCGCTGGGCGACGCACCGCTGCCTGCGTCGGCCATCGGCAAAGGCAATGACGGGCACGAGGGTGACGGTGGCGACGAAACACCCGCCGCAGCCCAGGGAAGTGCGCAGGACGGCGCCTCTGATGGGGCCGACCTGAGCGACATAACAAATTCGACCGCTGCGGACCTGGAGGGTGCCGACCAAGGCCTCGACCAGGACGCCAGCGACCGCAACACCCCGCAAGACACCGCCCCCATGGGCACCCCCGAAGCCGCGCCGGGCGAGCGCGCGGCGGACGAGAACGATCACGAGCAAGACAACGCCGTCGCGACGACGACCGTTCCCGAAGTAGAGGCCGCCTCCAACGAGAGCGCGCCGGAGCAAGAGAAAAATGACTGAAGAGAAGAGCCGCAAGCTCACGCTCAAGCGCGGCACCGAAACCGCTGCCGAAGCAACCGCACCGAAGCTGGAAGAACGCCTGCACAAGGTATTGGCGCAGGCCGGCCTCGGCTCGCGCCGCGCGCTGGAACAGCGCATCGCCGATGGCCTGGTCAAGGTCAATGGCGAGACCGCGCAGGTGGGCCAGAGCATCAAGGGCGGCGACAAGATCGAGATCGACGGACGCCAGTTCGTCGCCAGCGCACTGACCGACCCGTCGCGCGTGCTGATGTACAACAAGCCCGAAGGCGAAGTGACCACGCGCGAGGACCCCGAAGGTCGCCCCACCGTGTTCGAGGCCCTGCCGCCGCTCAAGGGCGCGCGCTGGATCGCGATCGGCCGACTGGACATCAACACCACGGGCCTGCTGCTGCTCACCACGGACGGCGAGCTGGCCAACGCGCTGATGCACCCGTCGTTCGAAGTCGAACGCGAGTACGTGTGCCGCGTGCGCGCGCCGGAAGGCATGGACACCGTGCCGGAGAACATCGTCGATCGCCTGCGCCGCGGCGTGGCGCTGGACGACGGCCCGGCCAAGTTCGACGAGATCGAGGCCATCGGTGGCACCGACTCGCATGACTGGTTCCGCGTGGTGGTGAAGGAAGGCCGCAACCGCGAAGTGCGCCGCCTGTGGGAGTCGCAGGGCTGCCAGGTGAGTCGCCTGAAGCGCATCCGCTACGGCGATGTGACCCTGCCGCAGCCGCTGCTCCGCGGCCAGTCGCAGGAATTGCCTGCCGACCGCGTCGAAGCACTGCGTACCAAGCTGGGTCTTGAGGACGGGACGCCTTCGGCCCTGACGCTGCAGCCGGTCATCGGCCAGCGCAAGGCAGCCAAGGCCACCATCCACTTGGGCGGCGAGCGCACGCAAGGTTATGTGGGCGGCCACAACACGGCCGATGAAGGCCGCGAGCTGCGCCGTTTTGACCACGTGCGGGACGACCGTCGCGGCGGCCGTGGCGGCAAGAAGCCGCACGGCGGCCTGACCGTCAGCGGCGAGATGGCGGCCAAGGCGTCGCACAAGCCGTTCAAGCAGCGCAAGGAAAAGGGACCCAAGTTGCCGGAAGGCAGTCCGGCCGCGTTCCGCACCTGGTACGTGCCGGAAGGCGTGGACACCGGCCCGACCGGCCACCGTAATCCGGAGCAGCGCGGCCCGAAGAAGCCGTGGGGTGACAAGAGTGGCAAGCCCGGCGGGGCTCGGAGCGGCGGCCCGGGTGGCCGCAGCGGCGGTCCCGGCGGACGCCCCGGCGCGGGTGGTCGTGGCGGTGCGGGCGGCGGTTACGAAGGCCAGGGCGGCTTTGGTGGCGGCGGCTTCGGCGGCGAGCGTCGTGGGCCAGGCGGTGGTCAAGGCAAGCCGCAGCGTGCGGCCAAGCCGTATGGCCATCCGGGCAACGCGCCGTCATTCCCGTCCGACCACGCCAATCCGGGCAGCTTCAACCCGTACGGCGACCGCCCGCGTGGCGCCCGTCCGGGCGGTGGAAAGCCGGGCGGACGCCCGGGCGGCAACCGCCCGGGTGGCGGTGGCCCGCGCCCCGGCGGCGCCCCGCGTCCAGGTGGTCCGCGCGGCGGCGGCCGTCCGGGTGGCGGCCGCACCGGTGGTGGTCACGGCCCGCGCGGCTGATGCAAGGAACGAAGGGCACCGCAAGGTGCCCTTCGTACATCCAGGCCCTCAGTGCCGTGTCATCGACATGATGCGCGGGTGCACCAGACGCTCGTAATCGCTCCAGCCCATGCGAACCATTTCGTCATGGTTGCCCGCGTGGAACGCGATATCGTGCTCGTGCGATAGCGTGTCGGCGGCATACACGTCCAGGCCGTAGAGATTACCGAACGGCGGCATCGCCCCCACTTCGCATTCAGGGAATCGGTCGCGGAATTCGTGTTCACCCGCAAGGCTGGCACTGCGCACCCCGGCCGCCTGGCGCAACGCTTCCAGGCTGATCCACTCATTGGCCGGAATCACCGCCATGGCCAAGCGACCGTCCAACTTCACCATCACGGTCTTGGCCACGTCATGGCTGGCGAGATGAGCGCGCCGCGCGGCGTCAAGCGTGGTTACCGCATGATCATGCGCCACCGTGTCGAATCGCACGTTGTGCGAACGAAGGAACTGTTCGAGTCGTTGTGTAGCCATGGCCTGACTCCTCGGTTGATGGAGCCGGCATCGCGCGGAATCAGGCTGGCCATGGGCAGCAGGCCACGAACACCGCGATCCGGCATCCGGCAGGCGTGACCAGTGGACACGCAACGCCAATATAGTCCTGTCGCCGAAGGGGTACACGCCGTACGTCGGACATCGGCGCTGGCGCGAATCGACGGCAGGGACGGCCGCCCCGGCAGAGTTCCACCGTTGTGACCAGCAGGCGCCGTTCGGCGTCCACAATCGGAGCGCACCGCCATGGCCGAACACGTGTACAAGTCAGTCGAGTTGACCGGGTCCTCGATGGCCAGCAGTGATGACGCCATCCGAAACGCCATCGAGCGCGCCTCCAAGACCATCCGGGACATCCGCTGGTTTCAGGTCACGGACGTGCGGGGCCACGTGGAAGGCGGCAAGGTGGCCCACTGGCAGGTGACGCTGAAAGTGGGCTTCACCCTCGAGGAGTGACGACGGGAGGACGCCGGTCGGTGCCAGCCGCCGTCGCCCCCTTAGGCATCAGCGCAGGTCGAAGGCGTCCCCGTCCAACATTGCGGGGAAGCGTTCGCGGTGCGCCTTCAACTCGGCGGCCTGCAGCGTGGTGGTCACCACGACCTCCTCGTCAGTGCACTCGCTTACCGGGTGCCCCAGGAAGTCGATCACGGCGCTGTCGCCGCTGTAGTGCAGTCCGTTGCCATCCGTTCCCACGCGGTTGACGCCCACGACGTAGCAAAGGTTCTCGATGGCACGGGCGCGCAGCAGCGTCTTCCACGGGTAGTTGCGTGCCGATGGCCAGTTGGCCACGTACAGGGCCAGATCGTAATCCAGCTGACCTGGACGCTCGACGTCGTAGCGGTTGCGCGAGAAGACGGGGAAGCGCAGGTCATAGCAAACCAGCGGACAGATCCGCCAGCCTTTCCAGTCCAGTGTCAGGCGCTCGCGGCCGGCGGCATAGCGTTCGTGCTCGCGCGCATAACGGAACAGATGACGCTTGTCGTAGGTGTGCAGCGCGCCGTCGGGCGTGGCGAACAGCATGCGATTGAACACGCCTTCGTCCGCGCGCAGTTGCACGCTGCCGGTGACTGCGGCGCCGAGCTTCACGGCCTGCTCGCGGATCCATGCCACGGTCGGGCCGTCCATGCCTTCGGCGTTGCCGATGGCGTCGTTGCTGAAGCCGCTCGTAAAGGTCTCCGGCAGCACGACCAGGTCGGTGGTGCCGTGCAACGGCGCGATCAAGTGGGCGTAGTACTCGCGGTTGGCGGTCGGGTCATGCCAACGCGTGTCGCCCTGGACGATGGAAACGCGCAAGTCCTGCATGGGGAGTCCTCTACAGCAAGGCGGTGCCCGGCGCGGACGCGCCAGGCCATGGTTGATTATCGCGATTCGTCAGAGCGCCTGCAGGCGCGCAATGGCCGCATCCAAAGTGGCTTCGTTCTTGGCAAAGCACAGCCGCGCCAAACGCTGCCCCTTCGGTGGCGTCTCATAGAACGGCGACAGCGGAATGGCCGTGACACCCTTCTCCACCGTCAACCAGCGGCAGAACTCCACGTCGTCCAGGTCGCTCACCGCCGAGTAATCGACCAGCTGGAAGTAACCGCCCGGCACCGGCAGCGGCTTCAGCTTCGTGGTCAGCAGTTGCTCGCGGAAGCGGTCGCGCTTTTCCTGGTAGAACGCCCCCAGCGTTTCGTAATGCTCCGGCTCGGCCTCGATCATCTCGGCGAACGCGGCCTGGGCCGGGGTGAAGGTGCAGAAGGTGTTGTACTGGTGCACCTTGCGCAGCTCGGCCGACAGCGCGGCCGGCGCGATGCAGTAGCCCACCTTCCAGCCAGTGCAGTGGTACGTCTTGCCGAAGCTGGACACCACGAACGCGCGCTCGCGCAGTTCGGGATAACGCAGCACCGATTCGTGGCGCGCGCCATCGAACACGATGTGCTCGTAGACCTCGTCCGACAGCAGGTAGATGCCGGTATCGCGCAGCAACCCGGTCAACTGGGCGATGTCATCGCTGGTGAACATGGCGCCTGACGGGTTATGCGGGCTGTTGATCATCAGCAACCGCGTCTTCGGCGTGACGGCGGCACGGATCGCGGCCCAGTCCGGGGCGAAGGTCACCGGATCCAGCGCCACGTGCACCGCCGCGCCACCGGCCAGGTCAATGGCCGGCTCGTAGCAGTCGTAACACGGGTCCAGCACGATCACTTCGTCGCCGGCGCGCACCACTGCGGCGATGGCGTCGAAGATCGCCTCGCTGGCGCCCGAGACCACCGTGACTTCGGCGTCGATGTGCGGAAGGTAGCCGTAGCAGCGCTCCGTCTTGTCGGCGATGGTCTGGCGCAGCGCCGGCAGGCCCGTCATCGGGGCGTACTGGTTTTTGCCCTCGCGCATGGCCCGCGCCAAAGCCTCGACCAGCCGGGCCGGCACATCGAAATCCGGGAACCCCTGCCCCAGGTTCACCGCGCCGTGCTCCATCGCCAGCTGCGACATGACGGTGAAGATGGTGGTGCCCACCTTGGGGAGCTTGGTCTCAGGGTTCTGGAGTGCGGTCATCGCGGTGGAGGCGTCCGGGACAGGAAAAGAGAATCACGCAGTGTACGGAAACGCCGCGCCAAATCCCACCTATCAATCCGCATGAAGCGATGGACGAGAGAATGGTGCGCACGGGGTGAACCTGGATTGCCCACTCAACCTAACTTGCCGCATTGCCCCCGTCGGCGCTCGGCGGTCACCTGACCGGCTGGCAGGCGCTCGCCTCCACGTCCGCTTGCCGACGAACGGATAATTTCCACCCCCTTTTTCACGCCACACTCACACGATGCGCGAAATCCAGATCGTGGATGCTGGCCAGCTCGCGACCGCCTATGCCGAGGCGGATTACGCCGTGCGCCTGGACGGCGATACCTTCCGGCTCAAGGTCGGCAAGCCGGCAGGCGACGTCGAGGCCTACTGGCCCGCCGACCGCTACGCCTTCATCACCGCCTGGAACCCCGCCTCCCACCCGCAGTCCGACGCGGTCAACCAGAGCGCGGATTCGTCGCTTGTGGCGCAACTCAAAGCGATCGCGGCGCCGCACCAGCCGGCATGGGCCGAGGACACCACCGGCGATTGGCGCGAGCTGGGCTGGCTCGTGACCGGATTGGATCCGCACATGCTCGACGCGCTGGCCCACGAATTCGGCCAGGCGGGCGTGCTGCACTGGGAACGCGGCCAGCCCGTCCGCCTCAAGATGTACCTGCGCCGTCCACCCCACATATCCCCTGTAGCGCACATCGACTGGGTAGAATGACGGGATCGCGGCCCGATGGCTGCCCGCTTCCTGCCAATGACGCCACCCGACCGCCCCGCCCCGCCGCTGCTCGAAGCCCGCGGCCTCCGCTTCACGCGCAACGATGAGCCCGTCTTCGGGCCGCTCGACTTTTCAGTCAACGCAGGCGAGGCCCTGCTGGTGCAAGGCGGCAACGGCGCCGGCAAAACCACCCTGCTGCGCGTCCTAGCCGGCCTGCTGCGTGCGGACGAAGGCGAAATCGACATCGACGGCGAGCGCGCCAAGGCCTCCCGCCGCGCACGGGCGATCGCCTACCTCAGCCACCTGCCCGGTTTGAAGGCGGACCTGAGCGCCTTGGAGAACCTGGACTTCCTGTGCGGCCTGCAAGGCCGACGCCGGACCCAGGTGCCCGAGAACGCGCTGGCCGTGGTCGGCCTGGCCGGTTACGAGGATGCCCTGGCCCGTCAGTTGTCGGCCGGGCAGAAGAAGCGCCTCTCGCTGGCCCGCATGTGGCTCTCGCCCGCGCCGCTGTGGCTGATGGATGAGCCTTACGCCAACCTCGATCTGCAGGGCATCGAACTGGTCAACCGCATGGTGCAGGCGCACCTGCGCGAAGGCGGCGCCGCGCTCGTCACCACCCACGGCGCCTACGCCGCGCCGCCCGTTCGCACCCGCCTGTTGACGCTGGAGCGCCAGCGCACGGAGGGCTACCGATGAGCCCTACGCACCATGCCCCCGGCCTGGTTTCGTCGGCCAAGGCCCTGATGGCCCGCGACCTGCGTCTGCTTTGGCGCCGCCGCGGTGACGCCTTCCAGCCGGCGCTGTTCGCGCTGTTGGTGGTGGTGCTGTTCGCGCTGGGCCTGGGCGGCGAGCCGCAGGCCCTGTCGAAGGTTGCCGCCGCCGTGCTGTGGCTGGCCGTGCTGCTGGCCGGCCTGCTGGCGCTGGACACCCTGTTCCGCGGCGATGCCGAGGACGGCTCGCTGGAGCAGTGGATGCTGGCGCCGGTGCCGCTGGCGTGGCTGGTGGGCGTCCGCACGTTCATGCACTGGGCCACGACGGCGCTGCCGCTGCTGGTCGCCACCCCGTTCCTGGGCGAACTGCTGCACCTGCCGCGCGAGCAATTGGGCGTGCTGATGGCGTCGCTGGCGCTGGGCACGCCGTTGCTGAGTCTGCTCGGAGCGGTGGTGGCCGCGCTGACGGTCGGCATGCGCCGCTCTGGTATCCTTGTCGCGTTGCTGGCGCTGCCGCTGTACGTGCCGATTCTGGTGTTTGGCGCAGGCGCGGTGGCAGCGTCGGCACAGGGTTTGGACCCGATTGGCGCGCTGTTGATGCTGGCCGCCGGGCTGGTCGTCACGGCCCTGCTGGCCCCCCTGGCCGCCGCTACCGCCATCCGGATCGCGCTCAATTGAGGCGCGTCAACGCCCGGCCCGCCCCTTCGGCGACAATGGCCCCACCCAACCGGCGCCCCGCGCCTGCGCGGAGCGCGACCTGACCGCATGAATCCGATCGTCCTCTGGTTCCACAAACTCGGCTCGCCCCCCTACTTCGATCGCTTCGCCGCGCGCTGGGCGCCGTGGGCCTACGGCCTAGGCCTGCTGGTCATGGCGGTGGGCGTATACGGTGCGCTGTTCCAGGTGCCGTCGGATTACCAGCAGGGCGACAGCTTCCGCATCCTGTACATCCACGTGCCCAGCGCCTGGATGAGCATGGCGGTGTTCGGCCTGATGGCCGTGTACTCGGCCATCGCACTGGTCTGGCGGATCAAGCTGGCCGAAATCCTGGCCATGGCCTGCGCGCCCATCGGTGCCGCGTTCACCCTCATCACCCTGGCCACCGGCTCCATCTGGGGCAAACCGATGTGGGGCACGTGGTGGGATTGGGACCCGCGCCTGACCACCGAGCTGATCCTGCTGTTCCTGTACCTGGGCGTGATCGGGCTGTACAACGCCATCGATGACCGCCGCTCCGCCGCGCGTGCCGCCGGCTTCCTCGCCATCGTCGGCGTGGTGTTGCTACCGATCATCCGCTACTCGGTGGTTTGGTGGAATTCGCTGCACCAGAGCCAGACCATCCGCGTGTTCGGCGAGTCGGCCATGGACCCGTCGATGATGCCGCCGCTGTGGTGGATGATCATCGGCACCAAACTGTGGTTCATCGGCGCCCTGCTCGCCCGCGCCCGCGCCGACAACCTCCGCCGCGAGGCCGGCAAGTCGTGGGTGGCGGACCTGGCCGGTGTCGGCCCCGACAGCCGGAAGCGCACCCGATGAGCTACCAGAACTACGTCATTGCATCCTTTGCGGTCTTCGTGATCGTACTGGGATGGGACTATGTGGCCACCCGGCTGCAGATCCGCCGCGAGATCAACAACGCCCGCCAGCGCGCCAAGCGCGAAGCGGCCCGCACGCAGTCCGATGAGTTGACCCGATGAACCCGATCCGTCGCCGACGCCTGCTGTGGATCCTCGCCCTCGTGGTGGCGGCCGGCCTGGCCGCGACCCTGGTGGCGATGGCCCTGCAGCGCAACGTCGCCTATCTCTACACTCCCACCGAAGTGAAGGCCGGCGAGGCTGGCAAGCACGCCCGGTTCCGCCTCGGCGGCATGGTGGCCAAGAACTCGTTCAAGCGCGCCGAAGGCTCGATGGAAGCCCACTTCGACGTGACCGACGGCGACAACATCCTGCCCGTGGTCTACACCGGCATCCTCCCCGACCTGTTCCGCGAGAACCAGGCGGTGGTGGCCACCGGCCGCATGGAGGGTGACCGCTTCGTCGCCGAGGAAGTGCTCGCCAAGCACGACGAGAACTACATGCCCAAGGAAGTGGCCGACAAGATGGGCCAGGCCCACAAGAAGCACAACGTGGCCGAGCCCGCCGCCGACGCCGCGGCCAACCCCGGCTACGCGAATTGAGCCAGCCCGGCCGCCACTTCGACGGCCGGGCCCCACTGACGCGCAGCGCGCGCCGGAGCTGAACGATGTTGCCTGAACTTGGCCAGATCACCCTGATCCTGGCGCTGCTGGTCTCGGTGCTGCAGGCCACCCTGCCGCTGGTGGGGGCGCAGCGCGGCATCGCGCCCTGGATGGCCACGGCGCGACCCGCCGCCTACGCGCAGTTGCTGCTGGTGGGCCTGGCCTTCGCCGTGCTGACCTGGGCCTTCGTGGTGCAGGACTTCTCGGTGGCCTACGTGGCCAAGAACAGCAATTCGCTGCTGCCGATGATGTACCGCTACTCGGCGGTCTGGGGCTCGCACGAGGGCTCCCTGCTGCTTTGGGCGCTGGTGCTGGCGCTGTGGACCGGCGCGGTGGCGTTGTGGTCCAAGCGCCTGCCCGATGAGGTGATCGCCCGCGTGCTGGCAGTGATGGGCTGGGTCAGCGTGGGCTTCCTCGCCTTCCTGATCTTCACCAGCAATCCGTTTGACCGCCTGCTGCCGGCCGCCGCCGAAGGCCGCGACCTCAATCCGCTGCTGCAGGACCCCGGCCTGATCATCCATCCGCCGATGCTGTATGCCGGCTACGTTGGATTTGCGGTGCCGTTCGCGTTCGCCATCGCCGCGCTGCTGGACGGCCGCGTGGATGCGCGCTGGCTGCGCTGGACGCGGCCGTGGACCAACGTGGCGTGGGCGTTCCTGACCTTGGGCATCGCGCTGGGCAGCTGGTGGGCCTATTACGAGCTGGGCTGGGGCGGCTGGTGGTTCTGGGACCCGGTGGAAAACGCCAGCTTCATGCCGTGGCTGGCCGGTGCCGCGCTGATCCACTCGCAGGCCGTCACCGAAAAGCGGGGCAGCTTCCGCGGCTGGACCCTGCTGCTGGCGATCGCCACGTTTTCGCTGTCGCTGCTGGGCACCTTCCTGGTGCGCTCGGGCGTGCTGACCAGCGTGCACGCGTTTGCGGCGGATCCGTCGCGCGGACTTTTCATCCTGATCTTCCTGGGCATCGTCGTCGGTGGCTCGCTGCTGCTGTACGCGCTGCGCGCGCCCGGCGGCGACGACGAGGGCAAGCCGTTCGAGGCCAGTTCCCGCGAGACGCTGCTGCTGGCCAACAACCTGTTGCTGACCACTGCCTGCGCGATGGTGCTGCTCGGCACGCTGTACCCGCTGCTCGCCGATGCGCTGGATCTGGGCAAGATCTCGGTCGGCCCGCCCTACTTCGCGCTGATGTTCACGCTGCTGATGGCGCCGCTGGTGCTGCTGCTGCCGTTCGGCCCCATCACCCGCTGGCAGCGCGAGCAGGTTTCCAGGCCGCTGGCGATGCTGGCGCCGTGGGCCGGGCTGGCGTTGGTGGCGGGCATCGCCGCGTACTTCATGGCGCCGCAAGGGGCCTGGAAGGTGGCGATGGGCGTGATGGGCGCGGTGTGGGTGGCCACCGGCACCGCGCGCTTCGTGTGGACGCGCCTGCAGTCCAACGGCAAGCGTTTCACCGCGGAAATGGCGGGCATGATCCTCGCCCACGTCGGTGTCGCCGTGTTCCTGGTCGGTGCATTGCTGGTGGAAGGCCTGAACCAGCAGCGCGAAGTGGCCGTGTCCCCGGGCAAGTCGGTGGAAGTGGCCGGCTATGAATTCCGGTTGGATGGCGTGGCGCATAGCCAGGGCCCCAACTATGAAGCCGACCGCGGCACCGTGACCGTGCTGCGCAACGACCGCGTGGTCGTCGTGCTGCACCCGGAGAAGCGGGCGTACGCCAGCGGCGGTCAGGTCATGACCGAGGCGGCCATCCGCCCGGGGATCACGAAGGACCTGTACGTCGCACTCGGCGAGCCGCTGGGCGGTGGTGCATGGGCTGTGCGCGTGCACATCAAGCCGTTCGTGCGCTGGATCTGGCTCGGCGCGTTGCTGATGATGCTGGGCGGTTTCGTGACGGCGGCGGACAAGCGTTTCCGCCGCGTTGGGACCGACCGCGTGCGCGAGCCACTGCCCACGAATGACGGCCTCGCGACGCCCGCAGCCGCCGTCGTCACCCGCGCTGCGGCCACTTCCGACACCGCCACGTCCACGCAGACGCCGCCTGCTGCGGAGCCCGCACGATGAGTTCCTCGCCTTCCCCCAAGCGCGGCGCGATGCGCTGGCTGCCGCTGGCCTTCGTCGCGCTGCTGGGCGTGTTGCTCGGCGTGGGCGTGCTGCTCAGCCGCAACCCCAACCGCGAGGCCCTGCCCTCGCCGTTGATCGGCAAGGCCGCACCGGCGTTTTCGCTACCGGTATTGCACGACCTGTCGCGCACCGTGACCTCGCAGGAACTGCGCGGCGCGCCGTACCTGCTGAACGTGTGGGGCAGCTGGTGCCCGGCGTGCCGCGACGAACACCCGGTGCTGACCCGGTTCGCCGAAACCAAACGCGTGCGCGTGGTGGGCTACAACTGGAAGGACGAGCCCGCCGACGCGCTGCGCTGGCTGGACGAGTTCGGTAACCCATATTGGCTGGTGCTGGCCGACTACGAAGGCAAGATCGCCATCGACTGGGGCATCTACGGCGCGCCGGAAACCTTCTTGGTGGACGCCAACGGCATGATTCGCTGGAAGTACGTCGGCCCGCTGACCGATGAGGTGATCCAGAAGCAGTTGCTGCCCGCGTTGCGGGAAGTGGAAACCACACCGGCGGGGGTGTCGCTGTGAGCGAGCCGATGCACACTGTGCCGCGCCTCAGCCCATTGCCTACCTCAACCGGGCCTGCACAGGGTTTTCCCGCGCAGTCGCTGACCCGCGCCGGCCGCGCGGCAGTGACCTCCCTGATGCTCGGCGCGATGCTGGGGCTTTCCGCTTTGTTCGCCCCTCTGTCGGCGCGCGCCCAGGCTGCCGTCGACCCCACGCCCATCCAGTTCAGCGACAACGCCGAGGAAGCCCGCTTCCACGCCTTGGTGAGCGAACTGCGCTGCGTGATGTGCCAGAACCAGTCGCTGGCCGACTCCAATGCGCAGATCGCGGTGGACTTGCGCCACGAGGTGCTGGCGCTGATGCGACAGGGCAAGAGCAACGCAGAGATCAAGGACTTCCTCGTGGCACGCTACGGCGAATTCGTGCTGTACCGCCCACAGGTGGAATCCAAGACCTGGCTGCTGTGGTTCGGCCCGGCCGTGGTGCTGCTTGCAGGCGGCCTGGTAGTGGCGGGCATCGTGCGCCGGCGCTCAACGCAGCAGCGGGGCAAGACGCACGCGGGTGACGCCACCCGCGGTGCCGCGGCCAATGCCGCCGAAGACGATCAGGAGTGGTGATGAGTGCGTTCGTGGTCGCCAGCCTGGTGCTGGTGTTGGTGATACTCGCTTACGTACTGCGTCCCGTGTTGAAGGCCCACCGCCTCACCGGCGCGGCGATGTTCGCCTCGGTGGCGGTGATGACGGGCGCACTGTATTTCGCCGTCGGCACGCCGCGCGCGCTGGACCCGGCCCAACGCCGCGCCCCGCAGACGCTGGACGAGGCCATTACCCAGCTTGAGGCCAAGCTGGCCGAGGACCCGAGCGAGATCGACGGCTGGCGCCTGCTGGCCCGTGCTTACACCGCGGAGGGCCGCCATGCCGATGCGCGCGACGCCCTCGCCCGCGCCGTGACCGTGGCCCCCGATGAGCCCGATCTGCTGGCCGACGCCGCCGAGGCCCGCGCCAACGCCGACAAGGACCACCGCTTCGACGAGAAGGCGGTGCAGATGCTCCGCCACGCCCTCGAGAAGCAGCCCTTGCACCAGCGGGCCCGCTGGTTCCTCGGCATCGCCCATCGCCAGGCCGGCGAAGCCGCCGAAGCGGCGAAGGCCTGGGAACCGCTGCTGACGATCGTGACGCCGGACGTGGCCACCACGCTGCTCCCGCAGATCAACGCCGCACGCGCTGAGGCCGGTCTAGCTGCGCTCGCCCCGCCAACACCGGCACCCGCCAGCGGCAAGGGCATCACGGTCAAGGTGGAACTGGCCGACGCCCTGCGCGACAAGGTCACCGCCGGCGCCACGCTGTTCGTCATCGCCCGCGAGCCGGGCGGCCCACCGATCCCGGTGGCAGCCGAGAAGCTGCCCGCCGCCCAGTTGCCGCTGGAAGTGCGCCTGGACGACGGCGACAGCCTGATGCCGACCAAGAAGTTCTCCGACCTGGCCAAGGCCGAGATCACCGCGCGCCTGTCGACCAGCGGCGACGCCATGCCCAAGGCCGGCGATCTGGAGGCCACGCCCGTACAAACCGCGACCGATGCGAAAGCCCCGGTGGTGATCAAGATCGACCGAGTGCGCCAATGAGCCCTGGGGGGGGCGCGACGCCGCCGGTGACCGCCCCCGTTACTGACGCAGGACCGCCCTTTCGGCCGAAAACGACGGTCTCTGCGACAATCGCAGATCGCTCCCGTCCATCGCGCTGCCCAGAGTCCACGGAATGACCGAATTCATCCCCCCCGGGACCCGTTACATCGACCTGCCTTCGCCCTTCCCCATGCGCCGGGGTGGCGCATTGCATGCGGCAAAGATGGCTTTCGAAACCTGGGGCACGCTCAACGCCGCGCGCGACAACGCCATCCTGATCGTCACCGGCCTATCGCCGGATGCCCACGCCGCCGCCAACGAGGCCAATCCCGCGGCCGGCTGGTGGGAGGCCATGCTCGGCCCCGGCAAGGCCATCGACACCGACCGCTGGCACGTCATCTGCGTCAACTCGCTGGGCAGCTGCAAGGGCTCCACCGGCCCGGCGTCCATCGATCCGGCCACGGGTCAGCCGTACCGCCTGACCTTCCCCGAATTGTCGGTGGAAGACGGGGCCAACGCCGCCGCGCACGTGGTTCGCGCGCTGGGCATTGAGCGTCTGGCATGCGTCATCGGCAACTCCATGGGCGGCATGACCGCGCTAGCCCTGCTGGCCCAGCACCGTGGTATGGCCCGCAGCCACATCAACATCTCCGGTGCGGCGCGTGCGCTGCCGTTCTCCATTGCGATCCGCTCACTGCAGCGCGAGGCCATCCGCCTCGACCCCAACTGGAACGGCGGCGACTACACCGACGAGCGCTACCCCGAGTCGGGCATGCGCATGGCGCGCAAGCTGGGCGTGATCACCTACCGCTCCGCGCTGGAGTGGGATGGCCGCTTCGGCCGCGTGCGCCTGGATTCCGACCGCGCCGATGATGAACCGTTTGGCCTGGAGTTTGAGGTGGAGAGCTACCTCGAGGCCCACGCCCGCCGCTTCGTGCGCCGCTTCGACCCCAACTGCTACCTGTACCTGAGCCGGTCGATGGACTGGTTCGACATCGGCGACTTCTGCCCGGGCGGCTGCGGCCGCGGCGAAGGCCCGTCCAGCGATGACGACACCCGCGCCGCGCTGGCCGCCATCCCGCTGGAGAAGGCGCTGGCCATCGGCGTGCACACCGACATACTGTTCCCGCTGCAGCAACAGCAGGAGATTGCCGAAGGCCTGCTGGCGGGGGGGACCGACGCGCGCTTCTTGCCGCTGCCGTCCCCGCAGGGACACGATGCGTTCCTGGTCGACTTCGACCGGTTCGCGCCGGCGGTGGGTGGGTTCCTGGCCGAACTCTGAGGACAGTGCGGGCGCCGCGACGCTCGCCCTGTTCTCCCCACAATCGCCACTTACGCCCGGCGCTTTCCATACGCGTTGGCACGGCGCGCGCCATGCCGCAGCGCACATAACACCCGGCCATGAGCGGGTTACACTTCGTCATATGCACGCACTCGCCACTGCCCTGCCCGACTTCGACTTCCCCGGCCACGACAAGCTGGTCGCCGCCCTGGACGCCGCGGTCTCCGCCGGCGACCAGCACGCCGTCACCGCCGCGCTGCGCAGTGCGCTGTGCAGCATGATCCGCGACCGCGACGTACAGCTGCCCGAGTGCGTGCATGAGCCCATCGACGACCACTACGCCCGTCGCGAGCTGTACCGCAGCCCCACGCACGGCTACAGCGTGGTGGCCATGACCTGGGGCCCGGGCCAGGGCACCCCGGTGCACGACCACTGCGGCCTGTGGTGCGTGGAAGGCGTGTGGGACGGCGAACTGGAAATCACCCAATACGAGCTGCTGGAAACCGACGGCGACCGCTTCCGCTTCCGCGCCGCCGGTGGCATGCAGGCCGGTCCGGGCAGCGCCGGCAGCCTGATCCCGCCGCACGAGTACCACACCATCCGCAATACCAGTCCCGACAACGTCGCCATCTCCCTGCACATCTACAAGGGGCCGATGGAGAGCTGCTCGATGTTCGTGCCGCAGGACGGCGAATGGTTTGCCCGCGCCTGCAAGGCGCTGAAGACCGACGAAGTGCACTGAACCCGCAGACGCAGGCCCAAGCCTTCGCTATACTGCTGGACCGCGCCGGAATGGCGGAATCGGTAGACGCAGCGGACTCAAAATCCGCCGCCCTTAAAAGCGTGTGGGTTCGAGTCCCACTTCCGGCACCAGTTTGAAGAAAATGCCAAGCCCTTGGGCTTGGCATTTTCGTTGGCGCCCACTCAGGCGCCCTCTTCCTCCGGCGACGGCTGCAACTCGACGGCCAGTTCCTCGAGATCGCCGATCGCGGACTCAACCGCATCGTGGAAGCCAGACTGGCGCGTCATCAGGTCCTCGATCGTCTCCGCCTGCTTCAGCTTCGAAAGCTCGCCATCGAACATCAACCACTGCGTGGTCAGCAGTTCGACGTTGTTCTTCGAATAGTGCCGCATCTCCTTGAGCTGCAGCAGCGTGTCGTTGACGTGGTCCAGCGGGGTCTTGGCGTCAGCGGACATGGCAAACCTCCTTGGGGGAGTGACGACGGCAGGGTAACCACGCGAACCTGTCTGGCAGCGAAACACCCACCTTCCAGTGAAGGCTGCGTGATCGACTTGGCTCGCATCTGCTTACAGCGCGCCACCTGCACCGGCAATCCGCCGGAGCACGGTGTCATCGACGTCTTCGGAAATGACCCGGTCCACCTGACCGGCCTCATTGCGGGCAAAGCGCAAGGGGCCCAGTCCCCCATCCATTGCGAACAACTCCTCCGACAACGGCACCAGTTCTTTGGGGGGCGCGCCGCCAGGTTCTCGAGCATGGAGCTTTCCATGGATGAGTTCGACCTGGACCGTCCAGTCGAACTCATCGATGCGGTAGGTGCCGGTGTATTCCCGAAGCAGCGCCGTTGATACCGCGACACCTTTGTGTCTTGGCAAGGCGTTGAGCTTACCAAGGCCATGTGACTGGCCGCATACCACGCATTCGCTCTTCTCGCCGAGGTTGCTGATCCTGTGCGCCACACCGTGCCGTGTGGCCAGGAAGGCATGCAGCGCCTTGAGGTCACCATCATTCAAGCGCCTGTAGTACCACCAGGGCATGATGGGGTCGAGCAATCCGGATTTGCCGGTACGCATGATCTGGATGAAGTTTTCCGCGTCGTAAGGCATGCCGCTGGCATGCGGCGTGATGTTCGCACTGAACACGTCGCGGCCATTGCGTCCCACTTCGTTGCCGCCCGCAAAGGCGCCGGGAAGACGCTTTCCGTCCCACAAGGTGTGGCATCCGGAGCAATCGCCAATTGCGGCAAGGTAGCGGCCGCGTTCGACCTGCGTCCCTTGGGGCGGTGCCGGCACGGGCGCGGTAACGGGCTGTGGCCAACTGACATAGCGCTTGACCTGGTCCGCCGTCAGAACCGTCTTCGGCAATGGGTTGCGCACGGGTGGAAGCGAACGAATGAACACCACCACTGCAGCAAGATCTTCGTCGGACAACATCCGGAACGTGCGGTAGTACATCTGCGGGTGCAGCAGGCGGCCGTCGTGGCCAATGCCCTCGCGAATTGCGCGGGCCAGCATGTCATCGCTCCAGCGGCCCACGCCGGTTTCCGGGTCGGACGTCAGGTTTGCGGCGACAAGGCGCGCTTTGCCATCGTCATTCCACACCGTGCCTGCGTAGGCCTTGCCCACCACGGGCGGACCACCCGGCTGGTTCAGGTCGCGGTCGGAATGGCAGGCCTCGCAGGCGAGGATGCCCTCGGCCAGGTACCGGCCGCGCAGGCGCCTCTCCTCTGTCCGTTCGAACACGCGGTCGGTCAACGGACGCACCTTGAGGCCGGGCAATTGCGCGATCTGCGCGATTTCGGTCTGCTTGGGAGACGGCGCCGCAGCCTCGGGTCGCGAGCACGCTGCCAAAGGGAGGCCGACCAGCGCGATGATTAGCGTCTGCAGCGCCGTGCTCATGCGCTTCCACTCCGCCATGAAGAATCCACGATTCCAACGGACAGGGAAACGCGCGACGGCCACTCCATGCTGGGCAAACATGCCCGTTGGTGCCTCGCTTCGGCCCGAGGCGGACATCCGGCGAGCCCCAATCCGCCAACGCGGATAAGCCAAGCTCAGACGCGCGACTCAGGCCAACCGACGAAGCGTCCCGTGAAGCTGCGTCCCCGGCGACACGGTGTTGAACACCGTCCCGTATTTGGTGACGTTTTCGTGCAAGAGTTCAAGACGGCGATCGGACTCGTCCGTGTCCACGAGGATTTCGTAACTGATCGACTCCATCCGCGGGGGAACATCCTGCCGGACGCCGTGGATCCGCACCTCCACCCCCTTGAGCTCGAACTTGAGTATCGGGACCACCCGTTCGATTCCTTTGATCATGCAAGCCGACAGGGCTGCGAGGAGTAACTCCGCTGGATTGAACGCGTCACGCCGACCCGCCAGGTCGGTGTCCAGTTCGATCCGCGCGTCCTTGCAGTCAGCGTAGCTGCCATGGGCATCGCGACGCGTCGCGCGCACGTTGAAGGTCAACTTTGTCTTTGCTTCACTCACTTCGCTCTCCCGTGGCGAATGGCGCCCGCCTGCCCCCCAAAAACACGCTCATGATGGCCCGGGAAGATCGATCATCTCGCCGTCGGCGTTCATTGGCTAGCTCGATCCAAGCGGCGCTGAATCGAAGTCGAAGGACTAATTGACTGGGCGAAAGTGGGGAGGTGCCCTCACGAGGCGCGATCCATTCGGACCCCATCGTACCGGGCGTCAGCGGGTGTCGTGGCTCACAGTGATCCGAGCCAGGAAACCGAGCGATCGAGAGCAAGGCGTCCTGCCTCGGTATCCAGGTTGAACTGGTACTCATGGGCCAGGGGTGGCTGGTAATCGGGCGAATAGAACAGTTCAGTGACCGCGACGCCTTGCGATGCCAACGCGCTCGCCATGGCCTTGGACTGCGGTGCCAGCGGGTCTGCATTTCCGGCGCTGATGAATGTCGACGGAAATGCGGGGGTGACGTGGGGCGCAATGGACATCATTGCGAATCCTTCGGCATCGCGCCAGTCGCGCTTTCCGCTGTAGGCCCACGAGGTGGATTTGACGAACCACCCCAGTATTCCGCCGCCCTGTCCCATCTTCGTCACGTCGTACACGCCGCAATGAAGCAGCGCCCCGGCGATTCGTCCGGCTTCCATACCCGGGGCAATGCCCACGGCGCGCGCGTAGTCTGGATTGCTCAGATCGCCGCGGTCTGCGCCGCGATCTGCGCCCCCGCGCTATCACCGGCCAGCACGATCTTGTCCGCGTTGATCCGCAGCTGGCCTGCGTTGGCGCGGAGGTGGGCCAACGCCTTGTTCGCCTGCCGGATCGGGGTTGGATACGCCGCCTCCGGTGCAATGGCGTACTCCACGTTGACGACGTGGAACCCGCGCCCGGCCAGGATCTTCAGGTAATTGGCAACGTCGCTGCGTCGCCCTGACACGAAGCCACCTCCATGGAACCATACGATCGTGGGCGCCGCGGGCGTGACCTTGGCGCCGCGATAGATGTCGAAGCGTGCATCGGGGTCAGTGGCGTCGTAAGTCAGCCCGGATTCGACCGAAATGTCCGTCGGCACCTTTGACGCCAGCGCGGCGGAAGCCTGCTCCGCCCCGCGATCGAAGATGGTTCGAATCACCAGCACGCTGGGCCACGGAGTGACATACACCGTGACGATGGCCAGCACGCCCACCAGCAATGCTACCCACGTAATCAGCCGGAGCACCATGTCTCACCCGTCTTCGGAAGAGCGCTTGAACTCATAAATGCCGGAATCGGCCTCCAACGCGAGGTAGAGCCGATCCTGTTTCAGCGTGAAGGAGCGAACGCGCGCAAGGTCACGTGCCAGTCGCGTGTCCATCGCACCCGTCTGGCACATCGCCCGCGTCATGGGCCCACCCTGCAGGGCGACGGAGCCTCCCTGCGTGGATTGCGACGTTACCTGCCAGGTCCCCGAAGCCCGGTTGCAGTCCAGTTGCAGCAACAGGCGTCCGCCTTCCTCGAAGGTCATGGTGTATCGCTCGACATTTGGCGGAATGACCGTGCCGATCGCATCATCGGACGATTGGAACGCGATCAGGCTCCAGCGCGTACCGGCAAGGGCATTGCGTGGGGGCTCGACCTGTGGCTGCTGCATCGTCCATTTCTCCTCGCGACAGGTGACGGTTTCCTGGTTGGCGTTCGTCCAGCGCAGTTCATGCCCTTTCCCGCGGATGCTCTGGCCGCTGCCGGCATAGGCGAAGCCGGAACCCGCCGGCTGTGCGGCCATTTCGGCCATGCCACCCGGCGATTCAACGGTGGCCCGGCCATCGGCGAAGGCCACCGTCAACGTGATTCCGCCGTCGCAGAGGAAGCGGGTCGTCGTCGACGAGGCGTCCCGGACCGGAGATTGCGCCATACAGCCGGCAAGCAGGCAGGTGGCCGTCATCGGCAACAGTGCAAGGCGTACGTTCATGGGCTTCTCCACAAGTCAGCGATGGTTGCGGCATCGGTTCGGCCAACGCGGGGCTGCGATGGTCCCGGTCACCCCCGGGAGGCCTGGGGTAGTGCAATTCGGCATACGGGGGCTGCCCCCACATGGATGCAGTCGGTGGCGTCTCGCCAACACCCCGCCGCCCGTGGCTGGACGGGGGGCAGGATCGGGGCTAAATGCGTGTAAAATCGCGGGTTTTCCGCAAGACCTGCCTGTGCACAACGCCCTCCGGGCCCCGGTCCCGGCGCTCCACCGCCTGCTTGCCCGCCTGGGCGAGACCGACGTTGCCGCCCCCGCCCCGTCCCTCACCGCCCGGCTGAGCCAATGGCTGGAGTGGACCCAGGCGGTGGCGCTGTCCTCGGCGCTGGATGCCCGGCCCGTGGCGCGTTCACCCGACACTGCACCCTCGCTGGCCCTCGACGCCAGCGAATGCGCGCGCGTTCGCGCCGCGTTGATGGCGGCCATCGTGGGTGACCGGGCGTTTGCCAGTGCGCCCGGCGCCAGCGGCAACGACCTGGCACAGCCCGACGCCAGCTTCTTCCGCCAGCGTTACACCGCCCTGCAGCAGGTGATGGAGGCTGACATCGGCCACCTGCGCGGTCGACTGCGCGGTCTGATGACCCAACAGGCGCCGGAGCTGGCGCCACTGGCCGCCATGGACGCCGTCATGGAGCGCGCGCTGGGCCGCCAGGAGCGCGCCCTGCTGGCGAGGCTCCCCGAGTGGCTGGCCCAGCACTTCGATCGCCTTCGCCTGGCCGCGGCCGCCGCGCCTGACGCCACCTCCCCCTCGGCCCGCTGGCTCGATGTGTTCCGCCAGGACATGCAGAGCCTGCTGCTGGCCGAACTCGACCTCCGTCTGCAACCCAGCGAGGGCCTCGTTTCGGCCCTGCGCACCACCGTGACTCCCTGACATGCCCAAGCACCTGCTCTACCGCGCCATCTTCATTGCTGGACTGGCCGCCATCGGCTGGATCGGCGCGGGCTACCTCGGCACCAACCTGCTGGCGTTGGCGGTGGTACTGCTGATCGCGGGCTGTTATGTGGCCGGCGCATTGGAGCTGCGGCGCTATCGGCAGGCCACGGCCACGCTGGTGCGCGCCTTGGAAGCGGCGGCGCAGCCGGTCGCAGACCTGGGTGCGTGGCTGGGCCAGCTGCACCCGTCCCTGCGCGACGCCGTACGCCAGCGCGTCGACGGCGGCCGCGTGCCGCTTCCAGCGCCGGCGCTGACGCCGTACCTGGTCGGCCTGCTGGTGCTGCTCGGCATGCTGGGCACGCTGCTGGGCATGATGAACACGCTGCGCGGCACCGGGCTGGCACTGGAAAGCGCCTCGGACCTGGCTGCCCTGCGTGCGTCCATCGCCGCCCCGGTGAAAGGCCTGGCGTTCGCCTTCGGCACGTCCATCGCGGGCGTGGCGGCATCGGCCATGCTCGGGTTGCTGGCCGCGCTGTGCCGCCGCGAACGCGTGGAGGCGGCGCAGGGACTGGACGCGGCCATTGCGTCCACGCTGCGGCCGTTCTCGCAGCCACACCAGCGCGATGAGGCCTTCAAGCTGCTGCAGCGCCAGGCCGACACCCTGCCGACGCTGGTGGCGCAGCTGCAGGCCACGCTGTCCACGATGGAACAGCAGAGCCTGGCGGCGAACGAGCGCCAATTGGCGCAACAGACCGCCTTCCACGAACGCACCGAAGCCGTGCACACGCGGCTGGCCGCCTCCGTGCAGCAGTCGCTGATGGAAGGCGCCTCCGAAAGCGCCCGCGCCACGGGCGCTGCGCTGCAGCCGGTGATGGAAGCCACCATGTCCGCCATTGCGCGCAATGCCGCCACGTTGCAAGAAAACGCGATGCAGGCCGTGCAGCAGCAGGTCGCGGGGTTGGCGTCGGAGTTCCAGAACACCACGGCCACCGTCGCAGGGCTGTGGACCGGCTCGCTCGCCGACCAGCGCCAAGCCAACGACGCGCTGGTGCACGATCTGCGCGCCTCGCTGGAGCGCTTCAACGAAGCCTTTGAGCAGCGTTCGGCAGGCGTGGTGGACACCGTCGCGGCGCGCTTCGATGCGGCCACTGCACGAGCAACCGCGGCGTGGGATGAGGCTGCGGTACGTCAATCCACGGCGTGGACCGAAGCGGCCTCGCGCCATGAAGCCGCGTGGTCCGAGGCGGCAACTCGCCACGAGACTGCCTGGGCCAATGCCGCTGCACGCCACGAGACCGCATCGGCAGACGCCGCGGCACGCCAGGAGGCCGCGTGGACGGAAGCCGTGGCCCGCCAGCTCACAGCCGGCACCGAGCTGGCGACCCGCAACCAGACGGCGCTGGAAACCGCGGCAAGCACGTTCGAGGCACATGCGGCCGCGCTGGTGCAGGCCGTGCAGCACTCGCACGCGGAGCTGCAGGCCACGCTGGACGTCAACGCGCAGCAGCGCATGGCCGCCTGGGCGCAATCCTTCGACGACATGACCCAGCCGCTGGTTGTCCGCTGGGAGCAGGCCGGCGAGCGCGCAGCGAGTCGCCAGCAAGACCTGTGCGACACGTTGGCCCGCACCGCCGATGAAATCACGGCGCAGACGCAGGCGCATGCCCGAGACACCATCGCCGAAATTTCGCGCCTGGTGCAGACCGCCTCCGAGGCGCCCAAGGCCGCCGCGGAGGTCATCGCCGAACTGCGCCAGAAGTTGTCCGACAGCATGGCCCGTGACACCGCGGTGCTGGAAGAGCGCGGCCGCCTGCTGGCGACCGTCGACACGCTGCTCAACGCGATCAACCACGCCTCCACCGAACAGCGCACGGCGGTGGACGCGCTGATCTCCACCAGCGCGGACCTGCTCGACCGGGTAGGCAACCGCTTCACTTCGCACATCGAAGCCGAGACCGGCAAGCTGGATGCCGCCGCTACCCGCATCGCCGCCGGCGCGATCGAAGTGGCCAGCCTGGGCGATGCGTTCGGCGCGGCGGTGCAGCGCTTCGGCGAGTCCAACGACCAGTTGGTCACGCGCCTGCAGGCCATCGAGGCCGCGCTGGACCAATCGCTGTCGCGCAGCGACGAGCAACTGGCGTACTACGTGGCGCAGGCGCGTGAGGTCATCGACCTGAGCGTGCTCGCGCAAAAGCAGATCATCGGCGAGCTGCAGCAACTGTCCGAGCAGCGGGCCGGGGCGGACGTGGCATGAGCGTGGAGCACGACGGCGACGTCGACGCCTCCACCGCCGTCTGGGCCGCGTTCGGCGACCTGATGTCGGTGCTGCTGGGCGTGTTCGCGCTGATCCTGGTCGGCGTGATCGCGGTGCAGATGCGCCTCTCGCACCAGTTGGACGAGGAAGTCCGCAAGCGTGAACAGGCCGCCAAGCAGATGCAGACGCTGGAACAGGTGTTGGCGGTCCCACTGGCCCAAGGTCGGGTCACGCTGGTGAATGGCCGCATCGGTATCCGCGGCAACGTGCTGTTCGCACTCAACTCCGACCGCTTGCAGCCCGACGGTCGCGAGCTGCTGAAGTCGCTGGCAAGCCCGTTGGCCGAATACCTGCGCGCGCGCGAGGAGATTCTGATGGTCAGCGGTTTCACCGACGACCGTCTGGTGAGCGACAGCAACCGCCACTTCGCCGACAACTGGGAGCTGTCGGCGCAGCGCGCCCTGACCGTGACCCGCACGCTGATCGACGCGGGCGTGCCGCCGTCCTCGGTGTTTGCCGCCGCGTTCGGTTCGCAGCAGCCGGTCAGCTCCAATGCCAACGAGGAAGGCCGCGCGCGCAATCGCCGCGTGGAGATCGCGCCCATGCCGCGACCGGCAAAGGCCGCCCCCGGCACCCCATGAGCGACGGCAGCCCAAACCTGCGGTCCAGGCTGGAGGCTTTGCGGGCCGTGAATGGCGCGCCACTTGGTACGCTCCGGCTGGCGCGCGTCGAGGCTTTGGAACGGCGCGCGGCCACGCAGACAGGCGAGGTACGGCAACTGCTCGACGCGCGGGTGGCTGAATTGCTGACCGAGCTCGCGGGAGAAACGCCACGCCCAACTGAACTCGTGGATCCGGGCGACCGCGCGCGACCGAATAGCGCACTGGCGGAACTGATCCGGCAATTTGATCGTCATGGAGCGGGCCGCCATGCCAGCGACCGCGTCCGGTATGACACGCCGCAAGTTGCCGCCGGTGATGCTAGGGGCACACGTACCGAAGCCGACGCAGACGCAGGTAGTGCCAGCGCCAACTTCGGATCCAATGCCAGCGTCGCTGGGCACGGCGCAGCCAGCGCCAGCCCTGGGCGGCCCATGTCACTCCAACGCGCCGAACATGCCGCGTTTGAAGATATCCGCCGGGCCTGCGCTGAAGTTCGCTCCCGGGCCCAACTGCGTGAAGCGCTTGCTTCGGCACCCGCCGATGCGGGCCCGCTCAACTCGGTCAGTCTGGTGCACCGTGCGCTGGCGAGGATGCACGCGCTGTCGCCGGAGTACCTCGAGCATTTCCTGGCGTACGTGGATGCTGTGTCGGCCTTGGAACCGCTATGCGGCAGCGTCGCAAACTCGGGCGAGAACCCGCCTCGCAACAAGAGCGGTAGCAAGCGCGTTGCAGCCAAGCCCCGAAGCCGGAAGGCATAAGCGCCCGCAATTTGCGCCGTTCCCCTGCGAACGCCATCTGAGCATGGCGCAGGCGAAATAGCCCGAGGCCCCATTAAAGGCAAACGCCAGACATGAAGAAGGCCCAGTCCTCGGAAACGTGTCCCGGGTGGCTGAGCCTTCCAGTCGGAGCGATTGCAGGAAACAGGTTGTTTCTCGCTTTTTCTCCGGCAAGTCGAACTTTACGCGCCTGCCTGTTAGCTCCATGTAAATAAACAGGCGCCGTTCGTCGGCCGGTGGGCTAGCATGCGCACATGTGCCTGATTGCCGTTGCCTGGCGTGTCCACCCCCGTTACCCGTTGGCGCTGATCGCCAACCGCGACGAGTCCCACGCGCGCCCCACGCTTCCCGCTGGCACCTACCCCGACCTGCCCAACGTATTGGGTGGCCGTGACCAGTTGCAGGGCGGCAGCTGGCTGATGGTGTCTTCGCTGGGCCGCTTGGCCGCCGTGACCAACGTCCGCCGCGGCCTTGCCGCGGAAACGGCTCCGCGCTCCCGAGGCTGTCTGGTGACCGGCTTCGTGCAGGACGACGCTTCGGCGCCCGACTGGTGTGCGTCGTTGGCACCTGGCGCCCCTGACTACGGCCGTTTCAACCTGCTGGCGTGGGATGGATCGACGCTGGCCTTCGCCACCAACGCCCCATCCTTCGCCACGCGCCCCATCGAACCCGGCGTGCATGCGATGTCCAACGGCGCGCTTGATGCAAGGTGGCCCAAGGGCGGCCACGCGACGGCCGCACTGTCGACCTGGCTGTCGAACGACATGTCCGCCACCCGCGAGACCGATGACGTCACATCACTGGAACCGTTGTTCCAGGCGCTGGCGGATACCACGCCTGCGCCGGACGACGCCTTGCCCGACACCGGCGTGGGTCTGGAGCTGGAGCGCATGCTGTCGCCACCGTTCGTGCGCAACGATCGCTATGGGACGCGCTGCAGCACGGTGGTGCTGGTGGAATCCGGGCGGCTGCTCTTCGTGGAGAGGCGTTTCGGACCGGAAGGCCACGTGACCGGTCAGACCGCCCACACATTGCCTTTGCCCGAAAGCGTTCGCTGAGACTGGTTCAGCCCCGCATGCCGCCGGACTACGGCGCGAGCCCATGTTCGTGGACCGCACAGCATCGCCAATTCTCAACCTGAACAATTTCCCTTCGGGAGGTTTGGCATTGCCGCGGCTTTCACATGCCCGGCGGCAATGTGCCTGCGACGCACCAACGCGTTCCAGGAGAGCACACGATGAACACGACCAAGACCCTTCTCGCGATGGCCTTCGTGCTGGCGCTGGGCGCCTGCAACAAGGATCAGGCGAACATGTCGGCGCAGGATGCTGCCGAATCCGCCACCGAAGCGCAGGAAGCCGCCAACAACGCCGCCGCCACCGGCGACGCTGCAGCCGCCACCGCGGCCCAGGCCGCTGCTGACGCCGCCGCCGCCGCTGCCGACGCTTCCGCCACCACCGCGCAGGCCGTGGCTGGCGACGAAGTGACCCGCCGCGACGACCTGGCTGACGCTGCCGAAAAGGCCGCCGATGCCGCCGAGCAGGCCCAGGACGCTGCCGAAGAGGCCAACGCGGCTGCCGATGGCAAGAACAACACCGACGGCAACTAAGCCATAGGTGGCTCCATTCGCCGGCCTGCGGTTCCGGACACTTCCTCGTCCCCGCTCCAGGAGCCGCAGGTCTGGCGATTCTCGCGGACGCACGTGGGCAACCACGTGCGTCGCGTTTTTTCCGTAGGGGCCCCTCGAGTCAGGACACGGCGTGCCGGCCCTCAGGTCCACGGCCACCAGCCGCGCCCGCTGAGAGCGTAACGATCGGCGGCGCGCTCGAATGGATTGCGCACGCTGACACCGCCGCACAACAGATACACCGGCAGGAACAGCGGCCCCAGCACCATGTACTGGTACACGTGCGCGCGCTCGTGGTCGGCAAGCGTGATGTGCGGGTCTTCGCCGTGTCCGGCGCGGTGCGCATAGGTAATGCAGGGCGAATCCAGTGTGTCGCCGGTGTGCAGGATCACATTGCCCATGGTCAGCGCGCCGCCGGGACCCCACGGCCAGCGGTGGAATACCACCGCCAAGTCCTGCGGCCGCAAGTGCACGTGCGCGCCGAAGGCCATGCCGACCATGCCGGCCATCAACCCCAGCACGGTGTTGGGAGACGCCCACGCAATGCCAAGCACCTGCCCAGCGCGATGCAACCAAGGGCTCAGGCGCCCTCCTCCGGCATCAGCAGCCACAGGATCAGGTACACCAGGATGCCCGGGAACGCCGCCGAGGCGATCGAGACGATCACGAAGATGGCGCGCAGCAGCGTGGAGCTCCAGCCGAAGCGCTGGGCGATGCCGCCCAGGACGCCGGCGATCATGCGGTCGGAACGGGAACGGGTGAACGGGCGCGGGGTGTTCATGGCGTCGGTCCTTGTGGCCTCGGCGGCGAGCATAGCGCGGGCCCGCCGCCGGGGCATGTGACGGTCAGCGCGAGCGCGCCGCCAGCCAGTCGTGGATCGCCTGCGGCACCTCACGCTGGGCCCGGCTGGAAACGTAGATGCCAATGTGGCCGCCGCGGAACGACAGCTCGCTGTAATCGCGGCTGCCCACCAGACCACCCAGTGCCTTCGACGCCTCGGGCGGGACCAGGTGGTCCTGCTCGGCGAAGATGTTGAGCACGGGCATGTCCACGTGCATCAGGTCCACGGGGTGGCCACCGATGTCGATGCCGCCCTTCACGAACCCGTTGCCCTGGTAGAACTGCTTCATGAACTGGCGGAAGGCTTCACCGGCCTGGTCAGGCGAGTCGAAGATCCACTTCTCCATGCGCAGGAAATCTTCAAGGGCCTGCTTGTTGTCGAGGATGTCGACCAGGCCCACGTACTTCTGCACGAACAGCCGCCACGGCTTGAGCTGCAGGTAGGTGAAATTCATCAGGTCCGCCGGCACGTTGCCCAGCGTGTCGACGAACAGGTCCACGTCCAGGCTGCGCGCCCAGTTGGACAGCATGTTGCCCTCGGTGTGGAAGTCCACCGGAGTGACCATGGTGATGAGGTTGCGCACCTTGCGTGGGTTGAGCGCGCTGTAGCACAGCGAGAACGCACCGCCCTGGCAGATGCCGAGCAGGTTGATGGCGTCCTGGTGATAGGCACTGCGCAGGTGGTCCACGGCGCCGCCGATCCAGCGCTGGATGTAATCCTCCAGTTCGAGGTAGCGGTCGGAGCGGTCGGGGTAGCCCCAGTCGAGCACGTAGACATCCTCGCCGCGCTCGAGCAGACCGCGGACGATGGACTTGTCGCTCTGCAGGTCGACCATGTACGGACGGTTGACCAGCGCGTACACCAGCAGCAGAGGCACCTTGGCGGTGGACGCGCGCTCGCCGATGAAGCGGTACAGCACGACCTTGCCGTCGCGCCAGACTTCCTCGCGGCGGGTGGCGCCGTAGGTGACGTCATCCACTTGGGTCAGCGTTTCCAGGCCGGCGGCGAGCTTGTGCTGCAGTTGTGCGGCCTCTTCGGCCAGCGACTGCGGGGTGAAGCCCAGTGGACCGAAGCTGTCGAAAGCGTTCATGTCAGCGGACTCCCTTGCTGGTCTTGCTCACCGTCGGCTTGCGGGCCGTCGCCTTTGCGTTGCGCGCTGGCTGAGCGACCTTGGCCGCCGGGGCGATATTGCGGGAGCGGGTGGCCGAGGCCGCGCCCGCAGCCCGTGCCTGCGCGGCGGGTTGGCCGGCCGTTGCCACCTTGCGCTTGGCCGGCACCGACGTGTTCGCCTTCGCACTGGAAGCGCCCACGGCTTTTGCTGCACGGCTCGGGGTCTTGCTCGCCTTTGTGCCGGCCCTCGACTTCTCTGCCGCCGCGCGCGGTGCGGCGGCGACCTGTGCGCCGGTCTTGCGTCGCAACGTGCCAATGGCATCGGAGAACGCGCTGGCCTGCACGGGCGCGGGACGGGTCGCCGGCGTCGCCGACATGGCATGCACCAGGTCACGCAGGCGGCGCACTTCGCGCTCCAGCTGCACGATCTTGCGGTGCGCGGCGTCCACTTCGGTGCGGCCGGGCACCCCCAGCAGCGCGCTGGCGCGCTCGATCTCGTCCTGCACGTGCTGACGCACACGCATCTGTGCGTTGGCCATGTGCCCGTATGCGTCGCGGAAGCGCTGTGACAATGCCAGCTCCGCGTAGGCGTCTTCGGCCGCATCGATCCACAGATCGAACAGCGCACGCGCGGACGTCAGTTGGCGGCCTGGCTCGCTGCGCTCGGCCAACAGCTGCTCAAAGCGCTCGAACGCGGTCTGCGCCGATTCGGCCAGCAGCGTGTTGAACGCTTGGGTGGCGGCCTGGTATTCGTCCTGCGCCTTGGCGGCAGCCTGCCACCGCTCCTGGTGCTCGCGCGCGAAGCCGAACGTAGGCACGTCCATCCAGCGCCCGCGATCGTGCTGCAGCATGTCCAGGTAGGGACGCACCTGCTCGATCCAGGCTTCGAAATCGTGCTGACCGGGGCCGCGCACGTGCTTGAACACATCCGCGAAGGGGTTGGCGTTGGCGCCACCCAGCATCTGCTTCCAGACCCGGGTGATCTCGTTGGCATCGGCGTTCTGGCCGGCGAACTGCGCCGCCAACTGCTGCATCTGCCCGAACCAGCCCTGCGCCTGCGCGTTGAAGCGGCCGACGGCATCGTTGGCCTGCGCCGGTCCACCCTGCGCCAGCTGCGACCACCAGCGCACCGCTTCGTCCCAGCCTGGCACGGCATTGGCGGGCTTGGCGCCCGCACCGCGCATCATCTCGCCCCACGCGCTCCAGTACTGCTTGGCAATGGCGTCGAACTCATCCGCGCCAAAACCGCCCATCGCTCCGAAACCCTGCTTGGCCATCGTGCCCTCCCGCGTATGGGCAGATCATAGCAACGGAAATGTTGCGGTGCGCCAAGCCTTCGGTGACACCCTCAGGGCTTGGGGATGTGCAGGGTCTTGCTGATCATCAGCGAACCGGACAGGGCAAACATCAGCACGAGGGGGTGGAACTGCCACGGCCCCAGCTGGACCATGCCGAACCACAGGTTGTCACCGATGGCCCCTTGCGCCGCCGCCACCGCGAGGACAATCACCAGCACCAGACTGGTCGGAATGGGCGTGCCTTCGAAGTACTTGACCTTGCCCTCGTCGCCCGAAAGCTGTTCGGCGGTGACGTTGTAGCGGGCCAGGCGACTGACGCCACAGCCGACGAAGTAGCTCAGCACCACCCAGTCCCATCCGCCCTGCAGGCCGCAGGCGTAGGCCAGTGCAGCGGGTGCGACCCCGAAGGAGATCACGTCGGCCAACGAGTCCAGCTCGCGCCCCAGGGTGGACGCGGACTTTCGCCAGCGGGCGATGCGACCGTCGAGCGCGTCGAACACGAACGCCAGCGGGATCAGCGCCATGCCGATCATCAGGTCGCGCACGACCCCCTCCTGCAGGAAGCGCATGGCGGCGAAGATGGCGCCGGTGCCGCAGAAGGCGTTGGCGAGGGTAAACCAGTCCGCAAGGTGGAACTCACGGAGCATGGAGAAATGACGGCGCGACATGGCGACTCCTGTCGTCGGCAGGTCAGTGGGTGACCTTCAGCCTGTCAGCGTGCCAAAGACGGTGTGAATAGGGCAAGCACGAAATCTCGGGCGGCCTGCGTCGGATGGCAGAGAGCGTCCATTCCTGCGCACGACCGCCCTGCCCCTTACTGCAAGGCGGTCGCCCTTGCAGGGGAGCGCGACTTACTCCGTCGGCATGGCAAGGTGGCGCGTTTCCAATGCGTTGCCGGCGCCGCGGGGCACCGTGGGGATCACCGCATCGGCCGGGAGTACGCCGACACCGTCCAGGTGCGCCTGCACACGATCCAAAGCCTGGTAGACATACGGCAGCAGCGGCACGTAGCGCGCGGCATAGTCCGGCAAACCGAGGAAGCCGTCGAAGTGCTGGGCATTGCGGACCTGCCAGAAACGCACGTCACGACCGGCCGCCTTGGCGCCCGCAACGTAAGGCGCGCTGCTGAAGGACATGGGAATCAGGCCATCGCTGGTGCCATGCACCACCACCACCGGCAATCCGGCGCGGGGCCAACCGGCACGGGTCTCGGCCACGCCTCGGTGCAACTGCGTCGCCTGCGCGTCGGTGGTGTCGGTCCACAGCGCGCGCAGGCACTGCAGGTCATTCATGGGATTTGAGCCTGCTGGGGGCAACGCAAAGACGGCCGCACCCGGCGGGATGCCACTGGCGTCGCTCCACCACGCGGCACGCTCTGCGGGCGTCGCGGCGCGCGGCTTGCCGCCGGCATCCATGGCCGTGAAGCGGTAGCCACAGGGCTGGGCGCCCAACGAGGCACGCGTGTACGCGGCGGCGTAGGTCACCGCGACCGAACGCCAGAGGTCGAAGCCGGCCGACAACGCGCCGGCACGCAGGGCCTCGTCGGTCCAGCCGGCGTCACGCATCCGTCCATAAGCCGAGGCGGCCTGCGCGACCGTGTCGGCGCCTTCCACCAGTCCCATCTGTTTCACCGCCGCGCACTGGGCAGCCCACAACGGCGCCACCTGCGCCTGCAGCGGCGGCTGCGGCAACGGTGCCAGCGCCGGGTGCAGCAGCGCGCACGGCATCAGCAACGCGGCCTCCGTGGTGTAATCGTAAAGAGCGCGGCTGCCGTGGCCTTCCACCAGCACGTTGGGCTCGCCCGCCACCACGGCATCCAGCCAGTCACCTTCCAGCTCGGCCGCGCGCAGCACCGCGCCTCCGCCATTGGAGATACCCACGGCGATGACGCGGGTATTGTCGAAAGTGAACGGCGCGGCCTGCGGGAACGCCGTGCTCAGCGACTGCAGCGCAAACTCCGCCGCCTGCTTTACGTGGCGGCCCCAGTCGGCCTCCGGGTTGTCGCCGGAATGTGCGTGCTTGAAGGCCACGCCGGTGCTGCCGGCAGGCGCATGCGGCGCGAAGGCCAAGCCATCGGCCGCGCTACCGACGGTACCGTCCAGGCGTACACCCTGCCCGCTGTCCAAATCGAAATAGTCGGTCCCCGCGCCTTTATCGGTGTGCGCCACGGCGCAGCCCTTGGGCAAGCCCCACGCCCCCGCCACCGCGATGGCGCCGTAGACACCCCGCGAGCCCGAGGCTGCGGTCACCACGACGCAACGCCGATTGAGATCGAACGCATCCGGCACCTGCACCAGCACGCGATGCGGCTGCGTCGCGCCCGGAACGGTCGCAAACGCGCTGAACTCGCGGCCCGGCACCGTGGCCGTGCTGCCATACAGGCTGCCGTAGCCGCCACCCGGCGCCAGATCGGCGATGCCACGCCAATTCGCCCACAGCGCGCGGCGGCGAAGTTCCGCAGGTGTGGGCGCTGCGGTGTCGGCGAAGGCCGGGGGCGTCATCGCACGCAAGCCATCGAGGCCGAGGCCGGCGGTCAGCAGGTCATCGTTGCCGCGATGGTCGGTGATGCGCGTGGGGCCAAACACGGTGCGGTCTCCGGTGGCTCGGGGGGCGCCGAGGCTGCTGCAGCCCATCATTGCCGCGACCGCGCCAAAGGCCAAGAGCAAGCGCAGCGCATGCATTGTGCGACGGGACGTTTGCAGGCGGCTGCCATTCTGACGGCCACGAATCAGGAGAATGTTCATGCCACGAGCCTAGCAATCTCCGCCTCGCGCCTCATCGTACTTTGGTACCACCTCGCTGCAACGCACAGGACCCGGCCGGCTTGCTAGGCTAGGCGCGAAACCGAGTACGCCATGCCTTCACTCCTCATCGCCGACGACCACCCGCTGTTCCGCGCCGCCCTGCGCCAGGCGGCCACCGATGCCGTGCCGGACACCGTGGTGGCCGAGACGGACAGCCTGGACGGCGTGCTGGCGGCGCTGGACGCCGACCCCGGCATCGACCTTGTGCTGCTGGACCTGCACATGCCCGGCAACCATGGGCTGGCCGGACTGGCCGCCGTGCGCGCGCAGCACCCGGAGGTGGCGGTGGTGGTCGTGTCGGCCAACGATGATCCCCGCGTGGTTCGGCGCGCGCTGGACCATGGGGCCGCCGGCTACCTGCCCAAGAGTTCGGGGCTCGAGGAATTGCGTGATGCGGTACGCGCCGTACTCGCTTGCGAACAATGGCTGCCGTCCTCGCTGCGAGCGGCGGTGGCACGCACGCAAAGTTCCAGCACTGACACCGACCTTGCCTCGCGCCTGGCCAGCCTGTCACCGCAACAGTTCCGCGTGCTGACCTACGTGGCACAGGGGCTGTTAAACAAGCAGATCGCCGACCGGTTGGACGTGCAGGAGCGCACGGTGAAGGCACACCTGTCGGCCATCTTCGAGCGCTTGGGTGTGCGCAATCGCACGCAGGCCGGTGTGATCCTGCGCGAACTGGAACTCAGCGACCCGGCGCGGCAGATGGCGGGCTGACCTGGCCCAGCTACACATGCCCAGGAATACCTGTGCAGCGGACAAGTCGATGTCCTGTGCTTACGCCGGCTGCAACTCCCGCGATACCAGCAACCGGTCCAGTACCGACTTCAACGCCAGCGGTTTGAGCGGCTTGCGCAGGAATGTGAACCCCACCGCCTGCACGTCTCGCCGCACGGCTTCACTGGCGTCTGCACTCAGGATCACCGTCGGGCGCGCGCCGAAACGCGCGGCCAGGCGCTCCACTACCGCCGGACCGGTGTCGCCATCGTCGAGGTGGTAGTCGAACAGCCAGAGCGCGACCGGCGCGGTGGACAGCGCCTCGGCCGCCTGCTCCCCGTTGACGGCGGTTAGCACCTCGCAGCCCCAGGTGCGCAACAGGTGCGCCAACGCCTCAAGTGCAACGGCATCGTTATCGAGCACCAGCACGCGCGTGCCCGCCAGCGCGACGCGCTGCACCTGGGGTGGCGTGACCACGCGCGGGCGGCTGTCCACGCGAGGCACCTCCACCGTGAAAGCGGTGCCGTGCCCAAGTCGGCTGCGCAGCCCGATAGGCGCCTGTAACAGCTCGGCAATACGATCGGCGATGGCAAGTCCCAGCCCGAGCCCCTGCCCGGGCGCATCGTCACCCCGGCGAAACTCTTCAAAAATGCGGAGCTGCTGCTCGACCGCGATGCCCGGGCCCGTGTCGAGCACCTCGATGCGCAGCACATCGCGTTCAACGCGCACGCCTAGCAGCACCGAGCCCGAGGACGTGTAGCGCACCGCATTGGCGAGGAAGTTCTGCAGCACGCGGCGCAGCAGTTGCGGATCGGTGCGCACCCAGGCCGAACTGGGCACGTAGCGGAAGCGCAATCCGCGCGCCGCCGCGATAGCCCGGAACTCCGATGCCAGCGGATCCAGCACTTCCGCGATCGGCAGCTCGCGAAGCTGTGCCTCCAGCCCACCCGCCTCCAGCCGCGACATATCCAGCAGGCCGTTGAGCAGATCGCTGGTGGAATCGAGCGCGCCATCGATCTGGCCGATGGTGGCGCGCTGCGCCGGGTCCTGCACCTGCTGCGACAGCGCATCGGTGAACAGCTGCGCCGCGTGCAGCGGCTGCATCAGGTCATGGCCGATGGCGGCTAGAAAGCGGCTCTTGGCGTCGTTGGCGCGTTCTGCCTCGCGCTTGGCGGCCTCCAGGTCCACGGTGCGCTCGGCCACACGCTGCTCCAACGTGGCATTGGCCTGGATCAGCCCGGCTTCCGCATGCCGGAATTCCGTGACATCGGTGAACGTGGCCACGAAGCCACCACCCGGCATGGGGTTGCCGCGGATCTCGATGATGGTGCCGTCAGGCAGCACGCGTTCCGACAGATGCGGCGTGCCTGCGCGCATGAAGGCCAGCCTACGCTCCAGCGCGTGCTCGGTATCCGGTCCGTGCGGCACCTTCGCCAACGCCCAGCGCGCGAGATCGGCGATGGGGCGCCCGACCTGCAAGAGGTCCTCCGGGTAGCCGAAGATCTCGACGTATCGGCGGTTCCAAGCCACCAGCCGCAATTGCGCATCAACCACGCTGATGCCCTGCGACATGTTCTGCAGTGCGGCCTCCAGCACGCGCTGGTTGAAACGCAGGTCGGCCGAGGCAACACCGACGATGGCCGCGACAGTGTCGAGGTCGCGACCTGCCTCGCGGCGTGCCGCATCGAGCAGCACGCGGGCCGAGGCGGTACCGAGCACCGCAGCGAGTTCGCGCTCCATCTGCGCCTCCACCTCGGCCGGCACGGCGCCTTCGTCGGTGGCGCCCGCCAGCAACTGGTCCACACGATCACGCGCGAGGAATCGCAGGCCGGCGTCGCGCAGTGCGCGCGCGTCCAGGCCCAGCCGTGCCTTGCGGGGCGCATCGTTTTGCCAAAGTGCGGCCACCAGCGTGCCGAGGGTACCCACGAACAGGCTGGCGCCCACGGCGCGTCCTAACCGGCTCCATCCCGTCAGTCCGAACAGCGCGTCGGGCGCTAGCCAGGTCTGGCCGAAGGGACCGGCGGCCGCCCAAGCCGGGGATACCCCCTGCATCTCCAGCGTCATGGGCACCAGCAGCACCCATGCCCAGGCAATGAAACCGACCACGATGCCCGCCTGCGCGGCGCGCGCTGGTGTTTTCGGCCGCCAGACCGCAAACCCCAACGCCGGCACCAGTGTCGCCAACGCGGAGAATGAAACAGCGCCGACGTCGGCCAGCGCATCGCTGCCGGCAATCAGGCGGCTGTAGGCCCACGCCAACAGCATCGTCGCGACGATGCCACCGCGGCGCAGCAGCAGCACGTGACCGCGCAGATCGCCGCCGTCATGGCGTGACCATGCGCCCCGCAACAACCCCGGGGCGAACCAGTGGTTGCCAATCATCAAGCTCAGGGTCAGGGTGCTGACCACCACCATGCCCGTCGCCGCGCTCAGGCCTCCCAGAAACCCAAACAGCGCCAGTGCCTCATGTCCCTGCGACAGTGGCAGTGCCAATACGTACAGGTCGGAGGGCACCTGTCCACCAAGCAGAGCCTGCCCGGCCTTCGCCAGCGGCAGCACCGGCAACGCGATCAGCACCAAGTACAGGGGGAACAGCCAGCGGGCGGTGCGCACATCGCGCTCATCACGGCACTCCACCACGGCAATGTGGAACTGGTGCGGCAGGATGAACATCGCCATCGCGCCCAGCAACACCAGCGGCATGAACCCGCCGGCCGCAGTGGACGTCGCGGGTAGCTTGGCGGGCGCAGGCAACTCAGGGATGTCCAACCCAAACCAGACAAAGCACCCCAACGCGAGCATCGCCGCCAGCTTGAACACCGATTCGAACGCCATCGCGAGCACCAGGCCGCGGTTGTGCTCGGTGGCGGAGGCGCGCCGGGTACCAAACAACATGGCGAACACCGCCATCGCCAACGCCACGTACAGGGCGATGTCCTGCCACGCCGGCCCGGCCGCATCGGACGCGGACCGCGTGGTCAGCATGGAGAAGCTCATCGCCACCGCCTTGAGCTGCAGCGCGATGTAAGGGATGAGGCCCAGCGCCGCCACCAGCGTGACCGTGGCGGCCAGCCAGGCGTCTTTGCCCAACCGCGTGGCGATCAGATCGGCGAGCGAGGTGGCATTGCTCTCGCGTGCCAGTCGCACCAGTCGCATCATGAAAGCAACGGCCAGCGCGTACAGCATGATTGCGCCGAGGAAGGTCGGCGGCAGCGGCCACCCGTAGCGCGACGCCTGCGTGACGGTGCCGTAGAACGTCCACGACGTGCAATGCACAGCGAGAGACAGCGCGTAGATGTGGCGCCAGTGGCGGCCAAGCACGCCCGGGTGCTTTTCTGCCCACAACGCGGTGCCGAACATGAGGGCCAGCCACACCAGGCTGGCCAGCGCGACCACGGTGAAACTCAGCATTCGCGCGTGGACTCCCCTTCCCTTCAGCGTTCCGGTCAGACCTGTGGCGACTGCACGATGGCATGGGCGCGCGGGCCGCCGTGGCTTCGAGCATAACTAAAAACGCAACGACGGGCCCCGTCGCCGGGACCCGTCGTGCACCCTGACCGTTTCGGGGCCGGTCAGAAGTCGTAGCGCGCCGTCAGGGTGTACTGGCGCGGCGGGCCATAGAAGCCGGTCAGCACGCCGTAGGCCGGGATGTTGTAGCCGGTCGTACGGTATTCTTCGTCGGCCAGGTTGCTGCCCTGCAGCGAGAGCGACCAGGCGTTGTCGATCTTCCAGATCACGCCCGCACTCAGCAGGCCGTAGCCATCCTGCTTGATCACCGGGCTCAGGTCCGTGGTGGGCCACACCTCGGTCTGGTACGAATAGCCAACGCGCGCCGACAGGTTGCCGCCATTCGCCAGATCGGTACGCCACTCCACGTTCATGGCGCCGGAGAACTCCGGTGCGTTGGTGAAGTACTGGCTATCGGCCACATTGACGCCCGCGCTGATGAACTCGTCGTACTCGGCGTCCAGCCACGCCAGGTTGCCGCTGATGACCCAGTGGTTGCTCGGCAGGAACTGGTATTCCACTTCCACGCCCTGCACGGTGCCCTTGCCGGCATTGGTGAAATCGCCGAAGAAGCTCTGCGAGCCGTTGGGCAGCGTGAACGAGGTGAACACCGAAAGCTGGATGTCCTCGTACTTGTTGTGGAAGTAGGCCAGGTTCAGGAACAGGCGCTGGTCGAGCAGCGACATCTTGCTGCCGATTTCGAAGCTGTCGACCTGCTCGTCATCGAACGGCTCGCCCGAGCGCGGGATGGAGGTGGTGTTGGCGCGGATGTTGTAGCCACCCGACTTGAAGCCACGCGACGCCAAGCCGTAGACCATGATGTCCGGCGTGAGCTGGTAGTCCAGCGACACCTTCGGGGACACGTTCTTGAAGTTGACCGTCTTGTCGAAGTTGGCAGCGGTGCCCCACGACGTGGTGTAGTCCAGGCCAGTATAGAAACGGTTGAGCGCGACGGCGTGCTTGTCTTCATCGGTGTAACGCGCGCCGACGTCGAGCTTCAGCTGCTCAGTCAGGTCAAACGTCCAATCAGCGTAAACCGCGATGCTGGACGTGTTGACCACGCCCTGGGTATCGCCGAACAACGGATTGGTCAGGCCACGCGGCACATTGGGGTTGTAGAAGTGGTTCAGCACCTGCCCGCCGGCGTCACCGTCGAACCAGTACAGGCCCATCACGCCACGCGAGCGTCCGCCACCGTCATAGTTGACCTGCAGCTCATTGCTGACCTGCTCATCGCTATAGAACGCGCGCACGTCCACCAGGGTCAGCGGCGTGGTGTCGAAGTCGATGTTGGTCTCGGTATCCGACTCGCGCTTGGCAACGACGTACTTGAGGCTCAGGTCGTCGTTCAAACGCCAGTTGGCGGTCAGCGATGCCCCCTTCATGGAGGTGTCGTTGACATTCTTCATGCCGCTGCGGATGTCGTAACGGTCATCCAGCGGCGGGAACGCCGGGGCCAGCGCGCTGGGGGCCAGCATCTTTGCACCGCGCACGCCCGACTGGTCGTCCATCCAGTCGAAGGCCACGCGGACGTCGAAGTCCTCGCTGGCGTAGGCGCCCAACTCGAAGCGCGCAGCGTTGATTTCCTTGTCGCTGACATCCTGGCCGGTGTAACGGTTCTCGCCGAAACCGTCCCGGTTCATGCTGGCCACCGACACGCGACCGCGCAGACCACTGTCAGCGCCGCCGATCGGACCGCCGATGGCGCCCTTCACATCGAGCTGGTTGTAGTTGCCGATGGAGACCGAGCCAAATCCGTCCAGCGAGGTGGGAAGCCCGCGCGAGACGTACTTGATGGCGCCGCCGATGGTGTTCTTGCCGTACAGCGTGCCCTGCGGTCCGCGCAGCACCTCGATACGCTCCACGTCGAACACGTCGAGCAGTGCGCCCTGCGGACGTGCGATGTATACGTCATCCAGGTAGATACCCACGCCCGGGTCGACGCCCCACAGCGGATCGGCCTGGCCGACGCCACGAATGTAGGCGGTCACCGTGCTCGTCGAACCGCGTGCCGCATAGATCGTCAGGTTCGGCACCTGTGCATCCAGGTCGCCCAGGTCCTGGATGTTGAGCTTGTCCAGGGTTTCCGGCGTAAACGCGGTCACCGCCACCGGAACGTCCTGCAGGGTCTCCTCGCGCTTTCGCGACGTTACCGTGATCTTGTCCAGCGTCGTGGCCTGCTGGGCCTGCTGACCCGCCGGTGCCGATTCCTGCGCCCACGCCGCCGGCGCCAGCAGCGCACTGGCGATGGCCAGGCTCAGGTACTTGCGGCTGTTCTTGCTACGACCCATTACGGCACTCCTCCCCCGATTTCGTAGTGGCGCGGCATTGGCCATCGCCTGATGGGACGGTCCCACCATGGCCGCAAGACTAGGAGAGCCTCGGCGCTGCGGCATCTGTACCTTCGGACAATGCCGGCCGACCCACCCGACCCGGAGACTTGCCATCCACCTGTAAGGCTCCGGAGCTGGGGATGGCGTTTCTGATCGTGCTGGCCGCGTTGTGCTTCCTGATGTTCGTGGCCTACCGCGGCTACAGCGTCATCCTGTTCGCGCCGGTCGCCGCACTGGGCGCCGTGCTGGCGACCGACCCCTCGCTGGTCGCCCCGATGTTCACCGGCCTGTTCATGGAAAAGATGGTGGGCTTCCTCAAGCTCTATTTCCCGGTGTTCCTGCTGGGTGCCATCTTCGGCAAGCTGATCGAGGTCTCGGGGTTCTCCAAGTCCATCGTCGCCGCCACCATCCGGCTGGTGGGCGCCAGCCGCGCGATGCTGTCCATCGTCATCGTGTGTGCGCTGCTGACCTACGGCGGCGTGTCGCTGTTCGTGGTCGTGTTCGCGGTGTATCCGTTCGCAGCGGAGTTGTTCCGCCAGAACAACATCCCCAAGCGCCTGATCCCCGGCACCATCGCCTTGGGCGCGTTCACCTTTACCATGGACGCGCTGCCGGGCACGCCGCAGATCCAGAACATTATTCCGGCCTCGTTCTTCGGCACCAATGCCTGGGCTGCGCCGTGGCTGGGCACGCTGGGCGGCATCTTCATCCTGATCGTGGGCCTTTCGTACCTGGAGTGGCGTCGCCGCGCCGCGCTCAAGGCCGGTGAGGGCTATGCCGACGGCGGCGCACTGGTGAACGAGCCGGCCACTTTCACCGGCGGCCAACTGGCCAACCCGTTGATCGCGCTGTTGCCCCTGGTGCTGGTCGGCATCAGTAACAAGCTGTTCACAGGCTGGATTCCCGGCTTCTACGGCAACAGCCATTCCTTCGACCCGGCGGTAATCGGCAGCACGCCGCCGGTCGTCCAGGAGGTGTCCAAGGTCGCCGCCATCTGGGCGGTCGAAGGCGCCTTGCTGGTCGGGATCGCCTGCGTAATCGCATTTGCGTGGAAGCCGGTGATGGCCAGCTTTGCCGAAGGCACCAAGTCAGCGATCGGCGGTGCAATGCTGGCGGCCATGAACACCGCGTCCGAGTACGGGTTCGGCGCAGTGATCGCGGCGTTGCCAGGCTTCCTGGTGGTGGCGAACGCGCTGGGCGCCATACCCAACCCCCTGGTCAACGAGGCAGTCACCGTCACCGCGCTGGCCGGCATCACCGGTTCGGCCTCGGGCGGCATGAGCATTGCCTTGGCGGCCATGGCCGAGACGTTCATCGCGAACGCCAATGCAGCGGGCATCCCGATGGAAGTGCTGCACCGCGTCGCGGCGATGGCCTCCGGCGGCATGGATACGCTGCCGCATAACGGTGCGGTGATCACCCTGCTCGCCGTGACCGGCCTGACCCACCGCCAGGCCTACAAGGACGTCTTCGCCATCACCCTGATCAAGACGGCCGCGGTGTTCGTGGTGATCGCCACGTTCTACGCTACTGGCCTCGTCTGAAGCAGGGCTGCCTGCGGGACGACACGGGGGCAAAAGGCGCGTTCGGTCAGAAGGGCACCTTGCGGCCATCGCCGCTGAGGGCACAAGGTCCGCTTGCGGCTGGCCGCAGCCGCAGCCGCAGCCGCAGCTCAGGATGCCGCTGAATCCGCGTGAATGGGCAGCGACACATCCATGATCGAGGGGTCATCGGCATTGGGCGCCACCTTGAAACCCAGCGCCTTGCACATCTCCAGCATGGTGCGGTTTTCCTGCAGCACCTCCCCCACGACCGAGCGCAAGCCCAGCCAGCGCGCGTACTCGATCATGATCTGCATGAGCCGCCACCCGAGCCCGTGCCCCTTCAGGTCCGAGCGCACCAGAATGGCGTACTCACCGTGGTCATAGTTGGCGTCGGCGAGCAGGCGTACCGCCCCCAGCATCTCACCCGTCTCGGGATCAATGGCCACCAGCGCGATCGAGCGCGCGTAATCCAATTGCGTCAACTGCGCGATGAATTCGTGGCTGAAATGCCGCATGGCCTGGAAGAACCGCATGCGCAGATCTTCATCCGACACGCGGGTGAAGAACGTGCGGAACAATTCCTCGTCCTCGGGTCGCACCGGCCGCACAAAGACGTGGCGACCGTGGCCCAGCTCCACGTCGCGCTCCCACTCCTTGGGATACGGCCTGATCGCGAACCGGGGATGGCCAGGCCCCTTGTGCAGCCGCGCCAGCGCTGACACCCCAATGCGCGCGTCCACCGCGATGACACCGTCCTTGTCCGCCAGCAGTGGGTTGATGTCGATCTCCCGGATGTCGGGCACGTCCGCCGTGAGTTGCGCGAGCTTGACCAGCACCAGTGCCACCGCACGTTCGTCAGCCGCCGGCATGTCACGGTAAGCCTTGAGCACACGCGAAACACGCGTACGGCCGATCATCTCGTGGGCCAGACGCAGGTCCAGCGGCGGCAATTCCAGCGCCTTGTCGTTGATCATCTCCACCGCGGTGCCGCCACGACCGAACACCACGACGGGTCCGAAGGTCGCATCGTCCACCACGCCGGCGATCAACTCGCGTGCCTTCGGTCGCATCGCCATCGGGTGCAGGGTGACACCTTCGATGCGCGCATTGGGGCGCACGGCGCGGGCGTACGCCAGGATCGACGCGGCTGCCTCGCGTACCGAAGCGGCAGTGGCCAGGTTGAGGCGCACGCCGTCGATATCGGATTTGTGGGTGATGTCCTGAGACAAGATCTTGACCGCCACTGATCCACCCTCGGCGAGCATCGGCTCTGCCAGGCGCGCCGCTTCCTCCGCATCGCGGGCCGTCACGACTGGCGTGATGGGAATCCCGTACGCACCCAGTACGCGCGCGACTTCCAGCGGGTTCAACCAGGCGCGGCCGTCGGCCAACGCAGCAGCAACGGTTTCGCGGGCCGCAGCTGTGTCCACGAGCACGTCGTCGGGGAGACTGGGCGGCGTCTCCATGAGGGTAGTCTTTGCCTCGCGGTGCCGAACCAGGTACATGAATCCACGCGCCGCATCGGCCTCGGTGGCGTACGTGGGAATGCGTGCGCTCCCCAACCGCTCGGTCGCGGTGTCGTTGGCACCTAGCCAGACCGCCAGCACCGGCTTGCGAGCCACCGTGCCCGGCAACACCTTGCGCGCATCAGCCAGCGCCTGTGCGCGCACCTCGGAAGGCACCAGCGCCGTCGGCACGTTGAGCACCAGGATTGCGTCGTTGCCTGGATCGTTGGCCAGCGCAGTGAAACCCGCAGCGTATGCCGCGTTGTCCACGCCACCGTTGATGTCCACCGGATTGGTCCCAGGCCACACTGCCGAGGCGATCGCCTTGAGCGACTCCTTGCTGTCGTCGCCGAGGGTCGCAAGCGTGCCACCCATGTCGCGAAGGCGATCGGCGGCCAACATGCCGGTGCCGCGCCCGTTGGCGAAGATTGCGAGACGGGGCCCCGGGAACGTATCCACACGCCCGAGCGTTTCGGCCGCGGCAAACAACTCGTCCAACGCCAACACACGCAACATGCCCGCGCGCTGGAATGCGGCCGCATACACGGCATCGGGCGAGGCCAGCATCGCCGAATGCGTCTGTGGTTGCGCTTTCGGGCGCGCATGGCGATCGGACTTCACGACCACCACCGGCTTCAGTCGGGCAGCGGCCCGCGCCGCGGACATGAACTTGCGCGCGTCGCGGATTGACTCGACGTACAGCACGATTGCCCGCGTGCGGTGATCGCGCGCGAAGAAATCCAGCAGGTCGGCAAAATCGACGTCGAGCTCATCGCCCAACGACGCGACCGCGGAGAACCCGATCGAACGTCCGGCACCCCACTCCACCAACGCAGCGGCGATCGCCGCCGATTGCGAGATCACCGCGATGTCGCCCGCCGGGGGATGGTGCGCGGAGAAGCTGGCGTTGAGCCGAGCGTGCGGCGCGATGATCCCCAATCCATTGGGGCCGATCAGTCGCAGTCCGTGGGTACGCGCCATGGCGGCCAGCCGCTTTGCCGCGGACCCCGAGCCGTGGCCCAGGCCGGTGCCCAGTACGATGGCCGCACGGGTTCCCTGCTCCGCAGCCGCCTGCGCCAAGCCCACCACCTTGCTGGGCGGCGCCGCGATCACGACCAGTTCCGGCACCCACCCAAGATCCGCGAGATGGGACACCGAGGCCACGCCCGCGATTTCGCGATAGCGCGCATTGACCAAGCCCAATGACCCTGCGAAACCGGCGGACTGCAGGTTGCGCAGCACGGCTGCCCCCAGCGAGCGTTCGCGCGGACTTCCGCCGATTACCGCCACGGACTTGGGGTTGAAGAAGTACTCGAGGGAATAGGTGCTCATCGCCGTTCGACGCTAATCCTCGTGGTTTCCGCCCTGACGGGTATTGATCACACTCAAAGGAGTGCGCACGCAACCTCACGCTACCGCATCCAGCCCTTGCGCGTCCCCGGCGGTGCGTCCACTACTGGCGGCGAACCGGCTGCAGATCTATCGATGGGCCCGACTCAATCCGACGGAGCGGCACGGGCACGTGTCGGTGGTCGGTGGTCGGTGGTCGGTGGTCGGTGGCAGCTGATCACGTTAGTATTTTAACTAACACCCCACCAGCCAACTCCCTTTGCAGTTTCCCGCCCGCAAGATCCTCCACGTCGACATGGACGCCTTCTACGCGTCCGTCGAGCAGCGCGACGACCCCGCCCTGCGTGGCCGGCCGGTGGTCGTGGCATGGCGTGGCGCACGCTCCGTCGTTTGCGCAGCCAGCTATGAAGCGCGCACGTTCGGGGTGCGTTCGGCCATGCCCGCGGTGCGCGCCGAACGGCTTTGCCCACACGCCGTGTTCGTTCCACCGGACTTCACTCGCTACAAAGCGGTGTCACGGCAGATCCGCGAGATCTTCGCCCGTCATACCGACCTGATCGAACCGTTGTCGTTGGACGAGGCCTATCTGGACGTCACCACCACGAAGACCGGTCTCCCGTCGGCCACCGAAACCGCGGAAGTCATTCGCGCAGCCATCCGCGAGGAAACCCAACTCACCGCGTCCGCCGGGGTTGCCCCCAACAAGTTTCTGGCGAAGATCGCCTCAGACTGGAACAAGCCCGACGGGCTGTTCGTGGTCCGCCCGCGGCATGCCAAGGCGTTCCTCACGCCACTACCGGTGGGCCGCCTGCCAGGCGTGGGCAAGGTGATGGAACTGAGGCTTGCCGAACTGGGCATCGCCACCGTTGGCGAACTGCGCGGGTTTGGCGCGGAAGCACTCGAACAGCGCTTCGGTCGCTGGGGCCGTCGACTGCACGAACTGTCACTGGGCATCGACGATCACCCCATCGTCACCGAGCGCCCGACGGTGCAGATCTCCAGCGAGGACACCTTCGAACGCGACCTGTTGCTCGACGAACTCGAGCCCCACATCCGCCAGCTGGCGGAGAAGACCTGGGCCGGCTACCAACGCGAAAACGGGCGCGTAGCGCGCACCGTAGTGCTCAAGCTCAAGACCGCCGACTTCCGCACGCTGACCCGCAGCCTTACCCAACCGGTCCCGCCCGCTTGCGCGGATGACTTGGCAAGAATCGCCTGCGACCTGCGTGCTCGTATCGACCTTCCGCCCCGAACGCGCTATCGACTCGTGGGCGTTGGACTGTCGGGTTTCATCGACACCGATCAGTTCGAAGTGCAGAGCGACCTGTTCCCTGCACACGGCGCATTGAACGAAGTCGCCCATCACGACTGACAGGGGGCTGCTTGCCCCACACCCCAAATGCAGAAGAGCGGGCTTTCGCCCGCTCTTCTGCGCGTACAGCGATGAACCCGCCAGCGATTACTCGCCCGCCAGGCCCTCGCCCTCAGCCACGGCCTTGATCGACAGGCGGATGCGGCCCTGCTTGTCGACTTCCAGCACCTTGACCTTCACCACGTCGCCTTCCTTGAGCTTGTCCGAGACCTTCTCGACGCGCTCGCTGGAGATCTGCGACACGTGCACCAGACCGTCCTTACCCGGCAGGATGGTGACGAATGCACCGAAGTCCATGATCTTGGCGACCTTGCCTTCGTAGATGCGGCCCGGCTCCACGTCCGACGTGATCTGCTCGATGCGCGCCTTGGCGGCCTGGGCAGCGGCGGCATTGACCGACGCGATGACGATGGTGCCGTCGTCCTGGATGTCGATCTGCGTACCGGTTTCCTTGGTGATGCCCTGGATGGTGGCGCCACCCTTGCCGATCACTTCGCGGATCTTGTCCGGGTGGATCTTGATGGTCAGCAGGCGCGGGGCGTACTCGCTCAGCTCGCTGCGCGGCGTGGTGAGGGCGTTGGCCATCTCGCCGAGGATGTGCAGGCGACCGGTCTTGGCCTGCGCCAGCGCGACCTTCATGATCTCTTCGGTGATGCCCTGGATCTTGATGTCCATCTGCAGCGCCGAGATGCCCTCAGCGGTACCGGCCACCTTGAAGTCCATGTCGCCGAGGTGATCCTCGTCACCCAGGATGTCGGACAGCACGACGAAGTTGTCGTCTTCCTTCACCAGACCCATGGCGATACCGGCCACCGGCGCCTTGATCGGCACGCCAGCGTCCATCAGCGCGAGCGACGAACCGCAGACCGACGCCATCGACGACGAACCGTTCGACTCGGTGATCTCCGACACGATGCGGATGGTGTAGGGGAACGCTTCCATCGTCGGCATGACGGCCAGCACGCCGCGCTTGGCGAGACGGCCGTGGCCGATTTCGCGACGCTTCGGGCCCATCATGCGGCCAGCTTCACCGACCGAGTAGGGCGGGAAGTTGTAGTGGAACAGGAAGTGTTCCTTGTACTCGCCCGAGACGGCGTCAATGATCTGGCCGTCGCGCGCGGTGCCGAGGGTGGCGACCACGATCGCCTGGGTCTCGCCGCGGGTGAAGAGCGACGAACCGTGGGTGCGCGGCAGCACCGACACCTTTGAGCTGATCGGACGGACGGTGTCCAGCGCGCGACCGTCGATGCGCACCTTGGTGCTCAGCACGGCATTGCGCATGGTCTGGTACTCAAGCTCGCCGAATTCCTTGGAGGCTTCGACGGCGTTCCAGCCGTTGGCTTCAATCTGCTCGGCCAGCGACGCCAGCACTTCCTTCTTCAGCGAAGAAATCGCGTCACGACGCTCCAGCTTGTTGCGGATCTGGAAGGCGTCGGCCAGGCGGTTACCGATGGCGGCCTTGAGCGCGCCGATTAGCGCGTCGTTCTTGGCCGGAGCCTGCCAGTCCCACTTCTGGGTGCCGGCTTCGGCGACCAGTTCGTTGATGGCGTTGATCGCGATCTGCATCTGCTGGTGACCGAACATCACCGCGCCCAGCATCACGTCTTCCGACAGCTCCTTGGCTTCGGACTCAACCATCAGCACCGCGCTCTGGGTGCCGGCGACAACCAATTCCAGGTCTGACTCCAGCAGCTCGCTGGTCGACGGGTTGAGGATGTACTCGCCGTTCTTGTAGCCCACCTTGGCGGCACCGATCGGGCCCTGGAACGGGGCGCCGGTCAGGGCGACCGCAGCCGAGGCACCCAGCAGGGCCGGGATGTCACCGTCCACTTCCGGGTTCAGCGACATCACCGTGGCAATGATCTGGACTTCGTTCTTGAACTCTTCCGGGAACAGCGGACGGATCGGGCGGTCGATCAGGCGCGAGGTCAGCGTTTCCTTCTCGGTCGCGCGGCCTTCGCGCTTGAAGAAGCCACCCGGGATACGGCCACCGGCGTAGAACTTCTCCTGGTAGTCGACCGTCAGCGGGAAGAAGTCCTGACCTTCGCGTGCGGTCTTGGCGGCGACGGCGGCCACCAGCACAACGGTGTCATCCATCTTGACGAGGACGGCGCCGCCGGCCTGGCGCGCGATCTCACCGGTTTCCAGGGTGACCTGGTGCTTGCCGTACTGGAAGGTCTTGGTAATTTTTGCCACGTTGGTTTCCTTCGAATTTCGATGCGTTACGCACGGGGCCCCTGCCCCTCGCGTTCGGCGGCCGATGGCCGCCTGGTGTTGCAGGGGACGCCGAAAGTTCCGGCAGACCCCAAAAACGAACCGCGGCGCATCACTGCGCCGCGGCGGGTGTCTCGGTTAGCGACGCAGACCGAGCTTCTCAATCAGGGCCTTGTAGCGCTCGACGTCCTTGCGCTTCAGATAGTCCAGCAGGCTGCGACGGTTGTTGACCATCATCAGCAGGCCGCGACGGCTGTGGTGGTCCTGCTTGTGCTGCTTGAAGTGCTCGGTGAGCTGCTCGATGCGGGCGGTCAGCAGGGCGACCTGAACTTCCGGGGAGCCGGTGTCGTTGGCGCCGCGCTTGTTTTCTTCGATGATCTTGCTGGTATCAATGGACATTGCGATATCTCGTGACGCGAGGCCTGCAGAAGCGAATCGGAACGCACATGGCGCCGATGCACCGCTTGGCCCGCCTTTGCCAAAGGAAAAAAGCACCCGATGGGTGCCTGCTTGCTGTTGAAAGCCTGCGAATTGTAGCCCGCGAGGCTTGCCGGGACAAGGTTTTACTGACTCCCGCCCGCACTGCACCGCGGGGGCCGCGTCCCACTGGACCTAGGCGACCGCCCAGATGAACAGGCGCTGGGCTCGCAGCACGCGGCCCTCGACGTGGCCCAGTCCAAGCGCGCGGCCGGTCTCATCCATTACGGCGACCGTGCCCTCGACCGCTTCATGCGGCAGCTGGACGACCTGACCGCGCCCCAGCCGTTGCGCGCCAGCTCCATCCAGACGCACGTGCGGGAACCCGACCAGTCCGGCCTCGATGGGCAACAGCGCCTGCTGCAGTCGCTCCTCCCCCTCCGCCGCGAGCGCCTCGAGCTCCTCCAGCGTCCACATCCTTGGGGCCGTAAAGGGATCTACCCAGAGCCGCCGCAGAACCTCCACATGCGCGCCACAACCCAGCGCCTCGCCCAAATCGCGGACCAGGCTGCGGATGTAGGTGCCAGAGCCGCACTCCACGTGCAGGCGCAGTCGGTTGCCCTCGCGGCCCAGGAGTCGGATGGCACGCACGTCCACTTCGCGGACAGGGGCCTCGATCGCCTCGCCCCGCCGGGCCTTGGCATACAGCGGCTCACCGCCCTGCTTCAGCGCGGAATAGATCGGCGCCCGCTGCTGGATCACCCCCGTCAGCGGACGCAAGGCGGCTTCGATGGCCGCGTCGTCCAACGCGGGCACCGGGCGGTCCTGCAGGACAACGCCATCCGCGTCGTCGGTGTCGGTGGTGCTACCGAGCACCGCCACGGTCTCGTACGCCTTGTGCGCACCCAGTAGCAGACCGGCGATCTTGGTCGCCTCGCCCAGGCACAGCGGCAGCAGGCCGGTGGCCAGCGGGTCCAGCGCGCCGGTGTGCCCGCCCTTCTCCGCTCGGAACAGATGGCGCACGCGCTGCAGGGCCTGGTTGGAGCTCAGGCCCTGAGGCTTGTCCAGCAACACGATGCCGTGCAGCGGACGGAATACGGTACGTGGTTTGCGGCTCATCCCAACCCCATCACGGAAAAGGCGGCCGGAGCCGCCTTCGTGGATCACTTCTGCCGGTCGGCATCCGGATCGCCGTGGTCGTCACCGCCGGATGCGCGGCCGTCGGTGGAGTCGTCGTCACCGGCGCCTTCGTCCTCGACGTCACGCGCCTGCACCTCCGGCAGATCGCGCAGCAACAGGTCGATACGCTCGCCCTTGTCCACCGAATCGTCATAGTGGAAGTGCAGCTCCGGCACGTGCCGCAGCTTCATCGCCCGGCCCAGCTGGTAACGCATCTCCGGCGACAGCGCCTTCAACGCCTTGACCGCCTCGGTCGAACGCTCCTGCTGCAAGGCGGTCACGAACACCTTGGCGTGCGCCAAGTCGCGGGTGACCTCCACGTCGGACACACTGACGGACGGCAGGCCATGCTCGCGCACGGCGACGTGCACGATCCGGCCCAGCTCACGGCGGAGCTGGGCGGACACGCGATCACTGCGGTAGAACGACTTCTGTGCCATGGCTTAGAGGGTACGCGCCACTTCGATGCGCTCGAAGCACTCGATCTGGTCGCCCGGCTTGACGTCGTTGTACGCCTTCACGCCGATACCGCACTCGGTACCGTTGCGCACTTCGTCCACGTTCTCCTTGAAGCGACGCAGCGATTCCAGCTCGCCCTCGAAGACCACGGTGTTGTCGCGCAGCACGCGGATCGGCTTGTTCCTCTTGACCACGCCTTCCACGACCATGCAGCCCGCGACCGCGCCGAACTTGGAGCTGCGGAACACGTCGCGGACCTCGGCGATACCGATGATCTCCTCGCGGATCTCCATGCCGAGCAGACCCGATGCCACCTGCTTCACCTGGTCGATCACGTCATAGATGATCGAGAAGTAGCGCAGGTCGACGCCATTGGTTTCGATGACCTTGCGCGCCGAAGCGTCCGCACGGACGTTGAAGCCGATGATGGTGGCCTTGGACGTGGCCGCCAGGGTGGCGTCCGACTCGGTGATGCCGCCCACGCCCGAGCCGATGACGTTGATGCGGATCGCGTCGGTCGACAGGCCGGTGAGCGCCTCGCGCAGGGCCTGCACCGAGCCGTGCACGTCGGCCTTGACCACCAGGTTGAGGGTCTGCTGGCCTTCGCCCGAGCCCATCTGGGCCAGGATGTCTTCCATGCGGTTGCCGGCCTGGGCAACCAAGCGCGACTCGCGGCGCTTGGCGTCACGCTGCTGCGCGACGTCCTTGGCCAGGCGCTCGTCGTCAACAACCACGAAGTCGTCGCCCGAATCCGGCACGCCGGACAGGCCGAGCACCTGCACCGGGATCGACGGAGTCGCCTCCGGCACCTGCTCGCCACGCTCGTCGAACAGCGCACGCACGCGGCCGTACTGCACGCCGCAGACCAGGTAGTCGCCCTTCTTCAAGGTACCGGCCTGGACCAGTACGGTGGCGACCGGGCCACGACCCTTGTCCAGCGAGGACTCGATGACCACGCCGTTGGCGCGACCGTCGCGCACCGCGCTCAGTTCCAGCAGTTCGGCCTGGACCGAGATGGCGTCCAGCAGCGCGTCGATGTTCTGGCCGGTCTTGGCCGAGATCTCGACGAACTGGGTGTCACCACCAAACTCTTCGGCCACGACCTCTTCGGCCAGCAGCTCGTTCTTCACGCGCAGCGGGTCGGCGTCGGACTTGTCGATCTTGTTGACGGCCACGATCAGCGGCACCTTCGCCGCCTTCGCGTGCTGCACCGCTTCGCGCGTCTGCGGCTTGACGCCGTCGTCAGCGGCCACGACCAGCACCACGATGTCGGTCAGCTTGGCGCCGCGGGCACGCATCGCGGAGAACGCGGCGTGGCCCGGGGTGTCCAGGAAGCTGATGACGCCACGGTCGGTTTGGACGTGGTACGCACCGATGTGCTGGGTAATGCCACCGGCTTCGCCCGACACCACCTTGGTGCGGCGGATGTAGTCCAGCAGCGAGGTCTTGCCGTGGTCGACGTGGCCCATGATGGTGACCACCGGCGGACGTGCGACCTTCTCGCCCTGGGTGTCTTCCACGTGCGCCAGCAGCGCGTCCTCGACGTTGCCCGCGTCGGCCTTGAGCGCGACGTGGCCCAGTTCCTCGGTGACCAGCACCGCGGTGTCGTGGTCGATGGACTGGTTGATGGTCGCCATGACGCCCATCTTGAACAGCGCCTTGACCACCTCGCCGCCCTTCATCGCCAGCTTCTGCGCCAGGTCGGCGACGGTGATGGTGTCACCGATGGCCACCTCGCGCACCACCGGTGCGGTCGGGCGTTCGAAGGCGTGCTTGCCACCGCCGGTACGGGACTGCTCGGTGCCGCGACGCGGACGGTTGCCGCCCGCCGGCTTGCCACGCGCGCCGGTCGAGCGGCGGGCACGGTCGGACGCGCTCAGGTGCATCTGGCCGGCGAAGCGGCTGGCGCGATCGTCGTCCTCGACGCCCGCGACCATCGCGTGCGAACCACGCGGCTTGTGCGCCGGGGCGCGCGTCGTGTCCACGCGCGGAGCGGCCGGCTTGACGTGCGCATGCGCATGGGCCGGCGCTGCCTTGCGTGCAGGCGCTTCTTCACCTTCGGCCACCACGCCGGACGCTTCAAGCGCAGCACGGGCTTCGGCTTCGGCCTTCTGACGCGCGGCTTCCTCAGCCTCGCGGCGGATGCGGTCCTGCTCCTCGGCACGCTGGCGATCGGTCTCGGCCAGGCGGCGCTGCTCGTCGAGGTTGCGCTGACGCGATTCCTCGAGCTTGCGCAGGATCTCGGCACGTTCGTCGGTGACCGGCCCGCCCTTTTCGGCAGCCGCGTCACGGGGCGAAAGGGTGATCTTCTTGCGCACGACCACGTCGACCGTGGTCTTGCCAGCGCCCTTGCTGCCGCCAACCGTGATTTCCTGCTTGCGGCTGCGGTTGAGCGTGATCTTCTTCGGGGCCTCGACGGCTTCCTCGCCAACGTCGGCCTTGCCATGGGCGCGCTTGAGGAAGCCAAGCAGCTTGACCTTCTCAATGCTGGTCACGACCTGGTCGGGGCCGCTGAACGGCATGCCGGCTTCGGCGAGCTGTTCCAGCAGCTTCTCGACCGGCGTGTTCACCAGTGCGGCCAGCTTGCGGATAGTGGTTTGCTGCGACATTCGGTTTCCGTGTCCTCGTGGCGCGGGACGCATCCCGCGCGTGATGGAGCGATTCTAGCCCTGCGGTGGCGGCCCAGCCCTGTTCAGGGTCACAGGCCGTCCGGAATTACTCGAACCAGTGCTTGCGGGCTTCCATGATCAGCGCCGCGGCGCGTTCCTGGTCGATGCCCTCGATATCAGTGAGCTCGTCGGTGGCCATGTCCGCCAGGTCGTCGCGGGTGACCACGCCACGGGCGGCCAGGGCGTAGGCGGTGGCCTCGTCCATGCCTTCCAGCGAGAGCAGGTCGGCGGCCGGCTGATGCTCCTCCAGTTGCTCCTCGGCGGCCAGCGCGTCGTTGAGCAGCGCGTCGCGGGCACGCGAACGCAGCTCTTCGACGATGTCCTCGTCGAAGCCCTCGACGGCCAGCAGCTCTCCCACCGGCACGTAGGCAATTTCCTCGACCGTGTTGAAGCCCTCAGACACCAAGATGCCGGCGATTTCCTCATCGACTTCCAGCTTGTCCATGAACAGCTGGCGGGCGGCGGCCTGCTCGGCCTCGCTCTTGGCCTGCACCTGGTCGGCGGTCATCACGTTGAGCTGCCAGCCGGTCAAGCGGCTCGCCAGGCGCACGTTCTGGCCGCCCTTGCCGATCGCCTGGGCGAGGCGCTCTTCCGCCACGGCCAGGTCCATCGAGTGCTTTTCCTCGTCGACGATGATCGACTGGACCTCGGCAGGCGCCATCGCATTGATCACGAACTGCGCCGGATTGTCGGACCACAGCACGATATCCACGCGCTCGCCGTTGAGCTCGTTGCTCACCGCCTGCACGCGCGAGCCGCGCATGCCGATGCACGCGCCGATCGGATCGGTGCGATTGTCGTGGGCCAGGACAGCGATCTTGGCGCGGTCACCCGGGTCGCGCGCACAGGCCTTGATGGACACCAGGCCCTGGCCCACTTCCGGGACCTCGAGCTTGAACAGTTCCATCATGAACTCCGGCGCCGCGCGGCTGATGAACAGCTGCGGGCCACGCGGCTCGGTACGCACGTCGAACAGGTAGCCGCGGATGCGGTCGCCGGTGCGGACCACGTCGCGCGGAATGCCCTTGTCCTTCGGAATGATGGCCTCGGCGTTGCCGCCCAGGTCCACGTAGATGTTGCCGCGCTCCACGCGCTTGACCACACCGGTGACCAGCTCACCCAGGCGATCCTTCCAGGCGTCCACGACCTGCTGGCGCTCGGCCTCGCGCACGCGCTGCACGATCACCTGCTTGGCGGCCTGCGCGGCGATGCGACCGAACTCCGGATTCTCGATCTGCTCCTCGATGTAATCGCCTACCTCGACGCCTTCGACTTCGTCGATGGCGTCCATTAGGCGGATCTGGCGGTCGACCGAGTCCATGACCACGTCATCGGCCACGACTTCCATTCGGCGGAAGGTCTCGTAGCTACCGTCCTTCTGGTCGATCTTGACGCGCACCAGCACGTCCTCGTCCTGGTAGCGCTTCTTGGCAGCCGACGCCAGCGCGGCCTCGATGGCCTCGAAGATCACTTCGCGCGGCACGCCCTTCTCATTGGCGACCGCGTCAACGACCAGCAACAGTTCCTTGCTCATCTCTGGTTACTCCGCACGGGACGGCTTGTCGGCCGCCGGCTTCTTGGTGGATTTGTTGGATTTGCTCTTGCCCGGGCGCGCATCGCGGCCGGACTTGTCTTTTGCCGGCGCCATGCCCAGGGCCACCCAATCGGGGACCAGGCGCGCCTTCTCAATGTTGTCGACCGACACGACAAACGGCGTGCCGTCGATGCTGAACGTGACCGTGTCACCTTCCACGGCATCGATCCGGCCTTGCAGGCGCCGGCGGCCGTCTTGCGGCAGCTTGAGCGTCACCTTGGCCGACCCACCCGCGAAGCGCGCGAAATGCGCAGCGCTGAACAGCGGGCGATCAATGCCCGGAGAGGAGACCTCGAGCGTGTAATTGCCGCTGATCGGGTCCTCGACGTCGAGCTGTGCCGACACCTCGCGGCTGACGGCCTCGCACTCGTCGATGCCGACCATGCGCGGCTCGCCATCCTCGCCCGGCTCGGTGCCTTCCGGCATGTCGATGTACAGGCGCAGCGTGGCCCCGCCCGGCGACGGAAGGTACTCCACGCCCAACAGTTCGACGCCCAGCGACGCCACCGTCGGGGCCAGCAGATTGGAAATTTCGGTCGCCTTGTCCGTCACGCGTACGAGCTCCTGCGATGTTGACTTGCGAGTGGCTACTGCAAATCCAGCGGTCTACGAAAAAGCTTTTTGCCCCAAACGCAACAAGGGGCCCGATGGGCCCCTTGTCCGGTACAACTGGATGTCGGCGTGACGCGTGAGCAGTGCGCGTCACCAAGCCCAAGCACCCAAGCCGTGAAGCCACCCCGAGAGGCCCTGCTTCGAGGCACCGATCCAACCGGCGCCGCGACTAGAATGTGGTAGCGGGGGCAGGATTTGAACCTGCGACCTTCGGGTTATGAGCCCGACGAGCTGCCAGACTGCTCCACCCCGCATCAGACGAACAATGTTACAGGGGGTTATCAGTTACCGCAACCCCCGTTCATGAATTTTCTTACACCGCGAACGCGGCCTGGCACCACGCCATGATCGGATTCCACGCGAAACCCAGCGCCAGCAGCGCGAGCGCATTGACGCCGAACGCAATGTGCAGCGGGCGGTTGTCGCGGATTTCCGGGGCATTGCCTTCCGGCTCGTCGAAGTACATCGCCTTGACCACCCGCAGGTAGTAGAACGCGCCCACCACGGCAAACACCACGCCGACGATGGCCAGCCACAGCATGCCGCCTTCGATGGCAGCGCGCAGCACGGCCAGCTTGGCCCAGAAGCCCAGGAACGGCGGCACGCCGGCCAGCGAGGCCATGACGCACAGGACCAGGCCGGCGAGCCACGGGTTGCGCGCGTTCAGACCCTTGTAGTCTTCGATGCGATCGGCCTCGAACCCCTGGCGCGACATCACCACGATGGCGCCGAACGCCGCGGCCGACATGATCGCGTAGCTGATGGCGTAGAACATCGCCGACGCATAGCCCTGGGAACCGCCACCGGCAAAGCCGATAAACAGGAAACCGACGTGCGACACGGTCGAATAGGCCAACAGCCGCTTGAGGTTGGACTGCACCAGCGCGCTGAGGTTGCCGATGGCCAGCGACAGCACGGCCAGACCCGCGAGCATCAGGCGCCAATGACTGTCCAGCGGCCCCATGCCCGACTCGAGCAGCCGGTAGGTCATACCGAATGCGGCCAGCTTCGGCGCGGAGCCGATGAACAGCGTGATCGGGGTCGGCGCGCCGTGATACACGTCGGGCAGCCACATGTGGAACGGCGCCGCGCCGAACTTGAAGGCGATGCCTGTGACCACGAACACCAGGCCCGTAACCAGCATCAGCGATGCACTGCCGTCGGCGACGGCGGAAATCGCGTGCAGATCCAGCGACCCGGTTGCGCCATAGACCAGCGACATGCCGTACAGCAGCAGGCCCGAGGCCAGCGCACCCAGCACGAAGTACTTGATGCCGGCTTCAGACGCCAGCGGGCTGTCGCGGTCGGTCACCACCAGCGCGTAGGAGCACAGCGCCAGCATTTCCAGGCCCACGTACACCATCACCAGCGTCGCCGACGAGACCATCAGCATCATGCCGAGCGCCGCGAACAGCATCAGTACGGTGACTTCACCCTTGTACAGACCGCGCTCGCGCAGGAACGGCCACGCATAGACCATCGCCAACGCACTCACCAGCGCGATGCCGATCTTCAGCACGTCCGCAGCGGTGTCGCGGACGAACATGCCGCTCAGGATCGTGCCGTGCCCGCCCACGCCGGCAGCGACCATGGCCGCCACCGCCAGCAGCAGCGCCACACCGAGCAGGTGGGTCACCACGCGGCGGCGCTCGGGCAGGAACAGGTCCAGCATCAGCAGCGCGAACGCACCGCCCACCAGCACCAGCTCCGGCAGGAGTGGCGCCAGTTCGGCGGCGGAACGTACCGCCACCAGGGGCTGGTCGTTGGTAACAGTCACAGGCAGGGTCATCGTCAGCCCTTCTTTAAAGCTTGGTCGAGGCGATCTGGGTGGCGAGCTGCGCGATCGCCGGCTCCATCAGATCGGTCAGCGGCTTGGGATACACGCCCAGCAGCAGCACGCCGGCGGCGAACACACCCAGCACGAACGCTTCGCGGGCATTGATGTCCTCCAGCTCGGCCACGTGCTTGTTGCCCACGTCGCCCCACAGGATGCGCTTGGTCAGCCACAGGGTGTAACCGGCGCCGATGATCAGCGTGGTCGCCGCGGTAAAGGCGATCAGCGGATGCTTCTGGAAGCTGGCCAGGATCACCATGAACTCGCCCACGAAACCCGACGTGCCCGGCAGGCCGGAGTTGGCCATCGCGAACAGCACGTAGAACACCGCGAACCACGGCATCACGTTGGCGACGCCGCCGTAGTCCTTGATCATGCGACTGTGCATGCGGTCGTACAGCACGCCCACGCTGGTAAACATGGCGGCCGAGATGAAGCCGTGGCTGATCATCTGCACCATCGCGCCCTGCATGCCGAGGCGGGCGGCGTCGGTATTGCCGAAGTCGCGCACCAGGCCGAAGGCGATGAACGTGCCCAGGGTAACGAAGCCCATGTGCGAGACCGACGAATAGGCAATCAGCTTCTTCATGTCGTCCTGCACCAGGGCGACGAGGCCGACATAGACTACCGCGATCAGGCTCAGCGCGATCACCAGCCATGCCCACTCGTGTCCGGCATCCGGAACGATCGGCAGGGTGAAGCGGATGAAGCCGTAGCCACCGATCTTCAGCATGATCGCGGCCAGGATCACCGAACCGGCGGTCGGCGCTTCCACGTGCGCGTCCGGCAACCAGGTGTGCACCGGGAACATCGGCACCTTCACCGCGAACGCGATCAGGAAGCCGAAGAACAGCCACATCTGCTCAGTCGCGTTGAGCGGCAGGTTGTACATGTCGGCCAGCTGCCAGCTGCCGCCCTTCAGGTACAGGTACACCAGCCCGATCAGCATGAAGACCGAACCGAGGAAGGTGTACAGGAAGAACTTCACCGACGCGTACACGCGGCGCGGACCGCCCCACACGCCGATGATGATGAACATCGGGATGAGCATGCCTTCGAAGAAGACATAGAACAGCATCGCGTCCAGCGCCGAGAACACGCCGATCATCAGGCCTTCGAGGATCAGGAACGCCGCGTAGTACTGGCTGACACGCTTGTCGATCGACGTCCACGCGCTGATCAGCACCAGCAGTGAGGTCAGCGTGGTCAGGCCGATCAGCGCCACCGAGATACCGTCGGCGCCCAGGGAGTACTGGATGTTGTAGGCCGGGATCCAAGCGCGACTCTCGACAAACTGCATGGCCGGGCTGGCCATGTCGAAGCCGGTGAACAACGGGAAGCTCAGCAGCAGCGCCGCCGCGGCGACCGCGGTGGCGAACCAGCGCGCGGCATTGGCGCGCTCGTTGCCGAAGAACAGGGTGGCGGCGCCGCCGATGATCGGCAGCCAGATCAGGAGGCTGAGCAAGGGGAAGGAACTCTGCAAGGGCTCGGGGCTCACGTCTCGGTCCTTGTCGTCAGTGCCAGGAACGGATGAGCAGGGCCAAGAGCACAATCAGGCCGAGGATCATCGCGAAGGCGTAGTGGTAGAGGTAACCGGACTGGACACGGCGGACCAGACGGGCGGTGAAGTCGACGAGGCTGGCGCTGCCATTGACCGCGGCGCCGTCGATGACGCGCGAGTCGATGATCCGCGACAGCTTGCCCAGCGCGATACCGCCCCCGGCAAAGCCGTTGATCCACAGCGCGTCCATGCCGTACTTGTTCTCCAGGATGCGGATCGGCAGCTTCAGCGCGTGCGCCACCTTGCCCGGCAGTTCCGGCTTGAGCAGGTACATGAAGGTCGCCAACGCGAAGCCCGCGAAAGCCAGCCAGAACGCCGGCGCCTTGAAGCCGTGCAGCGCGAACGCCACCGGGCCGTGCCACAGCTCCTGCTTGAGCGCGAGCACCGTGTCGCGGGCCGCCGTCAGGTCAATGGCGCCCAGGAAGAACGGCAACTGCTCGTGGTGACCGGTCCAGTCGGTACCGAACAGCATCGGGCCGACGGTGAAGAAACCTATCAGGATCGACGGGATCGCCAGCAGCACCAGCGGCAGCGTCACCACCCACGGCGACTCGTGCGGCGCGTGGCCATGGCCGTGACCATGGTCGTCGTGGCCGTGCGCGTCATGGCCGTGGCCGTTCGCATCGTGCTCATGCGAGAACGCGGCGGCGTGCTCGTCACTGTCGGCTTCCGGCGCGACGTAGTCCGCCGGCGGCGCGGCGTGGAAGCGCTCCTTGCCGTGGAACGTCAGGTACAGCAGGCGGAAGCTGTAGAACGAGGTCACGAACGCGCCCAGCAGCACCGCCCAGTAGGCGTACTGCCCGACCCAGCCACGGTGCTCGGACACGTGCTTGGCGGCCTCGATGATGGTGTCCTTCGAGTAGAAGCCACTGAAGAACGGCGTCCCGACCAGCGCCAGGGTACCGATGACCATGGTGATGTAAGTGATCGGCATGTACTTGCGCAGGCCGCCCATGCGGCGCATGTCCTGCTCGTGGTGCATGCCGATGATCACCGAGCCCGCGCCCAGGAACAGCAGCGCCTTGAAGAAGGCATGGGTCATCAGGTGGAACACGCCAGCGCTGTAGGCCGAGGCACCGAGCGCCACGGTCATGTAGCCCAGCTGCGACAGGGTCGAGTACGCGACCACGCGCTTGATGTCGTTCTGCACGATGCCGATCAGGCCGGTCCAGAACGCGGTGGTGGCACCGATGAACAGGATGAACTGCAGCGCGGTCTCGGACATCTCGAACAGCGGCGACATGCGCGCCACCATGAAGATGCCCGCGGTAACCATGGTCGCGGCGTGGATCAGCGCCGAGATCGGGGTCGGGCCTTCCATCGAGTCCGGCAGCCACACATGCAAGGGCACCTGGGCCGACTTGCCCATCGCGCCGATGAACAGGCAGATGCAGATCAGGGTGGCGACTGACCACTCGTGCCCGTCGAAGATCGCGATGGTCGCGCCTTCGATGGTCGGGGCGTTGGCGAACACGGTGCCGTAGTCCAGCGAGCCGAACATCAGCACCACACCGGCGATACCGAGCAGGAAGCCGAAGTCACCCACGCGGTTGACCAGGAACGCCTTCAGGTTGGCGAACACCGCGGTCGGCTTCTTGAACCAGAAGCCGATCAGCAGGTACGACACCAGACCCACCGCTTCCCAGCCGAAGAACAGCTGCAGGAAGTTGTTGCTCATGACCAGCATGAGCATCGAGAAGGTGAACAGAGAGATGTAGCTGAAGAAGCGCTGGTAGCCCGGATCTTCGTGCATGTAGCCGATGGTGTAGATGTGCACCAGCAGCGACACGAAGGTGACCACCACCATCATCATGGCGGTGAGCTTGTCGACCATGAAGCCGACGTGCGCCTCGAACCCACCCACCTGGAACCAGGTGTAGAGGTTCTCGTTGAACGGTGCCGCGCCCTGCCCCACCAGCTGCCACAGCACGTAGCCCGACAGCGCGCAGCTGACCGCCACGCCGAGGATGGTGATGCTGTGCGCGCCGGCGCGACCCACCTGCCGTCCGAACAGGCCGGCGATGATCGAGCCCAGCAGCGGTGCCAGCACGATGGCCAGCAGCACCGACTTGGAAATTGCGAACTCCATGCCCGGCATCGGATCAGCCCTTCATCGAATCGATTTCGGCGACGTTGATCGTGCGCCGGTTGCGGAACAGCGTGACGAGGATCGCCAGGCCGATGGCGGCCTCGGCGGCGGCCACGGTGAGGATGAAGAACACGAACACCTGGCCGGCCTCGTCGCCGAGCTGGCGCGCGAACGTCACGAAGTTGATGTTGACCGCCAGGAGCAGCAGCTCCAGGCACATCAGCAGCACGATCACGTTCTTGCGGTTGAGGAAGATGCCCGCGATGGCGATGCAGAACAGCGCGGCGCCCAGCGCGAGGAAGTGGCCCGGGGTCAGCCCGGAAGCAAGCAGGTTCACGACTTCACCTCCTCGGCGGCGGCTTCAGTGGCCTCGAGCACGGCCGGCTTGGACGCGTCCATCTTCACCATGCGCAGGCGGTCGCCAGCACGCACGCGGGCTTGGGCACCGGGGTTCTGGTGCTTGGCACCGGGACGGCGGCGCAGGGTCAGCATCACGGCCGCGATGACCGCGACGGTCAGGATCACCGCCGCCACTTCGAACGGCAGCAGGAAGCGGGTGAACAGCGCGCGGGCCAGCCACGCGGTGTTCGACACGCCGGCCATGTCGGCGGCGTCCGGCGTCAGCGGGATGGCGGTCTGCGCCTTCACGCCGATGAGGATCAGGATCTCCACCAGCATCGCCGCGGCGACCAGCAGGCCGACAGGCAGGTAGCGTACGTAACCCTCACGCAGCGGCTCGGCATCGACGTCGAGCATCATCACCACGAACAGGAACAGCACCATCACCGCGCCGACGTAGACCAGCACCAGCGCGACGCCGAGGAACTCGGCACCGGCGATCAGCCACACGCAGGCCACGGAGAAGAAAGTCAGCACCAGCGACAGCGCCGCGTGCACGGTGTTCTTCATGCTGATCACGGCCACGGCCGAGGCCACCGCCGTGAGGGCGAACACGAAGAAGGCAATCGTTGCGAAATCCATGGCGGGCCCTCAGCGGAACGGCGCGTCGGAAGCGCGGCGCTCGGCGATTTCCGCTTCGAGGCGGTCACCAATGGCCAGCAACTTCGGCTTGGTCAGGATGTTCTGGCCGCGCTGCTCGAAGTGGTACTCGTGCACGTGGGTCTCGACGATCGAGTCCACCGGGCACGACTCCTCGCAGAAGCCGCAGAAGATGCACTTGAACAGGTCGATCTCGTAGCGGGTGGTGCGGCGGGTGCCGTCCTCGCGCTTTTCCGAGTCGATGGTGATGGCCAGCGCCGGGCACACGGCCTCGCACAGCTTGCACGCGATGCAGCGCTCTTCCCCATTGGGGTAGCGGCGCAACGCATGCACGCCGCGGAAGCGCGGCGACTGCGGCGTCTTCTCCATCGGGTACATGAGCGTGTACTTCGGGCGGAACAGGTACTTCAGCGTCAGCCAAAGGCCCTGCGACAGCTCGATCAGCAGCAGGCTCTTGAAGTAGGAAACGATGCGATTCATGCCTGTGTCTGCCTCACTGCCCCGGCTCAAAGACGCGGAAGTACGCCATCAGCGCCACCACCACGATCCACGCGATGGTGATCGGGATGAACACCTTCCAGCCCAGCCGCATGATCTGGTCATAGCGGTAGCGCGGGAACGAGGCGCGGAACCAGATGAAGCAGCTGGCGAAGAAGAATACCTTCGCGAACAGCCACCACCAGCCATCGACCGACAGCAGCGGGATGCCCCAGCCATGGAACGGGCTCAGCCAGCCGCCGAGGAAGAAGATCGCCGTCAGGAAGCTGATCAGGATCATGTTCGCGTATTCGGCCAGGAAGAACAGCGCGAACTGCGAACCCGAGTACTCGACCATGTGGCCGGCCACGATCTCTGACTCGCCTTCCACCACGTCGAACGGCGCGCGGTTGGTCTCGGCCACGCCGGAGATGAAGTAGATCACGAACAGCGGCAGCAGCGGCAGCCAGAACCACTCGAGGAAGCCGGCGTGACCCGCCTGCGCCATCACGATCTCGGACAGGTTGAGGCTGCCGGCGGCGACCATCACGCCGACCAGCGCGAAGCCCATCGCGATCTCGTAGGAGATCATCTGCGCCGAGGCGCGCATCGCACCGAGGAACGCGTACTTGGAGTTGGAGGCCCAGCCGGCGAGGATCACGCCGTACACACCCATCGAGGTCATCGCCAGCAGGTACAGCAGGCCCGCGTTGGCGTTGGACAGCACCAGCTTGGTGTCGAACGGGATCACCGCCCACGCGGCCAGTGCCGGCACCATCGCCAGCATCGGCGCCAGGACGTACAGCGCCGGCGACGCGTTGGTCGGGCGGATGACTTCCTTGAACAGCAGCTTGAAGACGTCGGCGAAGGCCTGGAGGATGCCCATGCCCACGTACATCGGCCCGTGGCGGACGTGCATCCAACCGATGAGCTTGCGCTCCCAGACGACGTAGAACGCCACGGCGATGATCACCGGCATGGCGACCAGCAGGATCTTCAGCACGATCCAGGCCGCGATGCCAACGGCACCGAACGACTCGAAGAACGCGCGAATCGGGTCAATCAAGGTCTCGAGCATGAATCAGGCCCTCCCCGCCTGAGCGCGGCCGGCGCCCATCGGCGCGGTCGCACCGTGGCCGCTTTCCACCCACACCGTGCCGCGGGCGACCTTGTCGCTCACCGCGATCGGCAATGCGGCCGTGCCCTGCCCGGCCTGGAACTTGGCCATCGCGCCATCGGCGAAGCCGAGCGCAGCGGCGTCTTCCGGATGCAACGTGGCACGCGGTTCGACATTGAGTGGGTGCGACTGCAGCGCGGGTGCGCGGCGGACCACTGCGTCGCTGCGGTAGATGGCGATGCTGGAGGCAATCTCCAGGCCCTCGCCCGCCACCAACGGCGCCTTGCCGGCCGCAACGGTGACTTCCTGGCGCTGCAGACCGGCACGCAGGCCGGCCAGGTCGGTGAACTCGAAGCCTTCAGCCGCCAGTTCGCCGCCCAGTGCGCGCAGCACGCGCCAGCCGGCACGCGCTTCGCCCGGCAGCTTGCCGCCAGCCACGGCCACCTGATCGCGGCCGTCCAGGTTGGTCAGCGTGGCGTCCACTTCCGGCAGCAGGCCGATCGGCAGGATCACGTCGGCGACGGCACGGGTGGAGCGGCACGCGAAGTGGCTGAACGCCACGACCTGCGCGCCATTGAGCGCCTTCATCGCGGTCGCGGTGTCGGCGAAATCCATGCCCGGCTCGATGCCGTAGATGACGTAGGCAGAACGCGCGTCGGCCAGCATGCCCTGCGCATCACGCGCGGTGGGCAGCACGCCGTAGTCGGCCAGGCCGACGGCGTTCGCGCCCTGCGGGATGCGGCAGACGGCGGTGTTGGTGGCGGCGCCAAGTGCAGCCACGGCCTTGCGGATGGCGGCGGCGTACGGGCCGTTCTCGGCCAGCGCACCGACGATCACCACGGCGTGGTTGGCGGCCTTCGCGGCCTCCACCAGACCGGCCTCGGACAACGCGTCCGCCAGCTTGGACGGCGCGACGATCTGCTTGCCGGCGATGTCGAAGGTGAAGTCGAAATCGACCGGATTGACCACGTGCACCTTCGCGCCCTTGCGCGAGGCTTTGCGCACGCGCTGGTGCACCAGCGGCAGCTCGTGGCGCAGGTTGGAACCCACGATCACGACCAGATCTGCCGACTCAATGTCCGCCACCGGCATGCCGAAGATGTCGGCGGTCGCGGCGTCGCTCAGGTCGTTCTGGCTGATGCGGTGGTCGAGGTTGCCGGTGCCCAGCGCTTTGGCCAGGCGGGCCAGCAGCGCGCCTTCCTCGTTGGAGGTGGCCGGGTGCGCCAGGATGCCGAGGTTGTCGCCGCCGTTGTTGCGCAGGATGTGCGCGGCCTTGGCCAGCGCCTCGTCCCACGAGGCCTCACGCCAGTCATCGCCATCCTTGACCAGCGGCTGCTTGGCGCGGTCGGCGGCGTACAGGCCCTGGTGCGAATAACGGTCGCGGTCCGACAGCCAGCACTCGTTGACCGCTTCGTTGTCGCGCGGCACGGTGCGCAGCACTTCGCCGCGACGCACGTGGTGGAACAGGTTGCTGCCCAGCGCGTCGTGGTAGCCGAGCGACTCGCGCGCGGTCAGTTCCCACGGGCGGGCCTTGAACTGGAACACCTTGTTGGTCAGCGCGCCGACCGGGCACACGTCGATAACGTTGCCCGACAGCTCGGTGGTCAGCGGCTTGCCGTCAAAGGTGCCGATCTGCAGGTTCTCGCCGCGGTACATGCCGCCCAGCTCGTAGGTGCCGGCGACTTCCGCGGTGAAGCGCACGCAGCGCGTGCACTGGATGCAGCGGGTCATCTCGGTGGCGACCAGCGGCCCCATGTCCTCGTCGGGCACCGAACGCTTGCGCTCGGAGAAACGGCTGACCGAGCGACCGTAGCCCATCGACAGGTCCTGCAACTCGCACTCGCCGCCCTGATCACAGACCGGGCAATCCAGCGGGTGGTTGATCAGCAGGAATTCCATGACGTTGCGCTGCGACTTGAGCGACTTCTCGCTGCGCGTGACGACCTTCATGCCTTCCATCACCGGCGTGGCGCAGGCCGGTGCTGGCTTCGGCATCTTCTCGACCTCGACCAGGCACATGCGGCAGTTGGCCGCCACGCTCAGCTTGTCGTGGTAGCAGAAACGCGGGATCGGAATGCCGGCCTTGTCGGCGGCATGGATGATCATCGAGCCCTTGGGCGCGGTCATCGCCACGCCGTCGATCTCGATCGATACGTGATCCGGCGGAACGTTTGGATTGGCGGGCTGTGCGCTCATGCGGCTACCTTTTCCACGACGGTGCCGGCGCGCTGGTCATCGACCAGGAAGCGCTTGTTCACGATCGCGTATTCGAACTCGTCCCAGAAGTGGTGCAGCATGCCCTGCACCGGCCACGCGGCGGCTTCGCCGAACGCGCAGATGGTGTGGCCTTCGATCTGGCCCGCGGCGGCGCGCAGCATCTGCAGGTCTTCCAGCGTCGCGGTCTTGTCGACGATGCGGGTCAGCATGCGGTACATCCAGCCGGTGCCTTCGCGGCACGGCGTGCACTGGCCGCAGCTCTCCTTGAAGTAGAAGCGGCTGATGCGCTGGGTGGCGCGCACCATGCAGGTGGTGTCGTCCATCACAATGACGGCGCCCGAACCCAGGCCCGAACCGGCCTTCTGGATCGAGTCGTAGTCCATGGTGCAGGCCATCATCGCGTCGGCCGGCAGCACCTTCATCGAAGAACCGCCGGGGATCACGGCCTTGAGCTTGCGGCCCGGTCGCAGCCCGCCGGCCATCGCCAGAAGGTCAGCGAACGGGGTGCCCAGGCGGATCTCGTAATTGCCCGGCTTGGTGACGTGGCCGCTGACCGAGAAGATCTTCGGGCCGCCGTTGTTCGGCTTGCCGAGGTTGAGGAACCACTCGCCGCCATTGCGGATGATCGCCGGCACCGAGGCATAGGTCTCGGTGTTGTTGATCGTGGTCGGCTTGCCGTACAGGCCGAAGTTGGCCGGGAACGGCGGCTTGTAGCGCGGCTGGCCCTTCTTGCCTTCCAGCGACTCCATCAGCGCGGTCTCTTCGCCGCAGATGTAGGCGCCGGCACCGAGCGCGCCGTAGATGTCCACGTCCACGCCACTGTCGAGCACGTTCTTGCCCAGCCAGCCGTTCTCGTAGGCTTCCTTCAGCGCCTGCTCGAAATGCTCGAACGGCTCATGGTGGAACTCACCACGCAGGTAGTTGTAGGCGACCGTCGAACCCGTCGCGTAGCAGGCGATGGCCAGGCCTTCGACCACGGCATGGGGGTTGTAGCGCAGGATGTCGCGGTCCTTGGCAGTACCCGGCTCGGACTCGTCGGAGTTGCACAGGATGTACTTCTGCCCCGGGCCCTTGGGCATGAAGCTCCACTTCAGGCCGGTCGGGAAGCCTGCGCCACCGCGACCGCGCAGGCCGGATTGCTTGACCATCTCGACGACGGCGGCCGGATCCATCTTTTCGGTCAGGATCTTGCGCCAGGCGGCATAGCCACCGGTCTTGAGGTAGTTCTCGTACGACCACGGGGTGTCGTAGTGCAGCGTCGTATAGACGACGTTGTGCTCCTGCGGGGCCGGGCCGACCGGGCCGTAGCCCTTGGAGTAGTCGTGGTGCGAGTGCGCCATCTGTCCGTGCCTCACTTCAGCCCGTCGAGCAGCTCGTCCACCTTCGCGGTGTCCAGCTTCTCGTGGTAATGACCGTTGATGACGACCACCGGCGCGCCACAGCACGCGGCCACGCACTCTTCCTCACGCTTGAGGTAGACGCGGCCGTCGGCGGTGGACTCGCCCAGCTTGCAGCCCAGCTTCTGCTCGGCGTGCTTGACCAGGTCCTCGGCGCCGTTGAGCCAGCAACTGATGTTGGTGCAGAAGGCGACGTTGTTGCGGCCGACCTTCTGCGTCTCGAACATCGAGTAGAAGCTCGCAACTTCGTACGCCCACACCGGCGGCAGGTCGAGGTACTTGGCTACGGCGGCGATCAGCTCGTCGCTCAGCCAGCCGTCGTTCTGCTCCTGCGCGGCATGCAGACCCTGCAGCACCGCCGAACGCTTGCGGTCCGGCGGGAACTTGGTCAGCCAGTGGTCGATGTGCGCACGGGTCTTGTCGGACAGCACGACCATCGGGTCGACGTTCTGACAGGCCTCGAAATTTCCAGTCGCCTTCATTGATTCAGATCCTCAACGGCCGCCGCGATCAGCGGTCGACCTCGCCGAACACGAGATCGTAGGTACCGATCATCGCCACGACGTCGGCCAGCATGTGGCCCTTCACGATTTCGTCCATCGACGACAGGTGCGCGAAGCCCGGCGCGCGCAGCTTGACGCGGAACGGCTTGTTGGCACCGTCGGACACCAGGTAGCAGCCGAACTCGCCCTTGGGCGCTTCGACGGCGGCGTAAGTTTCGCCCGCCGGCACGCAGTAGCCCTCGGAGAACAGCTTGAAGTGGTGGATCAGGGCTTCCATGTCGTCCTTCATACCCTCGCGCGACGGCGGAGCGACCTTGAAGTTGTCGACGATGACCGGACCCGGATTGGCCTTCAGCCACTTCACGCACTGCTGGATGATGCGGTTGGACTGGCGCATCTCGGCCACGCGGACCAAGTAGCGGTCGTAGCAGTCGCCGTTGACACCGACCGGGATGTCGAAATCCATCTCGGCGTACTTGGCGTACGGCTGCTTCTTGCGCAGGTCCCACGCAATGCCCGAGCCGCGGATCATCGCGCCGGTCATGCCCCACGCCAGCGCCTGCTCCGGCGACACCACGCCGATGCCGACGGTGCGCTGCTTCCAGATGCGGTTGTCGGTCAGCAGCGTCTCGTATTCATCGACGCGCGCCGGGAAGTCCTGGGTGAAGCGCTCCAGGTAATCCAGCAGCGAACCTTCACGCCACTCGTTGAAGCGCTTGAGCTTCTGGCCCTTGCGCCACGGCGACTCCTTGTACTTCGGCATGCGGTCCGGCAGGTCGCGGTACACGCCGCCCGGACGGTAGTACGCGGCGTGCATGCGCGCGCCGGAGACCGCTTCGTAGCAGTCCATCAGCTCTTCGCGCTCGCGGAAGGCATACAGGAACACCGCCATCGCGCCGAGGTCGAGCGCGTTGGAGCCGATCCACATCAGGTGGTTCAGGATGCGGGTGATCTCGTCGAACATCGTGCGGATGTACTGCGCACGCTCCGGCGCCTCGATCCCCATCAGGGTCTCGATCGCACGCACGTAGGCGTGCTCGTTGCACATCATCGACACGTAGTCCAGGCGGTCCATGTAGCCGATCGACTGGTTGAACGGCTTGGACTCGGCGAGCTTCTCGGTGCCCCGGTGCAGCAGGCCCACGTGCGGGTCGGCACGCTGGATGACTTCGCCGTCCATCTCCAGGATCAAACGCAACACGCCGTGCGCGGCCGGATGCTGCGGACCGAAGTTCATCGTGTAGTTGCGGATCTCGGCGGCCTTCAGGCCCGAGGTATTCACGCTGGACGCAGGAACGCTCACTTCTTCACCTCGGCGCGCTGGGCGGCCTCGCCCACCGCGGTCTGGTAGCGCGCGTCGTCGCGGATCACGCGCGGCACGCCGACACGCGGCTCGATGGAAACGGGTTCGTAGACCACGCGTCGCTTCTCGGCGTCGTAGCGCACTTCGACATTGCCGATCAGCGGGAAGTCCTTGCGGAACGGATAGCCGACGAAACCGTAGTCGGTCAGGATGCGGCGCAGGTCCGGGTGGCCTTCGAAGATGATGCCGAACAGGTCGAACGCCTCGCGCTCGAACCAGTTGGTGCCAGCCCAAATGCCAGTCAGCGAGGCCACCACCGGCAGGTCGTCGTTTTCGGCGAAGGTGCGCAGGCGCACGCGGCGGTTGTGCTGCACCGACAGCAGGTGCGCGACCGCGGCGAAGCGGCGTTCCGGCGAGGCGGCGGCACCGTTGGGCTGCTCGCCCCACTTGAAGCGGCCGGCGCTCTTGCCTTCCACGCCACGGGAAAAGCCCTCGGAGGAGACGTCGGTGTCCCACTCGTCGGAGCCGTAGCTCAGGTAGTCGACGCCGCTGACATCCACGCACTGCTCGAAGGCGAACTCGTCGCGCAGCGCGCGCGCGGTGTCCAGCCAGGTGTCGGCGGATACGTCGATGGTCACTTCGCCGCGCGGCGTGGCGACGGTGATCGCCGCATCGGCGAAGCGCGCCTGGAGGCGCGCCACGAAGTCCATCACGGTTTCGTTGGAAGCGGAAACGCCGGCCATGTCAGCGGACACCCTGCTTGTTGTCGCCGAAGTTGGTGCCGCGGCGGATCTTCTTCTGCAACTGGAGGATGCCGTGCACCAGCGCCTCCGCGGTCGGCGGGCAACCCGGCACGTACACGTCCACCGGCACCACGCGATCGCAACCGCGGACCACGGAATAGGAATAGTGGTAGTAGCCACCGCCGTTCGCGCAACTGCCCATCGAGATCACCCACTTGGGGTCGGGCATCTGGTCATAGACCTTGCGCAGCGCCGGGGCCATCTTGTTGACCAGCGTGCCGGCCACGATCATCACGTCGGACTGGCGCGGCGACGGGCGGAACACCACCCCGTAGCGGTCCAAATCCAGGCGCGACGCGCCGGCCTGCATCATCTCCACCGCGCAGCACGCCAGGCCGAACGTCATCGGCCACATCGAGCCGGTGCGCGCCCAGTTCCACAGCGCGTCCATGCTGGTGGTGACGAAGCCCTGCTGCATGACGGGGTTGTCGGCTTCGGGAAGCAGGATGTCATCCAGCCGCCCTTCCGGCAGCGGGTTGTGCATCAGGCCCGAGACAGTCTGGATCACTCCCATTCGAGCGCGCCCTTCTTCCAAACGTAGACGAAGCCAAGCAACAGCATGCTGGCGAAGATGCCCATCTCGACAAGGCCGACCACACCGAGTTCGCGGAACACGGTGGCCCAGGGCACGATGAAGATGATTTCCAGGTCAAAGATGATGAACTGGATGGCGATGAGGTAATAGCGCACGTCGAACTGCATGCGCGCGTCTTCGAAAGCTTCGAAGCCGCACTCGTATGGAGACAGTTTCTCCAACGAGGGACGCTTGGGTCCGAGGGTATTACCCACCACGATGAGGGCGACGCCGATGACGCTGGCGACGACGATGAACAGCAGGGTCGGCAGGTATTCGGCCAGCACTCGATGTTCTCTCAGCTATGGCCGCTGCTGCGGCCTTGGCTCGGCGATTTCGCGCCGTTGATGCGGCCCGTCGCGCGTGCCACACCGCGTTGTGTTGGTGCCCAAAGGGGGACTCGAACCCCCACGACCTAAGTCGCTACCACCTCAAGGTAGTGCGTCTACCAATTCCGCCATCTGGGCATTGCTTACAGCGTTTGGCCATCCTGGCCATCGAATCCGCCTATTGTAGCCGACTCGATCTTGGTCGTGACAGACCATCCACCGACTTTTCCATGCCGGCGGACTACAACCTTGGTACCTGAAGCTCAGCCCTGCGGGGGCGTGGCGGGTGCCTGACCCTGCTCAGCCGGCGCCGACCGCGGCGCGGGAGCGGCCGGAGTGGTGGCGGGAGCCGTGGTAGCCGGGGCCGCCGGAACGGCCTGCGCCGGTGCCGCCGGGGCAGCGGGAACCGCACCACCCTGCGCCGGAGCAGTCGCCGGCGCGGCCGGCATCTGTGACATCAGGCCCAGGTCCTGGGCGCCAGCCGAGCCACCCGTCGCGGTATTGGTCGCGTGCCAGGCCATGAACAGACTGATGCCGAAGAAGACGATGGCCAGCCACTTCGTCGACTTGGACAGGAAGTTGGAGGCACCGCGGGCGCCGAACACCGTGGCGGAGGCGCCACCGCCGAAACCGGAACCGGCCTGCGCGCCCGCGCCACGCTGCATCAGGATCAGCGCGATCATCGCGACAGCAACCAGCACGTAGAGGACGTTGAGGAACACCAGCATCGGGGATAGTCCAGCGATTCGTCAGGGGGCCGCCGCCGCAGCGATGGCGTTGAAGTCGGCGGCGACCAGCGAGGCCCCGCCTACCAGGCCGCCATCGACGTCGGGCTGCGAGAACAGCGCCGCGGCGTTGTCGGCCTTTACGCTACCGCCGTACAGGATCGGCAGCGAGTCAGCGATTCTAGCATCGTATGCGGCAATTTCGCTACGGATGAACGCGTGGACCTGCTGCGCCTGCTCCGGGGTGGCGGTCCGACCGGAACCGATGGCCCACACGGGCTCATAGGCAATGATGGCGCCTTCGAACGCGGCCGCCCCGCCCTGCTCCAGGATCGGTGCCAGCTGCTCTTCCAGGCGCCACTCGGTCTTGCCGTCCTCGCGCTCGGACAGGGTCTCGCCGATGCACAGGATGGGGGTGATGCCGCTCGCCTTGGCCGCGAAGAACTTGCGGGCCACCAGCTCGCTGGTCTCGCCGTGGTACTGGCGACGCTCGGAGTGGCCCACCAGGCCGTACTTGGCGCCCACGTCCTTGAGCATCGCGGCCGAGACTTCGCCGGTGTAGGCGCCCTTCTCGTTCATGCTGACGTCCTGCGCACCGAACGCCATGCCGGTGGCCTCGTAGCGATCGGCCAGCTCGCCCACATAGGGCAGCGGCGGCAGGATGACCAGCTCCACGCCGTGCGGCGGCGGGGTGAGCGCATCCAGCAGTTCAAAGGCGAACTGGCGGTTGCCATGCAGCTTCCAGTTTCCGGCGACGATCTTGCGACGCATCAGCGACTCCCTACGTGTTCTTCTGGTTCCCGGCGGGGCCGCGAACGGCCCGCGCCCGGCAAAGGCGCGGCATTCTACCCCACCGCGCCCACAATCCGGCTTGCCCGGGCGTGGCCGTTACTTGAGCTTGATCTCGCGCAGGCGCTCTTCGAGATAGCCCTGCGCGGTGATCGGCTCCGGATACCGGCTGGGGTTGTCGGCGGTGACGCACGAGGGCAGCACGTCGATCAGGAAATCCGGATTCGGGTGCAGGAAGAACGGCGTGGAGTAGCGCGGCTGGCGCGCCTGATCACCCGGCGGATTGGTCACGCGGTGCGTGGTGGACGGGTACACGTGGTTGGTCAGGCGCTGCAGCATGTCGCCGATGTTGACCACGATGGTGTCGGCGTCGGCAGTGAACGGCACCCACTCGCCCTTGCGCGACAGCACTTCCAGGCCCGCGGCACTGGCACCGACGAGCAGTGTGATGAGGTTGATGTCTTCGTGCGCACCGGCGCGGACGTTGGGGATGTCCGGCGTGGTGATCGGCGGGTAGTGGATCGGGCGCAGGATCGAGTTGCCCGAGTCGGTCTTGTCCGCGAAGTAGTTCTCCGGCAGGCCGATGTGCAGCGCCAGCGCGCTCAGCACGCGCGAGCCCAACTGGTCGAGGGCGGTATACAGGCCGTACGCCTTCTCGCGGAAGTCAGCCACTTCCTCCGGCCACAGGTTCGGTTGCATGACGTCGGCGTATTTGGAATCGCGTGCGATCTCGCGGCCGACGTGCCAGAACTCCTTGAGGTCGTAATGCTGCGCGCCCTTGGCGGTTTCCACGCCGAACGGGGTGTAGCCGCGCGCACCGCCGCCGCCCGGCACGTGGTACTTGCGCTTGACCTCCTCCGGCAGCGCGAAGAAGCGCTGGAAGGCGTCGTAAGCGCCGGCGATCTGCTCGTCGCTGATGCCGTGACCGCGGATGCCGGCAAAGCCCCACTCGCGGTAGGCCGCGCCGAGCTCGGCGACGAATGCTTCGCGATCGGTGTCGAAACGGCGAATGTCGAGGGTGGGAATCTGGGGCTGGGTCATGGTCACGGCGTGGAAAGAGGAAGGAACAGTGTGCCGGCACGAGTCCGGCACGACTTGACGAGGATCAGGCCGCGGCCTCGCGGACGGCCGCTGCAAGGCGCTCCAGGGTGGAATCGACGAGCGCGGCGTCATCCGCTTCGACCGTCACCCGCACGACCGGCTCGGTACCGGACGGCCGCAGAAAGGCCCGACCGCGCCCTTGCACCGCCGTCTGGGCCGCCTCAAGCGCTGCCTGGACGGAGGGCGCCTCCACAGGCCGGGTCGCGCCCGGGCTGTATCGCACATTGATGGTCTTCTGCGGGACACGGGTCATGCCCGCCAGCGCCTCGCGCAGGGACAGCCCGCGGCGCTTCAGCGCCTCCAGGACCTGCAGCGCACTGACGATGCCATCGCCGGTGCTGGCCCGGTCCAGGCACAGGATGTGCCCGGAGGCCTCACCCCCGAGCACGCCATCGTTGGCCAGCAACTGCTGGTGCACATGACGGTCGCCGACCTTGGCACGCACGAAGCCGATGCCCATACGCGCCAGCGCCTGCTCCAGGCCGAAGTTGGTCATCAGCGTACCGACCACGGGGCCACGCAGGCGTCCACTGGCCTGCCAGTCGCTGGCGAGCACGTAAAGCAGGTCGTCGCCATCGCGCACCACGCCGTCGCCGTCGACGAACAGCACGCGATCGCCATCGCCGTCGAAGGCAATGCCGAGGTCGGCGCCGGTCTCGCGCACGCGCGCGGCCAGGTTGTCAGGGTGCGTGGAGCCGACGCCGGCGTTGATGTTGAGGCCGTTGGGATCGACGCCAATGGCGTCGACGCGGGCACCCAGTTCACCCAGCACGAGCGGGCCGAGCCGGTAGGTCGCGCCGTTGGCGCAGTCCACCACGATGCGCATGCCGCCCAGGTCGAACCCCTTCGGCACGGAGTTCTTGCACGCCTCGACGTAGCGGCCGATCGCGTCGCGGGTACGCTCGGCCTTGCCCAGCCGTTCGGAGGAAACCGTGCTGAACGGCAGGTCCAGGGCATTCTCGATGGCCAGTTCGGTGGCGTCATCGAGCTTTTCGCCTTCGGCCGAGAAGAACTTGATGCCGTTGTCGAAATGCGGGTTGTGCGAGGCCGAAATGACGATGCCACCATCGGCGCGCATGGAGTGGGTGAGGTGCGCGACCGCGGGCGTGGGCATCGGCCCCATCAGCTGCACGTCCACGCCAGCGGCCACCAAACCAGCTTCCAATGCGGCCTCGAACATGTAGTTGGAGATCCGGGTGTCCTTGCCGATGATCACCACCGGCTTGCGCCAGCCGCGCGGCCCCGCCTGCGACTCGGCGGCCGCGCGCAGGACGTGGCCATAGGCGTTACCCAGGCGCAGGACGAAGTCCGCCGAGATCGGCCCCTCGCCCACCCGCCCCCGGATGCCGTCGGTACCGAAATAGCGGCGACTCACGCCGACGCCTCCGCATCGTGCTCCTGGGCGGGCTGGCGCATCATCATCGCCAACAGGTCCGCCAGGCGATCACGCAGTTCGCGGCGGTCGCAGATCTGGTCGATGGCACCGTGGTCGAGCAGGAATTCGGAGCGCTGGAAGCCTTCCGGCAGCTTTTCGCGCACGGTCTGCTCGATCACGCGCGGGCCGGCGAAGCCGATCAGGGCCTCCGGCTCGGCGATGTTGATGTCGCCCAGCATCGCGAACGAAGCCGATACGCCGCCCGTTGTCGGGTGCGTCAGCACGGAGATGTACGGCAGGCCCGCGTCACGCAGGCGGCCCAGCGCGGCCGAGGTCTTCGCCATCTGCATCAGCGAGAACAGGCTTTCCTGCATGCGCGCGCCGCCGCTGGCGGAGAAGCACACGAACGGACAGCCCAGCGCCAGCGCGCGCTCGGCGCCCAATGTGAAGCGCTCGCCGACCACAGACCCCATCGAGCCGCCCATGTAGGCGAAGTCGAACGAGGCGGCGACGAGGTCACGCCCCTTGAGCTTGCCCGCCAGGGTGACCATGGCGTCGCGCTCGCCCGTGGACTTCTGCGCCGCCTTGATGCGATCGGAGTACTTCTTCTGGTCCTTGAACTTGAGGACGTCGGTCGGGCCGAGTTCAGCCCCGAGCTCCTGGGTGCTGCCCTCGTCAAACAGCGACGCCAGGCGCGCGCGGGCGCGGATGGGCATGTGGAAATTGCACTTCGGGCAGACCTCGAGGTTTTCCTCGAGCTCCGGGCGGTACAGGACGGCGCCGCAGCGGTCGCACTTTTCCCACAGCCCCTCGGGCACGTTGCGCCGCTTGGCGTTGGCACCGGCTTCGGTGCGGATGCCGGACGGCATGAGTTTCTTGAGCCAGGACATGTGTGGCGTATTCCCCTGTTCAGGCTTTTCCATGGGGGCCGGAGACGGGTGGTCACCCAAATCCGGCCAAGCGGGTCAGTTTAGCGCAGGGGGTGCGAGGGGCGGGAGACGGTGGGGTATGGGGCGCGAGAACCAAGGAGTCGGTCAGCCAGGGCCGGCCAGGTCCAAAGCCTCGCGAAGGGGAGAAAGGAAGGCGCGCGCGGCCGCCGCCGCGGCCTCCGCGGTGGGGTGCTCGGCCATCGCGGCCACCAGGGCGCTGCCCACCACCACCCCGTCCGCCTCGCGGGCCATGGCAGAGGCGCTGGCGGCGTCCTTGATGCCGAAACCGGCCACCACGGGCACTCGACTGCCATTGCGGATGACATGCAGGCGATCACTGGCGGTGGCGGTATCGAGGCGGTCGGCACCGGTCACGCCGGCATAGCTGACGTAATACAGGTAGCCCTCGCCCTCGGCGCAGAGTTGGGCGATGCGTTCATCGGACGTGGTGGGCGATGCCAGCAGGATCAACTCCAATCCTGCCGGGGCAAAGCCCGCGCGGAATTCGGCCGCCTCTTCCGGCGGAAGGTCGACCAACAGGATGCCGTCCACCCCCGCCTCGGTCGCGGCCTTGGCAAAGGCAGCAGGGCCCCGGATCTCGACTGGGTTGAGGTAGCCCATCAGCACGACAGGCGTATCCGCATCCCCTTGGCGGAAAGCACGGACCGTATCGAAGATGTATTGCAGGCCCGCCCCTCGGGCAATCGCGCGCTCGGAGCTGTGCTGGATGGTGGGGCCATCGGCCATGGGATCGGAGAACGGCACCCCGAGTTCGATGACGTCAGCGCCGGCCTCGACCAGCGCATGCATGACGGGCACGGTCGCCTCCAGCGACGGGTCGCCCGCGGTGATGAACGGCACGAGCGCCTTGCGGCCGGCAGCCTTCAGGGCCTGGAACTTGGTGGAGATGCGGCTCACAGCGAAATGCCCTCCCGCGCAGCGATGGTGTGCACGTCCTTGTCCCCGCGACCGGAGAGGTTGCAGAGCACGAGCGCGTCCTTGGGCAGCTCACGCGCCAGCTTGAGCGCCTGGGCGATGGCATGGCTGGACTCGAGCGCGGGCAGGATGCCCTCGGTCAGGGGCAGCAGGTGGAAGGCGGCCAAGGCCTCGTCATCGGTCACGCCCACGTAGTCGGCACGCCCGGTGTCCTTGAGGAATGCATGCTCGGGGCCCACGCCGGGGTAGTCCAGCCCCGCCGAAACCGAATGCGTCTCGATGATCTGGCCGTCGTCGTCGCACAACACGTAGGTGCGGTTGCCGTGCAGCACCCCCGGGCGGCCGGCCGCCAACGACGCGGCATGGTGGCCGGTGGCAATGCCCTCGCCCGCCGCCTCGGCACCGACCAGGCGCACGTCGCGGTCGTTGAGGAAGGCGTGGAAGATGCCGATGGCATTGCTGCCCCCGCCCACGCAGGCAGTCACCACATCCGGCAGGCGACCGTATTCGGCCAGCATCTGCGCGCGTGCCTCGCGGCCGACGACCGCGTTGAAGTCGCGGACCATGCGCGGATACGGGTCGGGGCCGGCGACCGTACCGATGATGTAGAAGGTGTCCTGCACGTTGGTCACCCAGTCGCGCATGGCCTCGTTCAGCGCGTCCTTCAACGTGGCCGAACTGCTGGTCACTGGCACCACGGTCGCGCCCAGCAGCTTCATCCTGTAGACGTTGATCTTCTGGCGCTCGATATCGGTGGCGCCCATGTACACCACGCACTCCAGTCCGAGACGCGCGGCGACGGTGGCGCTGGCCACGCCGTGCTGGCCGGCGCCGGTCTCGGCGATGATGCGCTTCTTGCCCATGCGGCTGGCCAGCAGCGCCTGGCCGATGGTGTTGTTGATCTTGTGCGCGCCGGTGTGATTCAGGTCCTCGCGCTTGAGCAGGATGCGCGCGCCGCCGTTTTCACGGCTGAGGCGCTCGGCGAAGTAGATGGGGCTGGGGCGGCCGACGTAATGCGCCAGATCGTTCTCGAACGCGGCGACGAAGGCCGGATCGACGCGCGCCGCGTCGTACGCGGCCGCCAATTCCTGCAATGGACCGATCAGGGTCTCGGCGACGAAGCGACCGCCAAATCGGCCAAAGTGACCAGTGGCGTCGGGGTAGGCATGGAAGTCGATCGCCGCAGCGGGTGCAACCTGGGGGGTGGAACTGTTCACGCGTGTTCTCCGGAACCGGGGCCCACGACGCGGCCAACGCCTGACGTCGCGGAAAGGGGCAAGGGGTTCGGTGCGCCTGTCGTGCAGGCGCGGAGGCGTGATGCGTTATCGCACCGCCGCCGCAGGCACGCGGCGCCATCGGCGCAGCGAGCGACCGAAGGGAGCGGAGGGGCGATTCGAGGTCTTCATGGTGTGGGGTTAGCGTACCCCATCGTGCCGGCCTGCGCCGCTCGCCGCGGGCAGACCTTCGTCGGCATCCGCCGAGCGCACTTGCTCGACGAAGCGGGACATGCGCGCAGCGTCCTTCTTGCCTGGCGACGATTCGATGCCGCTGGAGACATCGACGGCCCAGACGCGAGTGGCGTGGATGGCGTCAGCCACGTTCTCGGGCGTCAGCCCACCGGCCAGCAACAACGGGCGGCCTTCGATGGCAGGCACGTGGGTCCAGTCAAAGGCCTCACCCGTGCCGCCTGCGGCACCGGGCGCGTGGCTGTCCAGCAGGAAGCCGGCGGCCCGGGGGTGGGCATCGATCTGGGCGAGCACTTCGTTCATTCCCTGCCCCCCCATCCCGACCGCCTTGAGGTAAGGCAGTCCGAACTGCTCGCAGAACGCAGGTGGTTCGCTCCCGTGAAACTGCAGCAGGCTCGGGCGAACCCGCGCCACCACCTCGGCAACCTCATCGGCGGCGTTGTCCATGAACAAGGCCACCACGTCGACGAACGGCGGCGTCGCGGTGCGCAGTGCCACGGCCTGATCGATAGGGACACGCCGGGGACTGCGCTCGGCAAACACGAGGCCGACCGCATCGACGCCCATTGCCGCGGCCTCGCGAATATCCTCGGCCCGCGTCATCCCGCAGAACTTGATCCGCGTTCTGCGCGGCGGCGTGCTCACAGGGTGACCTCGGCCGGCAGGCCGCATTCGGCGGGATACCGCGGCCCCAGGAACACGAGGCCGGCGGAGGGCGCCGTCGGCCCCGCCACCGTGCGATCGCGCCCGGCCAGCAACTGCCCGATCCACGCCTCAGGTTGCTCCCCGCACCCCACCACTAGCAGGCTGCCCACGATGTTGCGCACCATGTGGTGAAGGAAGGCGTTGGCTTGCACCTCGACCTCCACGACGTCGCCGACGCGGGTCACGGCGATGAACTGCAGGTCCCGGCGCGCATGCGGCGCCTGGCAGTGCACCGTGCGGAACGCGGAAAAGTCGTTTTCGCCCAGCAAGGCCTGCGCGGCGCGATGCATGGCATCGGCGTCCAGGGGGCGACGTTCCCACGAGAGGTACTGCCGCCGCAGGGCTGGCCGCACCGCACGATTGAGGATGCTGTAGCGGTAACGTCGTGCCCGCGCCGAGAAGCGCGCGTGGAAATCATCGGCAACGGGAATGCACCAGCGCGCGCAGATCGCAGGCGGCAGGCGACTGGTGGTTCCAAGCACCCAACCGCGCGGATCGCGCTCGGCCGGACCGTCGAAATGCACCACCTGCGCGGATGCGTGCACGCCGGCGTCGGTGCGTCCGGCACAGACCACCTCGACTTGCCGGCCTGCCACGAAACTCAAGGCGGCCTCCACCGCCGCCTGGACGGTGGGCTCACCGCGCAGATCAGGCTCGCCGGGTTTGGTCAGCCGCTGCCAGCCGGAAAACTCGCCCCCATCGTATTCGATGGCCATGGCATAGCGCCGGAACGGGACAGGCTCCGGCACGGGGTCAACGTCAGGCACCGTCAGTCCAGCTCCCGCAACATGCGTTCGGCGCTCGCGCGGACAGTGGCGTCGCTATCCGCCAGCACCTCCGCCAACAGGTTGCGCGCGCTTTCCTGATCACCGAGGTCCATGAATGCCCGCGCGAGCTCAAGGCGCTCGGCCCCTTCCCCGCTCACCGGTGCGGGTGCGGGTGCGGGTGCGGGTGCGGGTGCGGGTGCGGGTGCGGGTGCGGGTGCGGGTGCGGGTACGGGTGCGGGTGCGGGTGCAGCGGCGAGGCTTGGCGTCCCCTCGGCCGCGACACCCGCGCCCGTATGCCACGCCGGCTCGCTGCGCGTTGGCGCCGGAGGCGTCATCGGTTCCGCCTCTGCGTTGCGCGGAATGGGCGATACCGGGACAAAGGCATCCGCCAGAGAGGGCGATTTGCGCTGAGCGACGGCGTCACGGAACGTGGTGGCGGCCGAGTGGCTACGACGTCGGCTAAACCACCAGCCCGCCAACGCCGCCACCAGCAGACCTGCGCCGCCCAACAGCCAGGGGGCGGGCCCCGCCGAACCCGTTTCGGCCAGCTGCTGCTTGGCTTCCGCCGCGGCAGGCTGGGATTGATTGGAATTGGCAAGCCGCTTCTGCGCGGCGGCCAGCTCGGAATCCTTCATCGTGATCAGCTGTTGCTGCTGCCTCTGCAGCTTCTCAAGCTCATCGATACGCGCCTTCATCTCAGAGACTTCGGCATCTCGCGCAGCGAGGGTTTCCTTGGTTTGTTGCAGTTCCTGTCGCAGCATTTCACCCTCGCCTCCGGCCTGGATGCCGGACTGAGTGCCCGCGCGCTTGGCATTGCTGGCGCCGGGCGGAACGATTTCGAGTCGTGCATCGGCCGTGCGTCGACCGGCCGGGGCCGAAGCCGCGGCTTTCGGGGCCTGGGCCACGCCATCACCACCCGCCTGTGCCGGAGCCACCTGCACAGGTCGGCGGGTCTCCGCCCGCCATGCCTGGGTCTGGGCGCGCACCAATGCCACCGCGGATGCCTGGTCGATCGGCGCCGCTTCCGCTGGCAGTCGCAGGACGGCCCCCTGCTTCAGGCGATTGATGTTGCCGTCGATGAACGCGCCCGGATTGGCACGCAGAAGCGCGACCATTGTCTGCTCCACGCTGGAGCCGCGGTCGTTGGCGACCTCCCCTGCGATCCGGGACAACGAGTCGCCCGCCTTGACGGGTCCGTATTGTCCCGGGCTGCGGCCGTCGACTGCGGAGGCAGGCTTGGGTGGCGCCGCCCGGGCCACGGCGGGCGCACGTGGCGTGGCCTCCCGCGACGGCTCTGGAGCCGGGCGGGCAGGCTGTGCCGAAGCCGTCGTGGGCGACGTGCGCACCGGCGCGGCTTGCGGCGACGCGGGCGCCCCAGCGTTGGCACCGCTGGCATCGACGACGGGGGCCGCTACGACAGGTTCGCGCTCGATGGTGTTGGCCGGCCCAACGGTGGCTTCTTCAATGGCCGGCTGCACCGGTGCGGACACCGTGCGCGGCGCATCCACCAGCGCGGAATATTCACGGACCAACCGTCCTTGCCCCCAGTCGACCTCCACCAGGAACGTCAGCAGCGGGTCGGTCACGGGAGCCTCGCTGGTCACCCGGATGACCGGTCGGCCGGCCGCGTCCACGCCCTGCGAGAACTGCAGGCTGGACACGAATTCGTCGGGCAACTGCAGGCCAATGCGGGCAAACGTCTCAGGCGAAGGCAGGCCTGCCCGTAGCTGCTCCAGCTCGGCCGGGTCGGTGGAGATGATCGGGATCTCGGCCACCAGGGGTTGGCCCAGCCGCGATTTGAGTTCGATCTGCCCCAGTCCAAGCGCCGCCGCCGCGCCGCTGGCCATGGCCAGCGACAACGCCAGTGCAACCCGCAATGACTTCTGCGCGAGTGGCTTCACATCCAATCCCCCGGTTCTCCTCGCGGCGACTCTAGCCGCCGCGGGAGGGTCACGCAATGAAAACCGTCGGGAATCAGCCTTCCTGAAGCACCAGTTCGGCCAGCTGGACGGCATTCAAGGCCGCACCCTTGCGAATGTTGTCGGACACGATCCACAGGTTGATGGCGTTCGGATGTGAGAAATCCTCGCGGATGCGGCCCACGTACACCGGATCGGTGCCAGAGGCATGGGTCACCGGGGTCGGGTAGCCGCCAGCCTTGGGCTCGTCCACCACCTCCACGCCCGGAGCCGCTTCCAGCAGCGACTTGACGTCGGCGACGGACAGCTTCTGCCTGGTCTCCACATTGACCGCCTCGGAATGGCCGTAGAACACCGGCACGCGGACGGCCGTGGGGTTCACCTGGATGCAGTCATCGCCGAGGATCTTGCGGGTCTCCCAGACCAGCTTCATTTCTTCCTTGGTGTAGCCGTTGTCCAGGAAGTCGTCGATGTGCGGGATCAGGTTGAAGGCGATCTGCACCGGGAAGCGCTTGGGCTCCGGGGACTGGAAGTTGAGCAGCGCACCGGTCTGGCGGCCCAGCTCCTCCAGCGCCGAACGGCCTGCGCCCGACACCGATTGATAGGTGGCCACGTTGATGCGGGTAATGCCGGCCTTGCGGTGCAGCGGCGCCAGCGCGACCAGCATCTGCATGGTGGAGCAGTTGGGGTTGGCGATGATGCCGCGCGGGCGATTCTTCACCTGCTCCGGGTTGACCTCCGACACCACCAGCGGCACGTCATCGTCGTAGCGGAAGGCCGAGGAGTTGTCGATGACCACCGCGCCAGCGGCGGCGAACTTGGGCGCGTATTCCTTCGAAACACTGCCACCGGCCGAGAACAGGGCGATGTCGACACCGGTGGGGTCGAAGGTGGCCAGGTCCTGGACGATGAGGTCGTCGCCCCGGAACTCGACGGTGCCGCCGGCCGAGCGCTCGCTGGCCAGCACGTGCAGCTTTCCGATGGGGAACTTGCGCTCGGCCAGGATGGCCAGCATGGTCTCGCCCACGGCGCCGGTGGCGCCAACGACGGCTACGTTCGCGGTCTTGCTCATGGTGTTGCGGGTCCTTGGATGTCGTGGTCGGGCGGCGGCGCGTGAAGGGAAATTGTGCGCCATCTCCAGCCCTGGAAAGGATGGGGCCGATGGAATGTCAGGCGGCGCAGTTGAAACGGTCGCGCTCCGGGCCCAAAGGCGGAGGCGCCTGGCAACTGGCCGCTACCGTTTGCCCGTCGCCGGTTTGCCAGCGGGGGCGCTTGCCGTGGTCGCTCCCGGCACGCGCGGGGCAACCTCGCCCACGTCGCCGCATTGCGCGCGGTGGCGCAGCGCCTGGTCCATCAGCACCAGGGCGACCATCGCCTCGCAGATGGGCGTGGCGCGGATGCCGACGCAGGGGTCGTGACGGCCGGTGGTGACGACTTCGACCACGTTGCCGTGCACGTCCAGGCTCTCCACCGGCAGGCGCAGGCTGGAGGTGGGCTTGAACGCAATCGAGCAGCGGAGGGGCTGGCCGGTGCTGATGCCGCCGAGGATGCCGCCGGCGTGGTTGCTGGCGAACCCGCCGGGGCCCAGATGGTCGCGGTGCTCGCTGCCCTTCTGCGCCACCACGTCGAAGCCGTCGCCGATCTCCACGCCCTTGACCGCATTGATGCTCATCAGCGCGGCGGCCAGTTCGCCATCAAGCTTGCCGTAAATGGGCTCGCCCCAGCCGGGCGGCAGCCCTTCGGCGATGACGTCCACGCGCGCGCCCACCGAATCGCCGGACTTGCGCAGCGCGTCCATGTACAACTCGAGTTCGGTGACCTGGCGAGGGTCCGGCCAGAAGAACGGATTGTCTTCCACGACCGACAGGTCGATGCCGTGCGGGGTGATGGCGCCGATCTGCGACAGGTAGCCCTGCACGCGCACGCCAAACCGCTCGGCCAGCCACTTCTTGGCGATGACGCCGGCGGCCACGCGCATGGTGGTCTCGCGCGCCGAGGAACGTCCGCCGCCGCGCGGGTCGCGGATGCCGTACTTCTGCCAGTACGTGTAGTCCGCATGCCCCGGGCGGAACTGCGCGGCGATGTTGGTGTAGTCCTTGCTGCGCTGGTCGGTGTTGCGGATCAGCAGCGCGATGGGGGTACCCGTGGCAACACCCTCGTACACCCCGCTGAGGATTTCCACCTCGTCGGCCTCGTGCCGTTGAGACGTGTGACGGGTGCGACCGGTGGCGCGCCGCTCCAGGTCGTGGCGGAAGTCCTCCGGGGCGATTGCGATGCCCGGCGGGCACCCGTCGATGACGCAGCCGATCGCCGGCCCGTGGCTTTCGCCAAAGGTGGTGACGGAGAACAGCTTGCCGAAGGTGTTGCTCGACACGGAGAGGGGTGCGGGGGGTAAGGGGGTGTGGGGACTGTAGCAATCCGCAGCGTTTACCGCTGCAACCAGACGAGGACGGGGCAGCAACAGCCACCCTGACCCGGCGAGCCACCGCCCGCCCCCGTGGTCAGAAAGGCCCCGGTTCGCGGCGCGCGAAGCCGAGTCGCGCGGCGTCGCGGGAGGTCATCCGCACGCCGCCGATGCCGGGGTCAGCGCGCGTCGGCCAGCGCCTTGATGCGTTCGTGGTGCTCGACCAGGTCCTGGCGCTCCACCACGAAGATCCCCATCTGGCCCACCTTGAACTCCACCCACGCCATCGGCACTTCGGGCAACAGCTCGACCAGCGCGCGCTCGGCCTCGCCGACCTCGCAGATCAGCAGGCCGTGCTCGCTCAGGTGCTCGGGGGCGTCGCGCATGATCTTCAACGCCAGATCCAGGCCGTCGTCACCGGCGCGCAGGCCGAGCTCCGGCTCGTGCGCGTACTCGGCGGGCAGCGCGTCGGTCTCGTCGTTGGTCACGTACGGCGGGTTGGTCACGATCAGGTCGTAGACCTCGCCCTTCAGGCCGCTGAACAGGTCCGACTTGATGAAGGTGACGTTGTCGGCGTGCAGGCGCGCCTTGTTCTCAGCGGACAACGCCAGCGCGTCATCGCTGATGTCCACGCCATGCACTTCCCACTCCGGGTGGTAGTGACCGGTGGCAATGGCAATGCAGCCGGAGCCGGTGCACAGGTCGAGCGCGCGGTGCACCTCGCGACCGCCCAACCAAGGCTCGAAGCCGGCCTCGATCAGCTCGGCGATCGGGCTGCGCGGCACCAGCGCGCGCGAATCGGACTTGAAGCTCAGGCCGGCGAACCAGGCCTCGCCGGTCAGGTAGCACGCCGGGATGCGCTCGTTGATGCGGCGGTCGAACAACGCCAGCACTTTCTCCTTTTCCTCGGTGGTGACCCGCGAGTTGCCATAGACCGGGCTGAGGTCGTGGGGCATGTGCAGCGCGTGCAGCACCAACTGGGTGGCCTCGTCGAGGGCGTTGTCGAAGCTGTGGCCAAAGGTCAGCCCGGCCGCGGCGAAGCGGCTGCCGCCGTGGCGGATCAGGTCGATGATCGTCAGCTGCTCGAAGGTGGGGGTTTCGGCGGGCACGGGCGGGTCCGGGAGCGGGCGGGCAGTCGGCCATTATAGCCGGCGGCCGGCCCTGGCCCGGTATCATGCCCCGGCACCCGCCGCTGGAACCGCAATGTTCAACCGCACCACACTCATCATCATCGTCGTCGCCCTGGCCGCAGGCCTGGGCCTGCTGGCCTCGCGCCACGTCTTCGGCCCGGGTCCCGCCCAGACCCTGCCGCAGACGAGTGCGGTGCGGCTGTTCCAGCCGGCCCGGGAACTGCCGCCCTTTTCCCTCCGCCAGTCCGACGGCACGCCGCTGGTCCCCGGCGAGTTGAAGGGGCACTGGACGCTGGTATTCCTGGGCTTTACGCATTGCCCGGATGTCTGCCCCACCACCCTGGCCGCATTGGCAGGTGCCCAGAAGCGCTGGGAGACCCTTCCGGAAAACCAGCGCCCGCGGGTGCTGTTCGTGTCCGTGGACCCGGAACGCGACTCGCCCGACCGCATCGGCGAGTACGCCCATGCGTTCCACCGCGACACGCTGGCCGCCACCGCGGACATTCCCGCGTTGGAAGCCTTCACCAAGTCGCTGAGCCTGGTATTCGCCAAGGTCCCGGCCCCGGAAGGTGTACCCGCCGACCAGTACACGATGGACCACAGCGCCACGCTGGCCGTGCTGGATCCGCAGGGCCGCATGAGCGGCGTGGTGCAACCGCCGCTGGACGCCAAGGCCATTGCCGCCGATTTCACGCTACTGACCCAGGCCACCACTCCATGAGTCCCATCAGCGCCCTGACCTACGTCCTGCCTCACCGCGCCCTGTCGTCGCTGGCGCGCGCGCTGGCGTATTCGCGCACGCCTTGGGTGAAGCAATGGCTCATTGACACGGTCACGCGCCGGTTCGGCGTCAACCTGTCCGAGGCGGCCGAGCCCGACCCGACCGCGTACACGTCGTTCAATGCCTTCTTCACTCGCGCCCTGAAGCCTGGCGCACGGGTGCCGGCGGCGGATGCGCGCGCCCTGCTGATGCCCGCCGACGGCCGCATCAGCCAGTGCGGCCCCATCCAGGATGGCCGCATCTTCCAGGCCAAGGGCCAGTCCTTCACCGCGGCGGAACTGCTGGGTGATGCGGACGCGGCAATGCCGTTCAACAACGGTGTGTTTGCCACGGTGTACCTCTCACCGAAGGACTACCACCGCGTGCACATGCCGTGGGCCGGACAACTGCGCGAAACCGTCCACGTGCCGGGTCGCCTTTTCAGCGTGGGCCCGGATGCCGTGCGCAACGTCCCGCGGCTGTTTGCCCGCAACGAGCGGCTGGTGTGCCACTTCGACACCGACTTCGGCCCCATGGCGCTGGTGATGGTGGGCGCACTGCTGGTCTCCGGCGTGGAAACCGTATGGGGCGGCGTCGAGATCCCCCGCTATGGCGACGTGGTCACCACCAAGGACTACCGCGGCGCCAACATTTCCCTGGAACGATTCGCCGAAATGGCGCGCTTCAACTACGGATCGACCGTGATCGTGCTGCTGCCGCCGGGCGTGGCGGAGCTGTCGGACGTGCTGGGCGCCGAGACGGCGGTGCGTCTCGGCGAACGACTTGCGACGCTGAAGACGAACTGACGCCCGTCAGCCCTTGCACCCGGCCAAGCGCAGCCGCTGGCCGGGCCGGATGGCGAAGCGTGGCCCGCTGATGCCATTGGCGCTGGCCAGTTCCTGCACGCTGCACTGGAACTTGCGCGCAATGGAGAACAACGTTTCCCCACCCTGCACGGTGTAGTCCTTGGGGGCGCTTGGCGAAGCGGGTGCCGACACCGGCGCCGTCGCACCGGGGTTGGGGGAGGCCAATGGCGGCTCGCCCTCGTGGACCGGGGTCACCGGTCCGGTGCGCACGATGGCACGTTTGGGATCGCTGAGTACCAGCATCCGCGCAAGCTCCGCGCGCCGTCCCTTCGTGCACCAGCGGTTGTACAGCCCCACCATGTCGGTGGTGGCATTGAGCACGGTGCCTGCCGGCAGCCAGCTGTCCGCCTGGTAGCGCGGGTTGAGGTTGCGCATCGCGCGCATGTATCCCTCACGCACCCCCCGATTGCCCATGCAGATGGTCAGCTGGTAGATCGAAGCCGCCTGCTCGAGGCGCAACGGGGCCGGCTTGGGCCGGACGCGCGGAAAACTCAACCCGTATTCGCGGGGATGCAGGAACAGCCATGCCGCGGCGATCACCATCGGAACGTAGTCCCGGGTTTCCGCAGGAAACTGGTGGTACACCGATTCGTCCCAGAAACTGCGGCCACCGCTGCCGTTGAAAACGCGCTGCGCACGCCCCTCACCGCCGTTGTAGGCAGCGAGCGACATTTCGATGCTGCCGTTGAGCTGACGCAAACGCTCGTTAAGGTACGCCACGTTGGCCTCGGCCGCCGAGCGCGGGTCGTACCGCGTATCGAAGCCGGTGCCGTCATCGCCCAGCCCGAAGCGGCGGCCGGTGGCGTACATGAACTGCAACGGCCCGGCCGCACCCGCACGGGACGTGGCATGGACGCGACCGTTGGACTCCTTGGCCATGATGCCGAACAGCAGCGCCTCGGGCAGGTTGGCGCGCTCGTACTGGGGCCACATCAGGTGGCGCATGTACTGGTAATTCTCGTACGACGTAAGCAGGGCGCCGCGCATGTCCGTCAGCCAGCGGCGAATGCCCTCCTGCACGGCGGGGTTGTATTCGACCATCTGGTCGAACTTGTGGCCCGAACTTGTCAGCAGGGCCGCGGCGCGCGCCGCTTCCGGCACGTCGCCCGCGAGATACGCATGGTCGTCGTGCTCGCCTTCCTCTTCCACTTCCTCCCCGGCGCCTGCTTCATCGGCACCCAGCTTCAGCAGGCGCTTGTAGGTGGCCAGCATCGTCGAGACCGAGCAGCCTCGCTGCTTCATGCAGGCGTTGATCACGTCTTCCATGTCCTCGATCGCCTTGTTGGCCTTCACCTGGCCTTCGGGATCGGCGTTCGCGATACTGACGAGCGCGCCGCGGTAATCCGCCTCGGCCACCTGCATGCGCTTGGCAAGCGCGTCCACGGCGGCCTGCGCCTTGCTCGGCGCGGCGTTCGTCGACAGCGAAAAAGTCAGCGCCAGCGCGGCAACCAGAGGGGCCAATGCGCCCGGAACTCGCACGAATGAGGACATGGATCAGACACACTTCGGGGGTCTGGCAGGGTAGCCCCGTTACGGAGCGAAGGGCAACCGCGAAAACCTTGCTTCGCTGAACACGCAGTGCAGCATAGAATCGCCGGAACCGCCCACCGGAACTGCACATGGACCCTATTCTTGTCGGCAAGGCCGTGACCACGCCCGACAGCGGCAACGTCTATCTGGAGCCCAGGTTCGGCAATCGCCACGGCCTGGTCGCCGGTGCGACGGGAACCGGCAAGACGGTGACCCTGATGACCCTGACCGAAGGCTTCTCCCGCTTGGGGGTGCCGGTGTTCCTGGCCGATGTGAAGGGCGACGTGGCGGGGCTGGCAATGCCCGGCACCATGACCGAAAAGCTGCAGGCGCGCATCCAGCAACTCGGCATCGGCGACTACCGCAACGAGGGCAACCCAACGGTCTTCTGGGACCTGTTCGGCAAGCTGGGGCACCCGGTACGTACCACCGTCAGCGAGATGGGCCCGGCCCTGCTCGCCCGCATCCTGGAACTCAACGACACGCAAAGCGGCGTGCTCGACATCGTGTTCAAGCTGGCCGACGACCGGGGACTGCTACTGCTCGACCTCCAGGACCTCCGCGCCCTGCTGGGACTTGTTGCCGACGAGCGCAAGGACATTTCCACCGCGTACGGCTTGGTCAGCACGCAATCCGTCGGCGCCATCCAGCGCGCTTTGTTGCGGCTGGAAAGCGAGGGCGGCGATCGCTTCTTCGGCGAGCCCGCGCTGGAGCTCACCGACCTGATGCGCACCACCCAGGACGGGCGCGGGGTGATCAACATCCTCGCCGCCGATCAGTTGACCCTGAAGCCGCGGCTGTACTCCAGCTTCCTGTTGTGGCTGCTGTCGGAGTTGTTCGAGTCGCTGCCCGAGGTCGGTGACCTGGACAAGCCCAAACTGGTGTTCGTGTTCGATGAAGCACACCTGCTGTTCGACGATGCCCCGCCGGCACTGCAGCAGCGCGTGGAGCAAGTGGTGCGCATCATTCGCTCCAAGGGCGTGGGCGTGTATTTCTGCTCGCAATTCCCGGACGACGTGCCCGATGACATCCTCGGCCAGTTGGGCAACCGGGTGCAGCATGCACTGCGCGCATTCACTCCGCGCGACCAGAAGGCGGTCAAAACCGCTGCCGAGACCTTCGTCGCCAACCCACACCTGGATGTCGCGGACGCCATCTCGCGACTGGGCACGGGCGAAGCGCTGGTATCCACCCTGCAGGACAAGGGCGTGCCGATGCCGGTGGAGCGAACCCTGATCGCCCCGCCCCGCTGCCGTATGGGCGCCATTACCGAGGCTGAGCGCGCGCAGGTTCGCGCGGGCAGCCCGGTAGGCGCCAAATACGACAACGCCGTTGACCGCGAGTCGGCGGCGGAGATGCTGGCGCGCAAGGCCGAAACCGCCTCCGAACAGGCCAAGGCGCCACCGGCGCGCACCCGCGAGCAGGATGATGCCGAGGAAGGTGGATTCGGGCAGACCGTGAAAGACGCGGTGTTCGGCACCAAGCGTCGTCAGGGCATGGTCGAGACCATGGCCAAGCAGGCGGCGCGCACCGTCGGCAACCAGATCGGCCGGCAGATCCTGAGGGGCCTGCTGGGCGGCATTCTCGGCGGCGGACGCCGCTGATCCTTCCCCATGACCACGAACAAGGAGTCTTCGTCCCCATGAACCGGATCCTCACCCCGCTGGCGCTCGGCCTGCTGATCGCAACCCTGCCGGCGTGCAATCGGGAGGCGGCCCCCACCCCGGCCGCCACGCCGGCAGCAACGCCGGAACCGGCACCGGCTCCGGCCCCGGAGATGACGGCACAAGCCTCCGACAGCGACCTCGCCGCCAAGGCGGGCGCCATCGACATGAAGCAATTCCCCGGTACGTTCAGCGGCACCCTGCCCTGCGCCAGTTGCCCGGGCATTGATACGCGCCTGGAGCTGCTTGCGGACGGCCCGTTCAAGCTGACCGAAACCTACCAGGGGGAAGCCGGCGCGCCCGTCGTCACCGAGGGCAGTTGGACCGTTGAAGACGGAGGCAAGCGGGTGCTGCTCGATCCCAACAGCAAGTCCGAGCAGGACCGCAGCTATGAAATCGTCTCCAACGATGAAGTGCGCTTGTTGGGGCAGGACGGCAAACCTGTCAACAGCCAGCTCAACTACAGCTTGAAGCGCGAAGCCAAGTGATGATCGGCCGCGCGGCGTCCTTCGTCGCGCGGCCCTTCCCGCGCCGCCTCCTGGCCATCCTGGCCACCCCTGATTGAAGCATTGCCCGCCCGAACTGCCGCATGTCCCGTTGGCGCCCCCCTGCTCCTTCCTCAACCGCCGTGATCACCCGCGCTGGCTTTGAACGCCTGCGCGAAGAGCTCCATGAGTTGTGGAAGGTGCGCCGTCCCGAGGTGGTCAAGGCGCTTGCCGCGGCCGCCGCCGAAGGCGACCGATCGGAGAATGCCGAGTACACCTACCGCAAGAAGCAACTTGCAGAAATCGACCGGCGGGTGCGCTACCTGAGCAAACGATTGCCGGCGCTTCGCGTGGTGGACACCACGCCGTCAGACCCCGAGGCCGTGTACTTTGGCGCGCTGGTGGAAATCGAGCACTGCGTGAGTGGCGATTGTCAGCGGTACCGCATCGTCGGCCCCGACGAGACCGACGCGAAACTGGGCTGGATCAGCGTGGACTCCCCGCTGGCCCGCGCGATGCTGCGCAAGCGACTGGACGATGAATTCGAGGCATTGCTGCCCGGCGGCGCCCAGCGCTTCGTCTTGATTGCGGTGGAGTACGGCGACTGAGCCCGGATGGGGCGCTTGGCGGGAGTCACCCGCGACCTGCCCCCCGATAAGCGCCCCCGCGGCATTCCACGGGGTTGGATGCCCCGCCGACCTCAGTCGTCGAACGGCACTTCGCCGTACAGGTCGTGCTCGTCGCTGCCCATGATCTCGACATCAACGAACTCGCCCACCTTCAGCCCGGCCTCGAAACCGTTCTGGATCTGCACCAAGCCGTCGATTTCCGGTGCGTCGGCCATCGATCGGGCGATGGCCAGGTCGCCATCGAGCGCATCGACCAGGCAGCGCTGCACGGTGCCCACCTTAGCGGCGAGCTTGGCTTCGGAGATCTCGGACTGACGCTCCATGAAGCGCGCCAGGCGCTCCTGCTTGACCTCCTCCGGCACGGCGTCGGGCAGCGCGTTGGCGGCTGCACCGTCCACCGGCGAGTAGGCGAAGGCGCCCACGCGATCCAGCTGCGCCTCGTCGAGGAAGTCCAGCAGTTCCTCGAACTCGGCCTCGGTCTCACCGGGGAAGCCGACGATGAACGTGGAGCGCAGGGTGATATCCGGCGCGATGGAACGCCAGCGCTGGATGCGCTCGAGCGTCTTGTCGACCGCACCGGGGCGCTTCATCAACTTCAGGATGCGCGGGCTGGCGTGCTGGAACGGGATGTCGAGGTACGGCAGCACCTTGCCCTCGGCTATCAGCGGGATCACGTCGTCCACGTGCGGGTACGGGTACACGTAGTGCAGGCGCGACCACACGCCCAACTCGCCCAGGCCTTCACACAGCGCCGTCATGCGCGTCTGGTACGCCTTGCCGCGCCATTCGCGCTCGGCGTACTTCAGGTCCACGCCGTAGGCCGAGGTGTCCTGCGACACCACGAGCAATTCCTTCACGCCGCCGCGCACCAGGCGCTCGGCCTCGCGCAGCACATCGTCCACCGGGCGGGACACCAGGTCGCCGCGCATCGACGGGATGATGCAGAAGCTGCAGCGGTGGTTGCAGCCTTCGGAAATCTTGAGGTAGGCGTAGTGCTTGGGCGTCAGCTTGAGCCCGTAGTCCGGCACCAGGTCGATGAACGGATCGTGCTTGGGCGGCAGCGCGTCATGCACCGCGCTCATCACGCTGGTGTAGTCCTGCGGGCCGGAGATGGACAGCACGCCCGGGTGGGCCGCGCGGATCTCCTCGGGGCGCTTGCCCAGGCAGCCGGTCACGATGACCTTGCCGTTCTCGGCCATGGCCTCGCCGATGGCGTCCAGCGACTCGGCCACGGCCGAATCGATGAAGCCGCAGGTGTTGACCACCACCACGTCCGCATCGTCGTAGGTCGGGACGATGTCGTAGCCCTCCACCTTGAGCTGGGTGAGGATGCGCTCGGAATCGACCAGCGCCTTCGGGCAGCCGAGGCTGACGAAGCCGACCTTGGGGTTTTGCAGGGACATGAAGGGACCAACGGAAAGGGCGGCCGGAGTTCGGGCCGCGGGCGGCGAATTATAGCCGGGCCGGGCTGCCGACCGGCCCCGGCCGGGGGTACCATCCTCCCAAGCCGTTCAGGAGCGCGACCATGAGCCAATGGATGTCCCTCGAAACCCCCACCGGCCGCATCCAGGCCTGGCGCGCCGACCCGCCCATCCCACCCAAGGGTGCGCTGGTGGTGGTGCAGGAGATCTTCGGGGTCAACCATCACATCCGGCAGGTCTGCGACACCTTTGCCGCGCACGGCTACGTGGCCATCGCCCCGGCCTTCTTCGACCACTTCGAGCATGGCGTCGAGCTCGACTATGACGCCGAAGGAGTGAAGCGCGGCAAGGAACTGGTGGAACGCCTGGGCTTCGAGCGGGCGCTGGAGGATATCCACGAAGCTGCGGGCGTGGTCCAGGACGCCGGCAAGGTCGGTGTGGTCGGCTACTGCTGGGGCGGCTCGGTTGCCTTCCTCGCCAATACCCGGCTGTCCATGCCCGCCGTGAGCTACTACGGCGCGCGCACTGCGCCTTTTCTGAGCGAAAAGCTGGACGCGCCGATGATGTTCCACTTCGGCGACCACGATGCGAGCATCCCGACCGAGGTCATCGACCTGCACCGCAGCCTGCAGCCGACGGCGGAGCTCCATGTGTACCCCGCGGGCCATGGTTTCAACTGTGACCAGCGGGCCGACTACGACGAACCCAGTGCAACGCTTGCACTTGAACGCACCCTGGCTTTTTTCCGGCGCACCTTGCGGCCGGCCTACTGAACAGCGAGCCCGACGATGAGCCACAAGCACGCTGCGCCGCCCCGCTTCGCGCTGCACCCACAACTGGCAAGTGACACGCACCCCGTAGCGCACCTGCCCCTGTGCGACCTGCTGCTGATGGACGACGCCAACCACCCGTGGCTCATCCTCGTCCCGCGGCTGCCCGACGCGGTGGAAATCATCGATCTGAGTGAAGACGAACAAGCCGAGTTGATGCGTGAAATCAGCTTGGCCTCACGCGCGCTGAAGACGGCATTCAAGCCCGACAAGATCAATGTCGCGGCGCTGGGCAACATGGTTCCGCAGCTGCACGTGCATGTGATTGCCCGCTTCAAGGGCGATATTGCCTGGCCGCGCCCGGCATGGGGCATGGCAGATGCCCTGCCCTACAGCGCGGAGACGTTGGTCGAACGCATCCAACGGTTGAGGGCGGTACTTGGGAACTGAAAGCGCATGCATCGTCCGACATTTCCTCCCACCTAGCACCCTTTCCTCACGGGCTACTCTCTAGACTCGGCATTCCCACATGATCCAGCACCTGTTTTTGGCCACGCTACTCACAGCCGTTACCGTGGCATCCCCCAAGGCGCAGGCGGCCCTCTTCGCCAAGAAGCCCATAGTGGCCGCCGACGAAGCAGTCCAGAACCGGCTGAACACCATTACTATCTGGGTGGATGCGTCTTGGGGATTTCGCAGTCAGGGCGCTGCAAACTCGCTCAACGATGCCCATCGAGCCTTTGACCACCGCGGCTACCGTGTGCACAGCGTGGTGCCGTATATCGAGAACGGGGACCTTCAGGGCTTCTTTGTCACGTACGAACGAAGAGATCCATTAGTGTAGGACGCCGTTTGCCATAGTCGGCTCCATGCCTTAATGACGCCCCCCCTCGAAGTCCAACGCCACAGGCTGGGCACGAGAAAGAGAGCGTGGGCTTCAGGTGCGTGGCAGCGTCACTCCGGTCTGCCCTTGGTACTTGCCGCCACGATCCCGGTATGAGGTTTCGCAGACCTCATCGGACTGGAAGAACAGCATCTGGGCAACGCCTTCATTGGCGTAAATGCGCGCAGGCAGCGGCGTGGTGTTGCTGAACTCCAGCGTCACGTGCCCCTCCCACTCAGGCTCCAGGGGCGTCACGTTGACGATGATGCCGCAGCGGGCATAGGTGCTTTTGCCAAGGCACACCACCAGCGTGTCCCGCGGAATGCGGAAATATTCCACCGTACGCGCCAGCGCGAACGAGTTCGGCGGAATGATGCAGACGTCGGACTCGATGTCGACAAAACTGCCACTGTCGAAGTGCTTCGGGTCGACGATCGTGGAGTTGATGTTGGTGAACACCTTGAACTCGCGCGAGCAGCGCACGTCGTAACCGTAGCTGGACGTGCCATAGCTGACGATCCGCTGGCCGTCGGCGGCGGTCTTGACCTGGCCGGCCTCGAACGGCTCGATCATGCCGTGTTGTTCGGACATGCGACGGATCCAGCGATCGGACTTGATGCTCATGTGGTAGGGGTCGGCCAACGGTCGGAAACCTCGATTCTAGCGGTTCGGCCCGTGGTTTCGCAGCCATAAACGCGAAGAGCCCGGCACAGGCCGGGCTCTTCGGTTACCGCCAGGACGGGAATCAGAAGCCGCTGGCGTTCAGGCGACCACCGGTGACGACCTTGCCCTGCAGCGACGGGGTCGGCACAGCCGAGGTCATGATCGCGGCCTTGATGTCCGCCGCCGAGGCGCCCGGGTGCGACGAGGCGTACAGGGCCGCGGCGCCGGTCACGTGCGGGGTGGCCATCGAGGTACCGTTGTAACTGGCATACCCCGAGAGCACCGCGCCCTTCGACGACTTCGGAACGGTCGACCAGATGCCCGAGCCCGGCGCACCGATGTCCACCGTGGTGGCGCCCCACTGCGAGAAGCTCGACAGGCCGCCGGTGCTGGTCGTCGAGGCTACGGCAATGATGTTGGCCTGCGGGTAGTTGGACGGGTAGCTGGCCTGCGCGTCGTTGTCGTACGCCGAGTTGCCGGCCGCGGCGATGAACAGGATATTGGCGTTGTTCGCGCGGGTGATGGCGTCCGACAGGCCCTGCGAGAAGCCGCCGCCGCCCCAGGAGTTGTTGGTCGCGACGAGGTTGAGGCCGTGACGGGTCTTCAGGTCGGTGATGTAATCCACGGCCTTGATCGAGTTGGCGGTAGTACCGCCGCGACGGCCCAGGAACTTGGCGCTGATCATCTTCACGCCGCTCCAGCAGACGCCGGCGACACCCTTGCCGTTGCCGCCCACGCCGCCGATCGTGCCGGCCACGTGCGTGCCGTGGTCGTCGTTGGCGCCCCCGGAGTTGATGTTGTTGCTGCCGCCATCGAAGTCCCAACCGCGGGTGTCGTCGACATAGCCGTTGCCGTCGTTGTCGACGCCGTCAGCCGGGTCATATGGGTTGACCCACATGTTGGCCGCCAGGTCTTCGTGGTTGAAGTACACGCCTTCGTCGATGATACCGACGACCACGTTGCTGCAGCTGGTGTGGCCAGCGGCCCAGGCTTCCGCGGCCTGCGAACCGTACTGGTTGGCCGGGGAGGACGCGTCACCGTACATGCCCCACAGCGAGCCGTTGGTGTAGTAGGTGTCGTTGGACGTGGCCGAATGGGTGTAGATCCAATTCGGTTCGGCATATTCGACCGCGCCATTGCGGCTGAGCGCACCGATCGTGGCGGACAGGTCGCGACCGGCCGGCAGGCGCATCAGGGCCAATTCGCCGCGCTGGCCGTTGCCAGCACGCAGGGTGTCAATCTTGGAGGCGCCCAATCCTTGGCGAACGGCGGCCTGCTGGGCGGCCGTGGTGCCGTCACGGAACTTCACCAGCAGCTCATTGGCCTGGTGGGCGCGACCGGCCTTGAGGCCAGCGATGACGAGATCCGGACGGCCGCCGGCGAACGCCGCGGAAGACAGGCCGAGAGAGGCGACGACAGCGCCGGCCAGAACCGCGGTGCGAATTGGATGCTTCATGATTGGAACTACCCCCGAAATAGTGGTTCACACGAAAAGCGCGGCCGCCCTGGCCGCGCTCTCGGAATCTGGGGGATTTTCTGAAGGTCCGCATGCTGCAGCGCAGCACGCGACCAGGATCAATGTCAGGACAAAAGCGAGGCGGATAAAGGCCTTGCAACCTGAGGTTTACCTGAAAGCTCGATCGCAAGCCGACGAGCGGTCGTTTTATAGATTTGAACGGTGTCCGGTTTTCCCGAGTTCGTAACAGCCGGGGAACCGCTGTCGCCGAATTCGCGGATGGTGACGTCGAGCGGGAGGCTCCCGAGCAACGGCACGCCATATTGCTCAGCCATCCGCCGCCCTCCACCCTCGCCAAAAATGTGCTCGGAGTGGCCGCAGCGGGTGCACACGTGGACCGCCATGTTCTCGACTAGGCCCAGCACCGGCACATGCACCTTCTCGAACATTTTCAGCGCCTTGCGCGCATCGAGCGTGGCCACGTCCTGGGGTGTCGTCACAATCACGGCACCCGCGACCGGAATTTTCTGGGCCAATGTGAGCTGGATGTCACCTGTGCCCGGCGGCAGGTCGATGATCAAGTAATCCAAGTCGCCCCAACGGGTGTCGTTCAACAACTGGGACAGGGCGGACGTGGCCATCGGCCCACGCCAGATCATCGGCGTGTCCTGGTCGACCAGAAGACCGATCGACATCGCCTCAACTCCATGGGCTCGCATCGGTTCGATGGATTTGCCGTCGGGGCTGTCAGGGCGCCCGTGCAGGCCGAGCATCATCGGCAGACTGGGGCCGTAGATGTCGGCATCCAATATCCCGACACGCGCACCGTCTTTGGCGAGCGCCACCGCTAGATTGACAGCGGTCGTCGACTTGCCTACCCCACCCTTGCCCGAGCCGACAGCAATGACGTTACGCACGTGCGGCAGCGGGCTAAGGCTGGGCTGTACTGCATGACTTGGGATACGTTGCGTGATGTCCAGTCGACCGAGACGCTGGCCTGCTTCGGCGCAGATCCGGGCAACTTCTCTGCCAAGCCAGTCCTGGAGCCATTCGCAGGGGATCCGGAAGCTGACCTCCACAGCCGCTCCATCTTGGGCCGTCGCCGAACGGATCTTGGCGCACTCGCCCAACTCAACCTCCAAGCCTGGCAGGATCAGTTCCGCGATTTGCCTATTCAATAGATCCAATGCCATCGGTCCAACCATATCGCTTGAGATTGGGGTCATTTTACTCTGCAGACCCTCGACACGCCGTGCAATCCCCGTGGCGCCTGATCGAAACCAACGAGAATTCATTTCTTCGCTATCGCGCCACAAGCATGGTGATGCCGCCAAGCCGAACGAAATGACCGCTAGATCCGCCCCATTCCATACTCAACCGGATGCGGTATAACGACCGGGACGCCCGGATCGCCCGGTGCAGTCACATTTTGCTTATTCCCTTGGGAGGGGATCCATGCGCAACAAATTGTTCACGCTCCTGATCGCGCTGCCACTGCTGGCCCTCTCGGCCTCGGTGTTCGCGCAGTCGTCGCCGGTTGGGTCCTGGACCACCATCGATGACAAGACCAAGAAGCCGAAGTCGGTCGTCGAGATCTACGAAACCACCAACGGCTCGCTCGCGGCCCGTGTGGCCGAAATCCTGCACTCCGACCGTGGCCCGAACCCGGTGTGCGACAAGTGCGACGGCGAGCGGAAGAACAAGCCGGTGAAGGGCATGGTCATGATGTGGGGCGTGAGGAAGAAGGGCGATAGCTGGGAGGGCGGCCAGATCCTGGACCCGGCCACCGGCAAAGTGTATTCGGTGAAGGTTCGCCCGATCGAAGGTGGCCGGAAGCTCGAAGTGCGCGGTTTCCTGGGCTTTTCGCTACTGGGCAGGACCCAAGTTTGGGTGCGCCGCTAGAATTATCCCGTCTAATCAAGACTTTAGGGCCCGGGTTACCGGGCCCTCACTGTGTTACATGATCCAGAGACGCATGGAGGCCTCTACAAAATGCGACGCACTCGTTAATTTCATGTTACGTTCAGGCTTCAACGGATGAAGAACTCCGAGTCAGTGCATGGACGCAATTCCAAACAGCCCAAAGGGGGTAGATGGTGAAGGGACGTAACAACGCTTTGCAGAGGAGCCGCCTGAGTGCGGCATTGTTCGCCGCATTGCTCGTGCCCGTGTCGGGCGCGGCATTCGCACAGGACCCGGCTGAAGACGAACAGCAGGGACAGACCTCGCAGGCCACCACGGTGGACAAGGTCACGGTCACCGGCTCGCTGATTCCGCAATCCGAGGTCGAAACATTCGTCCCGGTGACCGTCATCACCGCCGAGGACATCCAGACCCGCGGTTTCAACAACGTGACGGAAGTCCTGCAGAAGTCGTCGTTCGCGACGGGTGCGGTGCAGGGTTCCCAGACCTCAGCCTCCTTCACCCAGGGTGCGGAGACGGTCAGCCTGTTCGGTCTGCCCCCGGGCTACGTGAAGTACCTGATCGACGGCCGGCCGATGTCGAACTACCCGGCGCTGTACAACGGCAGCGACGCGTTCAACAACATCTCGGGCATTCCGATCGACCTGGTTGAGCGCATCGAGATCCTGCCGGGTGGCCAGTCGTCCATCTACGGCTCCGACGCCATCGCGGGCGTCATCAACGTCATCCTCAAGAAGCGCGTGGATGGTGCCTCCATCAGCGTGCGCGGTGGCGCATACAGCGAAGGCGGCGGATCCAGCATCCGTGCCACGCTGTCCAACGGCTTCAGCTCCGAAGACGGCCGCCTGAACGTGCTGGCCGGCCTGCAGCTTGAGCAGCGCGACCCGATCTGGGGCTACCAGCGCGACCTCACCAGCCAGTACAACCCGCGCGGCTACAACCGCCAGCTGGCCAGCCGCGACTTCCTGGTCTACGGCCCCTTCAGCAGCTACCGGTTCATGGATCCGGCCAACTGCGCCAACGTCGACCACCTCTTTGGCGGCACCGAAGGCCTGCAGACCCGCCCGGGCTTCGGCGACGAGAACTACTGCGGCTCGATGAACACCCCCGGCTACCGCACCCTGCTCAACGGCAAGGAATCCGGCCAGGCCTACCTCAATGCCACCTTCGACATCAGTGACAATGCCTCGCTCTACGGCAACGTGCTGTACAGCGAAGAGGAAGTGAAGTACCACGTCGGCTCCAACTTCACCTGGTGGGGAACTGGCGTGAAGTGGGGTTACTTCTTCGATCCGCGCTTCACCGATTTCGGGGTGCGCGACGTGTATGGCCCGTTCTTCTGCGCCCCGGGTGCAGGCTATGCGGCGTGCGTCGCCTCGTTGCCGCCGGGCGACCTGGTCAACCTGCAGCGTGCATTCTCGCCGGAAGACATGGGTCCGGAAGGCTTCGACAGCACGATGAGCACCGACAAGAGCAAGGCGCTCCGCGGCAGCATCGGCATCGAAGGTACCTTCGGCGAGTCGAACTGGGACTACGATTTCGGCGTCACCTACTCCCAGTACAAGCTCGATTCCACGTCGTGGGTCCGCTGGGCGGACAAGATGAACGACTATTTCGAACGCACGGTGCTGGGCCCGCAGCTGGGCACTGATCCGTACTTCGGTTACCCGGTGTACACGCCGGATTACAGCAAGTTCTACCAGCCCATCAACCCGGTCGACTTCTGGGCGATGAGCGGCTTTGCCACGACCTCCGCCAAGACCAGCGACACGATGGCGCGTGCCCAGATCGTCAACGGCAGCCTGTTCACCCTGCCCGGCGGCGACGCCGGCATCGCGGTGGTCGGCGAGTGGGGCCAGCAGGAGTGGCGCTACAACCCGGATCCGGGCTTCCTCAACGGCGAGATCTGGGGCCAGACCGACGTCCAGGGCGGCGGCGAGCGTGATCGCTACGCGCTGACCTCGGAGCTGCGACTGCCGCTACTCGACATGCTGACGGCCACCGTTTCTGGTCGTTACGACAGCTTCAAGGCCAGCGGCCGGACGATCGACAAGCCGACCTACAGCCTGGGCCTCGAGTTCCGCCCGACCGATACGCTGCTGGTTCGCGGCAAGTACGGCACCGCGTTCCGCGCTCCGACCCTTGCTGACCTCTATCAGGGCGAGAGTGGCTTCTACACCAGCGTCACGGACTACTACAGCTGCTCGCTCGCCGGTTACTCGCCGGAGCAGGTGGACGACTGCCCGGCGCGCTTCTCCAGCCGCCAGGTGTTCGGTACGCAGTCGGGTAGCCTCGACCTGCAGCCGATCAATGCGGATGTGTGGAGCGCGGGCATCGTGTGGGCGCCAATCGAGCGCATGGCACTGACCGTGGATTACCACAACTGGGACATCTACGACGAAGTGACCACCCAGAGCGCCAACGGTCTGATGCTGCAGGAATACCGCTGCCGCACTGGCGTGGATCCGATCAGCTCGCCGCTGTGCGTCAACACGCTGGCCCAGATCACGCGTAATGCCACCGGCCAGGTCACCGAGATCTACACGCCGAAGATCAACGTCTCCAACCAGCGTCTGGAAGCCGTCACCGCATCGTTCAACTACGGGTTCGATGTCGGCAGCTTTGGCGACATGAGCCTGCGCAGCAGCTACACGCAGAAGCTGAGCCACGAGTACCAGCAGTATCCGGAAGATCCGATGATCGACCTGCTGAACGATCCGTACTGGAGCTCGGATCCGAAGCGCAAGGCCGAAGCGTCGCTGTCGTGGCGTCGCGGTGACTGGGCCTCGACTGTCTACGCCAACTGGCGCGACAAGACGCCCAACTACCGCGCATGGATCTCGACCACGGGCTACGATGCAGCGCTGGCGGGCCAGCTGGGGTCGACCACGACCTACAACTGGAGCGTGTCCTACCACGCCTCGTCGAACATCGACCTGTCGCTGATGGTCAACAACGTGTTCAACAAGATGCCCCCGTACGACTCCACGTACCCGGGTTCGAGCGGTGCGCCGTACAACAGCTACAACTTCGACGTGAACGGCCGCGCCGTGTACCTGGAGATGCGTTACAACTTCGGCCAGCGCTGATCCCGGGCTGATTCGAAACCTGTAAGACACGACCCCGCCGAAAGGCGGGGTTCGTGTTTCAGGGAGACACCGCAGTCGGTCTTATCCGACCGGCAAACCGCCCTCGCGCAGTAGGGCACGCACTTCTGTGAGTTGGTCCGCATAGCGCTTCCAGCGACCGCTCGAGCGCGCGTGCAGTCCCTCACGCACCTGCACGACGCTGGCCGTTGCCACCGGCGCGGCGTTGTCTTGGAATCGCAGGCATGCGTCGTCCCACGGCAGCCCACAGAATTCCAGCAGCCTGCGCGTCTGCCCCTCCTGGTCATTCACCAGTTGCTCGTAATCGACCTCGAGGATGCGGCCAGGCAGGACCTGCTGCCAGTGGCGCATCAGCCGATCGAACTGCAGGTAGTACCGACCCGTGTCCATCACGTCGTAGGAGTAGCCGTAGTACGGGTTGCCCGCCGCGAACAACTGCCTGAAGTTGCTCAGGCAGGTATCCACCGGATCGCGTCGCAGGCAGACGATGCGCGCGTTGGGCAGCGCTCGCGCGATGAAGCCGGCGTACAGGAAATTGTGAGGCAGCTTGTCCACGAAATGCGGAGTGCCATCCGTGCCCGGGCGCGTGCTTTCGAGATAAACGCGTCCCAGCTCCTGCGGGTCGACGCCGAGCGCGCGCTGGATGGTATCGCTGTCCAGCAGGGCCTGCGTCCGGCTTCCCGACAGACGCTTCAATGCAACACCAAAATTTTGCAGTTCGCCCGCCGAGCGCACCGCAGGGTGACTGGACAGGATCCGGTCGACCAGCGTGGTGCCCGACCGCGGCATCCCAATGACGAAGATCGGCTGTGCGCTCGGATCTCCCGAAGACACCGCACCGACGTCGGAAAACGCCGCGTGCAGCGCATCGAACAAAGCCACATCGCGTTCGGGCTGGTAGCGCTCAAGGCGACCGCCCGCGGCCTTGCCTGACACGAGGTGCCCAAATGCATCCGCGTATTGCCCCAGGTCCTCCAATTCCTTGGCGAGTGCCAGGTCCAGATACAGGACGGCCACGGGATCGGCCTCATGTTCCGCGCGGAGACGGCGGAGCCTATCGAGGTGGTTGCGCTGCTCCGTCTGGCGGCGGTGCTGGGAGAGCGCAAGGTGTGCCTTCCAGTGCCCCGGATCATGGGCGAGGCACGCCTCGTATTCCTGTTCTGCCTCGTCCAACCGGCCGTTGAACGTCAGCGACGTCGCCAGGTTGAATCGGTAGCTCGCCACAGTGGGCATTGCAGCCGCCGCGCCCGCAAACGCCTGCAGCGCTTCCGCGTGGGCATTGTTCTGCGTGAACACCACCCCGACGGTGTCCAGGGACATCGCGTCCAGGCCGCCCAGCGCCATCGCCCGCCGCGCCTCGGACAAGGCCTCCGCGCCCAGGAACACCGCCGAGAGCGCCGCCGCCGACTGCGCCGCATAGTCCGGCCGGTCTGCATTGAGGCGCGTGGCCGCCTGCAGGTGGTCCAGCGCGGGCCGGTAATCCTGCTCTCGCAGCGCAGCCACACCCGCAACGAAATGGACGCCGGCATGCCGGGGCGCCATCCCGAGCAGTCGTCCAGCCATGTCCCGGGCGCTTCGCCACTGCCCCGCGTTCAGGGCATCGATCGCCCTGGCATAGAGTTGTCGTGCTTCTTCCATCGTTCCATCGTACCGCGGGGTCGATGGGGGCGTGCGATAATCGCTGCCCCCTTGCGCCGCGTACTCCCATGTCCACGCCACGCCAACACCTTGTCACCTGTGCCCTGCCCTATGCCAATGGCCAGATCCACCTGGGCCACCTGGTGGGCTACATCCAGGGCGACATCTGGACGCGGGCGCAGCGCCTGTCCGGACACACGGTCCACTTCGTGTGCGCGGACGACACCCACGGCACCCCGATCATGCTGGCCGCGGAAAAGGCCGGGATGACACCGGAGTCGTACATCGCCGGCATCCAGGTGGCGCACGAGCGCGACTTCGCCGACTTCGGCGTGGCCTTCGACCACTTCGACTCGACCAACTCTGAGGGCAACCGGGTCCTGACCGAAGCGATCTTCCAGCGGCTGCTGGAGAACGGACACATCACCCGCCGTTCGGTCGCGCAGCTGTTCGATCCGGAAAAGGGCATGTTCCTGCCGGACCGCTACGTCAAGGGCATCTGCCCGAACTGCAGTGCAGCCGACCAGTACGGTGACAATTGCGAGAACTGCGGCGCGACCTACGCCCCGACCGAGTTGAAGGAGCCGCGCTCGGTGCTGTCGGGCGCGACGCCGGTCATCCGCGAGTCCGAACACTTCTTCTTCGAGGTGGGCCAGTTCGAGGCCTTCCTGCGTGGCTGGCTGGCCGGCGACGTCGCCACCGCGGGCACCAAGGCCAAGCTGCTGGAATGGCTGGACGCCGAGGGCGGCCTGCGCGCATGGGACATCTCGCGCGATGCGCCGTACTTCGGTTTCCAGATCCCGGGGCACCCCGGCAAGTACCTGTACGTGTGGCTGGATGCGCCGATCGGCTACCTCAGCAGCTTCCAAGCCTTGTGTGATCGCGAGGGGGTGGACTTCGCCAGTTTCCTGCGTCCCGACAGCGCGGCCGAGATGCACCATTTCATCGGCAAGGACATCGTCAACTTCCACGGCCTGTTCTGGCCGGCGGTGCTGCACGGCTCCGGCCATCGCGCGCCCACCCGCCTGCACGTCAACGGCTACCTGACGGTGGACGGCGCCAAGATGTCGAAGTCGCGCGGCACGTTCATCATGGCGCGCAGCTACCTCGAGCATGGCCTGGACCCGGAAGCGCTGCGTTACTACTTCGCCACCAAGACGTCGGGCGGCGTCGACGACCTGGACCTCAACTTCGCCGACTTCGTGGCGCGGGTGAACTCGGACCTGGTCGGCAAGTTCGTCAACCTCGCCAGCCGCTGCGCGGGTTTCATCGGCAAGCGCTTCGACGGTCAGTTGGCCGCGTCGCTGCCGGATGCGGCCATGTACGACCGCTTCGTGGCACAGCTCGCGCCCATCGCCGAAGCCTATGCGCGCAACGAGGCTGCCACCGCGCTGCGCCTGACGATGGCACTGGCCGACGACGCCAACCGCTACATCGACGACACCAAGCCGTGGGTGCTGGCCAAGCAGGAAGGCGCCGACGCCGAACTGCATGCCGTGTGCACGCAGGGGCTGAACCTGTTCCGCGTGCTGGCCGTCGCGCTCAAGCCGGTGCTGCCGCGCGTGGCCGCGCAGGCCGAGGACTTCCTCGCCGCGCCGGTCCGGGGCTGGCAGGACCTGCAGGTGCCGCTGCTGGCCCATCGCATCCACGACTACGCCCCGCTGTTCACCCGCATTGACCCGAAACAGATTGACGCCATGATCGAAGCCAGCAAGGAATCCCTGCAGCCGACCGTCGCCGCTGCGAACACGTCCGACACCCAGACCACTGGCAAGCAGTCTGCTGAGGCCAAGGCGACGACGCCGCAGCCAAAGGCGGACGCGGCCAAGGGTGCTGCCAAGGCAGGCGCCAACGACGCGGGCGAAGGCGCTCCCGCCTACATCGGCATCGACGACTTCGCCAAGCTCGACCTGCGCGTGGGCAAGGTGCTGGCCTGCGAATTCGTGGAAGGCTCGGACAAGCTGCTGCGCTTCGAACTGGACGCCGGTGAGCTGGGCACGCGCCAGATCTTCTCGGGCATCCGTGGCTCGTACGCGGAACCGGAGAAACTGGTGGGTCGCAGCGTGGTGTTCATTGCCAACCTCGCGCCGCGCAAGATGCGCTTCGGGATGAGCGAAGGCATGATCCTGTCGGCCGGCTTCGACGGCGGCAGTCTCCATTTGCTGGACGCCGACAGCGGCGTGCAGCCCGGCATGCCCGTCCGCTGAGGCTCTCCGCAGTCAGGCAGCGGCCAGCACACCCACTGGCCGCGCGGTCCTGAACACAGCCGGGACAGCCGCGCGCCATGCCATCCTCCTCCCCGCGCACCCACGACGTCGACGCGCTGACCGAGCGCTTGGACCGCCTGCTGCCCCAAACCCAGTGCGGGCAATGCGGCTACCCGGGCTGCCGGCCGTATGCGGAAGCCATGGCCACCGGCGCGGCTGGTCCAGACCACTGCCCGCCCGGCGGCGATGCAGGCGCCCGCGCCCTGTCCCACGTGCTGGGCGTTGCGCCGCGCCCGTATGACCGCAGTCGCGGCGAGCACAAGGCGGCGGCCGTGGCGCTGGTCATTGAGGCGGACTGCATCGGGTGCACCAAGTGCATCCAGGCCTGCCCCGTGGACGCGATCATCGGCGCATCCAAACACATGCATACGGTGATCGAGCCGCTCTGCACCGGTTGCGAGCTGTGTATCCCAGCTTGCCCGGTTGACTGCATCGTGATGGTGCCGCCGCAACCCGCGGTGTGATCTCGCGCTAGCGGCAACGCGCCGTCGTCGAGCAGGCGCGGGCATCGGTCGCCCGGCCGTATGCCCGACATGCGTCCGTACTTCGTCAGTGCCCGCCAGCGCCTGTGCCTGTGCCTGGCCGGCGTGGCCATGCAGCGCAGCAGCGCTGCCGCTTCGTCCACTCAGTTCGGGGTGGGCGTCGCCCCATCGATCCCGCAAGCCGCGCAGATCCGTTCGACCGCATAGCCCTTTGCACGCAGCTTCTCGACCACGCCGTCGCTGCCAAGCAGGTGCAGGGAGCCCACGACCACCAGCACGTCACTGTCCTTGCCGTGGCCATCCAGCATCGCCTGCAGCTGCGGCACCCAGGCGTCGTTCCGCTGCACGTTCATGATCTGGTAGGACGCCGGCGCCTTTTCCTGCATTTCGACGCGCGTCAGTTGCTCCAGCCGCACCGTGTCACCGTTGCGCCATGCGTCGTGCAGTTCGTTGAGCACCTTGGGCATTTCGTCGACGCGATCGACGAAATCCACGAGGCCGGCGACCTGCTCGTCCATCGGCGAGGCATCCAGTGCGTTGAGCTGGAAATCGATGCTCTCCAGCGCCCCGGTTACCTTGCCCGCCTCAAGCGCGCGGCGGGCCAGATGCTGGTCCAGGCCCATCTCGGCCCTGAAACCCTGGGCGCCCGCCATGCCAAGCGTCAGCGACAGGTTGACGAACCACGGCTCGAAACCGTCGATGGCCGCAATGGACCCGCCTTGGCGGGCGAGCAGTCGATCCAGCTTCTCCCGCAATACGGGCGGAACCACGTTGCTCAACCGACGATCGTCGCTGTAGCCCGCCGCAAGCATGAATTTCTGTGCCGTCGCGGGATCCGAGAGCTCATCCAGAGCCACCTCGAACACCACCTTTTCCGCCTCGTCGAAAACACGGTCCACGTCGCCCGACAACGGGTAGTCACTGGGCTTGAGCAGATGCAGGGAGCCCAGCAGGTAGACGGCGTTGTCGCGGTCGGACACCTTCCAGAGCAGCGGCACCGGCGACGTATCCGCCACCTTGCCAGGAGCCTCGGCGGTCTTGGCAAGCGAAGCAGACACCGCGCTGTCCTTCGCGACGGCCATCGCACGCGTGGGCGCGGGCGCGACCCGGGGCGCTTCCGTGGCCGCCCAGGCCACGGCCGAGATCAGGGTGGCGGAACCGAGGATCAGGCCAAGGGCGTTGGGGCGTCGGGACATGTGGACGGTGGCGGTAGGTGTTGGCGGCCCGCTAAGGGCTCAGAGTTTCTTGGCGTACGTCTTCTCGCCCGCCGTTATCTGCAGGTCCAGCCGGTTCTCCGGCGGCGGCAGCGGACACGTGGCGAAGGAGGTAAATGCGCAGGGGGGATTGTAGGCCTGATTGAAGTCCAGCATCACCTTGCCCTGCGCATCCGGCAGGTCGGTGTACAGGTAGCGGCCCGCGCCGTAGCTGCCGTGCCCGCTGGTGCGATCGGCCAGGATGAGGAACAGCTTGCCATCGCCCTCGTCGAGCGCTTCCAGGCGGTACGTCTTGCCTTCGCGTTCAAACTCGACCGCGCCCGGATTGGCGACCGGCTCCGTGGTGCCGATGATGTTCACCACATCCATGGTCTTGCCCGCCGGATGGGCAATGAAACGTCCCGGGATCTTCCAGGCCGGGTCCGCCTGCCAGTACGCCAGGCCGGCAAAACCGGTGCGGGTGGGCGCGTCGGCGTGCTTCACGCGGAGGGCATACCGCTGGCCGCGCTGGATGATGGTGGCCAGGCCTTTGCCTTCGTCAAAGCCAATCACGCTTGGCCCGGCGGGATCGGCATCGGTGCGCAGTGTGACCGCGCCCTTGAAAGGCTGGCCGTCCAGCGTGAGGGCCACCTTTGACTCGGGCGAGAAGCGGAGTGTGTCCCCCTTGAGCGTGAGCATCCCGAGGTGCGCGGGGCCCGCGGCAAGGCGGATGCCATTGTCCGCATCGCTGCCCAGGTAGTGTGAGCCCGGGTCCACCCAATGCAGACCGACCAGACTGGTCCAGCCGTCGGGCTTGAGCAGGTCGGCTTTGCGCTGCTCGCGCCACGCGTGCTGTGCGTTGTTGAACGCGACATGCTCGGCGGCGGACGCGGCCGGGTCTGCCGCGTCGTCCTTTCCGCAGCCGGCCAGCAACGTGCCCGCGAGGAGGAATGTCGTCATCAGGGCGCTCGGGAAATGGCGCAAGTCAGCGTCCTCGCAGGAACCATCGGTCGATATCGGAGAGGGTAAACCGCGCCCACGTGGGGCGGCCATGGTTGCATTGCCCGGAACGCTCAGTGATTTCCATCTCGCGCAGCAAGGCATTCATTTCGGGCAATGTCAGGCGACGGTTGGCGCGCACGGCCCCGTGGCAGGCCATCGTGGCCAGCAGTTCGTCACGCGCAGCCGCCACGCGGCGCGTCGCTCCGTGCTCACGCAGGTCCGCCAGCACGTCCCGCAACAGTGCTTCGACGTCGCCGTGCGCCAGCAGGGCGGGCACGCTGCGCAAGGTGAGCGACTGCGGCCCGCTACGGGTAATTTCAAAGCCCAATGCAGCCAGCGTATCGGCTTCGCGCTCCGCCACCTCCGCTTCACGTTCGGCCACGGCCAGCGTGGCAGGCACCAGCAGGGGTTGCGTGCGCAGGCCTTGGCCATCGTGCGCGGCTTTGAGCTTCTCGTACCCAATGCGCTCGTGGGCGGCGTGCATGTCCACCACGATCAGGCCGTCGGCAGTCTCGGCCAGGATGTAGATGCCGTGCAGTTGGGCAATCGCATAGCCGAGCGGGGGCAGCGTCGCCTCGGCACTCGTGGGCAACGGTGAGGGACCGACGCCCTGCGCCACCACCGAAGAGGGGGTCGCGCCATACAGCGCGCCGTAGGAGGCGCGCACCTCTTCCACGGGCAGGCCAAGCGGCGCCTGCGGCCGGTTCCAACCGATGCCCGCACCGCCCGGGCGACCTTCGGCATAACCACCGCCCAGCGGCATTGCCACGGACGGGGTCGTGAAAGGCGTGCCGGCGGCCGATACGCCCATCCCACTGTCCAGCCCTGTGCCAGCCAGCCCGGAAGCAACGCCTGCAACCACGCCCGCGCGCGTACCCGCCAAGGCATCGTGCAGCGTGCGATAGACGAAATCGTGGATCAGCCGCGAATCGCGGAAGCGCACTTCGTGCTTGGCCGGGTGCACGTTGACATCCACGCGCCGCGGATCGAGCTCCAGGAACAGCACGTAGGCCGGCTGGCGTCCATGGAACAGGACATCGGCATAAGCCTGCTTGACCGCGTGCGCGATGCTGCGGTCGCGAACCGCACGCCCGTTCACGTACAGGAACTGCTGGTCGGCGCTCGCCCGGTTGTAGGCGGGCTGCGCGATCCAGCCATGCAGAGTCAGGCCCGCCGCGGCGTGGTCGACGTGCAGCGCATTGCGCGCGAACTCCTCGCCGATGGCCTCGTGCAGTCGCGCATCCGAAAGCAGGTCACCCTCGCCCTTCCAGCGCCGCGACGGCTTGCCGTTGTGCGACACCCGCAATTCCACGTCCGGGCGCGCCAGCGCCAGTTGCCGCAGCCAGTCCTCGATGTGCCCCAGTTCGGTGCGTTCCGCGCGCAGGAATTTCCGGCGCGCCGGCACGTTGTAGAACAGGTCGCGCACTTCGATGGTGGTGCCCTGCGGGTGCGGACGCGGCATCACTTCGCCCACGCGGCCACCGTCGATTTCCAGCGCGGCGCCGTGTTCGGCCGAGCGATGGCGCGAAGCCAGGAGGAAGCGGCTGACGGAGGCGATGGAGGGCAGTGCTTCGCCGCGGAACCCGAGCGTGGCAACCCCCTCCAGGTCGTCGAGCGACGCGATCTTGCTGGTCGCATGGCGCGACACCGCCAAGGGAAGCTCCTCGGACGGAATGCCGTGGCCATCGTCTCGGATGCGGATCAGGCGGACGCCGCCCTCCTCCAGATCGATGTCCACGCGTTTCGCGCCGGCGTCCAGCGCGTTCTCGACGAGTTCCTTGACGACCGACGCGGGTCGCTCAACGACCTCGCCGGCGGCAATCTGGTTGATGAGGGTATCAGGCAGCTGGCGGATGGGCACGTCGGGGGCGACGCCTGTTCGGCGCCGTCAAAAGGCCAGCGGTGATGATAGCCGGAATCGCCGACGCGCCCCGCGTCGGCGACGGATCAGGGACTGCCACCCGCGGCGGCGGCGCCGGCCGATGCGAACTCCGTTGCCTTGGCACGCGCCGCGTACCAGGTCCCCGGCGGGGGCTGGCGGGTGAAGTGGGTGTTTACGCCATCCAGCACGGCGCCCGCGATCTTGCGCACGAACGCAGGATCATTGAGGCGGCGCTCTTCCTCCGGGTTGGAGATGAAGGCGGTCTCCACCAGCATTGCTGGCATGTCGGAGGTGCGCAGCACGGCGAAGTTCGCGCGCTCGACATGCGGCTTGTGATTGTTGCCCACGCGCTTGAGCCCGCTCAGCACCTGGTCCGCGGCCTCTTCGGAGGCACGCATGTGGCCGGACTGGGTCAGGTCCAACAGGACCGATGCGAGCGTGTTGTTGGCCTTTTCCAGCCGCACGCCACCGATCAGGTCAGACGAGTTCTCCTTGTCCGCCAGCCAGCGGGCGCGCTGCGACGACGCGCCCTTCAACGAGAGCACGTAGACCGAGGACCCGTCGGCGCTGCGGTTTTCCGCGGCATCGGCGTGGATGGAAATGAACATGTCTGCCTTGGCGGCGCGCGCCCGGCGTGCACGCTGGGGCAACGGGATGAACTCATCCCGGTCGCGGGTCAGGAAAGCCTTCAGGCCCGGCGTGGCATTGATCTGGCGGGCCAGCTCTCGGCTGATGGCCAAGGTGACGTCCTTTTCGCGCGTGCCATTCATGCCCAAGGCGCCCGGATCCTGGCCGCCGTGCCCCGGGTCGATCGCAATCACCAACGGGCGGGCGCCACGGCCGGTCATCACGTCCTGCAGGGTCTTGACCGCGTCGGCACGGGAAGTCGCCTCCGCGTCGGTGGCCGCCGAAACGCTCGTCGGTGCGGGAATACCCGTGGCCACCCGCGTTGTGCCTCCGGTGGCAACGCGAGCCGGGGCTGGCGTTGCCTGAGACAAAACGGCGACCGAGGCAGGCGCGGTGGCCGCCGGGGCCGGTCCTGCATTGCCTTGGCTCGCGGCCGCGGCGCTGGCCGGCAGCCCGGCTGCAATCTGGGAAATCAGGCGGCTGGTGGCAGCGGACGAGGCCGCCGCCGGATCCACCGCGGAAGCCGCCGGAGACGGCTTGGCGGACGGAATGCTGGAAGCAGGCGGCGGCACCGTGCCGGACGCCACGCTGCTGGCGGGCGCCGTTTGCACGTTACCCATCGCCGCGCCATCGCCTGGCCATTCCAGGACCAGCGAGGTCCCCGCGGCCGACGGCTCCAGCCGCGGCTTGAGAACGGCCACCTTCTCGGTCAGGTCGAACACGACTCGCGCGGTACCGGGCGCGGGCTCGCCCACGCGGACCGACTTCACCACGCCGGCGCCCGAAGGCGGCTTGACCCCTTTGCCTAGCGCGGACGCCGGCAGATCGACGACCAGGCGGTCCGGGCCTTGAAGGCTGATGACCCTGTAGTCGGCGGACTGGTCTAGGGCGATCTCGGCGCGGGTGCCCGTGGCACCGCTGCGCAGCTCCAACCCCTTGATTTCACTGGAATGGGCAAGGTTCCAAGCCAGCGCCGACAGGAGCGCTGCGCCCAGCAGGAACTTCTGCACGGTAGCCCCCTTTTCTCGCATGGGCCCAAGTCAATCACTCCCCCGCCCGGATTGCAAGCCCTTTTTCCCTTATAGATCCAGTACCTGGCTCAACTTCCTGTCCCCGGGTTCAGGAAAGCGCCCCAACCCCGTGCCGCGTGACGGCCTCGACCCATTCCACCCCGGCCGAAGTCCGGGCCTGCAACCGGGCGCGCCGCCCCGATCCAGCCACGGCCAGGTCGACCACCAGATCCGGCGCCGGGAGCGCCCCTCGTCCCCGCTCCGGCCACTCGATCAGCCAGAGCGTCACCTCGTCGGCATCCAACCCCAGGAACTCGAGTTCGCCGGGGTCGGCGATGCGGTAGAGGTCCAGGTGCCACGCCTCTCCGCCAGCAGGCAGCGGGTAGCGCTCAACCAGCGTGTAGGTGGGGCTGCGGATCGTGCCCGTCACGCCAAGCGCCCGCAGCAGGGCACGCGCAAGCGTCGATTTCCCCGCTCCCAGATCGCCGTGCAGGTGCACGACTGCGTGCCCGGGCCGCGTTCCGGCCAGCGCCGCACCCAAATCGGCCGTCGCGTCTGCGTCCCCCAACAGGAACTCCGTCATGCGCCCTCCCCGGCATTGCGCAGTCGCCGCAACTCAAGCATCAGGTCCCCGGGCAACAGGCCGATGCGACCGCCAGTCGTAGCGGCAGCATCACCGGCGGCGGCGTGCAGCAACGCGCCCGCCGTCACCGCCTCGAACGTGGGCATGCCCTGCGCGCATAGCGCGGCCACCACGCCCGTCAACACATCGCCCATGCCACCCACGGCCATGCCAGGATTGCCCGCGCCAATCACGCGCGGCGTGACATCGGGTGCCGCCACCACGGTGCCGGCACCCTTGAGCACCACCGTGGCATGGAAGCGTTGCGCCAAGGCATTCGCCGCAGCAAACCGATTGCGCTGTATCGCCTTGCCGTCCGTGCTCAGCAGTCGTGCGGCCTCGCCGGGGTGCGGCGTCAAAATGCAGTGGGTGCCCAGCGCGCGGGGCGAATCGGCCAGCAGGTTGAGTGCGTCGGCATCAATCACCAACGGCTTGCCTGACCGTACGGATACGTCGAACAACCAACGGCCCCAAGCGCCCTGCCCCAAGCCGGGCCCCACTGCGATCACGTCCGCCGATTGGATCAGGTCATGCATGACCGCATCCCCCAGCGCCACGGCGCGCACCATGGCTTCAGGACGACGCGCGAGCATCGCCGCTACGTGCTCGGCGTGGGTCGCCACGTCCACCAGGCCGGCACCCGCACGCAGCGCGGCTTCGGCAGCCATCAGGATGGCGCCGCCGTGCCCCAGGTCTCCGCCCACGCACAGCACGCGGCCGTGATGCCCCTTGTGGCTGTCACGCGACCGACGCGGCATCCGCTGTGCCAGCGTGTCGGCGGATACCCACTCCGCGGCAGGCGGCGTGCCCGCAAGATCCGCAGGCACCAACTCAAGATCGGCCACCCGGCATTCGCCCACGTGATCCAGCGCCGCTCCCGTTACCAGCCCACGTTTGCGCAGCAGGAACTCGAGCGTCACATCCGCGCGAATGGCCTCGCCTTCGACGGCACCATGGTCTGCGTCCACGCCGCTGGGGACATCCAGCGCCAGAACGGGCACGCCCGCGTGGTTGATGGCACTGAACAACGCGGCGACCTCACCCATGGGCGCGCCAGAAAGACCAATGCCAAACACCGCGTCGACGAGGACGTCGGCCGCGGGCAGCGCGCCAGACCAGCAAATGGTCCGGCCGCCGGCTGCGGTGAACGCATCGGCCGCCTGCTGGGCCAGCCGGCCGCGCGGCGCATGTTCCGCCAGGTGCACGACGACGACGTCGCGGCCGACTTCCAGCGCGTGGCGCGCCAGCACGTAACCATCACCGCCGTTATTGCCGGGTCCGCAAACCACCACGATGCGCAACGCCGCCGGCCAACGGTCGAGCACGACCTGCCATGCCGCGAGACCGGCGCGTGCCATCAAGACCGCGGCGTCGCCCAGGCGCGCGGTTGCGCGCACCTCGACGGCTCGCACGGTTTCGACGTCATGGAGGGCAGCGCCGGACATGGCGCGATTCTATACTGCCGCTGCCGTGAGCCCGTCCCCCGCCCCGCCAGCTGCCACCCACACCGACCTCGACGCACTGGCGCCGCGCATCCGCGCGCTGGCGCACGAGGCCGGCTTCCAGCATTTCGGCATCACCGGCATCGAACTGGGAACCGACGAGACCCATCTCCGCGATTGGCTTGAAAAAGGACTGCACGGGTCAATGGGCTGGATGGCGCAGCATGGCGACAAGCGGTCGCGGCCTGGCGAGTTGATCCCGGGGACGCTGCGCGTGATTTCGGTGGGCCTGGATTATGGGCGCCGGGATGATCAGGAAGCGCGGGAGACGCTGGCCGACGGCGAGCGCGCCTACGTGGCCCGCTACGCACTGGGCCGTGATTACCACAAGCTGATGCGCCAACGCCTGCAGAAGCTGGCCGAGCGTATCGCTGCCGAGATTGGCCCTTTCGGCTATCGCGTGTTTGTCGATTCCGCGCCGGTGCTGGAACGCGCGCTGGCGCGCAACGCGGGCCTGGGCTGGATCGGCAAGCACACCTGCCTGATCGATCGTGACGGCGGCTCATGGTTCTTCCTGGGTGAGATCTACGTCGACCTGCCCTTGCCGGTTGATCCCGCCGCCACCGCCCATTGCGGCACCTGCACGCGCTGCCTGGAGGTTTGTCCGACGCAGGCGATCATCGCCCCGTACCGGTTGGACGCGCGTCGTTGCATCTCCTATCTCACCATCGAACACGACGGCGCGATCCCCGAAGAACTGCGCGCGCCGATGGGCAATCGCATCTTCGGGTGTGACGACTGCCAGCTGGTCTGTCCCTGGAACAAGTTCGCCAAGCGCAGTGACGAGCCTGACTTCCGTGCACGCAACAACCTTGACCAGGCGTCACTGGCCGAGCTGTTTGCGTGGGACGAAGAAGAATTCCTGCGCCGCACCGAAGGCACCGCGATCCGCCGCAGCGGGCACGAACGCTGGCTGCGCAACATCGCGGTGGCACTGGGGAATGCGCCCACCACGCCGGAGGTGATTGCGGCACTGGAATCGCGCCGCGGCCACCACAGCGAGATGGTGCGTGAGCATGTGAGCTGGGCGTTGCAGCGTCACGGAGTCGCCTGAGCCAAGCGGAGGACCGCGCCCTCAGCGCAACTGCGAAGCGCGTGCGCGCCACTCCGCAATGAGCGTTGCCGTCACCGGGTCTGCGGCTTCGCTCTCGCCCTGGAGCGCCGGCAACAGGCGATTGGCCACCTGCTTGCCCAGTTCGACGCCAAACTGGTCGAACGGATTGATGCCCCACACCAGCCCCTGCAGGTACACGCTGTGCTCGTACATCGCGATCAGCGCGCCGAGCGACTGCGGGGTGAGCTCGTCCAGCAGGATCAGCGTGCTGGGGCGTTGGCCGGCATAGCTGCGGTGCGGGTCATCGCTGCCCTGGCCGTTGGCAAACGCCTCCGACTGCGCGAACAGATTTGCGAGCAAGGCGAGGTGGTTGCCCGGGTGGTCGTGGTCTGGCCGCGCGACGCCGATGAAGTCCACCGGCTCGATGCTGGTGCCCTGGTGCAGTGCCTGGAAGAAGCTGTGCTGACTGTCCGTGCCGGCACCGCCCCACCACACCGGAACCGTATCGACGGCCACCGGGGAGCCATCCAATCGCACCGACTTACCCAGGCTCTCCATCACCAGTTGCTGAAGGTAGTTGGGCAGCAGCTTCAGTCGCTCGTCGTACGGCAGCACCGCCTGCGTGGAAAGCTTGAGCGCGTTGCGGTTCCACACCGCGGTCATGGCGTGCCACACCGCGAGGTTCTCGCGCAGCGGGGTCAACAGCACGTGCGCATCCATGCCTGCCGCGCCGTTCAACAGGGCCTCGAACTGGTCCATCCCGATGGCCAGCGCGATCGGGAAACCGACCGCCGACCACAGCGAGTAGCGCCCGCCCACCCAGTCCCACATCGGCAGAACGCGCTCGGCGGGGACGGCAAACGCCTCCGTGGCCCGTGAGGGGTTGGCGGTAATGGCGTACAGGTGGCGGTCACTGCCCAGCCACGTGCGCAGGATGGCGCCGTTGAGCAGCGTTTCCTGCGTGCCGAAGGTCTTGGAAATGAGCAGCACGGCCGTGCGCGCGGGATCCAGCCGCGCCAGCACGCGCTGCGCGGCAGCCCCGTCGACGTTGGACAGGAAGTGCACACGGAAGCGTCCGCCCTCCACGGGCGCGAGTGCGTCGACCACCAGTCGCGGCCCGAGGTCGGAACCGCCAATGCCGACGCTGACGATGTCGGTCACGTGGCTGGCGGCCAACTCGTCGACCAGGGCACGCATGCGCTCACGGACGGCGACGGCCTGTGCATGGGCTTCGCGCCCGGATTCGGTGCCGGTCAACTCGCCACGCAGGGCGGTATGCAGGGCCGCACGGCCTTCGGTCTGGTTGACGGGCTCGCCGCCGAACAAGGCGCGAAGGCGCCCCGGGGCGTCCACCGACTCGGCCAGCGCAAACAGTGCCTCCAGCGTGACGCGATCGTAGCGCTGGCGGGCGAAGTTGGCATACACCGGACCCGCGCGAACGGCGAACCCGCTGGCGCGGCCGGGATCAGCCGCGAGCAGCGAAGCCGTGCTGACCCCGTCCAGACGGGCCGCGAGGGAAGTCAGTCCATCCAGCCCGTTGGTCGTGGTCATCTGCCGATCAGGCGGCCTGTGCGGGGATCGAGTGGTTGGTGTGCGTGAGGCGGTTGTCCCGGTCCACGTACACCATGGTCGGCTTGTACTTGGCGGCCTCGGCCTCGTCGGCCACACCGTAGGCGCAGATGATCACCAGATCGCCGACCTGGGCGCAGTGCGCCGCAGCACCATTGACCGAGATTATGCCACTGCCCTCTTCGGCGCGGATGGCGTAGGTCGAGAAGCGGTGGCCGCTGTTGATGTTGTAGATGTGGATCTGCTCGTACTCGCGGATGCCCGAGATGTCGAGCAGGCGGCCGTCGATGGCGCACGAGCCTTCGTAGTGCAGCTCGGCGTGGGTGACGGTGGCACGGTGGATCTTGGCCTTGAGCAGGTTCAGTTGCATGTGCGTACTCAATCCGCAGGGGGTCGCGGGTGAAAGCAGGATTCTACCAGCCGATGGCGCAACGCAACATCTGCCGGAAACCGGTTCAGCCAGCGGTTGGCGGACGCTGACGGGCCGTTCAGGCCTCGAATTCCAGGTTGTCGATCAACCGGGTGGTTCCGAGCCGGGCGGCGATCAGGGCCACCCGCGGGCCCGGCTGGCCGTCGACCGGCTCCCGCAGGTCCGGCGTGCGGATCACGGTGTAGTCCACCTGGAACCCGTCGGCGGCCAGGGCGCGCGCCGCGTCGGCCTCCACCTGCCCACGCGAGGCGCCACCCTTCACCGCTTCCCGCATGGCCTGCAGGGTGCGATGGATGCCGGGGGCCAAGGTGCGTTCCTGGGCTGACAGGTACTGGTTACGCGAGCTGAGGGCCAGGCCATCTTCGGCGCGGAAGGTGGGCGCGGGAACCAGCTCAACCGGGAACGCCATGTCCCGGACCATGTACCGGATCACGGCCAGCTGCTGGTAGTCCTTGCGGCCAAACACGGCCACGTCCGGCTGGACCTGCAGGAACAGCCGCGAAACCACCGTGGCGACGCCATCGAAGTGACCGGGGCGGTGCGCCCCTTCCAGCGTGGCGGTCACGTCGGGGACGCGGACGCTGACGGCGGCCTCCGCTCCGTACGGATACATCGTGTCCACCGAGGGCAGCCACAGCAGGTCGCACCCGGCGGCGCCCAACCCGTCGGCATCGGCTTCCGGCGTGCGCGGGTAACGGGAGAAGTCTTCGTTGGGGCCGAACTGGGTCGGGTTGACGAACACGCTGGCCACCACGCGATCGGCGTGGCGACGCGCCAGTTCGATCAGCGAAAAATGCCCGGCGTGCAGGTTGCCCATGGTGGGCACGAGCGCCACCCGCAGGCCAGCACGCTTCCATTCGGCCACGCGGGCGCGCAGCGTCGCCAGGTCCTTGACGGTCTCGATCATCGGTGGGGTCTTCCGGTGGGGATGCGCCGGTCAGGCGTAGGAATGTTCGGCGTCGGGGAACGCGCCGGTGCGGACCGCATCGGCGTAGGCCTGCATGGCGCCCGCAATCGAGCCGCCTTCGGCCAGGAAATCCTTCACGAAACGCGGGCGACGGTGACCGCTGTTGACGCCCAGCAGATCGTGCAATACCAGCACCTGGCCATCGCAAGCGGGGCCGGCCCCGATGCCAATGGTCGGGATGGCGAGATCCGCGGTGATCTGCGCGGCCAATGCACTGGGCACGCATTCCAGCACCAGCATTGCGGCCCCTGCCTCCGCCACGGCCCGCGCATCGTCGCGCAAGCGGGCGGCGGTGGCGTCATCGCGCCCCTGCACCTTGTAGCCACCGAGGCGCAGCACCGACTGTGGCGTCAGGCCCAGGTGCGCACACACCGGAATCTCGCGCTCCACGAGGAAGCGGATCACGTCCAGCTTGTGCCCGGCACCCTCCAGCTTGACCATGGCCGCGCCGGCCTGCAGCAGGCGCGTTGACGCGTCCAGCGCCCGTTCCGGGGTGGCATCGGCCTGGAACGGAAGATCTGCCACGACCAGTGCCTTGGACAGCCCGCGCTTCACGCAGGCGGTGTGGTAGGCGATGTCTTCGACGGTCACGGGCAGCGTGCTGTCATGGCCCTGCACCACCATGCCGAGCGAGTCACCGATCAGCACCAGATCGACGCCGCTGGCGTCCAGGGCGCGCGCGAACCCGGCGTCATAGCAGGTGAGCATCACCAGCTTGCGGCCTTCATGCTTGGCCTCGGCCAGCGCCGGCACGGTCCAGGGTTTTTCCCGCGGGGTCGAGGTGTACATGGGGTCAGCGGTTTCCGGGGTGGTCGGAGGCCCGAGGTGCTCGGGCGGGATCGTCGATTTCCGGCCCGGGCGAGCATTCGCCCCCCAGGACCTGGATGTCGTCGGTCACCAATGCAGCCAGGACATGCGCCGCAGGACCGATGCCGGGAATGATCGCATCCGGCGCCACTTCCACCAATGGCACCAGCGCAAACGCGCGCTCGGCCAGGCGGGGGTGCGGGACGTGCAGCCCGGGAAGGTCCACGGCGCCATCGCCGTACAGCAACAGGTCGAGGTCCAGCGTACGGGGTCCCCAGCGGTCACTGCCATCGGCGCTGCGCTGCCGGCCGGCCTCGCGCTCCAGTTGCAGCAGCGCGTGCAGCAGTTCCAGGGGAGGAAGCGAGGTTTCCAGCAACGCCGCGGAATTGACGAAATCCGCCTGCGCCGTCACGCCCCACGCGGGCGTGCGGTACAACCGTGACCGCCGCACCACCCGGGTATGGGGGATGCTGCCAAGCGCATCGAAGGATGCGCACACCGCGGCGGCGGCATCGCCGATGTTTCCGCCGATCCCGACCACCGCCAACGCGGGCATGCTCACTCGCCGGCCGGCCCTTCCGCCATGCCGTCGCCGGCGTGCGCACCACCGTTGCCGCGGCGACGGCGGCGACGCTTGCGCAGCGCGCGGCCTTCGCCTTCGCCTTCGTCCGCGTCATGGGCGGGTTGCGCCTCCAGCTGGGCCGCCAGGGCATCGCCCGGCTGCAACTGCGCCTCACGCCAGAATGCGACGTCGGCTGCGTGTTCGTCCGAGGCCGCCAGCCGCAGCTGGAGGAAGTCGAAGGCCGCGCGGAAACGCGGATGCGCCAGCAGACGGAACACGCGCTTGCGCTGGCGTTGGGAGAAACGCGTCTGCAGCAGCCAGATTTCCTGCATGGGCAGCGAGAAGCGGCGCGGCAGCGCGATGGTGTCCAGTTGGTGCACGGTCACGCGATCGGCGGCGCGACGCTGCGCTTCCACCGTATGCATGCCCTGCGACTGCAACTGGATGAGCGACCGGCAATAGGCCGGCCACAGCAGCAGTGCGAACAGGAACGCGGGCGACACGGGCTCGTCATTGGCCACGCGCTGGTCGGTATTGCGCAAGCCGGCGAGCACCATGCGACGTAGTGCGCCGCTGCGGTTGGACTTGAGGGCCGCGGCGGTTTCCGGGAACAGCGCCGGCAGCAGGCCATGGCGCTCCAGCCCTTCGAAGCTGGCCACGCCGTGCCCGGACAGGAACATCTTCAGGCATTCCTCGAACAGGCGCGCGGGCGCCGCTTCCTTGAGCAGCTGGGCCAGGGCGGGGATCGGCGTCGCGGTGTCGCGCTCGATTTCAAACCCGAGCTTTGCGGCCAGTCGCACGGCGCGCAGCATGCGCACCGGATCTTCGCGGTAGCGGGTTTCCGGATCGCCGATCAGGCGCAGGACCTTGTTGCGCACGTCCTCGAAGCCACCGACGTAATCACGCACCGAGAAGTCTTCGATGGCGTAGTACAGGGCGTTGGCGGTGAAGTCGCGGCGCACCGCGTCTTCCTCAATGTTGCCGTAGACGTTGTCCCGCAGCAGGCGGCCCCCGTCATGCACTTCGCGATCGCCGCTGCCGTCGTCCGCGCTGGAACGGAACGTGGCGACCTCGATGATCTCGCGACCGAACACCACGTGCGCCAGCCGGAACCGGCGGCCGATCAACCGGCAATTGCGGAACAACTGCTTGACCTGTTCCGGCGTGGCGTCGGTGGCCACGTCGAAATCCTTGGGGTGCCCTCCCACCAGGAGGTCGCGCACCGCCCCTCCCACGAGGTAGGCGCCAAAGCCGGCCTCGCGCAGCCGGTAGAGCACGCGCAGTGCATTGGGGCTCACGTCCTTGCGCGAGACATTGTGCTGGTCGCGCGGGATCGAGCGCGGCAGTACGGCTTGGATTTTGTCGGTTGGCTGCATCAGTAGCGGGGCTTGCCGCGGAGTAAGGGGAAATCGCTGACCGGAGGGTGAACGGCCCGTTGCCTAAGGCCACGGAGCCGCCTATACTAACAGGCCACGCTGCGACGTAAGTCTGGCGTGACCCCTGCTCCCTTCGTCTAGAGGCCTAGGACGTGGCCCTCTCAAGGCTAAAACACGAGTTCGAATCTCGTAGGGAGCGCCAATTCGCGATCTGATCGCACGAAAAGCCCGCGTCGCAAACGCGGGCTTTTCTTTTTTCCGCGAGTCGAGCCGCGCATCACCGACGCCCTGCGCATGCCCCCCGGCGCGCGTGTCGGCCATGACGGCACGTTCGGCATTTGGGTTCGCCCATCCGGAACGTTAAACTTCGCGTAGCTTCGATCCCCACGGAAGACTGCCATGCCCTTCGTTGTCACCGAGAACTGCATCAAGTGCAAGTACACCGACTGCGTGGAGGTGTGCCCGGTGGACTGTTTCCACGAAGGCCCCAACTTCCTGGTGATCGACCCGGACGAATGCATCGACTGCACGTTGTGCGAACCCGAGTGCCCGGCCAACGCGATCTTCCCGGAAGATGACGTGCCTGCCGGCCAGGAAGGCTACGTCAAGCTCAACGCCGAGCTTGCGAAGGACTGGCCGGTGATCAACGCCCGCAAGGATCCGCTGCCCGATGCCGCCGAGTGGGATGGCAAGACGGGCAAGTTGCCCCTGCTGGAGCGCTGAGAGCCCCACACCGGTCCCAGTTGACCGAAGGGCGTCTCGAAATGCAGAACGGGTGCCGAAGGGCACCCGTTCCTGTTTGCAGCATTGGATTCACGGAGCCGAATCGGCGCCTGTGAGTGCCGCCATCGAACCCCGGGAAACACCGGTTGCGCCGCGCGCGGCATCTGCCGGCGCGCGGACGCGATCCCCCGGTCAGCGACCGCCCAACGCGTCCTTGAGGCTGGCGATCAGCTTGGCGGGTGCCTCGCCGGTCGCGGGCACACCGCGCGGATCCACCGCGGACACGTAGGCACCGGCCTCGACGGCGGCGATTCGCACTAGGAAGTTGCTGCCACCGTAATTGACGTCAAACGCGCCCAGCAGCTGCGCGCGGCTGGCGATCGTCACGCCCTCCACCTTCGCCAGCGCATCGCCGACCTTGGTGAATGTGTCGTCGCGCGTGCCGCTGACGGTGAATCCCGAGGCGGCCACCGCGGCACCGGCGGGCTTGGGCTGTGCGCTGCCCGCCAGACCCGAAGCGGTCGCCGAGCCCGCATTGGGCGCAGCCGCTGCACGATCCAACTCCGGCGGCACCTCCAAGGGACGGGACGCCACGTCGTCGGCATACAACTTATTGCTGTTCCGCCACCAGCCGCAGCCGCTACCGGCCACTACCGCGGCCAGCACCACGCTGCCCACCACCACTCGACCCATCGAGACGTTCAAACGCATGCACTACTCCTGCTTTCAGGCCGTGACGGTGTCGCGGCAGGCGGATTCCAGATCTTGAATGATGGCCGCAACGCGCTCGGCCGTGTCCCGATGCTCGCTCGACAGCGTGGTGAGCGGCAGGCGCAGGCCGTGGCCGATGCCCGCCATTTCCAGCAGCGCCTTCACCGGGATGGGGTTTGGCTCGATGCCGAAGAAGTCGTAGGTCGGTGCGAGGCGTGCGTCCCAGGCCTGCGCCTCGGCGTCCCGACCGCTGCGCGCAAGGTCACACAACTGACGGAAGCCGCGTGGCAGCACGTTGGACGCCACCGAGATCACGCCATCTGCACCGGCCAGCATGGCACGGCAGGCCGTCGCGTCATCGCCACTGAGCACGCTGAAACCGTCGCCCTTGAACGCCAGCAAGGCTTCCATCCGCTCGGGCTCACTGCGCGCTTCCTTGATGCCGATGATGCGCGGGTGCTGGTACAACTCGGCCACCGTCTCGGGCAGCAGGTCGCAGCCGGTCCGGGTCGGCACGTTGTAAAGTACTACCGGCAGCGCGCCGTCGTCGGCGATGGCGCGGTAGTGCGCAATCATGCCGGCCTGCGTGGGGCGCACGTAAGGCGGCGTGACGACGAGGGCCGCATCGGCGCCCAATGCCGCGGCGCGACGGGTCTGCTCGATGGTCTTGGCGGTGTTGGACAAGCCAGTGCCGGCCAGCACGGGAATGCGGCCGCCCACCCTCTCGACGGCCGTGCGCAGGAGCACGTCGTACTCCGCGTCGTACAGCGCATTGGCCTCGCCGGTCGAGCCGGCAACCACGATGGCCTGGGTGCCGCCTTCAAGCTGCTGGTCCAACAGGCGACGCCAAGCGTCGAGGTCGAGTTCGCCGGTGACGCCAAACGGCGTGGCCAGCGCGGTGATGCTGCCAATGAGTCGCAAGGGGGAGCCTTCGCGTGGATCGGGTGGGCGCGCACGGGCGCGTGGATTTAGCCCTGCGATGCTAATCGGGATGGGGCGGGCCGTCCATGGCGGTTGCCGCGACAACGCCAGCCGCCCTTCAGGCAGCGAACCGCCCGGATGTCGGCTTGCGACCCCAAACCACGGCCAAGTATCCTCCCCTTCCATACACGGCGCCCCCGGGCCGCCGTTCAGCCACCCGAGCCCACACGCTCCCAGCAGGCGCCGCCTTGACTGATTCCGCTTCCCGGCCGTCGCCGAACGAAAACCACCTCCTGATCAACGCCTACACGACGCATCCGGAGTCGCCGCTGCTGTCGGTGACCCGCCGGATCTCGGACAGCGGCTGCAACCTGGTGGACGCACGCCTGTCCACCGTGGGCCGCGACGTGTCGGTGACCGCGCTGGCGGTGGGCTCGTGGGACGCCGTCGCCAAGCTCGAAGCCATGCTGTCCCGGCTGGAGCGCGAGGAAGGCATCAAGCTGGTGTGGTACCGCACCGGCCCCAAGCAGATCCAGTCGAACCTGCTGCCTTACATCGTCGAGGTGGTGGCGGCGGACAAGCCGGGCATCCTGTTCCAGCTGGCCGACTTCTTCGACCGTCAGGGCATCACCATCGAGAGCCTGCACTGCTCGCGCTACCGCGCCATGCAGACCGGCGCGGACATGTTCTCGGCGCAGGTGACCATCGGCGTGCCGGCGAGCATGCACATCGCCGCGCTGCGCGATGACTTCCTCGAGTTCTGCGACCACCTGAACCTCGATGCCATCATGGACCCGATGAAGTTTTGAGGACTGCCATGCTCGACACCGGCGACCGCATCCCCGACCTGCCGCTGGCGCTGTCCAGCGGCGCCAGCGCCCGCACCGGCGACTTCAAGGGCCAGTGGCTGGTGCTGTACTTCTACCCGAAGGACAGCACGCCCGGCTGCACCACCGAGGGCCTGGACTTCAATGCGTTGCTGCCGAAGTTCAAGAAGCTTGGCGCGACCGTGCTGGGCGTTTCGCGCGACTCGCTCAAGTCCCACCAGAACTTCTGCGCCAAGCAGGGCTTCAAGTTCGACCTGGTCAGCGACCAGGACGAGGCGCTGTGCAATGCCTTCGGCGTGATCAAGCCCAAGAAGTTGTACGGGCGTGAATACGTGGGCATTGAACGCAGCACTTTCCTGATCGACCCGAAAGGCGTAATAGTGGAGTCATGGCGACCGGTCAAAGTCGCCGGCCATGCCCAGGCCGTCCTGGAAGCCCTGCAAGGTTTCGCCAAGTAGGCGCTCCCGGAAGGCTGCATACCACCAGTGCTCCACAAGGGTTCCGCAACGAAGTGACCTCGCCTGTCCACATCAGCCCACCACCCCGCCCCGCGGGCCTGTGGTGGCTTTGTCGTGTGCGCGGACCGGGAGACCGCGCCAGCCCCGCCCCAAGCTGCCCCACCCCATCGCCATGAACCGGTGCTGCCGCCCCTGCGGCCGCCCAACGCCACGAGGCCTGGAATGACACGAAGCAAGCGGATCTACGTGCTCGACACCAACGTGCTCATGCATGACCCGACCGCGCTGTTCAAATTCGCCGAACACGACGTGTTCCTGCCGATGCAGGTCATCGAAGAGCTCGACAACGCGAAGAAGGGCAACTCCGAAGCCAGCCGCAACGCCCGGCAGGTCAGCCGCTTCCTCAACGAAGTGATCGAAGCCGGCGGCACCACCGACATCCACGAAGGCGTGCCGCTGGTGCGGCCGCAGGGCCTGCAACTGCGGGGCGACCAGAGTACCGGCCGCTTGCTCTTCCAGACCCGCGATTTCGACGCGGGCAAGCGCTTTGGCGCGGTCATCCCGGACAACCACATCCTGGGTTCGATCCTGTCGCTTAAGGAGACCCACCCCGGCGTGCCGGTGGTGTTCATCTCCAAGGACATCAACCTGCGGATCAAGGCGTCCATCGCCAGTATCGCCAGCGAGGACTACGAGAACGACCGCGCGCTGGACGATTTCAGCCTGCTGTATACCGGTGCCACCGCGCTGCCGGAGGATTTCTGGACGCGCCATGGCAAGGACCTGAAGTCGTGGACGGAAAAGGGCCGCACGTTCTACGAACTGAATCGCAACCCTGACGATGACTGGTACCCCAACCAGTTCCTGTACCTGCCGGGCGACGATGAGTCGGAAATGAAGGTGGCCCGCGTCACCGACAGCAAGGTGGTGCTGCAGATCGTCGACGACTTCCGCCACAACCAGCATTCGGTGTGGGGCATCACCGCGCGCAACCGCGAGCAGAACTTCGCGCTCAACGCGCTGATGGACCCGGAGATCGACTTCGTCACGCTGCTGGGCACGGCCGGCACCGGCAAGACCCTGCTGGCGCTGGCAGCAGGCCTGGCGCAGACGATGGACCAGCAGCGTTACCGCGAAATCATCATGACCCGCGCGACGGTCAGCGTGGGCGAGGACATCGGCTTCCTGCCCGGCACGGAAGAGGAAAAGATGACGCCTTGGATGGGCGCGCTGACCGACAACCTGGAGGTGCTGACCCACAACCAGGACGGGGGGACCTGGGGCCGCGCGGCCACCAACGACCTGCTTGCCAGCCGGATCAAGATCCGTTCGCTCAACTTCATGCGCGGGCGCACCTTCTTGAGCCGCTGGCTGATCCTGGACGAGGCCCAGAACCTCACGCCCAAGCAAATGAAGACGCTGATCACCCGTGCCGGCCCCGGCACCAAGATCATCTGCCTGGGCAACGTGGAGCAGATCGACACGCCGTACCTGACCGAGACCACCTCGGGCCTGACCTACGCGGTGGACCGGTTCAAGCACTGGCCGCACAGCGCGCACGTCACGTTGCGTCGCGGCGAGCGCTCGCGCCTCGCGGACTACGCGTCGGAAGTGCTGTAAACCGCCGGCATGGGAATCGAACTGCCCCGCTGGGTGTGGTTGGGCGCCGGCCTGCTGGCCGGCGTCGCGGGCATGGTCAACGTGGTGGGCTACCTGGGCTTCGAGCATCAGGCGGTCACCCACCTGACCGGTACCACGACCCTGCTGGGTTCGGCCCTGGCCCGGGGTGACCTGCGGGCGCTGGCGCACCTGGCCGGCGTGGCGCTGGCCTTCATGCTGGGCGCCGCGCTGAGCGGGATGATCATCCAGGACAGCACGCTGCGGCTGGGGCGCCGCTATGGCGTGACGCTTGCACTGGAGTCGCTGTTGTTGCTGGCGGCCATCCCCTTGTTCAAACAGCAGCAGATCGCCGGCGCCCTGTTGGCGGCGATGGCCTGCGGCCTGCAGAACGCGATGGCCACCACGTACAGCGGTGCGGTGATCCGCACCTCGCACCTCAGTGGCATGTTCACCGACCTGGGGATCGGACTGGGTCATGCGTTGCGTGGCATGCCGCTGCAGAGGCGACGCTTGCTGCTCTGCGGGCTGATCATCAGCAGCTTCCTGTCCGGCGCGATCGTCGGCGCGCTGTTGTTCGTGCGACTGGGCTACAACGCATTGCTGGTGCCGGCCGTGATGACCGGCACCGCGGGCCTGGGCTACGTGGCCTATCGCTACCTGTGGGCGCTGCGCGAGCGCGAGTACGACGCGGGCGAGTAACTCCCGGGAGGGATAACGACCATCGAACCGGGCATCATGGCGCCCTGCCCCATCGGAAGAGTCCCGTGACCGACCCTCGCCCTGCCTGTGCCCTGACCATTGCCGGCTCCGATTCGGGTGGCGGCGCGGGCATCCAGGCCGATCTGAAGACGTTTGCCGCGCACCGGGTGCACGGACTCAGTGCGATCGCCGCGCTGACCGCGCAGCACACGCGTGGCGTGACCGCAGTGGAGGTGCCCTCGACGGCCTTCCTGCGCGCGCAGATCGATGCGTGCTTCGATGACTTCAACGTGCAGGCGGTCAAGCTGGGCATGCTGGCCACGGCCGAGGTGATCCATGCCGTGGCCGACGCCCTGGAACACTACCGGCCGGCCCACACGGTGCTGGACCCGGTCATGGTCGCCACATCGGGGGCCCGCCTACTGCAGCTCGACGCGCTGGACGCCATGCGGACGCGGCTGCTGCCGCTGGCAACGGTGGTCACACCCAACCTGCCCGAGGCGGAGCTGCTGCTGCAAACGACGATCAGGACGGAAGCGGCGATGCAGGAGGCCTGCCAGGCGTTGCTGGGCACGGGGGCGCGTGCCGTGCTGCTCAAGGGCGGCCACCTGCCGGTCAACCCGCAAGACGACCGCGATGACGAGGTGGTGGACCTGCTCGCCGATGGCAAGGGCATCCGCCAGATCCGCCATACGCGCTTGTCCCTGGAGGCCCACGGCACGGGCTGCACGCTGGCCTCCGCCGTGGCCGCACAATTGGCGCAGGGGTGGTCGCTCTCCGAGGCGTTTACTTCGGCGTCGGACTACGTGCATCGCGCACTGGTCCGCGGGTATCGGCCCGGTCGCGGCGATACCGTCGTACTCGACCATTTCGGGGCCATGGAGCACTAAGCCGGTCGTCGAACGCGACAAGTCGGCCTTGACCCCGCAGGCGGCACGTGTCCGTCCGCGAGGATGCCAACCATGCTACGGGGGCGGTGCCATGCGCGATGGCCGCACCCAACCGCTCGGGACGTGATCAGGGATAACCGGTCACGACCCATGGGCCCCACACCGTGTGCGGAATTGCAGGCTTCATAGAGCCAGGTGCGACGCCGGACGAGGCGTGGCCGGTACTGGACCGGATGATCCGCACCCTCGCGCACCGGGGGCCGGATGGCTATGGATTCCATGCGGACGTCGGCATCGGTCTGGCCCATTCGCGCCTGTCGATCATCGACCTTGCCACCGGCGACCAGCCTATCCACAACGAGCGCCGCACCGTCTGGACGGTCTTCAATGGGGAGATCTTCAACCACGTCGAGCTGCGCAGATCGCTGGAGGATGCGGGCCACCGCTTCTACACCCAGTCCGACACTGAGGTGATCGTCCACCTCTACGATCGCTACGGCGATCGGTTCGTGGAGCACCTCAACGGCCAGTTTGCCATCGCCCTTTGGGACGCCGAGCGCAGGCGCCTGGTGCTGGCGCGGGACCGCGCAGGCATCCGACCGCTGTTCCTTGCGCGTAGCGGCGCGCGGCTCTGCTTTGCCTCCGAGGTCAAAGCCCTGCATGCGGTCCTGCCGGACACGGCCGTCCTGAACCCGATCGGACTGGCCCAGGCCCTGACCTACTGGTCGACCATCGACCCGGACACGGTGTACGCGGGAGTTCGCAGCTTGCCACCGGGCTGCCTGCTCAGCATCGAACACGACGGCCGGGAGCAACTGACCCGCTATTGGGATTGGCGCTTTCCACCGGCGGAAGATGTCTCCCCGGCCAGAGGCACGTTCGATATCGAGGCGGCCACCGCCGAGTTACGCGACCTGCTCATCGATGCCGTTCGCCTCCAGCTTCGCGCTGACGTGCCGGTAGGGGCATACCTCAGTGGCGGACTGGACTCATCGGGCATCGTCGCGCTGATCCGGGGCTTCACGAATGCGCCGGTCCGTACGTTCTCGCTCGCCTTCGACGACGGCGAGTTCGATGAAAGCGAACACCAGGCGGCGGTGGTCAAGCACCTGGAGACCGACCACACGACGCTGCGTTGCAGCCGGGCCGATATCGGCCGCGCGTTCCCGCGGGTGGTGAGCCACGCGGAGACGCCCATCCTGCGCACGGCGCCGGTGCCGCTGATGCTGCTTGCGGGCAGCGTGCGTCAGCACGGCTACAAGGTCGTGCTGACGGGCGAAGGCGCGGACGAGGTGTTTGGTGGGTACGACCTGTTCAAGGAGGCCAAGATCCGCCGATTCTGGGCGCGGCAGCCGGACTCGCGGATGCGGCCCCTGCTGCTTGGTCGGCTTTATGGCTATCTCGAGAACTCGCCGGTCCGGCACGCAGGCTTTGCCCAGTCGCACTTCGGCCAAGGCATGGAGCACGTGGGGCGCCCGATATTCGCGCACGTGCCGCGCTGGTCCACCTCAAGTCGCGCGATGGCGATGCTGTCGCCGGAAATGCGCGCGTGCATTGGCGCCTGGGACCCGTTGATTGCCTACGAGCAGACGCTGCCTCCGGACATCATGGGGTGGAGCCCGCTGGCCCGCGACCAGTACGTGGAGGCGAAATCGCTGCTCGCGGGGTACCTGCTCTCGGCACAGGGCGACCGGGCGGCCATGGCCAACTCCATCGAGGGGCGGTTCCCGTACCTGGATCATCGGCTCATTGAATTTGCCGCCCGTCTGCCGCCCAGCTTCAAGATCCGCGGGCTGACGGAGAAGTACATCCTGCGTCGCGCGCTGTCCGGGCTATTGCCGACGGACATCATCCGTCGCACCAAGCAACCCTACCGCGCGCCCGACAGCCAGAGTTTCTTCCAGGACGGGAAACCGCTCGACTACGTGGCCGAGCTGTTGGGCCGGGAAAGTATCCGGGCAGCAGGCTACTTCGAGCCTACGGCTGTCGAGCATTTGCTGAAGAAATGCCAAGCCGGACGCGCCACCGGCTTTGCCGACAACCAGGCGTTTGTCGGCGTGCTGTCGACCATGCTGCTCCATCAGGGCATGGCGACCTCGCGTGCCCGCCCCCGCCACGAGCAATCGCCTGCGGAGCGGCATCTGGCCACCTCGGTTTAAGCCAGTCCTTGCGCAGATCGGCATGCGCGTCTGCCGCATCAAGTGCTTGCGAGGTGCTTGTACAAGCGACGCCTGGGATTGGCCGACGCGGCTACGCGGCCCCGTTATCCGAATCAGACGAGCCCTACTAGTGCGCCGTTTGCAGCCGCACGGCGATGGGCGCCGCCTCGGATGGGGACGCAATACCGGTACGCGTGGCGCGTTCGGACTGGAGATGGAGCGGAATGGAACGGCGAAAGCAAATCAAGCAGTTCGTATTGGAGAACTTCCTGTTCTCGGACAACGAGGGGGCCATCAGCGACCACGACTCGTTGATTCGGGGCGGGATCGTCGATTCGACCGGGATCCACGAGCTGATCCTGTTCCTCGAAGAGCGCTACCAGATCTCCGTGACGCCGGATGAGATGACGCCTGCCACATTCGATTCGATTCACTCCGTGGACGAGTTTGTTACACGAAAGTTGTCGGCCTGATACAGGGGGATGGGGAACGTGGAGTCACTGGCGTCCAGGGTCGCATCGATGGCGCGCGCCGAGCCCGACAGGCTCGCGATGGTCGATGGAGGGCGTCGCAGCAGTTACGGCGCGTTCGTTGCCCTTGCGTCAGGCTTTGCCAGCCAGTTGCTGGCCAGCGGATTACAGCCTGCTGATCGAGTCGCCATTGTCCTGCCCAACCGGATCGAGGCAGCCGTGGCGTGCTACGGCACCTGGATGGCGGGAGGGGTGGTCGTGCCGCTGAACGTGCAGGCGCGCGCTCGCGACTTCGCACCATGGATCGAGCATTCCGGCGCACGGTTCATCGTCCATGAGCGGGCGAACAACGACGTCGCAATTGCACTGGAGACCCTGGAATCCCCGCCGCGTGCTTTCGCCCTGAGCGATGACGAGGCGATCTGTCCTGCGGCGGAACCCGGCACCGGTGACGGCGAGGCTGCGCAGCCATGTGCTGCACACGATGGCCTGGCGATGATTCTCTACACCTCCGGCACCACGGGGGCACCCAAGGGAGTCATGCTGAGCCATGCCAACCTGCTGGCCAACGCGAAGGCCGTGACGGCCTACCTTGAGCTCTGCAAAGACGACAGCGTGCTGTGCGTGCTGCCCTTCTACTATGCCTATGGCGCTTCCGTGCTGCACACGCACCTGATCAACGGCGCCGCGGTCCACCTTGCGAAGAATCTGCTTTTCCCCCATCTGCTTGTCGAAGCCTTGGCGACCCACGCGATCACCGGCTTTTCAGGCGTCCCCTCCACGTTTGCCCTGTTGCTGGACCATGTGGAACTGGGACGGCATGACCTGTCGCGCCTGCGTTATGTGACGCAGGCCGGTGGCCCGATGACACCCACGCTGACGGCACGGCTTCGCCAGGCGCTGCCACGCCCCCGACTGTTCGTGATGTACGGGCAAACCGAGGCCACCTCGCGCCTCACATGGCTGCCTCCCGAGCAACTGGACGCCAAACCCGGGTCGGTGGGTATCCCGGTCGATGGGGTCACCATCCGGATCGTCCATGAAGACGGCTCCACTGCAGCAGCCGGCGAATCTGGCGAGGTCTGGGTTCGCGGACCCAACGTGATGCTCGGCTATTGGCGCAATGCCGAGGCCACGCAGGCCGCCTTGCGGGATGGCTGGCTGAAGACGGGCGACATGGGCCGCCTCGATGGCGACGGCTACCTGTACATCGCGGGCCGGCGCAGCGACATGATCAAGACCGGCGCACATCGGGTCCACCCCACCGATGTCGAAGAAGCGATCGCGGAGATTCCCGGGGTGATCGAAGCCGCGGTGGTGGGCATCGACGACGAGGTGCTGGGCCAGGTCATCAAGGCCTTCGTCGTGGTCGAGCGCATCACGGAACAGCTCGCCAACGAGATCAAGGCGCACTGCCGCACCCGTCTGGCGACGTACAAGATCCCCAGGCACATCGAGTTTGTTTCCAGCCTGCCCCGGACTGCATCAGGCAAGGTGCAGCGCGCCCAACTGCTTGCACGACAGACCACCGCATGAGTGCCCTCGATCTCAACATGCTGGACCTCGACTACGAACGCGAAGCCGATCGCATTGCCGCCTCGCTAAGGGACATCACCGCGCGCACACTGCACCGCCGCGGACTGGTGGTGGCCATATCCGGCGGGATCGACAGCTCGGTGAGCGCCGCACTTGCGGTGCGCGCCCTGGGCGCCGATCGCGTGTTCACCCTGATCCTGCCCGAACGCGACTCCTGCGACGACAGCGCCAGCCGCGCCTCGCTGCTGGCAGCACACCTCGGCGTGCGCAGCGAAACCGTCGACATCCAGCCCACGTTGGCGGCGATTGGCTGCTACCAGGCGCGTGACGCGGCCGTGCGCAATCTGCTTCCCGAGTACGGCGACGGCTGGAAGTTCAAGATCGCGATCGACGGCGGCACGGAGGGCCGCATCAACCGATTCCGGTTGATCGCGCAGTCTCCCGACAGCGAGTCACACGCCCGCGACTTGGGTCTAAATGAGTACCTGACCATCGTCGCGGCCACCAACTTCAAGCAACGCATACGCAAGACGCTGGAGTACTTCCACGCCGACCGCCTCAACTATGCCGTAGTGGGAACGCCCAACCGTGTGGAGTACGACCAGGGCTTCTTCGTCAAGAACGGTGATGGCTCGGCGGACGTGAAGCCCATCGCCCATCTCTACAAGACTCAGGTGTACGGCATGGCGCGACACCTGGGCCTGCCCGATCGCATCTGCGAGGCGGTGCCCACCACCGACACGTACAGCCTTGAGCAGGGGCAGGACGAGTTCTATTACGGCCTTCCTTACGAACAGATGGACGTCGCACTGTGGGCGCTGAACAACGGCAAGCCTGCCACGTGGCTCGCGGAGGCCATTGGCATCAGCCTCGCCCGGGCGGAAGCCACGTACGAGGATATCCGCACGAAGCGGCGCACCACGCGTTACCTGCACCAGCCGCCGGTGCTGGCCGGTTGCGTACCGGAGCTTGAGACCGGCGCGTGACCACGTGCACACCAGCGCCGCTCTACACGCTGCACGACGCGGATCCCATCCGGGACCAGGACATCGTGCTGTCCATCTGGCGGGGCAACCTGCAGCATGAGCACGGTGGCCACGAGGCCAAGTACCGATGGTTCTACCTGAGTGGGCCGGATGGCCCGCCCTTGCTGCAACTGATGCGGCATGAGCCCAGCGGGGACTGGGTGGGCACGTGCGCCGCCGGGCGGCGTCGGATGCTGTTGAACGGAAACGAGATCCGCGGCGGGGTGATCGTCGATTTTGCCGTGCTGCCCGAGCATCGTTCGCTGGGTCCGGCCTTGATCCTGCAAGGCGGGTTGATCGCCGCGAGCGCGCACCAACTGGACCTGCTGTATGGCTTCCCGAATCCGAAGGCAGTCGCTGCCGTCAAACGGGGGGGCTACGAAAAGCTAACCGATATCGTGGGGTACGCGCGGGTGCTGCGGCACGCGCGGTTTCTCGCCGAACACATGCCCGCCGTATTGGCCAACACCCTTGGAGCCATCCTCGACATGGCCGTCTGGGCATGGGATGGGCTGCGCCGACTCGTATCGCCACGCGTGCACACTGAATGGTCCGATCAGGCCGACGCGCGCATGGACACGCTCTGGCAGCAATCCGACCGTACCAGCGGCCTGATGATGGTCCGGGATGCCGCCTACGCCCGCTGGCGCTTTGACGAGGCACCGCAGGGCAGGACGCGCTACCTGTTCGTCATGGACAAGCGGGACGGTGCGCCATTGGCGTGGTTTGCGACCCGCAGCGATGCGGGCCTGCTGCGCGTGCGGGACTTCTGGTCCAGCGAAGGCGTGCGCGGTGTCAGCCGGACCTGCGTTGAGGCGTTGCTCTGGGCGGCCCGAGCGACAGGCCACGTCGGCATAACGACCGAGATCACGGCCCCTGCGGCCAGTTTGGCGGGGTGGCGCGCCTGCGGCTTCTTCGAGCGGGAGCGACGCCCCGTGTATGGGCGCTGGGGTGGCTCGACCGCCCACTCCGCCGGCATGGGGTGGTACCTGACGTCCGCGGACAAGGACGGCTAGGTCACGGATTCCCCCGCAGGAACAGGCATCATCTGGGCTCGCCCTTCCGGAGAGTTCGCGTGACCGATCCGCACGCCCGCACCCTGCCGATCAACGCGCAGCGCGGCGACGATGCCGTCGATGCCCATGAATTGAACGTGCAGGCCAACGACGGCCATGCCTGGTTGCTGCTTGCGCGCGTACCGCAACGGCCGACCGCCACCCTGCTATGGCTGCCCGCGCTGGGCTGACCTGCCCCCGCTGTTAGGGCCACGAGCTACTTCGTAGAGTCCAAGGTTGCGAGCTTATCGCTCGATGGGTGGGTTGCAAGGGTGCCGCTCTCT
>NZ_BAAHAT010000005.1:201892-358012 GCF_054777355.1 Lysobacter olei | reverse complement strand
GAGAGCGGCACCCTTGCAACCCACCCATCGAGCGATAAGCTCGCAACCTTGGACTCTACGAAGTAGCTCGTGGCCCTAACAGCGGGGGCAGGTCAGACCGGCTATTCGGGGTCTGGGTCGCGGACGAAGGACGCTATCTATTTCCGCCCTGGCAGTTCGGGGGGAGGGGAGAGTTGATTCCCCAGGTGCAATCGCTGCTCGCAATTTTGCGAAGCGATCAAGGCGTCGCTGCGGGCCAGCCGACCTCCGGATGGGAGGAACTGGAGTGGCTCTTAGCGCCTAACACCGAATTGGGCGGGCGTAGTCCGGCGGAACAGCTTGCCCACGATCCTGAGAACGTGATTGAGACTGCTCGGAGGCAGTTCGAGGAAGGTCCGGACGCCCGATGGTGAGCTAAGGGGCTTGGAAATGGTCCGATCCAGATGGCGAGGCACTCATCTTGATTTCTGGAGGCATTAAAGGGACCAAGCCCCGCAGATTCGGATTGGCCGGTTCTTCATGCGCCCGGAAATGATGCTTTTTGGAGCAACTAACTGTGCGGGACTGACAGCGAGGTACAGCCGAATGTGCAGGTCGGAAAAACCGCGCAGCAAAGACTGCAGGTGCGGCACATCGAAAGTGCGTAGCCGCGCTATCGAACTTTGGGGTGCCCACGGATCGGAAGTCTGCAGTCACCTTGGCACTTTCCGGCGACCCGAGCAGTTTGTTGGCGTCTAGTCGGCATCCAGTTGGCGCTTGTACATGCAGAAGATCGGCGCCAGGCACCCCGTAGATTGGGATGGGCCGTTTCCTCATGCGCCCCAGAAATGCTGACTGTGCGGGACCTGGATTGAGAGTGCGGCCAAAGGACTGCAGTGCATCGAACTCTGCGGTGCCCAGCAGCGGAGTCAGGATCCGTGGAGTCGTGACAATCCCGAGTACTCAGTGGATGCGAGACAAAGCCGAGCAACGCCGGAAATGTCACAACTTTACTGAGCCCGGTTTTGGCCACGCAAGTCGTTGATTGGGCGAGTGGGCAAGATATAGGACTGCGCATAATGCCTATTATGTTCAGACGGCATGATGCACCTCCGGGGCAGCGGCCCCGTTGACGTTGAGCCCTTCTGCGGGCCGTGGCAAGCCTTGCCCGGGCGGGCAAGCAAAAAGCGGGTGTCCGGGGAGCGCGGCTGGCGACCGGTCCCCGTCCGGGTTGGCCGACTGCTGCGGGCCTTCGGGCGCGTCCGGCGCGGGTACAGCGTCGCCGTGGCCTGCGGCCACCAGGTCATCGGCGTCGGCGGTGTCCCACGGCTCTTCGACCAGATCGCCGCGGACCAGCGCCCGGAGCCGCAGCCGCTCGCCCAGGTGATGCAGCAGCATCTCGAAGAAGTCCTCCGGGCCTGCCCACGCGGTCTCGCACTCCGGGTGCCGCCACGGTTCCCCGCATGGCGGGATCGTGTCGCGGACGGCGGCCAGATGCGATTGCAGCGCCAGCGTCAGGAACTCTTCGGGGCTGACGAACTGGACCGCCTTGGGGACCGGGTACCGGGCTGGCGTGGCCTCCTGCCAGCGTTGGGCCATGCGCGGGCTCATCGGGCACCCCCGGAAAGTTGTTGAGGCACAGGGCCCCAGCTTCCCCGCCAGACGACCGGGCCCCAGCCGGGGGCGAAGCCCCCGGGAGGGAAGTCGACAGCCCCAACAAGCTGACCCGCCCCCTGCCCCTGCGGGCCAGTGAAACCGGGCTTTTCGCCCCCCTGCGTCTCACTTGTTGAAGAATAGACAAGCCCATAGGAGCCAACCCCCTTGGCCGGGGCCCGGATGCCCTCCGGGCCGGTGGCCAACAGACTCGGCGGGAGCGGAGCCAGAAGCCCAGCCGGGGCCGGGGCGGCCGCGCTCCGCGCGTGCGCCTGTACCCCAGGGTGCCCCTTCGCGGTGTCCCGCTTCCGCACCAGGTCGGTGAACGCCGCTGCGCGGCGGCACAGCAGGGTCAGCCACGCCATGTCGGCCGGGGCCATGCTGTGATTCTCAGGCGTCACCAGCTTGCCCCGGACGATCCGGTAGCCGGCCCATGCCGGGTCGGCCAGCTCGCCGTGCTTGAGCTGCCGCAGGAGCTTGTACGCGGCATACGTGGGTCGGGCCTTGCCCGTCTCCCAATGGCCGATCGTGCGCAGGCTGACGCCGAGAAGCTCGGCCGCGTCGTCCCGGGTCAGCCCCCCGAACACGCGAGCGTCCCGGAACTGCTGGGCGGTTATGCGAAGCGGCCGGGGCGTGCGCCCCGCTTTGTACGGCCCTTTCGGGCGCTCACTGCGCCCCCAATGCCTATTATGTTATTTCTGGCTATGGGCGGACTGAGCTCCGATGGCGAGCCGACCTCAGCTGTGCCCCACACCCCGGCAGGAATCCGTCTAACCCTCTGACCTGTTGCCTGTTGCCTGTGCTCCCAATCGCAGAGCATCACCACTGCGACTACTTATGGCTTCCGCAGCCCCGCAACGTGGCCTCGAGACGCGAAGAGAGGACGTCGCCGTGATGTAGCTGATTGACCCCGTGATGTGAATGTCCGGCTGCGCGGACGCCCGGCGTTTATCAGATGGGGTCAATCGGAGAATTGCCATGCATTTCGCATCAGCCCTTGGTGCGCTCGGCCTGTCGCTCGTCCTCGCCAGCTGCGCGAGTTCCCCCGCGGTCACCTCGGGGGCCCCTCCTTCACCCGTCCCACCCGAGGAATACCACATCGGGGTCGATGACGTAGTGCAGGTCGCGGTCTGGAAGAGTCCGGAACTGGGCATTACTGCGCCCGTGCGTCCAGATGGAAAGATTTCCGTACCGCTGGTCGGTGATGTCATGGCCGGGGGCAGGACCCCTAATGATGTCGCGAAGGATGTCCAGGACAAACTGGCAGCGTACGTGCGCGAGCCACAGGTCACCGTCATCCTCACCGAACTTCGGAGCCACGAGTACCTGTCGCGGGTCCGCGTGACCGGCGCGGTCCGCCAGCCCGTCTCCATCCCATACCGCCAAGGCATGACCGTGCTGGATGCGGTGCTTGCCGCAGGTGGCGTGACCGAATTTGCAGCGCCTGACCGTTCCAGCCTGCATCGAAGGACGGGGACCGGCGAACAGGCCTATGGCGTGTCGCTCGGCAACATCCTCGAAAGTGGCGACCTCAGCACCAACTACAAGGTTGCCCCGGGCGATGTAATCACCATTCCGGAGCGCGTGCTGTGAACAGCATACCCAGGCCACTCGGGCTGCCGGGGCCAACGCCGGAACGGCTTCCAGCGATTGCGCTGCTGACGATTGCGCGAAAGGAACTTGTCCGTTACCTCTTGCCGCTGGCATCCATCTTCGCCGGTATTGCCCTGCTCTTCCTTGTATGGGGGTTGCTGAATCCGGCGACCTACCAGTCGTCCGCTACGATCCTGGTCCAGGACAACTCTTCCATCGGGCCACTCATGGAAGGGCGGACTGCCGCACCAAACGATTCGTCCAGGGCGCTGATCTCAAGGGACGTCCTGTTCGGGCAACGGGTAATGGACGAGGTCCTGCGGGCTGGCGGTTGGGACGTCGGAGGTATGAGCCCCATCGACAAGGAGCGACTGTCACGGAACGTCATGGGACGGACGGAGGTCGTGGTTACCGAGCGTACGCAAGTGCGGTCTTCGGATCCAAAGCTTAGCCTGGTGAAGATCACCTACTCCGATTCCGATTCAGAGCGGGCACATGCGGTCACGAAGCGCTTTTCAGAAGCGTTGATCGAGCAGGTGCTGGAGTCGAGAGCCCAGGCGAGCCGCTCGGCCTACCAGTTCATTGATGCCCAGGTCGAGAACTACCAGATGGCGCTGGCCTCTGCTGACAAGAAACTACAGCAGTATCGGCAGGCCAACCCGGATGCCCTGCCCGGCATGGGCTCCGATGTCTCGGCCAGGATCGCCGAGCTGCGACGGGCCGCCGATAACGCCAGTATCGACTTGGCAGGTGCCGGCGCGCAGGAGCATCAACTGCTGCGCCAGCTGTCCAGTGAAAGCCCGGTAACGACCATCTCCCGCGCGACGCAGTCAAACGCGCAGATGGCGACATTGCGCGCAGAAGAATCACGTCTGCTGTTGAGCTACACCGACCAGCACCCCGATGTCGTAAGAGTTCGCAATCAAATCAGGGAGCTGCAGTCCCAGGTGCGAAATGGCGGCACTGCCGGGGCTTCGGTCCTGCCAGGAACCACGCCGACGATGAACCCTGTGCATGAGCAGTTGCGGGCGCAACTGGCCGAGGTGAGGCGTCAAGGCGCGGCAGCGGCGTCCCGCGTTGCGAGTGCACAAGCCTTGCTGCGCCAGGAGTTTGAACGCAACCAGCGAATCATCGGCACAGAGGGTGAAGTGTCCGCACTTACACGCGCCCACGACGTGAATCGAGAGATGTACGAGGACCTCTTGAAGCGCCGCGAAAACGCCCGTGTGTCGATGAACCTGGACGCAGACGGCCGAAGCTTGGGCTTCCAGATCCAGGAGCCAGCATCCCTGCCCCTCCTGCCCTCTGGAATGCGATTGATGCATTTCGCCGTTGCAGGATTGCTTGTGGCCGTGATTGTTCCAATGCTGCTGCTGTCGGTGATTGTCAAGCACGATCCGAGGGTGCGGATGCCGCTGCAGATCGAGCGGGATGCAGGTCTTCCCGTTCTTGGACGTATTCCAACCAACATGAGCCTGGACCATCTTGAGCTCCGCACCAAGCGGATGAGGATGGGCATGGCCCTCATCGCCTCCGTTGCCGTGGTCTACGGCCTCGTGATGATCCTGAAAATGGTGGACGTGCTATGAACGATTTCAGCCACGTGGCCGCGGCGGTAGCCGAGCATCCGAGCGAGCCCAAGGGACGGTACGTGGTGCGCCGGACCGACAGGACGTCGCTCACCCCGCGCCAGCTTGCGGAACGGTCCATCATTCCATATTTGGACGGAACCAACAGGCAGCTTGTTGATTCGTTCCGTGAGTTGCGGACAAAGCTGCTCGCCACCTCAGGCGAGAACTTCATCACCTTGGTAGCGCCTGTCAGCAAAGGGTGCGGAGGCAGCTTTGTTGCGCGCAACCTGGCGCTCGCGATGAGGTTTGACCCTGCCAAGACGGCACTGCTCATCGACTGTGATTTCCAGACACCGTCGCAGCATTCCGCTATGAGGGTTGACTCTTCTGGGGGCGGCCTAGCCGACTACCTTGAGAACCCAGAAGCCGAAGTGGAACCAATGCTGCATTCGACAGGGGTCGCCCGCCTCACGTTGATCCCGGCTGGCAACGTGGCGCAAGGCGAGCTTTTGTCCGAGCAATTCACATCGTTCCGCATGCGGTTGCTGATGGATTCACTGAAGAGCAGCTACACGGATCGCTACATCGTCCTGGACGGCCCGCCGGTGTTGGGGTCGCCGGACGCCCGCATGTTGTCCGATCTCGCGGACGTCGTTGTGCTGGTCGCCGGGTATGGACGCAATACAGCAGCCGACATCGCCGAGGCGGCAGCGAATTTCGATCCGCGCAAGTTTGCCGGCGTGGTTTTCAATGAAAACACGTAACGAACGCCATGGGCGGCCAGCCCCTGTAAATCGGCAGCGGACGCCGATTTTCGTGGGCGTGCTGGGCGCATTGCTGACGCTCCCTGCGACAGCAGGCCAGTTCAATTATCAAGTTGAGTTCACAGGCCTGCACAGCGACAACATCAACTTGAGCGAGGATAACCAGCAACAGGAGACTGTGGCGATTCCCCGGCTCAAGTTTGATTTCAACGATGCCGGATCGACCGTCGATATCCAGGCCCGGGGCGAGGTAGAACGCAGGTTCTACACGAAGAATTCTTTCGAAGACGAGACCCGAAGTGCGTTTGCAGGTCGCGTCAACTGGTCAGTGCTCCCGCAACGCCTGAAATTCGTCGCCGAGGACTACTTGAGCGAGCAACCGATCGACATTCGCGACGGTCGCTATCCAGGTAATTTGCAGCAGGTCAACGTGTTTCTCGCCGGGCCGAGCCTGTTTGCAAAGTTGGGGGGCTCGACCCATTTTCAGTTGGATCTCCGCGGCGCCGACACGTATGCCGAAGAAACGGAGGGTTTCAACAGCCGGAGGTACGGTGCGGCAGCCATCGTCAGTCACGCGTTTGACGCTGAATCCGAACTGTCGTTGCACGTGATGTCTTCCGATGTGAAATTTGACCTGTCGGACCCCGCCGTGGCGGATGACTACGTACGGCAGGACGCGTTCGTCCGCTATCAAGGGCAGGTTCGTGACGTTGACTACGAACTTGACTTGGGCCATTCGCGCCTTGGCCTCGATACAACGCCTGACGAGTCGACCTCCATCGGCCGTGCCACCGTGCATTGGCGTATCAGTCCGGATAGTCGCGTGCGGATTCGGGCCAGACAGCACTTTTCTGACGAAGTCCAGGACCTGATGCTTCGGTTCAGTGATCCTGATGAAGCGCTTGTCCCGGTGCTCGCTGACCCGGGCGCGTCCCAGATAAGCGGCCGAGTCTACCGGCTGAAGGAACTGGAGCTTGATTACCGGTATTCGGGCGAGCGCGTCAGTTTCCGCCTCAGGCCAAGGGAACGGCGTCGCGAATATATCGGTAACGGGGAGTCGAACCGTACGGACCGCGGGGTTTCCGCTGCCATTGGCTATCGCTTGCGCCCGAGAATGACAGTGAGCCTGGAAGGATTGGTGCAAAAGCGGGATTTCGTCAATCGAGGGCAGGAAGATACCGACCGGGTTTACCGGCTTGGCCTTGACTACCAGATGACCCGGCACTGGGGCTGGAGCGCGGACCTCATCCAGAACAATCGTGAGTCCAACCTCCTCGACCCGGTTTACAAGGAGCGCGTTGCGCAATTCACCGTGTGGTGGAAACGCTAGAAGGAGGGGCATGCCGATGCTGACGATTCTGCTTTGGGGCTCCCTGCTCCTTCTCGGCTACATCTACTTCGGCTACCCGTTGGCAGCCATTCTTCTTTCGCGAATCCTGAGGCGCGAGGTAAGGACGGCCGACATCACCCTGCCAGTGACCGTGATTATCACAGCCTTCAATGAAGTGGCGCACATTGAGGAAAAGATCCGCAACGTCCTAGAGCTTGACTATCCGCCCGGACTGCTGGACGTCATCGTCGCGTCGGATGCATCCACTGATGGAACTGACGAGCTCGTCTGCGCGCTTGGGGTCCCAAATGTGCGTCTGCTGCGCGTCGAAGGACGCAAAGGGAAGACCGCCTGCCAAAACGCCGCTGTCCAGGCAGCCACCGGTGAGGTCGTGGTCCTTACGGACGCAACGACGCGCATTGAACCCTATGCCGTACGCGCGATGGTTCGAAACTTTCACGACCCGGATGTGGGTTGTGTAGCGGCTCGGCTCAAGTATCTGGCCAGTGGAGACGGGGCTACAGGAAAAGGTGGCACTTCGTACTGGTCCTATGAGGTCGGTCTGAGAATGGCGGAGAGCGCGCTCGGGTCATTGATTGGCGTATCCGGCTGTCTCTACGCGATCCGGCGGAGCGCCTACCGCGCCATTGCCCCAGAACTGATCAGCGACTTCGTTATTGCGATGGTGGTTCGCGAGCAGGGGCTCCGTACGGTTCTGGAAATGGATGCGCTGTGCTACGAGCATACGCTCGAGCGGCCAGATCATGAGTTGTCAATGCGGATTCGCGTCGGCTTGCGAAGCCTTTCCGCCTTGGCATGCAAGAAAAAGTTTCTGAACCCGATCCAGTATGGCCTGTTTGCCTGGCAACTGTGGTCCCACAAGCTGCTCAGGTATCTGTCCCCTGTCTTTTGGGGAGTCGCGCTGATCTCCAATGCGGCGTTGGCGATGCAGGGCCGCTATCTGTGGTTGCTGGCGCTGCAGTTGATCCTGCTTGGCGCAGGACTGCTGGGCTTCGTCTTGAACCGCATGCTTTCTGGGTCTCGCATCCTGTCGAAGCCCTACTATTTCCTGCTGACCAACCTCGCCTCCGCGATCAGCCTTTTCCGGTTTGCGCGTGGCGATCGGGTCGTAACCTGGACGCCGGTGCGATAGCCATGGATACGAACCCTGTCATCCAAGGCAGCGCCTCCTCGCAGTTGTCGCCGCGACGCGCAGCTGCACCCGATGATGGTCAGGACTACGAGTCGGGCAGCGTTTCGTCCTGTTCGGTCGAGGCGGCTGACAAGCGCGCGACGGCTGATGCCGGATTGCCACCAGAACGCGTTCTGTACGTCGTCTCACAGTTCCCTAGCCTTTCCGAAACGTTCATCGTCCGGGAGATCTGCGCGCTCATTGACATGGGTGTCGACGTGCGGATCCTTTCACTCAAGCCATCCAGTGAATCGGTCGTCCAACAACAGGCGGCGCGCCTCATGGACCGCGTCATCCATCCCGCCACCCCGTGGCAAACGATGGCGGGGGCACTGGGCCGTGCGATGCAAAGCCCTGTGGCGATATCGGCGTTCGCGTATCGCTTGGTCACCCAGCTTTGGCACCGGCCAGCGACCTTGGCCAAGAGCGCGGCTGCGGTAACGCTCGCGCTGGGCCGGGCTGGCGAGATAGAGGCCTTTTCGCCCCAACTCATACACGGGACGTGGGCCACCTACCCTGCCACCGTGGCTTGGCTCCTGTCGCGCGTGCTGGGCTGTCCCTTCAGCTTTACCAGCCGAGCCCACGATATTTTCATCGAAGACCACCTGATGGAAGACAAGCTCGATGCCGCTGCGCTTGCAGTGACGATCACCGAGCACAACGTGCAGTTCATGTCCCGCTGGACGCCTACACCCGGGACGGTCTCGATAAAAGTGATCCATTCCTCGCTCAACCTGCCGGAGTTTCCATTCAAGCGGGACGGGCGGCATTCGGCCAAGCTGCTTTCTGTCGGACGGCTGGTGCCGATGAAAGGTTTCGATGTTCTCTTCGCCGCCCTGGCCCGCCTGAAGGATCGTGGGTGCGCTTTCAGTTGCACCATCATTGGCGAAGGGCCGGAGCGCGGTCGCCTGGAATCCCTGCGTTCAACGCTGGGCCTCGATGGCGTCGTAGATTTGCCCGGGGCCATGTTGCAGCGCGAGGTCGCACAGCATATGGCCGATTCGGCGCTCATGGTGCTCCCTTGCGTCGTGGCCAGGAACGGGCAGTCAGATGGGATTCCCAACGTCCTGATGGAAGCCATGGCCAGTGGCCTTCCGGTCATCAGCACATGGGTGTCTGGAATCCCAGAGTTGGTGGAGGACGGCGTTTCGGGATGCCTGGTTCAGGCCGGGGATGTCGAGGGCCTGGCCGATGCGATCGATTCCTTACTTGCGGATACCGAGGCGCAGGACCGCTTCGCCAAGGCCGGACGGGCCAAGGTTGAGCGGGACTTCAACGTGCAAATCGAGGCGGCGCGACTGTTGGATCACTTCAGGTCGGCATGCCATGTCTCATAGAAAGCGCATCCTTCTGGTCATTGACAGCATGGAGGTTGGCGGAAGCCAGCGCCAGATACAGAAGTTGATCGAGGGATTGGACAAGGATCAATGGGAGCCAGAGTTCGCGTTCTTCCGCGTTGACTCGTTTCTGGCCGACGAGGTACGAAGGATCGGCATTGCCGTACATCACGTTCCAAAGAGACGAAGGTTTGACCTTCGATTCCTGTTGGCCTATGCAAAGCTATTGCGCGAGCGAAGGTACGCGCTTGTGCACGCCTTCTCGCTGACGGCAGAACTCTGGACGATTGCCGCCCGCTTCATGGTGGATGTGAAGCCGGTGCTTGTTGCATCGGAAAGAAGCGCCTTCCGGACAGATAGACCGTTCTGGTATTGGTGGATAAAGCGCAGGATCATCGCGTCCAGCGCTGCTGTGATCGCCAATTCGCAGGCCGGCGCACAGTCCACCGCACGGCGAGTCGGGATGATGGACGGCCGCTTCACAACGATCGCGAACGCGGTTGATATCCCCTCCCCCGTTTCTCCGCCCACGCGCGTGTCGATACGACAGAGCTTCGGCCTTGAGGATGGCCGATTGCTGGGGCTGTTCGTGGGGCGACTCGTGCCGATCAAGAACCTCGCCTGCCTAGTGGAGGCGCTGGCGACGATGCCCGCCAGCCGACGACCGCTGGTGCTGCTTGTGGGCGACGGCCCATTGAAGCAGTCGCTTCGAGACTTGGCCAGACAGCGCGGGGTGCAGGCCAATGTTCGGTTTCTGGGCGAACGAAAGGACGTGGCCCAGCTAATGCAGGTGGCCGACTTCCTGGTATTGCCCTCGCGCTTCGAGGGGCAGTCCAACGCCCTGCTGGAGGCAATGGCTGCGGGATGCCCGGTGATTGCGTCGGCAGTCGGCGGCAACGTGGAACTGGTTCAGCAAGGATCCACAGGGCTGCTGTTTCCGGACGATAAGTCCGGTGCGCTGGCCGATTGCATGGAAAGAATGGGTGATCCAGCGCTGAGGGCCAGGCTGTCGCAAGCTGCGCGCGAAAACGTCGTTGAGAACTTCAGCCAGGCGGCGCTCGCCCTTGAAACTGCGAGAGTCTACCAACGCTGCCTGGAAGGTACGGACTCCCATCAGTGGACGATGTCGCGATCAAGTCCACCGATCAAGGTGAAATAGGTATGGACAGCCAACTTGCGCCCTGCACTGCCCCGCTGCGCTGCAGCGTTGCCTGTCAGATCGGGTAGCAAAATGAACATTCTGTACGCAATCCCAATCCTGCTGCTGCCCAATACCGCACATTTTCCGGCGGATTTCAGCGTGGGCGTGTCACTGGCCTTGCTTTTGATTGCGTATCTGTTTCGGGACCGCGACCCGGACTACCTCGCCCGTCCCAGCTTCCTCTGGGCGCCGTTCCTGGCCCTGTTCTTCGCCATGCTGATTGGTTTCCTGGGCGCTCATTGGACTGACCTGTCGAACGCGGAGGCAGATCTGCGCGAAGCCAAGGTAGCCGTGCTATTCCCCTTCCTGTACCTGGCGTACCGACGTTGTGGCCTGGATGCGAGGGGCACCCGAAACCTGATCGTGATCGTATTGATTGTGGCCGTCATGGCCGGGCTTGAAGCCGTATCGCAGGCGATGCGGTTCAATCTGGGTGCCTTTTCAGAGACCCAACGGGCCACTGGTCCATTTGGGCAAATCAACATGGCCAACCGCGCCGGCGTATTTTTTGCCATGTTCCTGCCGATGCTGGTATCGCTCGCATTGAAGCCCGGGCAGTCCCGTGTCGTGAGACTGCTGGCGATCGCTGGCAGCCTCATCCTCGTGTTGGCGATTCTGTTCACCTATTCGCGCCAGGCATACCTTATCGGCCTGTTTGGCATCATGGTGCTCCTGGTCTGGCGAAGCGTCCCCGCTGCGATCCTCGCGGGGGTGGTCCTTGTAGGGGCGGCCGCGGTCGTACTGCCAAGCAGCGTCGTCGAACGCGTCCAGCAGACCCAGCAGGCGGATGTCGATGGCTCGGTGAATCTGGATCCAAGCACTTCCAGTCGATTCGTAATCTGGCGCGGGGCGATGGAAATGCTGCGCGACAATCCCACGGGCGTTGGACTTGGTAGGTTCTCCGCCCGGATTGGTGACTACTCCAACTATTCTGGCAAGGACGCGCACAACGGGTTTGTGCTGACGCTGGCCGAGTTGGGGCCCTTTGGGTTGTTCGCGTTGTTATGGGTGGTCTGGCGGTTGTGGCGGCTGGCGCGGATGTTGCGCCGCTCCCCCGGGGCAGGCCCACCAGAATCGCGAACCTTTGAGAGGGGCTTTACTCTGGCCGTGGTCGCCATGGCCTTGGGCAACATGTACGGAAGCCCCTTCTTCGACAGCGTCATCATGGCCAATTTCTGGATTCTTTGCGGCCTTATGGAGCGTTATGGTCTGCTCAAGTCGCACGAAGCCGGCAAAGTGGCAGAGACCCTTCGCAGGGACCCGAATGCGGTGCCCATTGGTCAGCGTTTTCCTTTGGTAGCGCGGGCGCTCCCGGGACTCGCAAGGCCCAGGAATGCGGTCCGCTGACACGCCACCCACCAAGTCGATGCTATCCACTGGCATGGTGGCGCTGGTCCTCGTTGCCTGCACGGTGGAGTCCGCCCCTAGCCTGGGCCGATGCCGCGCCAAGCCCAGCGATCAGTCAGACATCCCTGTCAGCATGTCCTCAAAAGGCGGCTTGACGTATTACGTCAGGCGCGACGGAGGCAATGCCGAACAATGCACTGGACGCACCGACGCCCCGTACCCGGGCAGTGGCATTGGCAAGCCGTGTGCCTGGAACAGCTTGGAAGTGGCGCTTCCCGGCACTGGCGAGAGCCGGATTAGGGGTGGCGACACGCTGCGGATAGCCGGGGGCACATATGCCATCGGCCGAGTGCTGCAGGCGATACCTAGCGGGCCATCGCCCGCCTCGCCTACCCGTATCCTCGGGCAAGAGGGCGCCATGCCAAAGCTGGTCGGTACACGTGGTGTGCATCGCGTGCTTAACCTGGATAGCAGTTCCAATGTCGAAGTGGGCCACCTTGAGATCACAGACGGAAGCGACTGCGTCTTCCGACATTTTGACGCCGAGGCCTCGTGCGTCGACGGAGCGCCCTGGGCGCGGGTCGGACTTTACGCCCGCGCTTCAACGAACGTGTGGCTGCACGATCTCAACATCCATGGCATGGCCGCCCGCGGAATCAATGCGGGGGCGCTCCGCAACTGGACGGTTGAGCGGCTGACGCTCAACCGGAACGGGACTGCTGGTTGGGATGGGAATATCGGATCCAATGGAAGCAATTCCGGAAGGATGATCCTGAGGAATATCGAGATTGGCTGGAATGGTTGCGGTGAGCGCAGCGCCACCGGCGAACCTTGGGCATGCTGGGCGCAACAGACGGGCGGCTATGGTGACGGCTTCGGGACTACGGAGACGGGTGGCCAGTGGTTGATCGAGGATGCCCATGTACACCACAACACGTCCGATGGCTTGGACCTGCGGTATCTGGACGGTGCCGATACGACGGTAGCGACGTTGCGTCGAGTGCGTGCGGTTGCCAATGCAGGTAACCAAGTGAAGATCAGGGGCAATTCGCAGGTGGAGGATTCGGTGCTTGTCGGCCACTGCTCCTACTTTCGAGGCAAGTTCCATATGACCGAAAAGGACCTGTGCCGGTCCGATGGCAGCACGCTGCAGCTGGTCATGACCGGAAATGACTCGGTGGTGGTACGTAACAGTACGCTGGCGGGTGAAGGCGCTGCCCAGATCGGCCATAGCGAAGGCGATCAAACGGATCGCATCGAAATCCGCCAGAACGTCGTGGTGGGCTTTTCCTCCGGCCAAACCAAGTCGGGCCGTTCGGCCTTCACGGCCGGGAAGTCCCGGGCCGTGATTCATTACACCGGGAACTTGGCGTGGCAGACGGCGGGCTGTCCGCCCGGCACCGTGTGCGATCGCGACCCCAAGCTGACCGGCATGTCGCTCGAAGCCTTCAACGCCATGCCGCGCGTGGATAGCCCTGTGCTGGGGAGCGCGGGCGCGACACCCTGTAAGGACTGAATCGCGCGGATAGTCGTCCACGTGCCGCGGATTCCCAGCGACATTCGGGGCCAAGACTCTAGTGGCGGCCTTTGGCCTGCCCAGTCGGCGATGGCAGCCCACAAATGACGCCGCGCGACTGCCATTCGGGTATCGAATTCCCGTGATCCGCGTGACGCGCATCACGGTTTGGCGGCCTGATGACCTGAAATCGCGACTGAATATGACGCGCATGGTCACGCCGTCTGCACGCAAATGTGCGTGCCACGTCACTTTCTGACGCATTCGCGGGAGTGAAGTGTGCCCAACCGCACACCCCCCCTGAAACCATCTCTGTAGTCTCCATTTCCGGCCGATGGGAGGGAGCTCGTGGCCACCCGCCCTTTGTCCAACGGAGACACGCTACAGATGTTTGCTTCATCGACCAGCGGGCACAGCCTGCCCAAGCTCGCCCTTGCTCTGTCCATTGGCCTCGGTGCCATCGGCACGGCGCAAGCCGCCTCCATCTACTACGTGCGAACCAACGGTGGCGACGCGAGCCAGTGCAACGGCTTGAGCAGCGCCGCCTACCCCGGCAGCGGCACCAACCAAACCTGCGCTTGGAAGAGCCCCGTCATTGCCCTGCCGCCGTCCGGATCTCCACGCATCGCTGGTGGGGACACCCTGCGCATTGTCCCGGGCACCTACCAGTTGGGCAGTGGCGGCTACATGCAGCCTATCCCGAGTGGCCCGAGCGCCACCTCCAAGACCGTGATCGTTGGCTGGGGCGGCACGCCCAAGCTGGTCGGCGTCGCGGGTGCGCACCGCGTGCTCAACATGGACGGCAGCTCCAACGTCGAGGTGGGTAACCTGGAAATTACCGACAACAGCGACTGCGTCTACGGTCACTCGGTGTCGTCGGCAGCCTGTACCAGCAGCATGCCTTGGGCACGCGTTGGACTGTACGCCCGCAACTCAAACAATGTCTGGCTTCACGACGTCAACATCCATGGCATGGGCGCGCGTGGCGTCAATGCCGGCCTGCTCAGCAACTGGACGATGGAACGTCTGAAGATCAACAAGAACGGCAGCGCAGGCTGGGAAGGCAACGTCGGCACCAATGGCTCGAACTCGGGCAAGATGATCATGCGTGACATCGAGATTGCCTGGAACGGTTGCGGCGAACGCGTCGCTACCGGTGAGCCGTGGGCGTGCTGGGCGCAGAAGACTGGCGGCTACGGTGATGGCCTCGGCACCACGACCACTGCCGGCGACTGGCTCATCGAAGATGCCTTCATCCACCACAACACGTCCGATGGCCTGGACCTGCGCTATATGGATGGCGCGGACTCGACCAAGGTGACCCTGCGCCGCGTCTACTCGGTTGCAAACGCAGGCAACCAGGTCAAGGTCAAGGGCAATGCACTGATCGAGAACTCGGTCATGGTGGGTCACTGCACCTACTTCCGCGGCAAGCACTACATGACCACGGGCGACCTTTGCCGCGCCTACGGCAGCTCCCTGCTGCTGATCCTGACGGGCAACGACACGGTCAACGTGCGACACAACACCATCACGGGCGAAGGTGACGCTCAGATCGCCTATGGCGAAGGCACCAGCACGGACAAGATCAACATCCAGAACAACCTGGTCGTTGGCTTCCCGTACTACGCCGACACCACGAAGGCAACGCTCTTCAGTGGTGGTGGCGCGCCTGCGGCAAAGACGTTCTCGGGCAACATGGGCTGGAAGGTTCGCACCTGTCCGACCGGCACCACGTGCACCCAGGACCCGCTGCTGACCAACATGACATTGGCAGGCTTTGATGCGTCGCCGCGCTCGGGCAGCCCGGTTGCAGATAAGGTGGCATTGATCAGCGGTGTTACCACCGACTTCCTGATGCAACCGCGTCCGTCGGGTGCCTCGAATGACGTCGGTGCGTACGAGATGCAGGTGGCTGGTTCGACGCCGACGCCGGCACCGACGCCGACCTGCACCCGTGCAAAGCCTACCTTGAGCCTGGCCGGTCCGACGACCGCAGTGGCGGCTGGCACCACCAACAGCTACTCGGTGACCCTGAAGAACAACGACAGCAGTGGCTGCAGCAACACGACGTTCGCCTTGGCGCGTAGCGTGCCGTCCGGTTGGACCGGGACACTGTCGACCACCGGTGTTGCTTTGGCTCCTGGTGCCTCGGGTACCGCCGTGTTGAAGGTCACCTCCCCCACCTCCGCTGCGGCGGGTGGCTACGGGGTTGGCGTGGGCACGAGCAGCAGCGTCGGCAGCACCCATACCGCCAATGCGTCGAGCACCTATAGCGTCGCTGCAGCGGTTGGCATGACGGAAACCCTCACGACCAGCAAGTCAAGCTACAAGGCCGGTGAAGTGGTTTCCATCACGGCCCGCGTGATGAAGGGAAGCGTTGCAGTCTCGGGAGCAAAGGTTAGCTTCGTTGCACTGAAGCCCAACAAGGTCAACACGATCGAGTTGAGCGGCACCACCAACAGCAGCGGCTACGTCACCGTTTCGTTCAAGTCGGGTACCGGTAGCAGCTCCATTGGCACCTACCAGGTGACCTCCACTGCCACCAACGGCAGCGATACGGCCAAGTCGACCACCAGCTTCTCGGTCTACAAGTAATCAGTTCCACTGATGCGCAAGGGCCCCGGATCTCCGGGGCCCTTTTTTTGCCGCGCTCCTGCCCTTTCAGTCCGAGGCTCGAGCCATCTGAGGGCCGGCTTCCCAGCCTCACCCTGCCCTTCTAGGGTCAAGGCGTGCGCTTCCACAGCCCCCATGCGAGCTGTCGCATCTTCGGGTCGATCAAGACAACTGGAATCGCGTACATGAACACGAACAGCGCGCCGGACAGGAAGAGTCTGGCCCACGCGTCCTCTAGACCAAACAGATTTGAACCGCGGGCCACGCCCACAAGCAGCAACGCGCATCCAGTGGCAACAGCCACCGTGTGTAGGCGGGGCAATTGGGCCAAACCCTTTGGGCAGACCAGGAACTGGGCGACGCACAATCCAAAATAGCTTACGGCCGTGGCCCAGGCGGCCCCCATGTAGCCCATCCGGGGAATAAGTAGAAAATTCATCCCCACATTGAGTATCGCAGCCACGGTCGTTATGGCCAGAACGGGAAGCGTCTGCTTCTTGAGCTGCAGTCCGTAGCTGGCGATGGTGAACAAGGAGAACAGCGACAGCGTTATTCCGACCACGACAAACACGTCGCCGGATGCGGCTTTGTCACGCCCGCTCAATGCGACAAGAACGTCATTCCCCGAAACAAGAATCATGGCGACGATGGCGCCAACAGCATAGGTCATTGGTAGCAGCACGCGAGTCTTCAGGGCTCGAACCGCTTCGCTCCCTCCCTGCTCGTAACTGCGTGTGACCACCGGATTGAATGCTTCCGACAGTGTTGCGATGAGGAACACATTGAGCTGCATGGCCAAGGCGTATCCAATGGCGTAGATGCCCACCATGGAAAAATCGCCAGTAATATGTCGGATCAATACGCGATCCATGTTGGCCAGAACACTGGCGGCCACCTCATTTGCCATCAACGGAATGCCATAGATCAGGCCATTCTTGAACTCCATCGGCTCGATGGCGTGGCGAGAAACCGTCACGTTCTGGTACATCCAGTAGCCAAGCCACGCCAGCACGAGTGTCGCGGCGAGTATCTTCCCGCCATAGACGGCCAGCGCGCTCCGCTGGATCAGGATGACCGCAAAAAGCACGAACGCCAACTCCAGCGCCCTCGCGATGATGCGTGTCGACATGAGGACGTCGGACCGCTCGCTCGCCCGGATGACCATCTGGACGATGTTCGTGTTAGCCAGAAGCAGCACCAAGACAAGCGCAAACCAGAACAGCGGGTGTAGCCCTCCCCCACCAATCCACTGGACAAGCACTAGCGCAGCCGCAATGACGGCCCATATCAACACCGACAGAACCATCGGCAACATCACCTGGTTCGTGCCGAATACGCGCAATTTCTGTGGATCTCCATCGTATGGGTAGAACCGAACGATGGCGTGTGGCGCGCCGAACTTGACCATGGCCACACCGAGAAGCATCAACGTATCGTAATACCTCAGGATGCCGTACTCGGCGTTATCGAGTAGCCGGGTCAAGATCGGGAAAGATATGAATCCGAGCAACATCACGACGCCATTCGAGATCGAATAGCGCATGTAGTGCGTGCCTAAACCGGCGCGGGAGCGGGGTGGAATCTCATTTCCCTCTGAAACGCCTTGGGCTGGTACGGATGGACTACTCACGCTTGAGGCCCATGGATCGAACTCTGCCCGCCCCCATAGGCGGGGCGCGACGCCCCGGAAGGAACAAGGCCGTCTCCAGTCAGAAGCTGCGACGCGCTGAGGGGCGTCGAAAGTTGGTGTTCGACTTCGTCTTTTGGACCCCGATCCATTGTGGCGCCAGTTACCTTCAGATACGCGGTGCCACCAGGGGGTCGCCCAAAGACATCCAGCACCTCCACCTGGCCGTCTGCATTGTATGTATGGCAGCCAGCGATGCGTCGCGCAAAGTTTGGCTCCAACTTTGAAAGCGATCGTTCGCTGTAAGCGGTTGGACTGAGCTGAAGCACTTCGTTGAATACGACTGCGCTGCCATAGCAGGGGCCACAGTCCTGTGCGGGTCGAATCAATCGACCGCGGTGCAAGAACAATTTTCCTGCCATCCTGGCGCGCCGGACGTCGCATACCAAAGGCGACGCGGGATGTGGCACGTAGTCCCCGTCCAACCGATCCGAGACGAACAGGAACAGTTCATCACTTGTGCTGATCGCATTCTCCGACACGTTAGTGAACAGGTACCAGAACCCCTCATGAAAGTGCAGGGTCGGATCGACGCACACACGTCCTGTGATGAGATTCTTTATTCGTGTCCATTCCAGTGGAAAGCGGGTCGCTCGATACAGACTAACGCGCCTGTCATAGCTGGACTCGACGGTCATGTACCAGTTGTCTTCCCAAGGAAACACCTGCGGATATGACAGGTGCCCTGGCTCATCGAGCGAAACACCCAATCGCTTGGCTCCGCCATTGGCAAGCTCGACGCACGCGATATTGGCATTGTTCCGCTTTGGATCCTCCATCTCTTCAACAAAGATCAGTTTGTGGCCATCTGCGTTGAGAATGAACGGGTCGGCCCACCATCCGATTTGCGGCCTGAGCAAGGCATAAGAGCCGATCACGGGGTCGCTCGGGTCCAAGGGGGACCCTGCCAAACGCAGCACCAGCGTCCAGCCCAGGCTGCCATCGCGGCGTCGCCCTGAAAGCCGTCGGATAGCTGCTCGCGCGAGTAGCGCGAGGGCACGCGCGCCGGGCATGTGGCCTGCGTCAGGCTGCTCAGCCAACTGGAGTACGGAGGTCGATCTCGGCTCGGTGAGAGCTTCGCCCTCGGCCACGCGGCGTAGCCCCCTGACCAGCAATCCAGGCAGCTTTCGGAAGGCGGCTTCGCGCTGTCTTAGAAATGAGCCAGCGCGTGTCTGCCCTGTGCTCACAGCCAGCTCGATCCGCTTACCGCTACTGTCCGACAGGATCATCCCCATGCGAGTGGTGAAGTCATGCCGCAGCATGGGAGAGAGCAAAGCCAACCCGGCATGGCGCTTGTCGACCAATTGGGAGTCAATAGTCCAGCAACCTTTGGGGGCAACCGCCGATAGCTCGGTGCCCAGGGCTGGCGGGCCGAGTAGGACGACCAAATCGGGCCGCAAAGCCTCCACCTGCTGCACGATGGAAGGCTGCTGCGCGCCCGGTTGGCCATCAGGATCCGGGTCGGACGGCAGCAGGATGGGCTCCAATGAGTGTTCCTTGCTGAGCAGTGCGCTTTCGAGCCCCACGGCAGCACGAACAAGGAGAGGGACGTTCTCAACTTGCGGATGATTGGAGCGAGGAATCGCAACATGGATTACCTCAATCCACGGGTACTCCGAGGCAATTTCCTTGAACCTGTGTATCCAATTCGGCACGCACGCAGGAGCAACCAACGCGACTCGTAGGGGCCGAGAGGAGCTGGTGGGCGAGGCATAGAGTGGTGTCGCTTGTTGACTATCCATGGCAGTCACTGCTCCCCCTTGGTGCGGAGGCTGTCCATCCATTCCGAGACGGTCCCTATCAGGCGCTCCCGCTGCGCTCTTCCAAAATAGGTGTGGTCACAGTCAGGCCAGTAATGCATGGTCACTCCTGGGTCTCGCACCGCGGGGCCAAATGACCACTCAAACTGCCTCGGGTGCAGGAAGTGTTCGGCATACCCTCCACTGAAGATGCTCAGTACGCGAACGCGACGATCGATCATTTCTGCGAACTGTTGCATCGCAAGCTCCCTGTCTGGCCAGGAACGAAATGCGTTCGCATCCAAACCGCCTCGTGCCCTCAAGCGTTGCGGCAACCGGCGTGCGAAATGCTTCCACTCCCAGGGCAAGCGCCGTATGAGTCCAATGGCTCGGGCATAGTGGTACCACGGGCCAGAGAAGCAAACGCCATCCATTAGCAGCAGGCCGGAAACACGCGTGTCGGTGACCGCCACATCCCAGCCCGTATCGGCGGCACTGCAGATACCGCCGATGACAAAGTGTTCGCAACCATGACTGGATTGCAGCCTGTCGATCGCCGCGATGCTGGCCTGGGTCGCGTCACAGCCGGTTATGCTCGGCGCCTCGCCCACTCCTGGGACGTCAAACCGGAAGCTGCGAATGCCCCTTTCCGCCAATCGCTCTGCCAAGGTTGCGTGCAGCCGAAATGGGCCGGATCGTGGCTGAAGTCCGGCACTCGGCAGCAGCAACATGGGCCCTCTGCCAGGCGGGCCACTCAATATGCCAAGCAGTCGTCCGCCCGGACCGAACCGAACAAACGCGTTGTCGGCTGTTCCAAGATGCACGTCGCAGGTTTCCAAGGCGGCATTCATGCACGCACCGTCGCATCCAACGAACGCCCAAGGTGGCTGACTAGATCACGAACTTGCGGCGTCAGGAAGAACGTGGAGTCCATTGCAGCCTCGTCATTGAAGGCCGGCGCGGTAGGCGGCAGGACAAAGGTTCTGGAGGGCAGGACGGGCAACGTCCGCTCCTGACCTGGGCGCAAGACTGTCCAGACCGGCAGATGGCTGGCGAACACGTCTTCAAGGCGTGACTCTGCAAGGTCCTCGCGCAGCCCCAGCGGGGCAGAAAAACCCATCAACTGCCTGTCACCACGGTTGTCGAGCTGCTTGATCCCGGGTCGGGGTGGCGGGCGCGCCAGCCGCTCCCGTGCGTCCACGTTAGTGAGCTTCCTGAGCCAGTCGGCCCCATCCATAATGGGCTCCCAAAGCACCAGGGGACTCGCGTCTCCGCCTTCGCTGACCCAGCCTGGTAGCACCAGTGCACTGCCCCTCCATGCAACGAGACACACCCGACTGACAGATGCCCATTGCCTCAAGGCGGATACTGCGACGTCCAGATCCCGACGGAGCGTCGAAAAGTCCGTTTCGTCCCCTGTGCCGCTCGAGTCACCCGTGCCATGGAAGTCAAATCTCAGGCACGGAACGCCCTGCCTCGCAAACTCCGCTGCCATTTCAGTCATGAATCGACGGCAACGAGAAAGTTCGTGAAGTAGCGGCGGAGCGATCACCACGCCGATGGTCGAAGGCCCCTCTGCCGGGTGAAACGCCGCATACAAGCGGTGCGACGCTGGCCCAATCCATAACGGCTGCCAGTCACTGTGCATCGCGTCCTGCCTTGCCCCTGCGAAACAGGCGGCGCAAACCCATCCCCAACTTTCCCCCGATGCCTGTCTGGTCGACATCACCCGTGCTGGGCATTGGGAGTCGCGAGGCGACCTGACCTAGCGTCTCCGCGCCCAGGCGAATCAGTTTGATCCGATAACCCGTGTCGCGTTCCACGCGCGCCGCCATCTGCACGGCAAGCATGGAGTGTCCGCCCAACTCGAAGAAGTTGTCTTCTTGCCCGGCTGGCAGACCCAGCAAGTCGGACCAGACTCCGGCGAGGTAACGGACTCTGGGGTCCATGTCGGTTTCCGACAGGTCCGTCTTGGCAAGGTGAGGCTCGACGGCCGCAGCGGGTGCAGGCAAGGCTGCGCGGTTGGTCTTGCCGTTGGGGAGCTGCGGAATGGCGTCGAGCACGATGATGTGTTGGGGCACCATGTAGGCGGGCAGCACTTGCTGGAGGTGAGCCTTCATCTGGCCCTCCTGTGCCACAGCCCCCGGTGCCAGGACAACGTACGCCACCAGCCTCTGGTCGTTCCCGCGATCTTCGCGGACTACCACCACGGCTTGCGCAACCCCCGGAACGGCGACAAGGTTGGCCTCGATTTCACCCAGTTCGATTCTGTAGCCGCGGACCTTGACCTGGCTGTCGAGCCGTCCCATGTGTTGCAGATTGCCGTCCTGCCGCCAACGGCCACGATCTCCCGTGCGATATAGCAATGCCGCAACATCTGGCGTGGCTGCATTGATGGCCGGGTTCGTGAATCGATCGCTGATGAAGCGCTCCGCTGTCAGATCGGGGCGATTGAGGTAGCCATTGGTGACGCCTTGCCCGCCTATGCAAATCTCGCCGGGGACACCGAGCGGGCAGAGCTCTCCGCCATCGTCCAAGATCCAAATGCTGGTGTTGGCAATCGGGCGCCCGATGTGGACATCAGCCAGTTCGCCGGTCGTGGCGCCTTCGATTTGCGCGCAGGTCGACCAGATCGTGGTCTCCGTTGGGCCATACACATTCCAGACGGAATCGCATCGTGCTGCCAGGGACGCCGCCAGGTCAGGAGCCATGGGCTCTCCACCACATAGCGCCTTGAACCCCGAACTGCCCTGCCACCCCGTTTCCAACAGCAATCGCCAGCTCGACGGCGTCCCCTGCATGACCGTGGCGTCGCTCCGCTCGATCAGCTCGCGGAGCGCGTTGCCGTCAGATGTTGTCTCGCGGTCTGCAAGAACGACCTCAGCCCCGACGGACAAAGGCAGCAAGAGCTCAAGCACGGCAATATCGAATGACAAGGTCGTAATCGCCACCAGCCGGTCCTGATTGGACAGTCCAGGCGTTCTTGCCATGCTGGTCAGGAAGTTCGAGACAGCCCGGTGTGGAACGACCACGCCTTTAGGCCGCCCCGTTGAGCCTGACGTATAGATCACGTACGCGGGATCCTCCTGTGAGGCGCTGTCAGCGTCCCGTCCAATTCGTTCTGCGGATGCGGCGTCAATACGCGCAGCCTCCGCGTCAAGCAGAAGCACGGGTCTACCGCGCAGGTCGAATCGCGATTCATGCTGGGAGGTGGTGATGAGCGCGGAAAGCCCCGCGTCGGCGGCCATGTAGGCCAGGCGGTCGGCCGGAAAGGCCGGATCAAGCGGAACATAGCCCGCGCCTGCCTTCAGGACGGCAAGGAGCGACGCGACCATGTCGATGCTTCGATCCAGAGCCAGGCCGACCAGGCTCCCCTTTCTGACGCCATGCCCACGGAGCGCGCGCGCAATTCTGTTCGAACGAATTTCGAGGTCCCGATAGCTGGCCCGAACATCCCCATGCACAATGGCGTGGCGCATCGCAAATTGATCGCACGTGCGCTCAAAGTATTCATGCATGCGGCACGCAGGGTCATAAGCCACGGGAGATGGCTGCAACTGCTCGAGCTCCGTTCGCGAAGCCGCATCCAGCAAGGAGAGACGTGCCATTGCCGTCGATTCGTCCTTTACGGCGCCACGCAGTAGTGTTTCGTAGGCGCGAAGCCAGCGCCGAATAGTGGAGGCATCGAACAGATCAGTGTTGTACTGACACTCAAGCCTCAGTTCCCCCTTGACCTGCACGGCGTTCACGAACACCTCGAAGGTCTCGAACTTCCGAGGGGTGCTTTCAAACTCCATGGCCAGACCCGTGAATGCAGAGCTCTGCTGGTCCAGCGCTTGATCCAGGTTGAACAGGACACTGACGAGCGGCATGCGCGCTGGGTCACGCGGCAAACGCAACTTCGTCAAAAGCGTCCCATACGTACACTGCTGATGGTCAAGTGCATCAAGCAACGTGGCCTGTGCCACTCCGAGTAGCGTGGAAAACGGGTTGGACCCCTCGATGCAGAATCGAAGTGGAAGGGTGTTGACGCAGTGCCCGACAAGATCGTCACTGCCTGCGACCGGTTGACCAGCGGCAGGGATGCCGATTACGACGTCGGACTGTCCGGTCAGCCGGTATAGCAGGCCGGAGAAGCCTCCCAGCAGGGTTGCGAAAAGGCTGGCGCCTTGTGCGGCCCCTATGCTTCGCAGGGCGGACAGGAGTTCCGAGTCAATGACATGATCCAATCGTGCCGAAGCGAAGCTCCGCTCTGACGGTCTCGGCCGGTCAGCAGGCAGCTCCAGTACTGGCACGCTTCCCGCAAATACGGACTCCCAATAGGCCTCGTCACCCTGGCGCTTCGTGTCCGATGCCGAGTCGGAATCGCCAACGGCGAAATCGACAAAGCTAACGGGCGCGGGCAACGGCGACTTTTTCGCGCCGCTGTGCTGGGCATATAGCGCGCCCAGTTCACGCACGATTACCCACCAGGACCAGCCGTCACAAATGACGTGATGGGCCGTAAGCAAAAGGATGTGCTCAGTGGGCGTGATGCGTATCAGTTCTGCCCTGAACAGTGGGTCAAGGGCTAGTGAAAAAGGCGTCTGTACCTGGCAGTGCAACCGATCGGCAAGGGCTGTTCCGGCGTCCTGCAATGCAAGCCCTGAGAGGTCCACGATTTCGCATGTGAAAGGGGCTCTGGCGCGAACACACAACTCCATTCCCCCTGGCGCCACATTGGCCCGAAGGGCGTCATGTCTGTCCACGAGGTCCTGCAGTCCCCGACGCAGCGATTCAACGTCCAGCGCCCCAAGGAACCGCAACGTGACTGACAGGTTGAATGCCAAGGAGGCCTCGGGGCTCAACTGGTCAGCCAACCAGATCTCACGCTGGGACCGCGTGGTGGGAACTACCTTCTCGAGTGCCCCAAGCAGGAACGGATCGTAATCCACTGCGGAAAGCGTCGGCGTTGCCGGCAGGACTGCGGTGTTCATGTGCCCACCTTCAGGAACTTTCCAGCGCGTTGAGGATCCGCCACAAACCATGCCGGCCGCCCGTCCGGTTCGCGGCCGAGACGTGCCCCTGGAACGATGGGATGAGCATCATCCATCTCCAGCCTTGGCACACTCTGACGAGCACTGGCTACGACATGAAGCTGCTTGACGATGTTTGTTGAGTCGCCCTGGTCAGCGACACTTGTCTCATCTGGAAGCGAAGCTTCAAGTTGCCGCGCCAGCCGATCAAGACTCGAGAGATCGGTCATGAGATCTCGGAACGAAATCTTCATTGGGAACACGCGCTGCAATTGCAGCGCGAGTTGCGTGAGCATCAGGCTATCCATTCCAAGCGCTATGAAATTCTCATCCGCGTCTGTGTCGGCGACATGGAAGCCTGCCGTATCCTCAATGACTTGCCGGATCCTCTCTTTCAGCGCGGCTCTTGGGTCTACAAAATCGAGACGCTTTGATTGCGCATCGACATCCTCGCTTTGGCTACCATTCGGGCTTAGTTCCGCGGTTGCGCTCGCCTGCGAGACCGGTGTCCTGACTGCTGCTTTTGCCGCTTCGACCCAATAGCGTTGACGATCGAACGGATACGTTGGGAGACGCACCCGATGACGGACTATCCTGCGATCAAAGAGCGCAGGGTCAATGGGTACGCCATGCACCCAGAGTTGTCCGGTCGCAAGCCGCACCATGGCCTCCTCGGTGTCCGGGCTTTCGCCAAGAGAGGCCAGTGCACTTACATCATGCTTCTGGCATGTCGGATGCTGCCTTGCCAATGTGCAGAGGGTAGCGCGTGGCCCAGCTTCCAGCAGAATGCGCCTGCCGTCTTCCACGACTCGGCCGATCGCCGAACTGAATCGGACCGGCTCACGCAGGTGGGATGCCCAGTAGTCTGGTGATAGTGCTGCGTCCTCGGGCAGCCAGTCACCGGAGGCCGTCGAAACGATGGGTACCCGCGGTGCTGACAATTCAAGCTTCGCCACTTCGTTCCGGAAGGGAATCACTGCCGGATCCATCATGTGGGAGTGGAACGCGTGCGAGGTGCGGAGCGTCCTGCACGCGACTCCCTTCTGGTCCAAGGTCGCCCGAAATGCAGCGATTGCTTCATGTGGGCCAGACACCACGCAACTGGCAGGCCCATTCTCAGCTGCCAGCGACAACTCGGAGGGAAGGATGGGCAGCAGGTCCGCCAATGACATGCGGGCTGACAACATGCCACCTTCAGGCAGCGCCTGCATCAGCTCGCCCCGCATCGAGATCAGACGGATTGCATCCGTGAGCTTGAAGACGCCAGACAGCGTCGCCGCGACAAACTCGCCGACACTGTGCCCAATCATGGCAACTGGCGCTATTCCGCTGGCCAGCCACAGTCGGGCCAACGCGTACTCGACGATGAAGGTGGCTGGCTGCATGATGGCGGTCGGCCGCATCGCCTCCGGGTCGTCGCTGGCCATCCGTTCGCGGAGTTCCTGGCCGGCGCTTGGGCCTAACGCCTCGATACACTCATCAAGAGCAGCCCGGAAGTTCGGCTCCGACGCATACAACGCGCGTCCCATGCCGGGATAGGTTGCCCCTTGACCGGGGAAGAGCAGGACGACGTCTCTTGGACGCGCGGGGCGGCTGCGGGCTGCCACAGCAGCGAGCGCTGGGCTACGCAACTGCGTGACTGCATCTGGAGCGTCACCCGCAACGATGGCCAGCCGATGCGGGAAAGCCTTGCGCCCCACTGACAGTGTCCATGCTACGTCGGCAAGGTTGACGGCACCTTCCTTCTCCAGATGGTCGGCCAACCTGTTGGCGGCCAAGCTCAACGCGTTTGGCGAGCGAGCGGAGAGCACCAGCAGTTGAGGCCCCCTCCCCTGGTCCGACTGGGGAAGGCAAGGTGCCTCCTCAAGGATGATATGGGCGTTTGTTCCGCCGACACCAAACGAACTTACGCCCGCGCGCCGGGGGTGTTCACCTTGTGGCCACTCGACCGTGGCGGCGTTGACCACAAAAGGCGACGCGGAGAAATCGATGGTGGGGTTGGGCGCATGGAAGTGAAGCGTGGCGGGGATTCGTTGTTCATGAAGCGACAGGGCCGTCTTGATCACCCCTGTGGCGCCCGCAGCAATCACAAGATGACCGACATTGCTCTTTACCGACCCAATGCGACAAAACCCCGTTGCGTCGGTTTCACGCCGGAACGCCCGCGTCAGGCCTTCGATCTCGATCGGATCTCCGACCGGGGTTGCCGTGCCATGTGTCTCAACGTAGCTGATGCTCCGCGGATCCACTTGGGCGCGTTCGTGCGCCATTGCGATCACGGCGGCCTGTCCGTCACTACTGGGTGCAGTGAAACTGGCCTTGCCGGCGCCATCATTGTTGACCGCGCCGCCCCGAATGACCGCATATACCTGGTCGCCGTCCGCGATGGCATCCGGTAGTCGCTTGAGCATGACTAGGGCCGCCCCGTCGCTGAAAACGGTCCCCTGAGCATCGGCATCGAAGGTGCGCGTGTGGCCGTCCGGGGAAAGCATCGCGCCTTCCTGATATACGTACCCGCTGCGCGGTGGACAGGTGATCGCCACGCCACCCGCCAGAGCCGCGTCGCATTGGCCAAGGCGCAGGCTGTCCATCGCTTGGCAGATGGCGACCAGCGAGGTCGAGCACGCGGTGTGGACGCTGATGGCGGGACCGGTCAGGTTCAGCTTGTATGCGACACGCGTGGCGATGAAATCCTTCTCATTGTCCAGCATCACCTGGAAGGTGCCGACCTTGTCGATCAGGTCGGGGCGAGCGGCGACGTGGTGCTGGAAGTAAGTGGCATTGAACATGCCGGCAAAGACACCCACCGGGCGAGGCATCGCGTCAGGCACGTACCCTGCCCGCTCAATGCATTCCCACGCCAATTCAAGCAGGAGCCGTTGCTGGGGATCCATCAATTCGGCTTCCCTCGGGCCAATGCCAAAGAACGCCGCATCGAACCACTCGACGCCATCGATGATTCCGCGCGCCTTCACGTAGGCTGGGTCAGCGCGCTGCTGGTCCGTGACGGACGTATCGAGGTCTTCAGGGGAGAAGAAGGTGATGGACTCGACCCCCTCGCACAGGTTGCGCCAGAAAGCCTCGACATCGGAGGCGCCAGGAAACCTGCCCGCCATGGCGACGATCGCGATCGGATCCTGGAGGGTGGAATCCTTTCCGTGCCGCGTGACAAACCTGGAGGCAGGTATGTCGTGGGTCTCACCTTCTTCAACGTACGCCGCCAACTTGGCAGGCGTCGGGTTGCGAAACAGGACCGACGTCGCGATCGTCCTTCCGGATGCTGGACCAGGCAATTCGCGTAGTCGGAGCAGCAACCGGGTCGCCAGCAGAGAATCTCCGCCTAGCTCAAAGAAATTGTCATTGCGGCCAACAGAGTCAATGGCCAGCATCTCACTAAAGCACCCACACAACGTGGACTCCAGGGCGCCGCTCGGAGGTTCATACGTGGTTGCTATCTCAGGACGTTGCCGGGGTGGAGACGGCAATGCCCGCCGGTCGAGCTTGCCATTCTCCGTGAGCGGGAGTTCGGGAAGTTCGACAAACGCAGCCGGGACCATGTATTCCGGCAAGGATTCGGAGAGCTGGCGCCGGAGCTCTGACGGGGACACCTGTCCTCCAGCCGGTACGACATAGGCGACAAGGCGCGCCTCAGGTTGTCCATCCTCGCTTCGCGCGACTACTGCGCAAGCACGGACAGACTCGTGCCCGCTGAGGACGCTCTCGATCTCGCCTGTCTCAATGCGGAATCCGCGGATTTTCACCTGCTGGTCGCTGCGGCCAAGATACGCAATGTCGCCGTCAGGGAGCCGCCGTGCGAGGTCGCCCGTCTTATAGAGGCGCAGGGTGCTTCCCTCCGGCGACTGCCACTCAAAGAACCGCTCTGCCGTCAGCTCGGGCCGATTGAGATAGCCGCGACAGACGCCCGCTCCTGCCACGTGGATCTCGCCCACCTCCCCCATTGGGACAGGATCGAGATTGGCATCGAGCAGGTATAGCCGAAGATCAGGAATCGGCTGCCCGATGAGACTACCTGCATTACGTTCGACGTCGCCGAGCGTCAGGGGACGGTAGGTCACGTGAACCGTCGTCTCGGTAATCCCGTACATGTTGACCAGTTGCGGACGCTGGTCGCCATGACGCTCCAACCATGGGCGAAGCATTTGCAGCTCCAAGGCTTCCCCACCGAAGATCACGTAGCGCAACGCGAAGTCCATCGGATCGATGCCAGCGACCAGGTCCGCATGGATCAACGCCTTGAACGCAGAGGGCGTCTGGTTAAGGACCGTGACGCCTTCGCTAACCAGCAACCTGAGGAACTGCTCTGGCGACCGGCTGGTCAGGTACGGGACGACCACCACCCTACCGCCGTGAATCAAGGCGCCCCATATTTCCCATACGGAGAAATCAAAAGCGTGCGAATGGAAGAACGTCCACACATCCTGAGGCCCGAAGTGAAACCACGCCTCAGTGGACGTAAATAGCCGTGCAACGTTGGAATGGGTGACTTGGCATCCCTTGGGCTTGCCCGTGGAACCGGAGGTGTAGATCACATAGGCGAGATCTTCGGGGCTAACAATGTGCTCCGGGTCGTGGTCCGGATCGCTCTGGAACGCGGACCACGTGGGGTCCACCAACAACGTCGGCACGCCAACGGCCGGCAAGGTCGCTTGGTGCGCTTCGGAGGTCAGTAAAACCGCCGGACGAGCATCCTCCAGCATGAATTGCACCCGCTCCCGCGGGTACATTGTGTCAATGGGCAGGTATGCACCCCCGGCCTTCAAGATGCCAAACAGGCTGATCACCATTTCGGTGGAGCGATCCATCCCAATGGCAACCAATGTGCCAGGCCCCACTCCCATCGTGCGCAGCCGATGGGCCACCTGGTTGGCTCGCCGATTCAACTCCAAGTACGTGAGGCTGACACCGTCACACGTGACGGCCATCGCCTCAGGGGTCATGGCGGCCTGTGCTTCAATCCGCTCGTGGATGCAGGGCGTCTTTGCCCGCGGCGCCTGCCCTGGCGGACGCTCGTCGAACTGCTGGCTCATGCCTCCTCCGGCGTTTAGGTTCGCATCGCGCCAGAACGGCAGCCGTCGCACTTGGCGTCGGTTGCCGTGGGCCCCCTCGGGGCGGGCATCCCCAATCTGGCGATTGATGCTCGCGCTGATGTGTGAGAGAACGTTGCGACCGAGGGCATACGGCCAAGTGGTCGGCATGACCTGCGCCGGATATGCTTGATACACGAGGCATTGGGCTAGAATCATCAAGCGGGGGTGCGCGATGAAACCCGACCTGACGCTGCTGTATACAGAGCTTCGACTGAGGCCGGATTGCACCTTTCCGGAGCTCCAGCTCGCCTACCGCCGGCGTATCGCGGAATTGCACCCCCATGGCTCCCTGGAGGATTCCAAGTCACCGGAGTCGGCCGCCGCGCTGCGGAACCTCATCGCGCTCTATACCACCGCGGTCCGCTTCCATCGGCGGTACGGACGACTGCCTGGCGCAACGCCCTACCGGAGCGGATCGCCGGCCCCGGGATTGCCGGTGCCGGCCCGCCCGTATGTCGAGCACTTGCCTGTTGCCACCCCGCCTCAGCAGGCGGCACCCCCTACCCGGGTTGCATTGGGCTTGGCCGTTGCCTTTCTGGTCGTGCTGTTCGGACTGCTTGCCCTGGCCTCGGGTGAGTGGCTCAGGTGACCGGACGATCCATTGGCAGGCCATGCCTCTAAGCCCGCGATGGTGGGCAAGCAGAACAAAATCTCCTCAGGCACATAAGCATTGACCGCCCACCAGGCACCTCGCCGTTGTCACAGGCAGGCACGTCCGTGCCCATAGTCGGGTTGCCTCGTGGGGGCTCCGTTCATGGAATCGCACAAGCTTATGCTGGATCCAGTCGCAATCCGCCGTCGACTGTTCCTTACCGTTTTCGTCTTGATTGCCATCAATGTGGCGCTTCAGGCCTATCGATTGGTCATGCACCAAGAGAGCGTCATGGGCCTGCCCATGTTGAGCCTGGACAAAGAAAACAATGTGCCAGCGCTCTTCTCGACCATCCTTCTGCTTGCCGCGTCGATGATCCTGGCCTTCATCGCGCTTCTGGAGCGGGGCCGCGGTGGGCCGGATACCGTCAAGTGGACCATTCTGTCCGCAGGCTTTCTCGCAATGGGTGTGGATGAATCTCTTTCGATCCACGAGCGACTGATTGACCCATTGCGAGGCATCCTCGGGGATTCGCTCGGGGTGGAACGACTTGGCATCTTCTACTTCGCCTGGGTAATCCCAGCCATCGTGCTCGTGATTGGCTTGGGCATCTACTTCCTCCCCTTCGTGCGCCGCTTGCCACTTCGCACCGGGGTCATGCTCCTGGTATCCGGGGTGGTTTACCTTGGCGGCGCCATCGGTGTTGAACTTCTCGAGGGCTGGTGGCGCGAAGGTCACGGCCACAGGAACATGCTCTACCACGCACTTGTCAGCCTTGAGGAGGGCATGGAGATGGTCGGGATCATCCTGCTCATCCATACCCTGCTCGACTTCCTCTCTGCCCGCTATGGCGAAGTGCGACTGGCTCTGGTTGGGCGAGGTTCTTCCGCGACCGTACAAGCGCGCCGAGGCGCCCAGACGGCCGGTGGACATGTGCTTGGCCGGTCGGCAACTGAATGACCCGCCCAACTCGGAAGCAATAGCGTCTACTGCCTGCGCCGGATTCTGCTGGATGCCACAGGCGATCGCTGAGTCAGGGCGCTATTGGATTGACGTATGAGGTCGTCGATCCGCAGCTGAAAATCATGGATTGACGCCCCCAGACGGCCATGAACTTCTGCAATTCATGGCACTCCGGGGCGACTCACCGCGAACCCCTATGGAACATGACGACCTCGACGGTCTGCAGCAGGATCAGCAAGTCAAACACCAGGCCGTGGTTCTTCACGTAGAACAGGTCAAACGTCAGCTTCTCCTCGGCGTCCCGCACGGAAGCACCATAGGGATAGCGCAGCTGAGCCCATCCGGTTAGCCCAGGCTTCACGCAGTGGCGCACGTTGTAGTACCTCACTTCCTGGTTCAGCATGTCCACGAAGGTTGGGCGTTCAGGACGCGGCCCGACAAAGCTCATTTCCCCCTTCAGGATATTGAACAACTGCGGCAGTTCATCCAGTCGCACCAAGCGAATCAGTCGACCGACGCGCGTGGTGCGGTCATCGCCTTGGCTGGCCCACCGCGCAACGCCGTCCGCCTCGGCATCCACGCGCATGCTCCTGAACTTGATCAGGTCAAAGTGGCGTCCGTTCTCACCTACGCGGGTCTGTCGGTACAGGATCGGACCACGCGATTCGAGGGCAACGCAGATCGCCACCACCAGCATCGCAGGCCACGCCAACAGGAGTAGCGAGCATGCAGCCGCCAGATCGAAGAATCGCTTGTTCAGACGCCGCGAAATGGAGTGGTCAAATCCTCCGGAGAATGCCAGCCAGGAGGGATCAGCGACGTTCAGTTTGACCATGCCGGCCTCACGCTCGAAAAACGTGGACAGGTCGGTGATGGTGATTCCGCGCTGCGCGCACTTCAGCATTTCCTCCATGGGCAGCGCGCCTCGCCTTTCGTCCGGTGCCACGACAATCTCATACACCTGCAACCACTCCGCGATCTCCGACAACGAGAAGTCTGTCTTGAGCAGCAGCTTGTCGTTGACATGGACGGGCTGACCAGGAATAGGCAGAAAGCCGACGACCGTGAACGAGGCGCGATCGGTCCGTCGGCGCATGCGGTTGTTGATCAGGTCTGCGTTGTCCCCAGCCCCGAGCACCATGATTCGACGCCGAAAAACGTCAGTGCGGAAAACCCGATCCGCCACCAGTCGAAATGACCCAACTGCAGCGAAGCCAAGAATCAGCGCTAGCGCCAATACACCACGGCCGATGTAGACATGGGGCAATAGGTAGTACAGCACCAACAGGGCGATGCCACCAAATGCGAATGAAAGTAGCAGTCGTATCAGGAACTCCATGCGGCTGTGCCGTACATGTACCTGGTATAGGCCGAACGCCACCATCGAGATGGTGATGAAGAACGCGAATATGACGGATCGGGAAACACTGGAGTTGGACGCGAACACCCTGAACCCTTCCGGATCTGCGACGAACCGGATCCAGGCCGCCGCCATCACGGCAAGCGTCAAGATAAGGACCTCTGCCAACCACAGCACCAACAGTGCTCGACTCTTCCGGCTGGCCAGTGCAACGCTCATTTGATACTCCCGATGATCGTGCAGCGCCTGTACGCAATCCGCGCGGGCGCTCGGCTGACGTTGACATCCTGGGCCGCTTGTCCTGCTTCGGCCATGGGCATTGCGCGACTTGGACTCTGCGTGCCGGTTCCTGCCCCGCGTTTTCCTCTGCTCTCGCAGCCCCAAGGCAGGCTTCCTACCTGCGCCTATCAATTCCAACGGAAGAGGCGACTCTGGTCGGCCGCTCACCCGTGTCGTGCGGGCCTGTGCGGTGGACCCGACGCTCGCCATTCATATGAGACAAGCGGGCGCAGCCAAGAACAGGTGATTGGCATGCCGGGCGCGCCTGCGACTGCTGCGTGCCAACTGCGGCCCGCGTTCAGCGCATTAACCTGGCAGAGGCCTCCTTTGGGCAGCGGCAACAGGCCACGATCCGGCGCTGGAAAGCTGCGCATCTCGCGACGCATCCCGATGCCGGCGGCTTTCAGGTAGGCCTCCTTTCGCACCCAAAGGCCAAGCAGTGCTTCGCCTCCATCGACGCCATCCACGGCATCCCTACCCATTCGCTCCGAGGGGTGGCAGATCCAATCAGCCAGTTCGGGCATGACCGCGGCGCGTGACGTTGGCTCAACATCCACCCCTATCGCCCCAGTGGCCGTGATCGCAAAGGCCGCGGCGCGCCGTCCGGCATGACTCAGGCTGGTGGACACCTCGCCACCCGAAAGCCGTGGGCACCCAAGCCCGTCTCGCTCAATGAGAACGCTCCCCGGGTCGCATCCCAGAAACTGCGCGAGCATCAAGCGATGCAGCGCATAGGTCAGGGTGAGGGCATCGCGGTCGCTGCTGAAGCGCTGCCTTCCAACCCGTTCCCGCTCTGCCACGTCGAGCATGCCGTCGGCCTCCGCAAGCCAAGGCGACCACTCACTCAGCTCGACCAGACCGACGAAGATGCCAAGGGCTGATACGCTCGACCGGAATGATTCGGGCATCACGGCGCAAAGGGCCAGAGAAAATGCCTGGTCAGGACCGGGCTGCATCCCCGCATGGGCAATCGTCGTCACCATGCTCTATGGGGCACCGTGGTTGCGCTACTCACTCATCTGGAAACGCCCTGGTGCCCGGCAACAGGTCAGCCGACGCACCTAGCGGGTGTGCGAAAGGCGGCAACTGGCCCGTTCATCCCGCACGATGGGCATCGCGGTTGCCTCGTGGCGATGGGCTCGGAGTCGAGTCACCTGCGGCCGCTGAAGGGCCCTATCCACCCATGAACCTGACCGAAAAGCCGCCGTTCTGGACGGGTATGACTGGCCGCCGCGCCGCCGTACACTAGGGGCACCATGCGTTTTTTGCCTGTCCTACTACGAGTGCTCATGGCCACGTGCCTGATCCTGAACGGGATCGGGACCGCCATGGCGTCGGCGAGCATGGGGGCAAGTGACGCGTCCAGCAGTTTGAATTCACCGCGATCCGTGGACACCGGGCCCCATGCGGCGGCGCTGCCGGATCACGCCTCGGATCCCTGCGCCGGTCAGGACCTTGGTGATTGCTGCAGTCCCGAGCAATGCGACGGCGCCTGCACCCAAGGGGTCCAAGCCGACCTTTTCCAGGCTCAGGTGCCTGCTTCCATCGGTTTCGTCGAAGGCCCCTCGGAGCGACCGGCCGCGTCGCGCTCTGATCCAGCGCTGTCGCAACCCGTCAGGCCACCCATAGCCTGACCGGCAAGATGAACCGTCCTGTGATGGCCCCAAGTGCCGCGGGACGGAAACCGAGGCCTGCACCACCCTTTGACGGCGTCGTGCCCAGGCTAACTTCGCACCTTGCTTCCGTAGAGCAATCATGTCGCATTCCAAAGCCCCCAGTGCTGGAGGTCGTCCCGTGGCCGACCTTTCCCGACGCCGATTCGTAACCGGTCTGGCGGTAGGTGGCGTCGCCACTGCCGCAGGCCTGGCGCGCTGGCCCGCCTTCGCCGCCCCCACCCAGCCGGGTCCAATCGTGCCCGAGTTGCGTGGCACCGAGTTTGATCTGGCCATCGGGCGATCGCCCGTCAATTTCACGGGCCGTGAACGTCTGGCCACCACGGTCAACGGATCATTGCCCGCCCCCATCCTGCGCTGGCGCGAGGGAGACACCGTCACCCTCCGCGTGGCCAACCGTCTGCGTGACGCGTATTCCTCCATCCACTGGCACGGCATCATCCTGCCCGCGAACATGGATGGCGTGCCCGGACTGAGCTTCGATGGCATCGCGCCAGGCGAGACCTACACCTATCGATTCCAGCTGAACCAGGCGGGTACGTACTGGTACCACAGCCATTCAATGCTGCAGGAGCAGGCAGGCCTGTACGGCGCGATCATCGTCGACCCGCGCGAGCCCGCCCCTTACCGCTTTGACCGCGAGCACGTTGTGTTGCTGTCGGACTGGACGGACATGGACCCGGTCGCCCTCTTCCGTCGCATGAAGAAGATGGCCGAGCACGACAACTACTACAAGCGGACCGTCGGCGACTTCATGCAAGACGTGCGTGAGGACGGATTGTCCGCCACGCTGCAGGACCGCGGCATGTGGGGGCGCATGCGCATGACGCCCACCGATATTTCCGACGTCAACGCGCATACCTACACCTACCTCATGAACGGCGCGGCTCCGGCAGGCAACTGGACGGGCCTGTTCAAGCCGGGCGAGAAGGTGCTGCTGCGCTTCATCAACGGCTCGGCGATGACCTACTTTGACGTGCGCATCCCGGGTTTGAAGATGACCGTGGTGGCCGCCGATGGCCAATACATCCACCCGGTGACTGTCGAGGAATTCCGCATTGCCGTTGCGGAAACCTTCGACGTACTGGTGGAGCCGACGGGGCAGGATGCGTTCAGCATCTTTGCACAGGACATGGGCCGCACCGGTTATGCCCGCGGAACGCTGGCGGTTCGCCAGGGGCTGGAAGCGCCACTGCCGGCGCTGGATCCACGACCGCTACTGACCATGGCAGACATGGGCCACGGCGGACACGGTGCCCACGGCAAGGCCATGGAAGGAGGTTGCGGAGCGGCCATGGGCATGGGCATGGGCAGCACCTCCGCCATGAAAGGCATGGAGGGCGGCTGCGGCGCCTCGATGAAGAGTGCGGAGGGCAGCTGCGGCGGCAGCATGAAAGGCATGGAGGGCGGTTGTGGCGCGGCCATGGCGAGTCCGGCCCAGGACTCGCATGCGGCCCACGGGACCGGTGCCGCCTCGAGTGGCATGGTGGAGCATCCCGCCACCGAGAACGGCAACCCCCTGGTGGACATGCAGAGCTCGGCGGTCGCGCCCAAGCTGGACGATCCTGGGATTGGCCTGCGCAACAACGGCCGCAAGGTGCTGACCTACGCCGACATGCGCAGTCTGTTCGACGATCCGGACGGTCGCGAGCCCAGCCGCGAGATCGAACTGCATCTCACCGGCCACATGGAAAAATTCGCGTGGTCGTTCAATGGGCAGAAGTTCATGGACGCCGCGCCGCTGCGCCTCAACTACGGCGAGCGCATGCGCATCGTGCTGGTCAACGACACGATGATGACCCATCCCATCCACCTGCACGGCCTGTGGAGCGATCTGGAGAACGAGCAGGGTGAATTCCACCTGCGCAAGCACACCGTGGACATCCCGCCAGGCACCCGCCGCAGCTATCGCGTTCGCGCGGATGCCTTGGGGCGCTGGGCCTTCCACTGCCATCTATTGATGCACATGGAAGCGGGCATGATGCGCGAAGTGCGCGTGGAGGAACGCGCATGAGCCGCTCCCCTACCCTTGTCCCGCTCGCCTTCGCGATCGCCGTCCTGCTGCCCATGGCCGCACAGGCGCAGGATCACGCCGGGCACCATGGACATCGCCAGCTTCAGTCCGGGACGGATGCGCAGCAGGACGCGCATGCCCACCCCGCACCAGATGCCCAGACACCGCCGGAGACAACCGATCCGCATGCGGGGCATGCCGGCCACGCCGTGCCAGCGACGACGGTGGAGTCCGACGCTGGTGCAGACCACGCCGACCATGCCGCGCACTCGCCCCAGGCAACACCGGACGCCCATGCCGGCCACGCCGCGCATATGACCCATGCGGGCCATGTCGGGACGCCTGCCCGCCCCAACGAGCCGATTACTCCCATTCCTGTTGTGACCGACGCGGATCGTGTGGCGGCGTTCCCCACACTGCACAAGCACATGGAGCACGCGCCGGAATTCAACTGGTTCGTGGGAGTAAATCGCCTGGAAGTCTGGGACGCCGACGAAGGCCGCGGCGAGGCCTGGGAGGCATCGGCATGGTTTGGCACCGACCTCAACCGGCTTTGGCTGCGCAGCGAGGGCGAGCGCGTTGACGGTCATACCGAAGCGGCGGACGTTGAGGTGCTGTACGGACGCAGTGTCTCCGCGTGGTGGGATGTCGTCGGCGGTGTCCGGCAAGAAACGCGCCCCGGGCCGTCGAGCACGTGGGCCGCGTTCGGCGTGCAGGGCCTGGCTCCCTACAAGTTTGAGGTTCAGGCGACGGCTTACGTCGGCGATGGTGGCCGCGTCGAGGCCAATGTCGAGGCGGAATACGAGTTACTGCTGACCAACCGATTGATTCTTCAACCCGTGGTCGAGTTGGATTTTGCGGCTAAGGACGATGTGGAGCGCGGCGTCGGTAGCGGTCTGTCGAAGGCCGAAGCCGGGTTGCGCCTGCGCTATGAATTCACCCGGCGGTTCGCGCCCTATGTCGGCGTTGTCCATGAGCGCGCGTTCGGACGTACCGCCGACCTGCGGGACGCCGATGGCGAACACGTCAGCGATACCCGGTTTGTTGCTGGCGTTCGCATGTGGTTCTGAGGAGATGAGCATGTTCCACCAGAAATCGCGTTTGTCACTTGCCATTGCGGTGGCGATGGCTTTAGCCGCCTGCAGCAATGGAACGGCTCCGTCAGAAGCCGCCGGCCAAGCCTCCGCGCCAGCGGCGACCGCCACGAGTGCGGCTGTCCCGGCTCCCACGTCGTCGTCTGAGATTGCAGCGCCGGGTACACCCGGCTCGATTGCCTCGTCTGCAAACGAGGCGGCCACCCGGGTCCCTCCCGCAGGTGCCAGTAAGTCCGCGACGCCGAAAACGTCCGGCAGCGCCAAACCGGCAGGCGCCCTGCCCCTGCTCGTGGTGACCAAGTCGCCTACCTGCGGCTGCTGTCACCTGTGGGTGGAGCACATGCAGAAGGCGGGCTTCAAGGTGGAGGTTCACGATGTGGACGACATCAACCTGATCAAGGCGCGCGTCGGCGTGCCCTATGGCAAGGGTTCCTGTCACACCGCCGAGGTGGGCGGCTATTTCGTCGAAGGCCACGTGCCGGCTGAAGACGTCAAGCGCCTGTTGGCCGAGAAGCCCGACGCCAAGGGCCTGACGGTGCCCGGCATGCCAATGGGCTCGCCCGGCATGGAGATCCCCGATGGCCGCGTGCAGCCGTACGCGGTGGAACTTGTGGCCCGCGACGGCAGCACCTCCGAATTTGCCCATCACGGTCACTGACGGAGCCCGCGGCGCCGCGAACGCATCGTTCCGGCGCCGCGCCTTACCGTGGGCTTGACTCTGGACTATGGTCCAGAGAGCAGACTGGCGACAGTCCCTACAACTGGATCGCTGCCATGCAGATCGGTCAACTCACCAAGCGCACGGGTGTCCCCATCGACACCATCCGCTATTACGAAAGCCACGGCATCCTCCCTACTCCGCCCAGGCAGCCGTCGGGCTACCGGTCCTATGGCGATGACGACGTGGCCCGGCTGCAGTTCGTGCAGCGCGCCAAGGCCTTGGGCTTCACCCTGCGCGAGATCCGCGATCTCCTCGATCTGTCCGGTCGCTCCGGCGAGGACATGGCCAGCGTCCGCGACGCCGCCGCTGAAAAGCTCGCCGACGTGGAGCGCAAGCTGGAGGAACTGACCCGCATCCGCGATGGCCTGCGCCAACTGGTGGACGCGTGCCCCGGGCATGGCCAACTCAGCGCCTGCCCCATCTTGACCGCACTGTCCAAGGAGGACGCATGAACACGCACGAGCATCATCACGGCGCCGGTGCACCTGCCTCCGCACACAGCTGCTGCGCCCACACACCTGATGCCACCGCCACCCTAATCGACCCTGTGTGCGGCATGAAGGTCGACCCGGCAAAGACGCCGCACCACGCCGATCACCATGGCACGACCTACCACTTCTGCGCTGCACGGTGCCGGGAGAAGTTTGTCGCCGACCCGGAAAGGTACCTGGCGCCCAAGTCCAGCGAGCCGGCGCCCATCGCGCCCCCGGGCGCGATGTACACCTGCCCGATGCACCCGGAAATCCGCCAGGACCATCCTGGCACCTGCCCGATCTGCGGCATGGCGCTGGAGCCGGAGATGCCCAGCCTGGAGGAAGAAGACAACCCCGAGCTGATCGACTTCACCCGCCGCTTCTGGTGGACGTTGCCGCTGACGCTGATCGTGCTGATGCTGGCGATGTTCGGCCACCGCATGCACGCGTGGCTGTCCACCGAAGCCCGCACATGGGCCGAACTGGCGCTCAGCGCACCGGTCGTCCTGTGGGCCGGCTGGCCGTTCTTCGAGCGCTGCGTGCACTCCATCCGCAATCGCAGCCCCAACATGTGGACGCTGATTGGCATTGGCGTCGCTGCGGCTTTTGGCTACAGCGTGGTGGCCACCATCGCACCCGACATTTTCCCCACTTCGTTCCGTGAACATGGTCGCGTCGGCGTGTACTTCGAAGCGGCAGCGGTGATCATCTCGCTGACGCTGCTGGGCCAGCTGCTGGAACTGCGTGCGCGCTCCAAGACAGGCGCGGCCATCCGCGCGCTGCTGGGGCTGGCACCCAAGACCGCGCGTCGCCTGCGGGATGATGGCACCGAGGAAGACATCGAGCTCAGCCACGTGCACGTCGGCAATCGCCTGCGCGTGCGTCCCGGCGAGAAGGTGCCCGTGGATGGCACGGTGCTGGAGGGGCATTCCAACGTCGACGAATCCATGCTCACCGGCGAGCCGATTCCGGTGGAAAAGGCCGTGGGCGCCACGGTGATCGGCGCCACGCTCAACGGCACCGGCAGCCTCGTCATCCGTGCCGAGAAGGTAGGCTCGGAAACGGTGCTGGCGCAGATCGTGCAGCTGGTGGCCCAGGCGCAACGTTCTAGAGCGCCGATGCAGCGCATGGCCGACAAAGTGGCGTTCTGGTTCGTACTGGGCGTGATTGCCGTGGCGGTGACGACGTTCTTTGCCTGGGGGATGTTTGGTCCCGAACCGTCGTGGACGTACGCCGTACTCAACGCGGTGTCGGTGCTTATCATCGCCTGCCCATGCGCCCTCGGCCTTGCCACGCCAATGTCGATCATGGTCGCGACGGGCCGCGCGGCACAGGCCGGCGTGCTGTTCCGGGACGCTGAAGCCATCGAGAACTTCCGCCGCATCGATACCCTGATCGTCGACAAGACCGGCACCCTGACCGAAGGCAAGCCCGCGTTCCGCACCGCCATCGCCGCCCCAGACTTTGCGGAGGAAGAGGTGGTGCGCCTTGCCGCGAGCCTGGACCAGAACAGCGAGCACCCGCTGGCCGATGCCATTGTGGCCGAGGCGCGGCGCCGCAGTCTCCGGCTGGAAACCCCGCAGCACTTCGAGTCGTCCACCGGGATTGGCGTTCGCGGCGTTGTCGGCGAACGCAAGGTGGCTATCGGCAACAGCGAGCTGATGCGGGAACTTGGCGTGGACGCCACGCCGATGCGTGAATCAGCGGACTCGCTGCGGAACGAAGGCGACAGCGTGATGTTCCTGGCCGTCGATGGTGCGCTGGCTGGCCTGCTGGCCGTGGCGGATCCCATCAAGGCGTCCACGCCCGAGGCGATCAAGGCGCTGCATGCCGCCGGCCTGCGCATCGTCATGGCCACCGGCGATGGTGCGGTCACGGCGCAGGCCGTGGCGCGCCAGCTCGGCATTGACGAAGTGCATGGTGAGGTACGGCCGCAGGACAAGGTTGCCCTGGTCCAGCGGCTGAAGGCCGAAGGCCGCAAAGTGGCGATGGCCGGCGACGGCATCAACGACGCACCGGCATTGGCCGGCGCCGACATCGGCGTGGCGATGGGCACCGGCACCGACGTGGCCATGTCCAGTGCGCAGGTGACGCTGGTGAAGGGCGACCTGCGCGGCATCGCCCGGGCGCGGACGCTTTCGGAGGCCACGGTGGCCAACATGAAACAGAATCTGGCGTTCGCGTTCCTCTACAACGCCTTGGGCGTGCCGATTGCGGCAGGCGTGCTGTACCCCGTGTTCGGCCTGTTGCTCAGCCCCATGATTGCCGCGTTGGCGATGAGCCTCAGTTCGGTCTCGGTGGTCGGCAACGCGCTGCGCTTGGGGCGCACCGAAGTCGAATGACGCAATGGGGCGAAGTTGCCCATGGCAAGCGCCCGGCGGGGTCTTGGCGCGCCGCCGGGCGGCCCTCAGCTGACAGCCGTCAGAACGGGAGCGAAGCCGCCACCCGGCGTCCGGAAGTTGGTGGTCTGCCCCTGGTATAGCCGTGCCGCGTACAGCAATGGCGTGCCTTGGTAGGCATAGCAGCGAATGTCGGCTTTGAGCGGTGTGCCATCCGTGCCAATGCGACGCTCGCTGGGGGGCACCAGCACCTGGGCGATATAAGTCCCCGCCGCGATTTCTCCCCAAACACGCCTGGTCAGCTTGTCGCCACGATAGCTGGCCTTGCTTCCGTAGCCTGCAGCCGGTTTGAAGAACAGCTCGCGGCGGCGGGTCCAGAGTTCGTCCCGGTTGCCTGGCGTCACCAGCTCGGTGACGGGGACAACGGACTGCAGCACGTCCCGGATTTCCTTGGTGGCACCAGCGTCCATCAGGAATGCCTCGCTGCCCAGCATCGCCAGGTTCCGCTTGTCGGCATATACCGCGTGTGCCCGTGGATGCGGGCTGAGAGCCACGTGCCCAGACAAATAGGCGTCGCGTAGATGGACGTGTCCTGGCAATTCCAGCGCGAAATCAGTGAGCCGGTTATAGACCATGTCCACCACCGCATCGCCGCATACCAGCTTGCCGTCGCGGTGCGCGAGGTCCTCCGGGGCGCAGATCACTGCCCGAAGGCCGTGGCGCGAGAACAGTTCCTTGAACAGCAGAAACTCCGGGTAAAGGTACTGCGCCTGCGGCGACTCATCCACGATCGCGATCGTCGTGAGCGGGAGCTCACCCCGTTGCAATGCCCACTCGGTCTGGAAAACCTCCACAATTTCCCTTTCCGCCGCTTCGGCGTCGATCGGCGCCGTCACCACCTTGGGCATGCACACCACCTGGGCCTGGCCCATCAGCGTGTTGAGCAGTGCACCACCAGGGTTGGTGTTGATCTCGATCAGCCTTGGACCGGCCGGCGTGAGATGGAAGTCGAGCCCAAGCATGCCTCCCGGCGACCCGGGGTCGTATGCGGCAATGCTCGGGGCCCAGCCCAACACGGTATTTCTCCAGGTGGTCGTCCCCGTAACCGAATCGATGGTGGCCACCGCTTCATCCACCTGACGAAGGTGGTCTCGCGAGACATACACCGGCAACGCGGCGAACAGGTGGGAATGCGTATCGGCAAGGTCCGACGACACGCCATGGGCCTGCAGGACCGACGACAGGGCGCCCTGCAGCACAGCAGGGTCGACCGACACGCAGAAGCAGTATTCGTTGAGGGCGTCCATCGACAGCGGGTTGGCACACCGGCTATCGAAGAACGCGGACGTGGTGGCGGGCTTTGTCATCAACCAAGCGAAGGCAGGTAACTTGCACCACTTTACTCCTGCATGGGCGGCCCGTCGGTAGCCGGCGGGATATTGCGCCAGGTCAATCCCAAGCGGGCTGGATTGCGGCATCCTAGGTAGGTCCCGCCCAACACCCCATCGAATGAACAGCGAAGCCGACCGCATCAAGCTCCGGGTCATCCGTGCCGGCATCGATACCTACCAGCAGCCGGTGGTCTACATGCATCGCGATTGCGAGGTGTGCCTATCGGAAGGCTTTGCCGCCCTGACCCGCGTCAGCATGCGCGTGGACCACCGGGAACTCATCGCCACGCTCAACGTGGTCGTCAGTGACCTGTTGCCGGCCGATGCCGTCGCCCTGTCGGAAGCGGCATGGAACGCCATCCAGCCCGAGCCGGGCGCTATGGCCACCTTCTACCACCCCGAACCGCCCCGCTCGGCCGGCGCATTGCGCGCCAAGGTGTTTGGCCAGCGGCTGGAAGAAGCCGATTACCTGGCGTTGATGCAGGACACGGTGCACCAGCGCCTGTCGGACATCGAACTGGCCGCCTTCGTAACCGCATGCGCCGGTGAGCGCCTGGACCACGGCGAGACCACAGCGTTCACCCGCGCCATGATCGCCGTGGGTGACACGCTCGACTGGGGCGAAGGTCCCGTCCTGGACAAGCATTGTGTCGGAGGGCTTCCCGGCAATCGCACCACACCGCTCGTCGTGGCGATCGTGGCCTCGCTGGGGTACCGCATTCCCAAGACCTCCTCGCGCGCCATCACCTCGCCGGCGGGCACCGCCGACACCATGGAAGTGATGGCGCCCGTGGAACTGGACCTGGCTGCGATGCGCAGCGTGGTCGAACGCGAGGGCGGTTGCGTGGTATGGGGCGGCAACGTTCGCCTCAGCCCGGCCGACGACGTATTGATCCGCGTGGAGCGTCCCCTGGACTTCGACAGCGATGGCCAACTGGTGGCCAGCATCCTATCCAAGAAGGTCGCCGCCGGCTCCAACCACGTGCTGATCGACATGCCGGTCGGCCCGACGGCAAAGGTGCGCTCCGATGCCGCCGCCGACTCGCTCACCGGTCGCCTGGTCGGCACGGCCACCGCATTGGGCCTGCGCGTTGCCGTCAACCGCTCTGACGGTCGCCAGCCGGTGGGGCATGGCATCGGTCCAGCGCTTGAAGCCATGGACGTGCTGAAGGTGCTGCGCTGCGATCCCTACGCACCAGCCGATCTGCGCGAGCGCTCCATCGCCCTGGCGGGCGACCTGCTCGACCTGGTGCCTGGCAACGTGGTTGGCCGCGGCCGGGTGCTGGCCGAGCAGGCGCTGGCCTCTGGGCAGGCGCTGGCCAAGTTCATGGCCATCTGCGAGGCGCAGGGCGGCTTCACCGAACCGCAATTCGCCCCATACCGCGCCGACGTGCTCGCCCCGCGCGATGGCGTGGTCATGGCCATCGACAACCGCCGCTTGTCCAAGGTCGCCAAGCTTGCGGGTGCGCCGGTTTCGGCCGCGGCCGGGCTTGTCTCCCGGTCCCGCATCGGTGATCCAGTGGTTGCGGGTGAGCCGCTGTTCACCGTGTACGCGCAATCCAAGGGCCAGCTGGAATATGCGCTCGACTACACCCGCGCCTGCACGACCATCTTCGATGTTCGCGAGGACGTTGCATGAGCCTTGTCCTGCTGCCCTTCCCTTCCCAGCGCACCTTGGCTGCGCAGATGGCCGAGGTGTTGCGCATGCCAACGCCGGCGACGCGTGAGCTTTCGCCTGTGCGCGTGGGCCGCCTGGACTGGCGGCGCTTTCCGGATGGCGAATCGCTGGTCGCCATCGACGACGAGCTTGCGGGCGCGGACGTGGCCATTGTGGCCAGCCTGCACGACCCCGATGTCATGGCCTTGGCGCTGCGCTTTGCGGCCGATACCGCACGTGAGTTCGGCGCCCGCTCAGTCGGCTTGGTGGCGCCCTACCTTGCCTACATGCGGCAGGACAAGCGTTTCCATGCGGGGGAAGCGGTCAGCGCGCCGCTGTTCGCGCGTTTCATCAGCGAAAGTGTTGACTGGCTGGTCACCGTGGATCCCCACCTGCACCGCATCCATGCGCTGGATGAGGTGTATCGGATTCCCGCCAGGACAGTGGCCGCGGCCCCTGCGGTCGCCGACTGGATCCGGCGTGAGGTCGACCGTCCCATCCTCATCGGGCCGGACAGTGAAAGCGAGCAATGGGTGCGCGACATCGCCGCGCGAGCCGGTGCGCCGTTCCAGGTGCTGGAAAAGCAGCGTCGCGGCGACCGCGACGTAAGCGTGAGCCTGCCCGATGCCGCCGCCGCCGCCCAAGGGCGCACGCCGGTGATCGTGGACGACATCGTCTCTTCCGGGCGCACGGCCATCGAGACGCTGGGACACCTGCATCGGTTGGGCCTCCCGCCGGCCACGTGTGTCGCCATCCATGCCGTGTTCGCCGGCGATGCACATGCGCAGCTGCTCGCCGCGGGCGCTGCGCGGATCGTCAGTACCGATACCATCGCCCATGCCAGTAACGCGATCGGAATGGCACAGCCGCTGGCGGATGCGGTGCTTGCCTTACGTGCGGCCTCCGGCACGACGTCCTAGCCGCAGACGTTCGCGCCGCCTCGTCGTGCGGCGGCCACCGCGGCGCACGACTAGGTTGCTGCGCGCGCCCCCAACGTCTCGCGCATGCGCACCGCCACGACCGTGCCGGAGGCGAACGTGATCAGCGCAACCAGGTAAACCGCCGCGCGCAAGCCGAACAGGTCCGCGGTGACACCCGCCAGGATCGCGCCAACGGCATACCCCAAGTCTCGCCACAGGCGATAGATGCCCACCGCCGATGCCCGCCAACTGGGCTGCGCGACGTCACCGATGGCGGCCAGCAGCGTCGGGTAGACCATCGCCGTACCCAAGCCCAACAGCACCGCCCCGCCGACGAATGCGGGCATCGCCGATCCCCAGGCCGTGACCACAATGCCGACCGCCTGCACCCACATGCCCCAGACAATCAGACCCTTGCGGCCGATGCGGTCCGACAGGGCGCCGGTGACAATCTGGGCAAGCCCCCATACCGCCGGGTAAATCGCGGCGAGTACGCCAATTTGTGCAAGGCTGGCCCCCGCCGCGGCAAACACCAGCGGAAACAGGCCCCACGCCATGCCGTCATTGAGGTTGTTGACCAGCCCGGCTTGGCCGATGCTGGAGAGTTCGCGGTCGGTAAAGCTCACCCGACGGAACAGATGGCCGTGCGCAGGCGCGGCCTGTGGCTGGCCGTGGGCAGCCGACGTCGCCATCTCGTGCGCGACGAAGTGCCGCGTTTCGCGCACCGCCCACATCGACAGCACCAGGCCGATCGCGACGAACGCCACGCCCAGGTAGAACGGCTCTGGACGCAGCCCATATCGGGACGCCACCCAACCTGTGGCCCACGCGCTCAGCGCGACGGCGAAATAGCCGGCAAACTCGTTCAGTCCCATCGCCAGGCCACGCTGTCGCGGCCCCACCAGATCGATCTTCATGATGACCGTGGTGGACCAGGTCAGCCCTTGGCTGATACCCAACAGGACATTGGCGAAGAGCACCCAGCTCCAGTCCGGCGCCCACATCAGCAGGAACGGCACGGGAGCCGCCACCCACCAACCGGCCACCAGCACGTGCTTGCGGCCGTACCGGTCCGACAGCCGCCCGGCCATGTAGTTGGTCAGCGCCTTGGCGATGCCGAACGCCACGATGAACGACAGGACCGCGGCCTTGGCCGCCAGGTGGAACTCCTGCTCGGCCATGGCCGGCAGGATGCTGCGCTCCATCCCCACCATGGAGCCAACGAAGGCGTTGACCAGTACCAGCAGTGCAAACTGGCCGGCGTTCTCGCGGAGTCCAAGCGTTGGCGTGCTTGCGGTCATCGTGTGCTCGTCAGCGCTGCAAGGCAGACCAGTATCGAGGCAATCCCACTACCCTGCCATGCGCCGTGGTACTCAGAACACCAGTACCTTGTCCGCAGCCACGGTCCAGTCCGTCAACTGCGCCAAGGTTGAACGCGAGGCGCCACTGATCATCTCGCCATCGCCCATGCCACGTGCATCCATGCAGGTGCCGCAGAGCGCCACGCACCCGTTGCGCAAGACCTTGCCAAGCATCACGTCCACGTTGTAGAAGCCCGTCGGCACCGTTTGGCCCGCCTTCGCAGCCATCACCGCGTCGCCCATCAGAAACACCTGCACGTACTGGCCTTCGCGCGCGGACAGCGCCCCTGCCAGTCTGAGTGCGTTATACACGCGCTCGCTTCCGTAGGGCGCTTCATTGAGGATGAAGAGCGTGGTGCTCATGCCGGCCATTCCGATTCACAGGGCAACCCGTAACGATCATGCATGGCCATGCTCATTCCCACAAGGCGTCAATTCGAACTGCAGCGTCGTGTGGTGGATGCTGAACTTCTCCTCCAGCGCTTCCGCCAGGCGCTTCCTCAGCTGCTCGCCGTCAACGTCTTTTCCCGCAAGCACGATATGGGCGGTCAGCACCGACTGCTGCGACCCCAGTGACCAGGCGTGCAGGTCATGCACTTCCTGCACGCCGGGATGCGAGGACAACATCGCGCGGATCGCATGCAGCTCCATCCCCGCCGGCACGCCCTGCATCAATACATGCCACGCTTGTCGCAGCAACGTCCAAGTGCGTGGCAAAACCCAGAGGCCGATCAGCACGGCGATGATAGGGTCGGACAGCGTCCAGCCGGTGTAACGCACGATGAGCGCGGCCACCAACACACCGAGCGACCCCAGCATGTCACTCCAGACTTCCAGATAGGCGCCGCGCACGTTCAGGCTGCTGCCGCTCCCGGCCTTGAGCAGCCGCATCGCGATCAAGTTGACCATCAGGCCGATCACCGCGATCACTATCATGCCGGTCGATGAGACGTGGGGCGGCTCACGGAAACGGCCGACCGCTTCCCACAGAATGTAGCCCGCCACCAAGAACAGCAGGCCACCGTTGATCATGGCGCCAATCGCTTCCATGCGGGCATAGCCATAGGTGCGCTTGGCATCCGGCGGCCGCTGACTCAGACGCACCGCAACCAGTGAGATGGCCAACGCGATCACGTCGGTCATCATGTGCGCCGCATCCGACAGCAGCGCCAGGCTGTTGGTGACCAGCCCCCCCACTACCTCCGCGACCAGGAATGCCGCGGTGAGGCCGAATGCCCACCACAGCGGCCTCTCATGCTTGATCTCGCCGGCGCCGTGATTGTGACCTGCCGCCATGGGTCGCCTCCTGTTCTTTATGTGCTGCGATCGTTCGTCCGATGGTGCTGGTTGCCTGCATCACGGCGTGCGGTGCTGCCTCATTGCAGTCCAGGACGTGCGGAGCACGCGCATGGCCGACCGCAGGAACAACACCAGCAGGCCGGCGGCAATCACCAGGTCAGGCCAGCCGGCATCGAACAACCAGACGCCCAGGGCCGCGGCGAGCACCGCGAAACCCTCCCAGACATCATTGCGTGAGCACTCCCACGCAGACGCCATGTTGACGTCCCCGTGTCGATGCGGCGTGAGCTGGCGCAGACAGAGCAGGTTCGCCCCCAGGTTGAGCAGTGCGGCCGCGCCGATGCCCTCAAACAGCGGGACAGCGGGATTCGCCAGCCGCCAGGCGATCTGCGCGGCCACCACCAGTGCCGCCAACAGGATCAGCGCGCCCTTGAACAGCGCGACCTGCGCCTTGGCCTTGGTGCTGGCGCCCACTACGGCCAGGCTGAACGCATAGGTCAACGTATCACCCAAGTTGTCCAGCCCACCGGAGAGCAACGAGGAAGAGCGCGACCACCAGGCCGCGAACACCATCATCACGAACGTCGCCAGGTTGACCAGCAGCACCATCCGGAGCACCTGCTTCTGGCGCGCGCGCAGCCCTTGGACTTCAATCACCTTGTTGCAGCAGTTGTCACCCATTGTCCGCGACCTTGTTACGGGAGCACCTCATCACAAATGCCTGTCAAACCCGCGAGAATCGATGCTCCCACACACCAGAGCACGATCCAGAGTGCCGAGAGGCGCACGACGGCCAGCAGTGCGATTCCGGCCATCGCAATGGCGAAGTCCACGGGGCTGCGGATGCCTTCGGTCCATACCGGGTCATAGAACGCCGCCACCAGCAAGCCGACAACTGCCGCGTTTATTCCGGCCATGGCACTGGCAGCCCAACGCCTTTGCGCCAGCCGCGCCCACACGGGCAACGCAGCGAGCAGCAGCAGGAAGCCGGGCAGGAATATGGCCAGCAGGGCAATCAATGCGCCCACTACGGCATGCGCACCCCATTGCGTTTCGGCTCCCAGGAAGGCCGCCAGCGAGAACATCGGTCCCGGTACCGCCTGTGCGGCGCCGTAGCCGGCAAGGAACGCATCCGGCCCTACCCAGCCCGTATCCACCACGGCCTGTTGCAGCAGCGGCAGCACCACGTGCCCCCCACCGAACACCAGCGCCCCGGCTTGATAAAACGCTGCCGCCAACCCCGCGGCACTCGGCACGTCCGATGATGGCACTGAGAGCGCCGCGATCAGGCCCAGAAGGAACAGCGCCATGAATATCGCGGCAGCGCGACGGCCGTGCCGCACGCGAAACGCAACCAGGGCCGGCGTCACGACGCCCCGGCATAGGCGAGTACCCAGAAGCCCGCCCAGCGCAATCGCGAGCAGTTGCACCCAGGCATTCCCGGTCAGCACGATCAACGCCATGGCACCCGCTGCGATCAAGGCACGAGGCGTGTCAAACGCGAGCTGTCTGGCCATGCCGAACAAACCGTGGGCCACCACCACCACCGCGACGAGCTTCAGCCCGTGCACCATGGCCGCGCCAATGCCATCTCCAAGGCGTGGCGCCAACGCCGCAAACCCGAACATCAACAGGGCAGACGGCAACGTGAAAGCGACGAACGCCGCCAAGGCACCGCGCCAGCCCCCGCGGAGCAGGCCAAGGGCAAACCCCATCTGGCTGCTGGCCGGCCCCGGCAGGAACTGACACATCGCCAGCAGTTGGGCGAAGTGCGCTTCATCCAGCCAACCCCGCCGGCGGACGAATTCTTCCCGCAGGTAGCCGATATGCGCGATGGGGCCGCCGAATGAGGTCAGGCCCAGCTTCAGAAATGCGCGGAACACCTCGGCCGCGTTGCCCGTCGGTGACGTGGCGGGGACGGCATCTGCTTCTGGCATGCGGCGGGCGCTCTCGCGTGTGAAGGAAAGCCGTTCAGCGACTTCATGGCGGCATGAGTATGGCAGGAGCAATCCCGCGGACGAAGGCAGTTGGCCTCCGCCCGCGGTTAGCGCACTAGCCGTGCAACACCTGCTCACGCGATTCGCTGTCGCGATGCAGCCAGCGATATAGCGCCGGCAGCACCAGCAACGTGAGCAAGGTCGAGGACACGATGCCGCCGATCACCACCGTGGCCAGCGGACGCTGCACCTCCGAACCGGCGCCCACGTTGAACGCCATCGGCAGGAAGCCGAGTGAGGCCACCAGCGCGGTCATCAGCACCGGCCGCAGACGACCAAGCGCGCCATCGACGATCGCGGTCTCCAGCGGGTCACCCTGCTCGCGCAGTTTGCGGATGAACGCGATCATCACCAGGCCGTTGAGTACCGCCACGCCCGACAGCGCGATGAAGCCGACGCCCGCGGAGATCGACAACGGAATGCCACGCAGCGCCAGCGCGATCACGCCGCCGGTGAGTGCCAAGGGGACGCCACTGAACACGATCACCGCATCCTTGGCCGAGCCGAACGCCCAGAACAACAGGGCGAAGATGATCGCCAGCGTGACCGGCACCACCAGCGAAAGCCGTTGGCTGGCCGAGATCAGCTGCTCGAACGTGCCGCCATAGTCGATCCAGTAGCCCGACGGCACCTTGACCCCCGCATCCACGCGCTGCTGCAGGTCGGCCACGAAACCTCCCAGGTCGCGGCCGCGGACGTTGGCGGTGACCACCACGCGACGCTTGCCGTTCTCGCGGTTGATCTGGTTTGGCCCGAGCGTGGTTGCGATCTTCGCGACCTCGCGCAGCGGCACGGTCTGTGGCGTTCCCGACATCCATGCGGCGGCCCGGCTGGACTCGTCAGCGTTGCCCGCACCGTCCAGCGGAATGGGCAGATCGGCGAGTGCCGCCGGATCCTGGCGCAGGTGTTCGGGCAAGCGGATGACGATGTCGAATCGCCGGTCGCCCTCGAACAGCTGGCCGGCCACTTCGCCACCGACGGCCGTGGCGACCGTGTCCTGAACCACGCCCGGGTTAAGCCCGTAACGCACCAGTGCAGTGCGGTCCGGGGTCACCGTCAACAGCGGGAGGCCGGTCGACTGCTCCAGCTTGACGTCCGCCGCGCCCGGCACACCCTTGGCAATCGCTTCGATCTGCTGCCCCACCTCGACCAACTGATCCAGGTCATCGCCGTACAATTTGATCGCAACGTCGGCACGCACACCTGAGATCAATTCGTTCATGCGCATCTGAATGGGCTGCGTGAACTCGTAGTTGTTGCCGGGCAGTTGCTTGACCGCCTTTTCGATCTCGGCGATGAGTTCCGCCTTCGATTTGCGGGGGTCAGGCCATTGGTCGCGCGGCTTCAGCATCAGGAAGGTGTCGGCCACCGAGGGCGGCATCGGGTCGGTGGCCACTTCGGCCGTGCCGAGCTTGCCGAACACACGGTCCACCTCTGGGAACTGCTTGATCCGGGCCTCCAGCGTGGCCTGCATGCTAATGGCCTGGTCCAGGCTGGTGCCGGGAATGCGCAGCGCGTGCATCGCGATGTCGCCTTCGTCCAGGCTTGGCACGAATTCCGAGCCCAACCGGGTGGCCAGCAGGCCACACAGCGCGACGCCGGCCAGCGCGCCGCCGATCACCAAAGGACGCCGCCGGAGGGCCCATGCCAACGCGGGTGCGTAGGCCTTGCGTGCCCACTGCATCACCCGGGTGTCCTTCTCCTCCACCTTGCCACGCAGGAACATTGCAATGGCGGCCGGCACGAAGGTCAGCGATAGGATCATCGCGCCGGTCAGCGCCAGCACCACGGTGATAGCCATCGGGTGGAACATTTTCCCTTCCACGCCGGTGAGCGCGAAGATCGGCAAGTACACGGCGGTGATGATGCTCAGGCCGAACAGGCTGGGCCGGATGACTTCGGCAGTAGCTTCGGCGGTAGTTTCCAGCCGCTCCTCATCGGTCAGCAGGCGCCCGAGGCGGTGCTGCAATTCGCCAAACCGGCGCAGGCAGTTCTCGATGATGATGACCGCGCCGTCGACGATCAGGCCGAAGTCCAGCGCACCCAGGCTCATCAGGTTGCCGGATACGCCGCCACGCACCATGCCGGTCATGGTGAACAGCATCGCCAGCGGAATCACCGCCGCGGTGATCAGCGCGGCCCGGAAGTTGCCCAGCAGCAGGAACAGCACTGCAATGACCAGCAGTGCACCTTCGATCAGGTTCTTGGCCACGGTCTTGATGGTGCGGTCCACCAGCGAGGTGCGGTCATACACCGGGTTGGCCGACACGCCGGACGGCAGGCGCTTGTTGGCCTCGGCCAGCTTTGTCGCCGCCGCCTGGGCCACGTCGCGGCTGTTGGAGCCGATCAGCATGAACACCGTGCCCAGCACGACCTCGCGGCCGTTCTGCGTGGCCGCGCCGTTGCGCAGTTCTGGCCCCTCGCCCACCTGCGCCACGTCGCGCACTCGGATCGGCACGCCATCGCGCCGGTCCAGCACGATGTCGCGGATGCCCTCCAGGTCGGCCACCTGCCCCGGCGCCCGCACCAGGAACTGCTGGCCGTTGCGTTCGATGTAGCCGGCGCCGACGTTCTGGTTGTTGGCGGCGACGGCGCGCACCACGTCATGCAGGGTGAAGCCAAGCGCCACCAGCCGCGCCGGATCCGGCGTGATGTGGATCTGCCGCGCGAAACCGCCGATGGTGTTGACCTCCGTTACCCCGGGCGTGGTGCGCAGCTGGGGCCGCACCACCCAGTCCTGCAGCGTGCGCAGGTCGGTGGCGGTCCACGGCGTGCCGTCCGTTTTCCTGGCATCGGGCTTGGACTCCACGGTGTACATGAAGATCTCGCCCATGCCCGTGGCAATGGGGCCCATCTCGGGCTCCAGCCCCACCGGCAACTGCGATCTGGACTGTTGCAGGCGTTCGGCTACCTGCTGGCGCGCGAAGTACAGGTCTGTGCCGTCCTTGAACACCACGGTGACCTGCGACAGGCCATAGCGGGAGATGGAGCGTGTGTAATCCAGCCCGGGCAACCCTGCCATTGCGGTTTCCACGGTGAAGGTCACGCGCTGTTCGGATTCCAGCGGCGAGTACCCGGGCGCCTCAGTGTTGATCTGCACCTGGACGTTGGTAATGTCAGGGGTGGCATCGATGGGCAGCTTCGTGAAGCTCCAGGCCCCGATGCCGATGAGTGCCAGCGTCAACGCCAGCATCAGCCATCGGTGGCCGATGGCGAATCGGATTATCTTCTCAAGCATGGTGGCGGCCTCAGTGATCGTGAGAAGCGCCGGACTTTTCGATGTCCGCCTTCACCAGATAGCTCTGCTCGACCACCACCTGGTCGCCGCCCTTCAACCCGGAGAGGATTTCCACACGCTGTGCATCACGCTTGCCCAGTTCCACCGGCCGCACCTCGTAGGTGTCGCCCACGCGGATGAACACCACGTCCCAGTCGCGGAAGGTCTGCAGGGCCGCCAGCGGTACGACCATGGCGGCCTGCTGCTGCTCCACGGTGATCCGCGCCTTGACCGCCGAGCCCGGGCGCCACATGCCATCGTTGTTGATGATGGTGGCGCGGGCCACGGTGCTCTGGCTGGCCGTGGCAGTGCCGGGCAGTACGCGCTCCAGCGTGGTTTCGGCCGTGGCGCCGTCGCTCAGGCGGGTCACGGTGACGGGCACACCGGCAGTGATGTGCTGCGCGTCCGCACCAAACACGTGCAGGTCCACCCACAACGAGGACAGGTCGGCCACTTCAAACAACGGCGTCGACTCGCTGGCCACCGTGCCGACGGCCGCATTGCGGGCCAGCACCACGCCGCTGATTGGCGAGGTCACGTTGTAGTTGGTCAGGCTGATGTTGCTCTCGACCACGGCCAGCACCTGGCCCGCGCGTACGCGGTCGCCGGCATTGACGGCGAGGCGGCGTACCGGCCCCGGGAAGCGCGCCGCCACCTTGGCCACCCGGCCTTCCATGGGCGTCAGCAGACCCTGCACTTCATGCTCGTCGGCGATCACGCCCGGGCCGGCAGGCGCCACGCGGATGCCGGCGTCCTGCGCCACCTTGGGGTCGATCGTGGTGCGCCCCTCGTAACTGTCGTACGCCCAGCGCACAGTCTTGTCCTGGATGTTGGCCACTACCTCGACATCGAACGAGTGCGGTTCGCCGACGATACTGCTGGCCATCAGGCTGCCGTCATCCAACGGTTTCAGGACGTGGTCCTCGGCGATGTTGCCCAGGCGCTTGAGGCGCACTTCGACCGTGCCCGCGGTGGCCGGCAGCGGCTTGCCGTCGCGGTACAGCCACGCCTGGTACTTGGGGGGCGTGCCGTCCTCGGCGATGGCCAACTCGACGGCGTAGTCGCCTTGCTCCAGCAAACGCCCGCCATGCTGGCCCTTGGTGGGGGCTTCGGCCTCGGCGTGTTCGCCGCCTTCCTCTTGGCCGTGCTCGCCACCTTCTTGCTGGCCATGACCAGCTTCGGCCTCGGGTTTGCCACCGCAGGCGGCCAACAGCAGGGTCAGCGCGCAAACCGCGCTCAATTGACGGAGATTCACGGGTTGTTTCCTTGTGCGGGGGCGACGGGGCCGGCGACGAACGCCTGGCCGGTCAAACGCTGGATTTCGATCAGGGCGCGCTGGGCTTCCAGTGTGGCGTCAAGGCGTTGGCGGCGGGCCAGGTTCTGCTCGGCCTGCAACTGCGCCCATTCCAGATAGGTGATGGCACCGGCGCGGTACGCGCGCTCGGCGGCGGTTTCGGCGCGCGCCAGCTTGGGCAGTACGTCGCTCCGCAGGCGCTCGGCCTCGGCCTGGGCCACGCGGTAGCGGCCATGGGCTTCGACCAGCGTGGCGTAGAGCGACAGGCCCTTGGCCTCGCGCTCGATCTCCAGGCTGGCCAACTCGGACTCGGCCGCGCGGATCCCGGGCATGGCGCGGTTACGCGCGCCCAAGGGCATGGACACGCTACCGACCAGCGCCGTGTCGTCACTGGCCTGCAACCGCCGCACGCCCACTTGCCAGTCCAGGTCCGGGGTTGCATCCGCGCGGGCCAACTGCAGCCGGGCCTCGCGGATGCGGCGCTCGTCAGCAAACTGGGCAAGCTCCGGCGTGCCGTCCAGCAGCGCGGCGAGTGCCGTCGCGTCCTCGATGGCGGGCAATGCAGTCGGATCGGTGTCCACGACCGCGAATGAGGGCTCGCGCTCGCCCCACATTGCCGCCAGATGCTGGCGTGCCGCGCGCTCGGCATGGTCACTACGGGCCAGCTCCAGCTCCGCGCGGGCAAGCGCGGCCTGTGCCGTCAACACCACCGACTCGGGCGATGCGCCGGCCTGCAAACGATGGCGTGCAGCGGCCACGGTACGCTGCCGTTGGGCAATATCAGCCTTGGCAATGCCGCGCTGCTGGCGGGCGGCGACCACGGCCAGGTAGCGGCGGGCAACTTCCGCCAGCAGGTCCAGGCGACGTGTTTCGCGCTCCACTGCCAAGGCGTCGATGCGGCTCTGCGCCAGAGTGCGGCGGGCATCGAGCTTGCCGCCACGCTCCAGCACCGAGGCCAGCGTGAGGGTCAGTTCCGCACCCTGCAGGCCACTGGTATCGCCGGTGCCGAAGGCGTTCTCAACCGATGCACCAGCGACCAGCGCCGGCCGTAACAGTGCACGGTCGCGTTCGGCCGCCAGAACGTCGCCGCGAGCGGCGAACAGGCGCAGATCAGGGTGGGAGGCGGCGACGCGTGCAATGGCGTCGTCCAGGGTCAGGCGGGGGTCTACCGCCAGGGGGGCCGCAGTCGCCGTGGGCCCAGCCACGGCAACGAGCACGACCCACGCGGCCAAGGCCGCGAGTCGCAAATGCATGGGGATATTCTCCGGGAATCCAGCAAAAAAGACGGCATGCCGGCAGCCGCCGGCCGAACGTCAGGCCAGGATCGGAGGTCGGAAAGGCGTGGCGGCCGGTGATGGCACGATCGAGCGCGTCATGGCCACAGGCAGCGCGGCAGGCGTCACCTGGGTCGCCAACTGGGGCGGCTCGCTGCCTTGCAGCCCAACCGGGTGCCCGCAGCAATGCGCATAGTGCAGCAGCAGATGCGCCGGGTCCTGAGTGTCGCGGTTTTCGGAGTCCGTCTCGCCCTCGCCTGGCGAATGCGGCGCGAAATGGTCTGAATGGCCAGGCGCGGAGTCGGCATGCACCGCGAACTCGTGCAGCTCGCCCATGGCGCCAAATACCTGCTGCGCCGCCCCCCCGAGTACGAACAACACCAGCACGAGCATGCGAAGCGTTACAAGCAGGCGTTGGCGATGGGGGCGAGCCATCGGGTAAGGGTACCTGATTCGGCTGACTCGGGGTAATCCGGCCAGACGCCGTCCAATCTGACGACGATCAAGTCGCGACTGCTTGCAAGGCGCCAGCATGGCATCCTTCTGTCCGACCTGGAGCGCCCAATATGAACCGAGTCCAAGGCAAGACCTGCATCGTCACCGGCGGCGCCGTCGGCATCGGCCACGCCTGCGTGTCCCGCCTGGCAGAGGAAGGCGCGGCAGTGGCCATTTTCGACCGGCTCGACGCCGAGGGCGAGACCTTGGCCAACGCCATCAACCATGCGGGCGGCAAGGCACGCTATTGGCACGTGGATGTCACCCGGGAGGCCGACGTGGCCAAGGCCGTCACGGAGGTCGCTGATCATTTCGGCAGCGTTGACGTGCTGGTCAACAATGCCGGCATTTCAGGCAGCACCAAGCTGACCCACGAGATCAGCGAAGAGGAATGGGACCTCGTGCAGGCAGTCAACGTGAAAGGCGTGCTGTTCTGCACCAAGCACGCTCTGCCGCACATGAAGCGTGCGGGCGCGGGCAGCATCATCAACCTGTCGTCCATCTACGGTCTGGTGGGCGCGCCGGACGTCCCCGCGTACCACGCGTCCAAAGGCGCGGTGCGGCTGATGAGCAAGACCGACGCGATGATCTACGCGCCCGACCGCATTCGCGTGAACTCCGTCCACCCGGGCTACATCTGGACGCCGATGGTGGAGCATCACCTTCAGGCCAGCGGTGCCACCGACATCGCAGCCGCCCGTGACGAGGTGGGTCGACTGCACCCGCTGGGCCACATGGGCGACGTCGACGACATCGCCTGGGGCGTGGTGTACCTGGCGTCGGACGAGTCCAAGTTCGTGACTGGTTCCGAACTCGTGATCGACGGCGGCTACTCGGCCCGCTGAAGTGCTTGCCCAGCCGACCCAGGCTGGAGCACCAACGAAACGGGGCGCCCGATCGGACGCCCCGTTCCACCTCCCCCACTACCCATTCAATGCGAGAACAGCACCGGCAGGTGCGCGTTCTCGAGCAACTCCCGCGTAGCGCCGCCCAATGCCCATTCCCGGAAGCGGGAATGCCCATAGCCGCCGGCCACGAGCAGGTCCGCGCGGGAGCTGCGAGCCTGTTCCAGCAGCGTCGCCGCCACCGAGCGGGAGCCGCGTTCAAGCTGGACCACATTCGCCTTGAGGCCCTGGCGGGCCAGATGGTTGGCGATATCCGCGCCGGGCTGCTCACCGTCCCCCGATTCGCCGCTGCGCGGGTCCACCACCACCACGTCCACGGTGGCTGCTCGACGCAGCAGCGGCAGTGCGTCACGCAGGGCCCGCGCCGCCTCCGAGGTGGGGCGCCAGGCAACGACCGCGTGGCCGGCCGGGAATCGGGGCTTGGCCGAGGGCGGGATCATCAGCACCGGACCGCCCGATTCCATCAGAAGTTCCCCGAAGAACGGGTGGATCAGGGCCGCGCTGTCCGCGTCGCCTGCTGCCGCGCCGGTGATGATGCTCATGTCGGCATAGCGGGCATTGATGGCGGCGGTACGCGGCGGCTCCACGAACAACGACTCGACCACGCGCACTTCCCCCAGTACGCCAGCGGTCTTCAGCTTGTCGCGCCACTTGGCCGCACGGGTTTCCGATTGGGCGCGCAATTCGTCATACAGGCTGGCCATGGATGCATCGGGCACCATGCCCCACGGACCCGGCACCGGTACCGGAAGGTTGACCAGCTCCAGCAAGGCGAGGTGCGCGTCTTCGGTGGCCGTCAGGTCCAAGGCAGCGGCGACCGCATTGGCGTCTCCGGCCGTTCCAGTCAGGGGCAGGACAATGTCTTTGATCATGACCTAGGTTCCATGGGATGCCCGCATCATTAGCGCGCCAGTCCGGGGGCGATGCGTTGATCGGGATCAATTTCCCTGCGCATCTCACCGGGTGAGACGGGGCCGGCTTACAAACACGGCCAGCCCCGTGGATTTGTCCCATGCCCCGCACCACTGCCCTGCCCGCGCCCACCCCCGTTGATGCCTTTCCCACTACGCCGCGCACCGAGGGGGCGCACGACGGAGGCCGGCTGGCTGCGCGGCTCGGAGCGAAATACGCCAACCGCATCACCGGCACGCTGTTGGTCCCAGGCCGCGAAGGCGACTACGCCCCGCTCCCTGAAGCCCTGCCGCCGGCGCTGGCAGCCGCACTGGCACAACGAGGCGTCAACCGGCTGTACCGTCACCAGGCCGAGGCATGGGAGCAGGTGCAGCAGGGCCGGCACGTGGTCATCGCCACCCCCACGGCCTCGGGCAAGAGCCTGTGCTACACCCTGCCGGTGGTGACCGCCGCCATGCAGCGGCGGGCGAAGGCGTTGTACCTGTTCCCGACCAAGGCGCTGGCCCAGGATCAGGTGGCGGAGCTGATCGAGCTGTCCAAGGCCGGCGACCTGGGCGTCAAGGCCGCCACCTTCGACGGGGATACCCCGGGCGACCAGCGCCAAGCAATTCGCCTGAGCGGCGACATCGTGGTCAGCAACCCGGACATGCTCCACCAGGGCATCCTGCCCCACCACACCAAGTGGGCGCAGTTCTTCGAGAACCTGCAGTACGTGGTGATCGACGAGATCCACAGCTACCGCGGCGTGTTCGGCTCGCACCTCGCGAATGTCCTGCGAAGGCTCAAGCGCGTGTGTGCGTTCTACGGGGTCAGCCCGCAGTTCATCCTGTGCTCGGCCACCATCGGCAACCCGCAGGCGCACGCGGAAGCCCTGGTCGAGGACGATGTGCACGCCATCACCCAGTCCGGTGCGCCCAGCGGCGACAAGCATGTGCTGCTGTGGAATCCGCCCGTGGTCAACCCGGACCTGGGCCTGCGCGCCTCCGCGCGCTCGCAGAGCAACCGCATTGCGCGCATGGCCATCAAGGCCCGACTCAAGACGCTGGTCTTTGCCCAATCGCGGACCATGGTCGAGGTGCTGACCAAGTACCTCAAGGACGTCTTTGACCACGACCCGCGCAAGCCCGCGCGCATCCGTGCCTACCGTGGCGGCTACCTGCCCACCGAACGCCGCGAGGCCGAGCGCGCCATGCGCGACGGCCGCGTCGACGGCATCGTGTCCACGTCCGCGCTGGAGCTGGGCGTGGACATCGGCAGCCTGGATGTCGTGGTGCTCAATGGCTACCCCGGCAGCGTCGCGGCCACCTGGCAGCGGTTCGGTCGCGCCGGTCGCCGGCAGCAGCCCTCGCTGGGCGTGCTGGTGGCCAGTTCCGATCCACTGGACCAGTACATCGTGCGTATTCCCGAGTTTTTTGGCGCACACCCCCCAGAGCACGCGCGTATCGCGGCCGACCAGCCGGTGATCCTGCTGGACCACATCCGCTGCGCCGCGTTCGAACTGCCTTTTTTGAAGGGCGAGCATTTTGGGGGCCGCGACGGTGCGGTCGACCCACAGGTGTATCTGGAACTGCTGGCCGAGGACGGCGTCATCCACGGAGAAGGCGATCGCTGGGAGTGGATTGCCGACAGTTACCCGGCCAATGCCGTTAGTCTGCGCTCGGTGGCCGATGGCAACTTCGTGGTGGTTGACCGCACCGATGGCCGCCAGACCATCATTGCCGAAGTGGACTACAGCTCCGCGCCGCTGATGCTGTACGAAGGCGCCATCCACATGGTCCAGTCCACGCCCTATCAGGTGGAGCGGTTGGACTGGGAGGGCCGCAAGGCCTACGTCACCCGGACCTTTGTCGACTACTACACCGACGCCATCGACTACACCAAGTTGAAGGTGCTCGAGCGCTTTGAGGGCGGCAAGGCCGGCGAAGGCAGCAGCCACCACGGTGAAGTGCACGTGGTGCGGCGCGTGGCCGGCTACAAGAAGATCCGCTACTACACCCACGAGAACATCGGCTACGGCCCGGTCAACCTGCCCGACCAGGAAATGCACACCACCTCCGTCTGGTGGCAACTGCCGCAGGCGGTGCTGGAAGCGCGCTTTGCCTCTCGGCAGGAGGCCTTGGATGGTTTCCTGGGGGCAGCATATGCGCTACATGTGGTCGCGAAGGTGGCAGTCATGGCCGATGCGGCCGACCTGCAGAAAGCCGTGGGCAGCGGCGATGGTGCTTGGTTTGTCAGTGGTGACGGACGCGGTCGTGGCCAGTTGCGCGGACTGGACGGCGGGCTCACGTCGCCCGACGCCCACGACGCCTTCACGCCTACCGTTTACCTGTACGACAACTACCCGGGCGGCGTGGGCCTGAGTGAGCCACTGTGGCGGCGCCAACGTGAGCTGGTAGCACGGGCACGGGAACTGGTGCAGGGCTGCGACTGCCGCGCCGGTTGCCCTGCATGCGTCGGGCCCGTACTGGCCGCGGATGAGGCGCTGGCGGCCACGCCCAAACGGCTGACCCTGAACGTGCTTGACGGGTTGGCCTGCGCATGAGCATCAGCCTGGCGAAGCTGCAGCAGCTCAAGCGCCAAAGCGGGCAACAGGGTCGCACGACTATGGCACCGCCTCCTCCGGTTACTCCGGCGGCACCGCACGTGGATGCGGAGGCATCGCTTGAACGGCTGCGGATGCTGCTGCGCGTGCGTACGCCACGCATCGGGCGCATCCATGGACATCACGATCGCGACGTGCCCGGGACGGAGATCGCTTCCGGCGTGCGTCTGGTCGAGACCATCCAACCCTGCGACGCCCCCTCCGAATGGCTCGACGGCACCTTCGACCGCAAGGACGCGCTGCGCGCCCGCGACCTGCTCTTTTTCGACACCGAGACCACGGGGCTGGCGGGCGGCACCGGCACCCGCGCCTTCATGATCGGGGCCGCCGACTGGGTGGAGGCCGGCCTGCGCGTGCGCCAGCTCTACCTCACCACCATGGCGGGCGAAGCGGACATGCTGGATGCATTCGCCACGTGGCTGACGCCGGCCACGACGTTGGTCAGCTACAACGGAAAATGTTACGACGCCCCATTGCTGGCCACGCGCTACCGCTTGGCACGGCGGCACAATCCGCTGGCCGCGTTGCAGCACGTGGATCTGCTGTTTCCCAGCCGACGACGCTGGCGTGGCGTGTGGGAGAACTGCCGGCTCGCCACCATCGAGCGCGAAGTGCTGCGGGTGGTACGCGAGGACGACCTGCCCGGTGCCGAGGCGCCCGCCGCCTGGCTGGAATACCTGCGCGGCGGCTCCGCCGACAAACTACGACGCGTAGCGGCGCACAACCATCAGGATGTGGTGTCGCTATCGCGGCTGGTGGGTGTTCTTGCCAGTGTTGCGTAGCGCCACACGCTCCATCACCGCTTCGAGCCCCTGCGCCGTGCTGCGGAAATCCCCCCACGGGTGCGCCTTCAACCGTGCCATCCGCATGGGCGCGGTTTTCAGGGAGTAGGCGTCCCCGCCCTTGACGCGGCCCAGCTCTTCCCAGCGCAATGGCATGGCCACGGGGGCCCCGTCGCGCGCGCGCAACGAAAACGACGCCACGCTCGTCGCGCCACGGCCATTGCGCAGGTAGTCGATGAAGATCCGGCCCTTGCGGAATTTCTTCGTGGCCGTTGCCACGAAAGCCAGCGGGTCGGCAGCCACCATCGACTCGGCAAACGCCTGCGCAAAGGCCTTCACCGGCTTCCAGGCGCTCGTGGGCTTGAGAGGCACGAACACATGCAGCCCTTTGCCGCCCGACGTGCGCACGTAGGAAGCCAGACCCAATCCGCGCAGGCGGCTGCGCACCTGCCGCGCAGCCGCCACCACCTGCGACCAAGGCACGTCCGGTCCGGGGTCCAGATCAAACACGATGCTGTCGGCACGGTCGGAGGCGCTGGCCATAGCGCCCCAGGGATGGAACTCCAGGGCATTGAATTGCACCAGTTCTAGCAAGCCGGCCGCGTCTTCCACCACCAGGTAGTCGGCGCGGCTGCCGCCCTCCTCCTTCAGCGAGACGGTCCGCACGTGCGCCATGCCGGCGGTGTGGTGTTTCTGGAAGAAGCACGGACGACCAGCGCCCTGTGGGCAACGCACCACCGACAACGGGCGTCCCTGGATCTCCGGGAGCAACCACTGCGCCATGCTGCGGTAATACTGGAACACCTGGGCTTTGGTCACGCCCACGTCGGGATAGACCACGCGCTCGGGGCTGGTCAGCTCGATGGGCGGCGGTGCGGATTTCCGTCGGTCCGGCCTCGCCGTCGCGGAGGCCGTACGTTCCCGCGCCGGCGTGCCGTTCGTCCGCAGGTCCTCTGCGCTCTTGTCGCGGCGGATGGTCTTGAACACAGGCTGGCGTAACAGCCCTTGGTTGCCACGGCCTTGGTGGAAGACCTCCGCAACCTGCGCGGGCGCTACCCACACCGCATTGCCCAGTTCCGGATCGCTCACGTCAACATGGACCGTCGGCTTCTTGCGCGCTGAGCGGGAAAGCCGTTTGGACAACATCACCAACTGCTCATGGCTGATGCCGGTTCCGACCCGGCCGGCATAGCGCCACCCGTGCGCGTCATCCGGCGAGGCCAGCAACAAGGCCCCCAGCCCCTCACGACTGCCCTTGGGCAGGGTATAGCCCACCACGGCGAACTCGTCGGATTGACGTTGCTTGATTTTGCGCCAGGTGTCGCCGCGTCCTGCGTGGTACGGCGCGTCGGTCCGTTTGGAAATGACGCCTTCCAGTCGGCGCTCCAGCGCCATGGCAAGCGCTTCCTCGCCACGGCCGATGACGTGGGAGCTGTAGGCCAGTCGCGCCGGCGGGTGCTTCAGGATTTCCTCCAACAGGAGCTTGCGCTGGTATTGCGGGCTGCGCGACACGTCTACGCCATCGACCTGCAGCACATCGAACAGGACATAAGTCAGTGTCGCGTTCCTTTCCCCGGACAGCGTGGCCTGCAGCAGTCCGAAGTCCTCCTGTCGGCCCGCACCTGCAATCAACTCGCCGTCAAACACCGCATCCGCCAAGTCCAGGGTTTGCAGGGCTTCCACGATCTCCGGCAGCTTGTCGGTCCACTCGCGTTCGTTGCGCGACCACAGACGCACCTTGCCGCCACCCATCTGGGCGATCAGGCGATAGCCGTCCCACTTGACCTCGTGCAACCAGTCCTCACCCGCCGGCACCTGCGTGTGGAGTCGTGCCAATTGCGGGGCGCGGAAGCCCGGGCGGTGGTGCCCTGCCCGCGCCCCATCCAGCTTGGCCGCTCGTCGCGCCCATCGATGGGGCGCGGCGGCCTCTTTGAGCGTGCGTGTGGCTCTTCGGGTCGGCCGCGACACCACGGTTCCCGGCGGCGCCGCCCCGTCCTGCAACAGGTCGTCCGCCTCCCGGGGGCCGGCATACGTGTCGTCTTCCTTGAACAGCAGCCATTGGGGCTGACGGGCCGCCTTCTGCGTGCGCACCAGATGCCACCCGCCCTTCAACTTGCCGCCAAACAACTCGAACCGCAGATGCCCTTTGGCCAACTGCGCTTCCGGGTCATCGTCTGTAGTCCATACGCCACGATCAAAGGTCGCGACATGCCCGCCGCCATACTGGCCCTTCGGAATGTCGCCCTCGAAGTCCGCGTAGGCCACGGGGTGGTCCTCCACCTGCGCGGCCAGCCGCTTCACGGTCGGGTCAAAGCTTGGGCCTTTGGGTACCGCCCAGCTCTTCAAGGTATCGCCCACCTGCAGGCGGAAGTCGTAATGACGGTGGCTGGCATGGTGCAGCTGCACCACGAAGATCGGACGCCCACGGGGGGCACGTTGCCGGTCCGCCGAGGGCTCCGGCGTCCGGTCAAACCGACGCTTGCGGCGGTAGTCCTGCAGGCTCCCCATGCTTCACCTCGTCGCCCCGCCGCTCCGTGGCGCGCGCTTGGTTGGGGCCTTCTTGGCCACTTTGCGGGCCGGGGCCTTCCTGGCGGACGCCGCCTTGCCCGTTGCGGCCTTCCGGGCCGGTGTGCGCTTCTTCGTGTCCAGGCTCTTCTGCAGCAGCGCCATGAAGTCGACCACGTTGGTCGCCGCATCCTCGTGCTCGGGCGCCGCCGTCTCGGCGATGCGCGTCGTCGCACCCTTGGCCTTGATCCGCTTCCGGATGATCGATTCCAGCCGTTTGCGGAACTCGTCCTGGTAATCGTCGGGTTGCCACTTCGCCGCCATCGACTCGATCAGGCTCTTGGCCATTTCGATCTCCTTGGCGGTGATGCGGAAGTCGGCGGCCTTGCCCGACGGCAGCTTGTACTCGTCCGGCTCCACCAGCTCCTGCGGGTAGCGCAGCATGATCAAGACCAGCGCCTCGCCCTCTGGCACCACCGCACACAGGTACTCCCGGGTGCGGATCACCACCCGCGCCACGCCCACTTTCCCAGTACTGGCCAGGGTTTCGCGCAGCAGCACGTAGCCTTTCTCAGCCTTCTTGCCTGGCACCAGGATGTAGGGTTTCTCGTAGAAGCGCAGCCCTATCTCGTCCCGGTCGACGAAGGCCTCGACGTCTACCGACTCATGGGTTTGCGGTGCGGCGGACGCGATGTCCTCCTTGTCGACCACCACATAGCTGCCCTTGTCGTACTCAAAGGCCTTGATGATGTCCTTCCACGGCACTTCCTCACCGGTCTCGGCGTTGACGCGCTCGAAGCGGATCGGCTTCTTGTCCCGCGAGTCCAGCATGCGGAAACTGAGGTCAACCTTGCGCTCGCCCGGCATCAGCGAAACGGGGATATTCAGCAGACCGAATGACAGGGTTCCTGTCCAGATCGGGCGTGCCATGGCGCGCTCCAATGGGGTTTCGCCCTGATTTTCGCGACGTCCCCGGGAAACCCATGTGAACATGCCGCGTCAGCCAGGCCCATCCCCTGACAGCCACCCGTCCAGTCGCGCTCGAGCCTGAAGATTGGCAGTCCGGACGCAACATGAATGGGTCGATGCAATGGCGAGGTACAACTGCTCGGCCGCTGGCTTGCTGCATACCGTTGCCAGATCATGGGCAAACAGCTTCAGCTCGGTGAGGGTGAGCGTCCTGCTGGCATAGCGTTTGACTGCATGCCCCTGCAGGGCCGCAAGCAGCTCATCGGATGCGTCTTCAAGCGCATTTTCCAAAAACGGCTTCTTCCGCGACGCCGTCAGGTAGGAATCCAGAAGTTTCGCAGGGTCCATGCCGCCCAGACTCCGAGTGGGAAACTGGAGTGCAGTGGGCCTGTGCCGACGTCACCGGCATGTGATCAACGGCCATGCTTTCCAGGCAGGCATATCGCATTGGGGGAGCGTATGGCAAAGCCGGTAGGGATTGCTCATGTCGTCCATGACCACGCTGATCGGCACTCATTGCCGGGCTCTATTCCGAGCTCATTCTCTCGCGTGCGTCACGATCGCTCAACGGGCGCAGGCGACTGGAGCGCAACTAGCGCCGCCTGTTGACCAGCCGTCGCCGCTCGACCGTCGCCGCCGTCAACATGGCCAAGGTCATGCCCACCGAGATGGGCAGGGCCGCGGCCTCGCTCCAGAGCAATTGCATCACCCCGACACCCACCACCGACACAACACCGAGTACTGCGTAAGGCTTCGATCGGTATAGCCACGCAAATGGCAGGAAGTGGGCACCGACCAGAGTGGCCAGGCCAAAAGGTACCAGCGCGGGCGCTTGCGAGAACAATACAGCCACGGTCACCCAACCCAGCAGCTGCGTGCCGCCAAGCGTCCAGATCAAGCTGGCCCAGGGGTGGCCGCGCGCGAGCATGTCACCGCCCAACTGCCGATTGAGGATGAACCCGACCGGATACACGACCACACCTCCCAGCACGGTCGCCCATGCCAAGGCATCCACCGAAAGCCCGTGCAGGAGCAGCGTGCCGGCCAGTGCAGCCCAGAAGAACGCGCCGGACATGGTTGCCCCCACCCCGCCCAGCGTGATCTCCGCCAAGGCGTCGCGGACCGCCAGTGTTGTGGCCCCCGAGCCCGCCGTGCTCATGCCGACCTCAATGATTCGTTGTCCATGTTCGCTCAATGACCGTGGTTGCGTTGGCGCTGAATAACACGGTCGGCATCGGCAGGCTGTCGATGACGGCAGCGTGGCACCCAGGCTCCGGTCTCGCGCTCAGCCTGCCGTCGCCTGCCTGACATGGGGCGCCAGGTACGTCATGAAGTCCGCCTTTCCCACGGGCACCCCCAGCGAGCGCAGGATCGCGTAGGCGGTGGTGACATGGAAGTAGAGGTTCGGCAGGAGGTACTCGCTGACGTACTGGCGGGCAGGCAATTCGCAGTAGCGGCCAGGACCCAAGCCGATGCGTTTGGTCTCATCCAGCTTTGAGTCGTCAGCTCCAATACCCTGCACCATCGCCTTGGTGCCCGCAATGGCATCGCGGGCCTGGGCCAAGGTCGCAAACTCCGGCTTGAGGTTCTCGATGGGTTGCCCCGCGCACCATTGCGCGAAGCCGCGCGGCTGGTTGCAGGCAAACGCGATCTGCCCACCCAGCGGGACCATGTCCGGCGCCAGTCGTTCCTGCATCACGGCGTCGAACTCCGGCAGGTGTTTCTGACCCAGCGTCAGGATGTGATCCAGAGTGTCGAGGCGGGTCAGGAAGACGCGCTGGAGTTCGGTGATCTCTCGGTTGGCCATGAAGTCCTCTTTGGAAAGGGGGGAACGCATTCGCGCGACCAACTGAAGATTACCCGACGCGTGTGCCTCAACGCGGCCCTCACCTGCCGCCAATCACACTGGGAACATGGACCAACGCGCTATGGAACAAACACGCCCGCATCGGCTTGCGTGGCTGTTGATAGGGGTCTGGGCCATGGGCCCCACTCTCTCCGCCCGAGCTGCAGATCCGGCCACCATGGCCAATGCTGGAAGCAACGGGCAGGCCCCGTGCGCCAGCTGCCATGGCCAGGACGGCGGCGGGCAAGCGTCCTTCCCGCGTTTGGCGGGATTGAATGCCGCTTACCTGGAGCACCAATTGGATAGCTTCGCCAACGGTACGCGGCTCAATCCCGTCATGGAGCCGGTGGCAAAAGCGTTGGCTCCGCGGGATCGCGCCGCAATGGCCGCCTATTACGCGGCAATGCCCGTACCGCCCAAACTGGTCCGCAAGACCCCATCCCCCGCCGGCGACCGCAGTGTCGGAGCACGTTTGGCACGCGAAGGGGCGTGGAACAGGGGCGTGCCAGCATGCGAACAGTGCCACGCGCGCGGCGGCACCGGCGTCGGCACCGCGTTTCCGCCGGTAACAGGTCAGCCTGCCGCATATCTCAGCGGCCAGCTCAACGCCTGGAAGTCGGGTACACGCAAAAACGACCCACTCCAGCTGATGCGGACGATATCCGAGAAACTCACGCAGGAAGAAGTCTCGGCGGTCTCGGAGTGGCTGGCGCAACAGCCCGCGCACGTGGCGGACGTCAAATGAGGCCCGGTATTCAACATCGTGGGGCAGCGGCAATCGCGTTCGTCGCGCTGGCTACAGTCGTCGCCGCCACGGCATGCGACAACGTGCGTCCCCCGCGTACGGCCTACCGCGCAAAACCGGCCATCGCCGCCGAGGAGGCGCCTGTCACCACCGCAGCGCCGTCGCCCGAAGCGGTGCAAACGGCCGCAACTTTTTCACCGCCCTCTTTCGATGACATCCCCGAGGGTGAGTATGGCGATCTGGTTCGGCTGGGCCGGAAGATCTTCCTCGACACCCCTACGCATGCGGCGCAGTACGTGGGCAACGGCCTGAGCTGCGGCAACTGCCATCTGGACGCAGGGCGCTTGGCGAACTCCGCGCCGCTGTGGGGCGCATTTGTTCGCTACCCGGCCTATCGGGCCAAAACGGGCGAGGTGAACAACTACCTGGAGCGGCTGCAGGGCTGCTTCACGTACAGCATGAACGGCACCGCGCCCCCCGCTGACAGCAAGGAACTCAAGGCATTGGAGGTCTATTCCTACTGGATGTCGCAAGGGGTTCCGGTAGGGGCAAAGATGCAGGGTGCCGGATATCCCAAGGACTTCAAGCCTCCTCAGGATCCTGACTACGCGCGTGGCAAGGCGGTGTATACGAAGAGTTGCGCGTTGTGCCACGGCCCGGACGGGCTTGGACAGAAGGCAGCAGGCCGTTATGTCTTTCCACCCCTGTGGGGTCGCGACTCCTACAACTGGGGTGCCGGCATGCACCAGTTGGATAACGCAGCGGCCTTCATCAAAGCCAACATGCCCCTCGGCCGTGGCAACACGCTCAGCGCCCAGGAGGCTTGGGACGTGGCGAAATACATCAATGCCCAGGAACGACCGCAAGACCCGCGGTACGCCGGCGACCTGGCAGACACCCGCAAGCGCTTCCATGATTCGCCGCACTCGTTGTACGGGCTGGAGGTGGAAGGCCGGCTGCTGGGTTCCCGGCCCGCCCGTTAAACCCACTTTGGAGTGACCATGACCTTCATTCGCCGAAGCGACCATTCCGTCGAAATTCTGTTCCAGCGCGTGCAGGACGCCGCAAAGGCCAATGGCTTTGGCGTGCTGCATACCTACGATTTCAAGCAGATCCTGGCCGGCAAGGGTTTCGACCTGCCCCAGGAGGTGCGCGTGCTGGAGGTCTGCAATCCGGCACAAGCCCACGAGGTGCTGGGCATGGATGTTGCGCTCAACATGATGCTGCCTTGCCGGATATCGGTGTACGAGGACGATGGCGGCACCGCCGTTGGGATGGTGCCCCCCTCGGCGCTGCTGGCACTGGTCTCGCAGGATCCGCGCATCCAGTCCGCTGCCCGCGAGGTGGAAGTGACCATGGAGAAGATCATCGAGCAGGCGGTCGCGCAAGACTGACTGATGGGGGCCTCGCGTTCATCGGTTATGCATATTAGCCAATGCTAATATATGATTATCCTATCCCTGTGCGCGTGGTACCCCATGAGCTTCATTCGTTCCCTTTTCTCGGCCAACGCGGCCGGCGAACTCGCTCCGCAGGAGGCGCAGCGTGCCATCTCCGACGGCACCCCCTTGGTGGACGTGCGCGAACCCGGCGAATTCCAGGCAGGCGCCATCCCCGGTGCGATCAACGTGCCGCTGGGCCGCATCCAGCAGCAGGGCCTACAGGCCCTGAGCGACGCCGGCGTGAACGTTGCCGAGGGTGACGTCATTCTGGTCTGCCGCAGCGGTGCTCGCAGCGGAAATGCATGTGCAACGCTCCAAACCGCGCTTGGCGAACGCGCACGGAACCTGTCGGGTGGCGTGATGGCGTGGGCGCGGGCCGGCCTGCCGCTGACTCCCAGCGGTCGCGCGGTCTAATCCACAGCCCTTCTCTGCCAAGACCTGACACATGCTCACTTTGACGCTGGTGCAGTATCTGCTCGGCGCCGGCGCGGGCGTGCTGGTGGGACTGTCGCTGGGCATGGTGGGGGGCGGTGGTTCCATCCTCGCCGTCCCCCTCTTGGCCTACCTGGTGGGCATCCACGACCCGCATGTGGCCATCGGCACCAGTGCCGTCGCGGTGGCGGCCAATGCCGCCATCAACCTCGTCACCCATGCACGAGTCGGCAACGTCAAATGGCGCTGCGCGGCGCTGTTTGCGACTGCGGGCGTGGCCGGCGCCTGGTTGGGCTCGACGCTCGGCAAGGGGTTTGACGGGCAAAAGCTGCTCGCCCTGTTCGCGATCTTGATGGTGGTGGTAGCGGCATTGATGCTACGCGCCCGCGGTAGTGAGGGCGACGAGGCGGTCGTATTGAACCGCGCCAATGCGCCGCGGCTGGTCGGCTCCGGCGCGGCTACCGGGCTGCTGTCCGGCTTCTTCGGCATCGGCGGCGGGTTCCTGGTGGTGCCCGGCCTCATGGCCTCCACAGGAATGCCGATCCTCTACGCCGTGGGATCGTCGTTGGTCGCGGTGACGCTGTTCGGGCTGACCACCGCCGTCAATTACGCCCGCTCCGGATACGTAGACTGGGTGCTGGCCGCCGTTTTCATCGGCGGTGGCGTGCTGGGTGGGCTGCTGGGCGCCCGCTGGGCCAAACGCTTGTCAGGCCGCAAGGGCGCGCTCAATGCGGTCTTCGCGGTGATGATCCTTCTGGTCGCGGTGTACATGCTGTACCGCAGTGCGCACGCACTGGGATACCTGTGAATCTGACGCCTCCGCCCTGCCGCTGAGTCAATCCGGTTCCTTTGTCAGCCAAGTCCGCAGAGCGGCCAACGCTCTTGCTGATTCACCGGGGCCGGCAAAGCCGGCCACTCGGTGTTGACCCATGGCCCGCTCAGGCCAACGTGCGCAGCTTTGGCTCACGCTTCCACTGACGAGTCTTCGCCAGTCGAATGAAATCAGCTACGTCTGCTGGATCCACGACGCCCGCATCAGGCTTGATGTTGGCCGCCTTGAGAAGGTGAGCACGCGTACCGCCACAGGCAGCGATGGCCTTGAGGTGGCCGAATGCATCGCGGAACCAGTCGATGGCCGCCCCGTCCCGTGCAAGCTTTTCCGCCTCGGCCGGGTCGAGCACGCTGGCCACGGCATCGAACAGCACTGATGGTGTTCCGGCCAACTGGCCATCCACCTTCTGCAACTTGCCATCCTTCAGGGTGACATGGCGCTTTGGCGCGACGATCTTGACCTGCGCCCCGGCCTTTTCGGCGGCCTTACGCAGCGCATCCACCTGCTTGCCGTCGCTACCCTCGGCCACCAGGATGCCAATGCTCCGGCCTTCCAATGTGTCCTTCATCTTGGGGATCAAGGTGACGGCCGGCGACTCCGGCAGGTCCAGCGTGGGCGCCGCGGCCGGTGCGGCCGGCGGCAGCTTCGCCATGCCCAAGCCATCCGCGACCCGCTGGGCCAACCCTTCATCGATGTTGCGCAACTGCGACACGCTGCGCTCGCGGACCGGGTCGTCCTCAACCTTTGCCAGTTCAAACACCAGCGCGGACGCCAAGTGCGCCTGCTCCAATTCCGTCTGACTTCGCCAGAACATGCGGGGCTGGCTGTAGTGATCGGCGAACGAGGCAGCGCGCAGGCGCCCCTTCCTGCCATCGTCGGGTGCCTTCTCCGCAAAGCTGCGAAAGCCGGTCGATACCTCGCGCCCATTGGGCTCCGACCCATCCTTGTCCAGGGAAGCCGGCTCGTAGGCGACCCGCCCCCTGGGCACCTGCATCTGCATGTGCGCATCGCGCTGGTGGTTGGCAAACGGGCACTTGGGCGCGTTGATCGGGATCTGGGTGAAGTTGGGGCCGCCCAGTCGCGATAGCTGGGTATCCAGGTATGAGAACAGCCGCCCCTGCAGCAACGGGTCGTTACTGAAGTCGATTCCGGGCACCAGGTTGGCCGGGCAGAACGCCACCTGGTCGTTCTCGGCGAAGTGGTTGTCCGGATTGCGGTCCAGCACCATGCGCCCGACCACCTGCAGGGGCACCAGTTCTTCCGGCACGAGTTTGGTGGCATCAAGGTGGTCGAACGGGAAGGTTTCGGCCTCCTCCTCCGTAAACAACTGCACGCACAGGTCCCACTCAGGGAACTGACCGGCATTGATGGCCTCAAACAGGTCGCGGCGGTGGAAGTCGTTGTCCGCGCCCTGCAATTTCACCGCCTCATCCCACAGGGTGGACTGCAGGCCCAGCTTGGGCCGCCAGTGGAACTTGACGAAGGTGGACTCACCCGCGGAATTGACCAGGCGGAAGCTGTGGATGCCAAACCCCTCGATCATGCGCAACGAGCGCGGAATGCCGCGATCGCTCAACGCCCACATCACCATGTGGAGGGTCTCGGGCGAGAGCGAAACGAAGTCCCAGAACGTGTCATGGGCGCTTCCAGCCTGCGGAAACCCGCGATCCGGCTCCATCTTCACCGCGTGGATGAAATCGGGGAACTTCATCGCGTCCTGGATGGCAAACACGGGCAGATTGTTGCCCACCAGGTCGAAGTTCCCTTCTTGGGTATAGAACTTGACCGCGAATCCGCGCACGTCACGTGGCGTGTCCACGCTGCCCGCACCGCCGGCCACGGTGGAGAAACGCACAAACACGGGAACGCGGCCCTTTTCGGTCAGGAACTTCGCGGTCGTGTACTTCGTCAGCGGCTTGGTCAGCTCGAAGTAGCCATGCGCGGCGCTGCCACGGGCATGCACGATGCGGTCAGGGATGCGCTCATGATCAAAGTGGGTGATCTTTTCGCGCAGAATGAAGTCTTCCAGCAATGTCGGACCGCGCGAGTACGCGCGCAGCGAATTCTGGTTGTCCGCAATCGGAATGCCCTGCGCGGTCGTCAAGATGCCACTGCGCGCAGTGGCCTGCTGGTGGGTTTCGCCGCCAGCGGCACGCGTCTGGTCTGCGGCCGATTGCTTGGTGGAGGCGGAAGATTTGGTGGCCGCGCGCTTGGACGGCTGCTTCCCGCTGGGCATGGTTCACGATTCCTGTGGACGGGCTTTTAAGCCTGCGCCCGGCATCGTGACGGGAGTGTGTTAGCGGGTGTCGCCGAGGCGTGACCACGACCGCGTGTGGCGCGGTCGTGGTCAAAGTGGATCAGGGCTTCGCTGTGAACGTCACCTTGGTGGAAATCGCCACCTCGTTGGGGATCAGCTCGGTGTCGGCCCAGTCGCCTCCCCCCACGCCGAAGTCGAGGCGTTTGACCGTGGCCTTCCCGGTCAGCACGGGCTTCGCGCCCGGGGTCCACGTGAAGGTCAGTGTAGCCGGCCGGCTCACTCCACGAAGGCTCAGTGTCCCGTCGGCGGCGTACTTGTTGCCACCCAGGCTGCGGAAGCCGTTGGCGGTGTAACGGGCCTGGGCAAACTTGGCGACGTTGAAGAAGTCCGCACTTTGCAGCGTGGTGTCGCGGTCGCTGTTCCTCGTGGTGGCACCTGCCAGCGGGATAACTACATCCAGCTTGGCGGCTTTCGGCGCAGCGGGGTCAAAACTGAGCGTGGTGCGGAAGCCAGGGAACTGCCCGGTGAACACCTCACCCTGGTACTGGCTGGCGAAACTCAACGCACCCGACGCCTGCACGTACTCCGCAGCGCCGGCGGGCGCGGCGGCCAGCAGAGCCGCAGCGATGGGGAAGGACAGCAGGAAAGGCTTGAACGTCATCGTCAGTACTCCGGTTCGGTTACAGCTACGGTGTTGCGACGCTTCACAAGGGGCAACATGCGCGCCAGGGTGTCGTCACGTTGGATCACGTGGTGGTAAACCGCCGCGCCCGCGTGCAGTGCGACCAGTGCCACCAGCAGCCAGAATCCGTACTCATGGATGCCAGCGGCCAGATCCGCCATGCCTTGATCACGACCCGCCAGTGCCGGCAGGTTGAACTGTTTGAACCATTGCAGCGGATAACCCGATGCCGAGTTGAACAGCCAACCGCTGAATGGAATGGCAAGCATCAACACATACAGTGCCACGTGCGTCATGGATGCGACACGGGCTTGCCAGGTCGGCGTAGTCGCCAGTGGGGCGGGCGCACCCTCATGGGCGCGCCACGCCAGCCGTAACAGGACCAATGCCAGGAGGGTCAGGCCCAGCGACTTGTGCAACGCGTAGTTGCTTATCTTGGCGGGCGTGCTGGGCATGTCGACCATGCCCAGTCCCAGCCACGCGATCCATACCAGCAGCGCAAGCGTGGCCCAATGCATGGCCTGGCTGACCATGCCCCAGCGGTTGGAGGGATTCTTCATTGCCATGAGCAGCCCCACTTACGGCAAGCGTGGCAGGTCGAACACCAGCAATTCGGCGCCGGTGCCCTGTTCGACTTCCACGCGGGTTTCCTCCGCGAAGAGCAGCGCATCGCCTGCCGCCAGCGCGTGGCCGTTGACGACGGCCTTGCCGCGCGCCAGATGCACGTACGCCAGACGCGCCGGGGCCAGCGTGAGCGACGCCGTCTCGCCTCCATCGAACAGACCCGCGTACATCCGCGCATCCTGGTGGATCGTGACTGAGCCCTCGCTGCCATCCGGGCTGGCGACCAGTCTCAGGCGACCCCGCTTCTCCGCTTCCGGGTAGGCCTTCTGCTCGTAGCTGGGCTTGATGCCGCGTACGGCGGGAATGATCCAGATCTGCAGGAAGTGCGTGGTGCCTTCCTGGTCGTGGTTGTACTCCGAATGGGTCACGCCGGTGCCCGCGCTCATGCGTTGCACCTCGCCCGGCACGATGGTCGCGCCGTTGCCTATGGAGTCGCGGTGGGCCAGCGCGCCATCGAGTACGTAGCTGATGATCTCCATGTCCTGGTGCGGGTGCGTACCGAAGCCCTGCCCGGCCTGCACGCGGTCCTCATTGATGACGCGCAACGGACCCCAATGCACGTGGCGCGGGTCGTGGTAGCCAGCAAACGAAAAGCTGTGCCACGAATCCAGCCAGCCGTGGTTGGCGTAGCCGCGTTCGTTGGCGGGGCGCAGGGTAATCATCGCGAACCTCCGAAGGGGGGCGTGGCGCGTGCCACGCGGGACGGAGGGCAGTTTGGTTGAGCACCAATGCAGAATAAATCACCCAGAACAACACCAATTGTTCCAAATATGGGTCAATCCAAAACCCACGTTCCTGACCCTCTCTGGTCACGCCATACTGGCCGCCTTTCACCGTCCGGGACGACGTCATGTATCGCTTGCATATCGCCAACAAGAACTACTCCTCCTGGTCGTTGCGCCCCTGGGTGCTGATGCAGGTTCTGGGCATTCCGTTCGAGGAGTCGCTGACGCCGTTCGCCGCTCCGGGTGCACCCAACCCGTTCCGGTCGTTCTCGCCCAGCGGACAGGTGCCGTGTCTGCTGCACAGTGGGCGTGCGATGTGGGATTCGCTGGCCATCACCGAGTATCTGGCCGAGCGTCACCCCACGGTGTGGCCGAAGGACGACGTCGCGCGCGCGTGGGCGCGATGCGCCGCGGCGGAAATGCATGCGGGCTTTCGCAACCTGCGCACGCAGTGCACCATGAATTGCGGAGTTCGGGTTGCACTGGACGCCATCACGCCCGGCACGCAGGCGGACCTGGCGCGCATCGATGCGCTGTGGAACGAAGGCCTTGCGCGCTTTGGCGGTCCGTTCCTCGCGGGGGCGGAATTCACGGCCGTGGATGCGTTCTTCGCGCCGGTCGCCTTCCGCATCCAGACGTACACCTTGCCGCTGTCGCAGACGTCACTGGACTACGCGGCGCGGCTGTTGGCCCTGCCAGCAATGGCGTCCTGGTATGCAGCCGCTCTGGCCGAAACATGGCGCGATGAAGCCCACGAACAAGAGCTGCGCGAAACCGGCCGAATCGTGCAGGATCTGCGCAGCCCGGCCGCCTAAGACGTAGAAAACCGCGGGCTGGTCAGGGCAGGAAGCCGCCCCCCAGCCCTGACGGATGCGTCGGGCCGCTGTTCACCCAGGCCCAGACCACGGCCCCCGCCAATGCCAGCCCGAGCACGCTGCGTAATACCCGCTCCAAGCGGTCCCCACTGGGGCGTCTGTGCGTGCTCATGGTGTCGTCCCCCTCTTTCTCGGGTTCCATGAAACGCCAGTTGCACGCAGCGGTCTGGGATGAGGATCACAGGCCGTGCAATTGCGTTGGGCAATGCGTGTGCAATTGCGAACCCCATCGCATTGGCTGCGCACATCCTGAATCGCAGCGAACGATGCCGCGTGACGGCTACGCGGCGGCGGTGTCGCCCCAGAGGTAGGAATCCATCGACAGCACCTCATAAGTCATGCCGCCCTCGATGAAGCGGGCGACATCCGAGGGCTGGCGCGCGCCCAAGGCCACCAGCAGCGGCAGGAAGTGCTCTTCGGTGGGATGTGCCCGTTGCGCATGCGGGGCGCGCTGGCGGTAATCCACCAGTCCCTGCACGTCATGGCGAGCCACCGCGTCCTGCACCCAGTCGGCAAATTGCTGGGCGTACTCGGGATCGCGGATGTGCTGGCGGAATTCGTACAGGTTGTGGGTCAGGCTGCCGGACCCGATGATCAACACGCCCTGCTGGCGCAATGGCGCCAGCGCAGCACCCAAGCGCAGCGCACCGGCCGCGTCGATGTCGTGTGGCAGCGATACCTGGAACACCGGCAGGTCACCCTCCGGCCGCAGGTGGCGCAGCGGCACCCACGCCCCATGGTCCAGGCCGCGCTGCGCGTCGAGCGTGACATCAAAGCCCGCATCGCCCAAGCGGCGGGCAGCCTCCATTGCCACGTCCGGTGCGCCCTCCACGTCGTAGCGCAGGGTGTACAGCACCTGGGGAAATCCGCCGAAATCGTGGATCGTCTCCGGCCGGGCACTGGTCATGACCCGCACGCCGCGGGTCTGCCAATGCGGCGACACCACCAGGACAGCGCGCACATCCTGCAGCGATGCACCCAAGGCCCGCAGACTCGGGCCCAACTGGCCAGGCTCGACCGCGAACATCGGCGATCCATGCGATACGAACAGGGATGGCGCAGCAGTCATGGGGAGGCTCTCCGTGGAAGCGGGCCAGTGGCAAGCTGGCATGATGGGATCCAGTCTAGGTGCACACCGACTGGCAACAAATGGAGGCAGGGATGACGTTACGTTCCACCGATGTGGACAATCACGGCACCCAGGCCGGCACGACACGACCGACGAGCGACCATCAACGAATGCCATTGGCCTTGCGCCCGCTCGTGATCGCCCACCGCGGCGCCAGCGCTTTGCGTCCGGAGCACACGTTGGCGGCGTATGCCCAAGCCATCGCCGACGGCGCGGATTTCATCGAGCCCGATTTGGTGGCCACGCGTGATGGAGTGCTCGTCGCCCGACATGAGAGCGAACTCAGCAGCACGACCGATGTAGCTCAGCGGGCCGAGTTCGCGCACCGCCGCCGGCAGCAGGTTATCGACGGCCAATCCCTCGAAGGGTGGTTTACCGAAGACTTCACCCTCGCCGAACTGAAGACGCTGCGCGTCCACGAACGTCTTGCCGGACTTCGGTCCACCGCCCATGACGGCCAGTTCCCGATTGCCACGCTGGATGAAGTGATCGAACTGGTCGCCACCGAATCCGGTCGCTTGGGGCGCACCATCGGCCTGATCCCGGAACTCAAGCACCCGACCCATTTCCAGCAACTGGGCCTCGCCCTTGAGGATCGCCTGCTCGAGCGATTGCAGGCACACGCCTACACCCGCACGGCGCCGGTGATGGTCCAGTCATTCGAAGTGGACAACCTGCGATACCTGCGCGCCCGGCTGCGGGAACGCCCCAATATCCGCCTGCTGCAATTGGTGGGCGCGCCGGATGAGGGGCCCATCGACCAGCGGGACGAGGGCGGTTTTCGCCTGACCTACCGACAGATGACGACGCCGCAAGGCCTGCGCGCGGTCGCCGGTTATGCACACGCGATCGGTCCACCTGCGCGCGCCATCATTCCCCTGACCCCCGATGGCGCATTGGGGACGCCGACATCGCTGGTCCGTGATGCGCACGACGTCTGCCTTCAAGTACTGCCTTACACATTCCGTCCTGAAAACCACTTCCTGCCCCCGGCGCTGTGGCAGGGCCACGATCCAGGCACCTGCCATCGCGACGGCTCAATCGCCGAGATTCGCGCTTACCTGGCCGCCGGCATCGACGGATTCTTCACCGACCATCCCGCGCTGGGGCGCGTGGCGGTAGACGGGCACTGACACCGGGTGAGCGGCCGCGCCGCATGGCGCGTCGCAATCCCTGAGACCGCTTGTCGGCAGGCTGGCTGCGCCGCCCTCCTGTTCACCCAGCCGCGCCCGTTTATGACTAATATTAGTCACATGAGCCTCACCGACACCCAACGCGCCATCCTCGACTTCATCCGCCAGCGGATCGAGGCCGAGGGCGTGCCGCCCAGCCAACTGGAGATCGCCGCGGCGTTCGGCTTCCGCCAGAACAAATCGGCCAATTACCACCTCAAGGCACTGGAAGACGCGGGCGTCATCGAGCGCGTCCCTGGCCAGGCCCGCGGCATCCGGCTGGTGGAGCGAAAGACGCGGCGGCGGCCCCGCCCCGAGCAGTTGCGCCTGCCGGTACTGGGCCAAGTGGCGGCCGGCCTGCCCATCGGCGCGGACATCGGCAGCGACGCGGAGATCCTGCTCGATCGGGTGCTGTTCTCCCCTACCCCTGACTACCTGCTGCGGGTGAAGGGCGACTCGATGCGCGAGGACGGCATCTTCGACGGCGACCTGGTGGCGGTCCACCGCACCAGCGAAGCCCGCAACGGCCAGGTGGTGGTGGCGCGGATCGATGGCGAAATCACCATCAAGCGGCTGGAGATGCGCACCGGGCACCTGCGCCTGTTGCCGCGCAATCCGGACTTCGGACCCATCGAGGTGCCGCCCGGCGCCGACTTCGCCATTGAAGGCATCTACTGCGGTCTGGTGCGCCAGGGGTGAACATGGGCACCGTGATGCCCTTGGAAGCCCTGCTGGACGCGCGCCGCGTCTGGCGTGGGCAGTCGCATGCGCCGGCCTCGTCCACCTGCCCTACCGGTCATGCCGCGCTGGATGCGGCCCTGCCTACCGGCGGCTGGCCGGAGGCGGCATTGACCGAACTGCTGCTGCCTGCTCCGGGCATGGGCGAGTTGCAGTTGCTGTGGCCCACGCTGGCACGCTTGTCAGCACCCACTGACGGAGCGGCCCATCCGGCCTCCGGCCCTGGGGCGAACAATGCACTGGACAAGAAGGCGGGCCAACGCGCCACCCGAGCCACGTGGCAAACGGCGGACGGGCGTGTCATCGCGGTGGTGGCCCCACCGTGGCTGCCCTACGCCCCCGCGTGGCAAGCCGCGGGCGTGCACCTGCCCAACCTGCAGGTAGTGCGGTGCGAAGGCCGTGATGCGCTCTGGGCCGCGGAGCAGTGCCTGCGCTCGGCGGCGTGTGCGGCAGTGTTGTGCTGGCCGGAGAAGGCCGACGACCGCGCCCTGCGCCGCCTGCAAGTGGCCGCCGAAACCGGACAGTGCCTAGGCTTCGCCTTTCGCGGCCCAGAGGCGGCACGCAACCCTTCGCCGGCCGCGCTGCGCCTGGTGCTGGAAGGCCGTTCGCGGGAAGGCGAACCGGCCCGCGTGCGCGTGCTCAAGTGCCGCGGCGGCGCCGTGCCGACGCAGTCCATTCCCCTGCGCGTGGCGCATTGATGCGGGGCGCACATGCACTGGGCTTGTCTGCTGCTGCCGCAACTGGCGCTGGATGGCGTCCTCCGTCGCCACCCCGCGCCACACGAACCGCTGGCGCTGGTCACGGGCCCTGCGCAACGTCGCGTGCTGCATGCGGTCAACCCGGCGGCGAAGGCACTGGGTTTGCGCGCAGGCATGGGCTGGGCCGCGGCGCAGGCGTTGTGCACGGGCTTTGCCACCGTCGAGCATGACCCCGAGGCCACCGAACACCTGCGCCAGCTGCTGGCCGCCTGGGCCTACGGATTCAGCTCGCAGGTCAGCACCGACCTGCCGCATGCCATCGTGCTGGAAGTGGGCGGCAGCCTGAATCTGTTCGGCCCCTGGTCGCGGTTCGAAGCCCGCCTGCGTGAGGAACTGCGCGCGCTGGGCATCCGCCACCGCATCAGCGTGGCGCCCAACCCGCAGGCGGCGCGCGTGCTGGCCAACGCGGGCGACGGGCTGGCATTGGACGAAGACGACCTAGTGGCGGGGCTGGGCCGCATTCCCGTCGAGCGTGCCGGTCTGGACCCGGCCGTGGCCACCGCGTTCTCACGCATGGGGCTGCGCCAGTTGCGACAGGTATTCGTCCTGCCCCGCGACGGCCTGGCGCGGCGCTTTCCCAAGGACCTGCTGCCTTGGCTGGACACGCTGCGCGGTCTGCGCGAAGCGCCCCTCCACCATTACCGCCCGCCTGACCGTTTCGATGCGCGCATCGAACTGGAGCAGGAAGTCGAATCCAGCCAGGCCCTGCTGTTCCCCCTGCGCCGGTTGACCGCCGACCTGGCCGCGTTCCTTGCCGGCCGCGACGGCGGCGTGCAGCGTTTCGTGCTGCGACTGGAACATGACCGTCGCGCCGACAGCGAAGTCGTCATCGGGCTGCTGGCCCCCGAACGCGAAGCCACCGTGCTGTTCGAACTGGCCCGCGGCCGGCTGGAGCAGGCCCGCGTACCCGCGCCCGTCCGTGGCCTGCGCCTGCTGGCGCGCGAACTGCCGCCGTTCGTGCCTGCGCGTCGCGATCTGTTCGATGCGCGACCGCAACAGGCGGTGCCGTGGTTGCAGTTGCGCGAGCGCCTGCGTGCGCGGCTGGGCGATGGCGCCGTGCATGGACTGGCGGTGCAGGCTGACCATCGCCCCGAACGGGCGTGGCACCGCCTGGACAATGACGGGCCTGCGTCCAGGAAAACATCCGCTTTCCCGCGACCGCCCAACCACGCACGTCCGGGCTGGTTGCTGCCCCTGCCGCAACCGCTGCCCGACGACGGCCTGCGCCTGCTCGCCGGCCCCGAGCGCATCGAGTCAGGCTGGTGGGACGACGGCGAAGCACGCCGCGATTACTACCTCGTCGAAACCGCCCAAGGCCAGCATGCGTGGGCGTGGTGCCCGGCAGGCGCGCATGGGCCGTGGACGCTGCACGGGTGGTTCGCATGATCACGCACCTGCTGCCACCGCCCCGCGCCTTTGCGTCCAGCCCCGCCCTGCAGGCACTCGAGACCCAAGCCTGGCCTGCGTATGCCGAACTGCATTGCCTGTCTGCTTTCAGCTTCCAGCGCGGCGCATCGGTGGCCAAGGAGTTGTTCGCAAGGGCGCAGGAACAGGGCTACCGCGCACTCGCCATCACCGACGAATGCACACTGGCTGGCATCGTCCGCGCCTTCGAGGCCGCGAAGGAGGCCGGCCTGCCCCTGATCGTGGGCAGCGAGGTGCGGGTGGAAGGCGGGCCGAAGCTGGTGCTGCTGGTGGCCACGCACGCGGGCTACATCGCATTGTGCGGGCTGATCACCGCCGCACGCCGACGTGCGCCCAAAGGCGAATACCGGTTGCTGCGCGAGGACTTCGAATGCCCCGGCATGGAGGGACTGTTGGCGCTGTGGGTGCCCGATGAAACCGACCTGCCGCCCTTGGAGTCCCCCCGCCACACCCAGCCTCTCCCGCCGGACACGGGGAATGGCGCGACCGCCATGGGGCCCGATGCCCAGACTGCCAACACCACCGCCTCCTGGCTCCATGAGCGTTTCCCGGGCCGTGCCTGGCTGGCGGTGGAACTGCACCACGGCCCCGATGACGCCACGCGGTTGCAACGCCTGCTCGCCCTGGCCCAGCACGGCGGCCTGCCCGCCGTAGCCACCGGCGACGTTCACATGCACGTGCGCCGTCGCCGTGCCTTGCAGGACACCCTCACCGCCATCCGCCACGGTTGCACGCTGGCGGAGGCCGGCGCCCACCTGTTCCCCAATGGCGAGCGCCACCTGCGCACGCGCGAGGCACTGGCCGCCACCTATCCCGCCGCGCTGCTGCACGAGACCCTGCGTATCGCCGAACGCTGCACCTTCCAACTGGACCAGCTGAGCTACGAATACCCGCACGAACTGGTCCCCGCCGGACACACCGCCACCACCTGGCTGCGACACCTGGTAGAGCAGGGTTCGCGCGACCGCTGGCCCACGGGCACCGATGCCGCGACCCGTGCCCAGATCGACCGCGAGTTGGCATTGATTGCACAGTTGAAGTACGAGTCCTACTTCCTCACCGTGCACGACATCGTCCGCTTTGCCCGCAGCCGCGGCATCCTCTGCCAAGGCCGCGGCTCGGCCGCCAACTCGGTGGTCTGCTACGCGTTGGGCGTGACCGCCATCGACCCGGTGCGCATGCAGATGCTGGTCGAGCGCTTCATCTCGGTGGAGCGCAACGAGCCCCCGGACATCGACATCGACTTCGAGCACGAGCGCCGCGAGGAAGTGCTGCAGTACGTGTTCCAGCGCTACGGCCGCGAGCGCGCCGCCCTCACCGCGGTGGCCATCAGCTACCGTGGCCGCAGCGCCATCCGCGACGTGGCCAAGGTGCTGGGCCTGCCGCCCGACCAGGTCAACGAACTGGCCGCCACCATGGACCGCTGGGGCGGCCGCGCCCCCATTCCGGAGTACCTGCGCGAACGCGGCTTCGACCCCGATTCCCCGCTGATGCAGCGAGTCATCGCGTTGACCACCGAGTTGATCGATTTCCCCCGCCACCTGTCGCAGCACCCCGGCGGTTTCGTCATCTCCGAACACCCGCTGCATACGCTGGTGCCGGTGGAAAACGCCGCCATGGACGACCGCACCGTCATCCAGTGGGACAAGAACGACCTCGACACGATGCAACTGATGAAGGTGGACTGCCTTGCGCTGGGCATGCTCACTGCCATCCGCAAGACACTGGACCTGCTGCGCCACCACGGCCGCGGCGACTACACCCTCGCCAGCATTCCCGCCGAAGACACACCCACCTACGAGATGATCTCGCGCGCCGACACGGTGGGCGTGTTCCAGATCGAATCGCGTGCGCAGATGGCGATGCTGCCGCGCCTGAAGCCCCGCTGTTTCTACGATCTGGTCATCGAGGTCGCCATCGTGCGCCCCGGCCCCATCCAGGGCGACATGGTGCACCCTTACCTGCGCCGCCGCCGGGGCGAGGAACCCGTCGAATACCCGCCCAAGCTGGAGAAGGTATTCGCGCGCACGTTGGGCGTGCCGCTGTTCCAGGAGCAGGTCATGCAACTGGCCATCGTCGGCGCCGGCTACACCGGTGGCGAGGCGGACAAGCTGCGACGCGACATGGCCGCCTGGAAGCGGCGCGGCGGACTGGACCCGCACCGCGAGAAGCTGACTCAGGGCATGCTGCGCAACGGCTTCACCCGCGAATACGCCGAGCACATCTTCAGCCAGATAAAAGGCTTCGGCGAGTACGGCTTCCCCGAGTCGCACGCCGCCAGTTTCGCCCTGCTCACGTATGCCAGCAGCTGGCTCAAATGCCACGAGCCCGCCGCCTTCACCTGCAGCCTGATCAACAGCCTGCCGATGGGCTTCTACAGCGCCGACCAGTTGCTGCAGGACGCACGTCGCCACCGCATCCAGGTCCTGCCGGTAGACGTGCGTCACAGCGAATGGGATTGCACGCTGGAATTCCCGGATCGCGGGTCGGCTGCGTCCAACGGCGCCACCTTCCGCGCCACCCTGCAGGCAGATCCTCCGGGCATTTGCGCGATGCAAAGTGCTCCGCCCCGACCCTCGCCCATGATTCGTCTGGGCCTGCGCATGGTGCAGGGATTCTCCGAAGGCGCGGCGCGCCAGCTGCATGCGGCGCGCCTACGCCGCCCCTTCGCTGACGTGGATGACCTGTGTCGCCGCGCCGCACTGGACGAACGTCATCGCAGCCTGCTGGCGGATGCGGGCGCACTCAAGGCCCTGGCGGGCCACCGCCATCGCGCCCGATGGGCCATTGCCGGCGTGGAGCCGCAATTGCCGCTGTTCGCCGACACCGTCGCCACACCCGAGCATGCCATCGCCCTGCCCATGCCCACCGCCGGCGAAGACCTGACGCTGGATTACGCCACCACCGGCACCACGCTGGGTCGCCACCCGATGGCCATGATCCGCAAGGCGCTTACCGGGCGACGCTGCAAGCGCTCCTCCGAGCTCGACACCCTGCCCCACGGCCGCCGGGTGCGTACCGCAGGACTGGTCACGTTGCGCCAGCGCCCGCAGACCGCCAGCGGCGTCACCTTCATGTCACTGGAAGACGAGGACGGCACCATCAACGTGGTCGTCTGGCGACACGTGGCCGAGCGCCAACGCCGTGCGCTGCTGGAATCACGCCTGCTGGTGGTCGAAGGCCGGCTGGAACGACAGGACGGCGTGCAGCACCTGATTGCCGAACGCATGGAGAACGCCAGCGACTTGCTCGGCACACTGGCAACGGGCCATTCGCGCGATTTCCACTGAGCGCTCCGGCTGCATTGCCAACGCCAGACGCAACGCGCCCCCTGCCCATCCCGCGCCGCCCCACCACCAGAAACGAAAACGGCCACTCCTCGCGGAGCAGCCGTTTCGCAGTGTCGGAAAGGACCGGCAATCCGGCCCCTTCCAGCGGTCATCAGGCCGCGGCGTCCTTCAGCTTCTTCAGCGGACGCACCTTCACCTTGACGGTGGCAGGCTTGGCGGCAAACCACTGCTCTTCCTTGGTGAACGGGTTGATTCCCTTGCGCTTCGGCTTGGCCGGCACCTTCACCACGGTGATCTTCAGCAGGCCCGGCAGGGTGAACGCACCCGCGCCCTTCTTGCTGACCGAAGCCGCGACGACTTCTTCCAGCGAACCCAGGATCTGACGGACGTCCTTGGCGATAACGCCAGTCGCCTCGGACAGGTGGGTGACCAACTGCGACTTGCTCAGCACTTCCTTGATCGACTTCGGTGCCTTCGGTGCAGCCTTGGCCGCAGCCTTCGGAGCGGCCTTCTTTGCAGCAGCCGGCTTCTTGGCGGCAGCCTTCTTCGGAGCAGCAGCTTTCTTCTTCGTTGCCATCTTGTTCCCCATGGGACTCGAAAAAAAGGTTGTTTGGTGCCAGTAACCCCTTGGCCCTGCGAATGTAGGGCAACAAATGCGCGACGCCAAGCGGTAAACGCGTTTTTTTGCGGTTTTTTTCGTCGAAGGCCGGTCACGGACCCCGGCTGGCATATGATTCTGGCTCCACGAAGTACCGAGGAAGGCCGGATTGAGCGGCTCAGACCCAACGCCCGCACTGTTCGCCCATCTGCCCGACGGCCTGTTTGGCCCGTTGGCTTCGCCCAACCGGCTCCATTACTGGAGCATCCTCGGTCGCCTCTACGCCGAGCATTTCGGCCCCGACGCCCCGTTACCCCCCAGCGACGGCTACCCCCGCCGCGAGCTCACCAGCGCCATCGAGCGCTGGCTGCTCAGCGACGACCCGTGGGAAGACGACGAGGGCGAATCGCCCGACACGCCGCTGACCGTGCGCGCCAATGCCATCTACGAGCGCCTGCGCGCCGCGGGCTGGTTGCGCCAGGAGCGCGTGGGGGTGCGCGAGATGGCCACCATGACCCAACCGGTCGGCCTGCTGCTGGGCACGCTGTGGGATTTCGCCGAGCGCGGCCCTGCGTTCCTGGGCGCGAAGATCCGCTCGGTGGAACTGCTGCTGCGCCAGGTGGTGGAACACGCCGCCGGCGGCGATGCGCTGGACGAAGCCGCCGACCAGACCCGCGGCCTGCTGTCGCACGTGGCCACCATCAGCGTGCGCGTGCGCGACCTCATGCCGGAGTTGATCAAGGCCGGCAGTACCGCGCAGTTCGCCCGGCAGCTGTTCGAGCGCTACGTCACCGAGTTGTTCATCGGCGACTACGCGCAGCTGCATAACGCCGACCACCCGCTCGCCCGGCGCACCGCCGTGCTGGAGCTGGTGCGCGACATCGAGCACTCCGACCATCGCCAGCGACTGCTGCACTGGTACCAGGAACGCACGCCCGGCCACGATGCCGAGCGCGCCGCGTGGCGCCTGGAACGCAGCCTGCGCCGCCTGCGCGAACTGGACCGCATCGCCGAATACCTCGAGCGCCTGGACGAGGACATCCGCCAGGCCAACCGCCGCGCTCTCGCCTTCCTCGACTACCGCCTGCGCGCCCCAGACCGCTTCGACGTGCTGCTGCAGCGCGCCTGCCGCGGCGCCCTCGCCGCACCCGAAAGCGCGCTGCGCCTGCCCGTCGCCCCCGGCCCATTGCTGGACGAGAGCCGCCTGCGCGCGCCGCGTACACGCCCGCGCCCCATCCCGCGCACGGCCAACGTCACCACCCCGCCCACGCCCGAACAACTGGCCCGCATGCACCTGCTGCGGCAGATGAAACGCGTGCGCCAGGTGCTGCCCGAAGACCTCGCGCGCTACATCGATCGCCACCTCGGCGGCCGCGAACGCGTCGCCTCCGACGAGTTGGCCATCGACAGCATCGCCGACCTGCGCGCCTACCAGGTGCTCACAACGATGGCGCTGCGCGGCCACCGCAATGGTGGCCTGCGCCGCGACGACCCCCTGCGACGCATGCTGCGCGGCTTCGACGTTGAACTCGACCACCGCGCGCGCACGGTCAACCACCACCTCGACACGCCGCGCTTCACCCTGCGCCGCACGAGACACACCGCATGAAACGATCCTGGGCCCACCTCAGCCAGCAGTCCGGCGGCACCTACACGCCGCAGGACTTCGAACGCGCCGCCTACCGCCTGGTCACCGAACAGGTGCTCTACGCCAGCGACCGCCGCTCCCGCAACGCCTACCACCTGGTCGAAACCTGGCTGGGCGACTTCGCCTCCGCGCTGGAGCCGCTGGGCGTCCGCCTGGAGCGCAACGCGCACTTCCGCTACATCGTCGCCCTGCCGGCGCATGCCGAAGGCGTCGCGGCCTCGCTCAACGAGACCCTGCTCGCCCTGGTGCTGCGCCAGCGCTACGACCAGGCCATGCGCCGCGGCGAAGTGGAAGAACACGGTGAAGTGACCGTCGAGCTGCCCGACCTGCAGGAAGCTTGGCCCGCCCTCACCGGCCGCCCCATGCCCGACCTCGGCGCGCTGCGCGACCTGCTGCGTACCGCCCGCCGATGGGCGCTGTGCCGCGAAGAGGAATGCGAGCCCGGCGACCTGCAACCGTTCCGCATCGTGGTGCGCCCCGCCATTGTCGAAATCATCGGGCCGCAATGGCTGCAGCGTCTTGACCAGCACAACCTCGATGACGGCATGGACGACGACGGCGACACAGACGGTCAGCTTGAAGGCGATATTGGTACTGACGCCCACTCCCGTCGCGAAGTCGACATCGACCCCGACGGCGAATCCCCGCTTCCAACCGGTCCTGGAGTTGCAGATGTCGCGCCCGCGCACACCCTGACCGACGGAGACACGCATGTTCCTGCTTGAGCGCGTCCACCTCGTCCAGTTCTTCCTGTTCCAGGCCCAGACCCTGGAACTGGACCGCACCACCGCCGTGATCGCCCCCAACGGCGCGGGCAAGAGCGCCCTGCTCGACGCCCTGCAGATCGTGCTCCTCGGCGGCGACCGCAACCAGATCCGCTTCAACGCGCAGGCCGGCGGCAACCACCGCGCCCGCACCATCCGCGACTACTGCCTCGGCGTGTACCGCACCGGCGACGACGGCCGCGCCCGTCGCACTGCCACCACCTACATCAGCCTGGTGTTCCGCGACGAAACCACGGGTGAGCCGCTCACCGCCGGCATCGCGCTCGGCGCTTCCGCCGACGAACCCGACCACCGCGTGAACGGCCTCTACCTGCTTCCGCACGTCGACCTAGCGCTTGAGGACCACCTGGAACAGGTCGACGGCCACGAATTGCCACTGGAATGGGCCAAGTTCCGCGAGCTGATCTCGCGCCGCTGCAAGGACAACGGCACCGCCGCCGACCTGCACGCCAGCAGCGACCGTTTCGTCAAGGAACTGCTGCACCGCCTGCGCCCGTCGCCCACCGCGCACCTGGATGCCGGCGCGTGGCGCAAGGCCTTCCGCAACGCTCTCAACCTGCAGCGCGTCGATGACGTGGACCTGTTCGTCCGCACGCTGGTCGCCGAAGAGCGGCCCACCGACATCGGCCGCTTCCGTGCGCTGCTCGACGGCTTCCGCCAGATCAAGGAGCGCATCGAACAGGTCGCCCGCCGCATCGAGGAGGCCGAGGCGGTCGACGCGCAGTACCGCAAGGTCGCTGCGCTGGCCACCCGGAGCGCCAGCTACCGCGCGCTGGCCGCCGAATACCGTCGTGACGCCCACGGCGACGCGGTGGATGCCGCCGAACAGGCCCTGCAGACGGCCAACGACCAGTCGCAGCAGGCACAACGCGCGCTGGAAGGTGCCCGCAGCGGCCTCCGCACCGCCGAAGCCGAATGGGACGATGCCAAGGCCCGCCTGCAGGGCACGCAGGGCTACAACGAGCAATCCAGCTTCGACGGTCTGGCCACCCGCGACCGCGAGGAACTGGCCCGCCTGAAGAAGTCGCTCCTGCATGACACCGTGCTGGTCCGCGACCTGCTGCAGTCAGCGGCGCGGCTGCAACTGCCCAACCTAGACGCCAGCCTGCTCCAGCGCGCCTCCGCGCCGTGGCAAACGCTCTACGAAAGCCTCGCCGCCCTGCCCGGCGATGCCGCCATCCCCGACGACCCGGACACCCTGCACGCGCGCCTGCACGAAGCCCTACGCCTGGCCGAACCCGTGGTCCGCGCCGTCGCCGCCTTCGACCGCGAACAGCACAATGCCGTCGATGCCGCCCACGACCGGGTGAAGTCGCTGCGCGCCAACCTGGAGCGCCTCGGCGCCGGCAAGGCCGAACTGCGCCCCGACGTGCTGCGCCTGCTCAACTACCTGCAGGACGAGGGCATCCCCGCCCGCCCCGTGTGCGACCTCGTGCGCGTCACCGACCGCGACTGGCAGCCCGCCATCGAGGCCTACCTGCGCACCCACGTCGAAGCCCTGCTGGTACCACCCGAGCACGAGGAGCGCGCCGTACGCCTCGTGCGCGGCCTGCACGGCAGCCGCGCGGTCTACGGCGCCAAGCTCGCGCTCGCCAGCCACGCCCGCCGCAACGCCGCCGGCACCCCGGCGGACGGCCTCGTGGCCGCCCTGCTCGACGGCGACGATGCCGATGCCGTCGCCTACCTGCGCCGCCAGCTGGGCGACGTGCGCCGCGTCGACACCGATGCCGAAGTCGTGCAGAGCCGCCACGCCCTCTCGCGCGACGGCCTGCTCGCCAAGGGCGGCGGCGTCGAGCGCCTGCGCCTGTCCGCTGCGGGTGAGTTGCGCATCGGCGCCGCCAACGACCGCGAACGCCAGCGCCTGCTGCGCGGCGACCTCGAAGCCGCCATCGCCGAGCACGAGCGCCTGCAGCGCCAGGCACGCCCCGCGGCCGACTGCGCCGCCGCCATGGCCCGCCTGGGCAACGCGGACGACGTCGCCGCTTCCGTGCACACGCGCCTGCTGGAGCACCGCGAAGCCATCGACCGGCTCGACCGCCTGCGCGACAGCCAGGCCGCGTTCGCCAACCCCGACCTGCTGCGCCTGACCGAACACGCGGAGGCCTGCCGCCTGCGCGTGGACAGCCTGCGCCAGCAACTTGAAGACCAGCTGCGCGCCGTCACCCGCACCGAGGAGGCCGCCAAGCGCGCTCTCACCGCCCTGGACGAACTCAACGCCCAGACCGACGCGATCGCCCGCGCCGCCATCGACGCCTTCGCCGACCCCGACGTGGATCCCAACCTCGTCGAACGCCACCGCGACGAACTGGACGAGAAGCAGCCCGACCTGGTCGAGCGCCTGATCCTGTGCGCCAAGCGCGCCCAGGGCGCCGACCAGGAACTGGCCAACCTGCTACCCGAGGCGTGGCGCGGCCTGAGCCAGTACGGCCACGACCATGGCATCCCCATCGACCTGGAACCGCAGGACTGGCGCGCCGCTGGCAAGCTGCTGCGCAAGGACATCGACCACCTGCTCAACAGCGAGCTGGTCCAGCACCAGGCTGCGGCCGAAGACGCCTACAACACCGCCGTCAGCACCTTCCGCTCCAACGTCGCCTCGGCGCTGTACGACAACTTCACCCGCCTGCGCCATCAGGTCGACACCCTCAACCGCACCTTGTCGCGGAGCCCCGCGTTCTCCAACAACGAGCGCTACCGCTTCCGCTTCGAAGTCCTGCCCGAACTGCGCGAACTGCATGCCTTCATCAAGCGCGCCGCCGAAGTCGGTGAAAGCGACAACCTGTTCGGCAGCGCCGGCCAGGTACCCACCGCCTTCCGCGAGCTGATCGAAGACCAAGCCGGTCCTGCCAAGCCCTCGCCGCTGGACGATTACCGCCGCTTTTTCCACTTCGAAGTGGACATCCGCCAGGAAGACCGCGTCATCGGCACGCTTAGCGAGCGCATGCGCTCCGGCTCGGGCGGCGAGCACCGCGCCCCGCTGTACGTCATCGCAGGCGCCGCGCTGGCCGCCGCCTACGGCAAGGCCGAAGGCCAGCAGGGCGGCATCGGCGTGATCATGCTCGATGAGTTCGGCGACAAGATCGACGCGCAGAACGCCCGCGCCACCACCCACTACCTGCGCTCGCTGGGCCTGCAGCTGGTGCTGGCCGCGCCGGACACCGCGCAGGGCACGCTCACGGGCGTGCTGGACAGCTACATCGAGCTGTTCCGTGACGGTCCCATGCTGCAGGTGGAACAGGTACGCGTGCGCGAACCCGGCCGTGAGTTGCTGGAAAGCGACCAGTTCGCCATACATCCCGAACTGCTTGAACGCGAGGCCGCCCGCATCCGTGCCGAACAGGCGGCCAGCGCGTGAGCAGCGACGGCAGCGCTGCCGCCGTCGAGGTGCTGCAGCGGCTGCTGCATAAGGGTGAGCGCGCCCGCACCGCCGGCCGCGACGAAACCGTGCCCTTGACCTTCACGGGCCGCGACGCCCGCGAGTACGGTGGGTTGCCCAGCCACGCCGCACGGGAAGCGTTCCACGCCCGCATCGCGCTGGCCGAGCGCGCCGGCGCGATTACCGTCAAGCGCGAGCGTCCCGGCGATGCGGAGGCACGACTCCTGCAGTTGCGCGTTGCCAGCCTTGATAGCCTCGCCGGCCACCTCGACATCGCGTTGCTGGGCCAGCATGTCGCAGCCGCACGGCAGACACTGGCGCACCTGCTCCCCAGCTTTCCCTCCCTGGAGGAGGTCCTGGCCCTCTGGCAACGGGGCCGAAGCGTGCGGGGCTCTGGCCCGTTGGCTGCCGCAGACCTCGCAGACGCGGCAAAGGCGGTGCTTGACCTGCGCGCACCCGCCGGCCCCGATCGCCTACTGCGCAAGGAAAGCCGCCGCCTGTTCGGCGACAGCAAGCGCCTGCAACAACTCACCCGCTGGCTGGAGGTACTGCACTTCGGTGAAACCACCGCCACCGGCCTGGAGGACCGCGACATCTGGTCGGCGCTGGGTCTCCGACCGATGCCACAGCCGCTACTGCTCGCCGGCCGCGCACGCATTGCCGTCGAGGGCGACTGGCTGGCCGCTTGCCACCCCTGGATTGGACTGCCTCCCGGTGCCGCCACCCAGATCACCACCGACGCGCGTTGGCTACTGACCATCGAGAACCTCACAAGCTTCCACGAAGCCGCCCTGCAACTGGGCGAGCAGCCGGGGCTGCTGTTGTGGACCGCCGGCATGCCTTCACCAGCGCTGCGCCAGTTGTACGCACTCGCACTTGATGCCCTTCCTGCCAACGCGGTCGTGTACCACTGGGGTGACATCGACGTGGGCGGGTATCGCATCGCTGCCCTATTGGCCGACTCCGCCCGCGCTGCTGATCGCCAGTTGCAGCCGTGGCGCATGTCGCCTGACGACGTATCGGAATTGCCACCTGATCCGCCCAGCACAAGCACGGTCCGCGCCATGCAGTACCACGCCCGTCGCGCCGGCTGGGAGGGCGTGGCTACGGCGCTTGAACAGAGGCCGCTGATACTGGAGCAGGAGCATCTGACAGCAGCGCTCCCCCATTGAGCACTGGCCCCCCGGACGAGAGCAGTTGTTTCAAGGGGATAAGTGTTGCATTTGCGGAACAATGATTCACGCACTACGGGATCAACTTTTCTAGCAGGACGCCCATCATGTCTCCACAGCGGCAGCGGCCTCGGCATCCCGCCCAGCCTGCCGCCCAGCACCGGCTCCCCCCCCCCCATTTCGCCGGGCTGTGTCAGGAGACAGAGAAATGAGCAAGAACAAGGTCCTGAGCGCCACCCTCCTCGCCGTACTCGCCAGCACCAGCGCCTTCGCTGCCAGCGCAGCCGATGACAGCGGTTTCTACGCCGGCGCCGGCGTCGGCCAGTCGTTCGTCGACGAGCGCGGCTACGACGACGAAGACACCACGTTCTCGGTGTTCGGCGGCTACCAGTTCAACCGCTACATCGCGCTGGAAGGCGCCTACACCGACTTCGGCAAGATCGAGCCCGAAGCGGCTGGCAGCGAGTTGGAGGCCGACGCGGTCTCGCTGACTGCCGTGGGCATCGTGCCGATCACCGACAAGTTCTCGGCGTACGCCAAGGCCGGCTTCAGCCGCTGGAACCTCGACACCGAACTGCCCGCGCTGACCAACACCGCCGACGACAACGGCACCGACCCGACCTACGGCCTGGGCGCGCAGTACAAGATCAACGATGCCGTCTCGCTGCGCGGTGAGTACAACCGCTTCGAGGTCGAGGACATCGACCTGGACGTGGCCCAGCTGCAGGTGCGTTACAGCTTCTGATGTAAACCAAGATCGGCCGCCGGACTCCGGCGGCCGATCGTTGCGCAGCAACAAGCCTCTTGCTCCGCAACGAAGAGCCATAACGAAACAAGGCCCGGTTTCCCGGGCCTTGTTCGTATCTTGAAGTTGGCGTCCCCACGGGGATTCGAGCCAAAGCGACACTAGCGTCCGTCCGACAGCCTCCTGGCGCTGAACGAGCTGGCGACCCATCGCCCCGGCAACCTCAACATAGGGACGGGCTGGACCGTGCCACAGCTCTCCGACGCCATCAAGGGCATGTGCCGGCGCTTGGGCGTCATGCCGCATGGGGTGGCGGATGACGCGATCTTTGCGCGCGGCGGCCACACTGCCGTGTCCATCGCAGACGAGTCCAACCTAGAGGGCGTGTACTTCGAACCGGCCCGGAAGGCTGACCGTGTGAGCAGGTGGAACCGGATGCGCCACTTGCTGGCCCATGCTAGGTCCCCGGATCGCCCCGGCCTGTGTGTGGCGCGGCGGTGCCGGTACTTCTGGGACAGGGTGCCGATGCTGGCCCGCGACCCGAAGCATATTGAGGACGTGGACATGACCGGCCCGGACCACGGAGCCGACGCCATCCGCTACGGGTGATTGCGGCAGGAACTGGCGGCGCGCAGGTGAAGCTGGTGAAGCAGCGGTGGTAAGGGCGGCAAATTCCCATTGCCGGGCGGAGGAAGATGAGGGTATCCATTCCACAGCCATGCGACGTGCTTTCCGTCAATGACCAACAGCGACGACATCAAACTCACAGAAGACGATACAAAGCGCATACGCCGCCTCGGGCCGATGGCAATGCCTGCGCACTTGGAGCCCATCGCAGAGCAGCTCTTTGACGAGGTGTGCTGCGGCAGCCGTTCAATGTGGCCAGTGGACACCAAACGCTTCAAGGAGGATGAAGCGTATCGCGCGGAGTTCTATCGGCTAGCTCATCAGGGCTGGTGGAACGCGCAAGAGCGATTCTTGGCGCGACTCAATAGTGATGAGCCACTTGTGCCAGGCGAAGAAGCCCTTTACCGCATGGGAATGGACACGATTGCATGGACGATGATCCAGAAGCAGCTTTGTTATGCGCGGCGGCTGTTCAAGGAAAATCGCCAACCGAACTTGAAGCACTCCAACCTTGATTCGGTAGTTCGTGTTGCAAACCAACTGCGGCAGCAAGATCCAAGTTGCATCCCGCTCATCACTGACCTCACTAGCTTCGTGCAGGTTGGGGACATGCTGATTTTCGATTCTCTTGCGAGAAGGATGACCATTGCCGAGGTTAAAGAAGGCAGGAAGAACGCAGAACTTCAGCGCAAGGTCATGTTTTACAAGCAATCCGGCTGCGAGCAGTTCAAGGAACGTGCTCTACAGGACGAGTCGCCACAAACCGCAAAGCAGTTTGATCGGATGGCCAGGCAGCTTGATCGAATGCAATTCGTGACTGAAGCCCTCAGTGACAAGAAGACTCGCGACCCCGACACGTCTAAGGAAGTTTTCATCCGAGAAGCCTTCGTCCCCATTGATGAGTGGGATGAAGAGTTCAACACTGTCTGCGATCAGGCAATGGAGAAAGGCTGGGCGATCAACATGGTGGATAACTGCCTTTTCCTTGGCGCGTACTCAAAGCAGTATTTCCCGATGTCCTCGACCATGTTCTGGCTTTGGTTGAGGGAGTTTTCAGGTGGCGAGCAGACACCTGTAGCTCGGATGATTGACTGTGTTGTGGAGCCGCTTGCGCTGCCACTACCGTGCCTGCTGATGACGCCCGAACGCATCATGGACTTGCTGTTCGGTCGTCTCCACGTATGCATGGGCATCTCGATTCCCGCCCTTATTGCGGAATGCGAGAGGACTGGCATCACAGTGCGCCCCCCGAAGAACAAGCACGAACGGAAGATCACGAACGGTTGGGGGCAAGACGCCATTCGCTTTCAGGGGCAGCCTATTGTTCTAGAACGCGACGGGAAGGTGGTCTTTCCGGCAGCTGGCATCTTTGTTAGATGCCTCTTCCACTTCCAGCGCCCGATGGCGTTCATCAACGCGATGTTCGAAGGCCGCGACCTGTTGGAAGACGAGTCCGAATCTGCCGAGACGATGTAGCGTCGTCGCGCTGGTCGCCTTCGCCATCCCTAGCGCCGTCCGCGCCCCTCGCGCACTTCCGCGCGTCCCGGCCTCGCCGGTCGCCCCGGCACTCTTCCCGGAGCCGCCGCGCAGGGGAGCCGGGGGAATCCGAACCGTTTCCGAAGTCCAGAAAACGAAAAGGCCCGCTTTCGCGGGCCTCGTCGTATGTTCCTGATTTCTCAGGCTTTTTAGTTGGCGTCCCCACGGGGATTCGAACCCCGGTCGCTACCGTGAAAGGGTAATGTCCTAGGCCTCTAGACGATGGGGACGTCGTGGAAACCGACTACGTCGATGTCCGAAGAGTGGTGGAGCCAGGCGGGATCGAACCGCCGACCTCCTGCATGCCATGCAGGCGCTCTCCCAGCTGAGCTATGGCCCCACGAGGCTGGAAAGGCGCGCATCATATCGAGCCATTTCCACTTCGTCAAAGAAAATTTTCACGAAGTTTTCTGGGTGTTTCATAAACAAGCAGGGCCACCTTTCGGCAGCCCTGCTTGAAGAATAGTGGCGTCCCCACGGGGATTCGAACCCCGGTCGCTACCGTGAAAGGGTAATGTCCTAGGCCTCTAGACGATGGGGACGCGGAGTACAGCTTTGGCCTGTTTTTACAGCTATTTCCAGCAACCAGTGGTGGAGCCAGGCGGGATCGAACCGCCGACCTCCTGCATGCCATGCAGGCGCTCTCCCAGCTGAGCTATGGCCCCACAGGGCTGGAAAGACCGCTACTTTAGGGTGCGTTCCGCAGTCCGTCAAGCGGATTTTGAATGTTCGATGACGGCAGGCCGCAACTCCTGCAGCGTCGCCATGCCATGGCCCTGCGCAGACAGGTAATCCAGCCACTTTCCGATGAACGTATTGATGCGGAATCGGTAGCCAAACACCGCATCCGGCGCCGGATTCATGCCGATCGCGTCCTGCCAGCGGCGCCCCACGTAACAGTGGGTGACCTCCAACTGCTTCGCATCGTGATACACGCGCACAAACGCCGACGGATCCGGCTCGCCCGTCACCGGGTCCAGCATGGCGTAGGACAGGCGCAGCTCGGTCGTGTACCGGTGTTGCTCCATCACCTCGATGTGCAGCTCCAGGCCGTCCCCGGCCATGGACACGTAGTGCCCGCACGCCAGCGCCCGCACGTCAAACAGACTGGCCAGCTTGGCGTGGTTTTCGCCATACAGGCCCATCAGCCAGCCGAGGCGGCTCAGCCGGGGGAAACGCGTATGGCGGCGGGCAAGCACTGCATTCATGGGCTCGATCCTACACGGCCATCTGCCGCGACGGCAGCGTTGACGCGCACGTCCATCAAGCCTACGTTTGGGAAGGCACGTGCAGGGTTTTCCCCCCTGCCCCCGGCACCTCAGAACATCACGCGCGAGATGCCCAAGGTGGTCATCACCTTGCTGGCGATTTCCTCGATCGAGGCGTTGGTCGTACTGAGCGTGGGGATGCGCTCCGCGCGGAACATCTTCTCCGCCGCCGCCACTTCCCGCTTGCAGGTGTCCAACTGCGCGTAGCGCGAGTTCGGCCGGCGCTCCTGGCGGATCTGCTGCAGTCGAATGGGATCGATGCTCAGGCCGAACAGCTTGCGCCGGTGCGCCTTCAGGTGCGCCGGCAGGTTGTCGTGCTCCAGGTCTTCCTCGGTCAGCGGGTAGTTGGCCGCGCGCACACCGTACTGCAGCGCCAGATAGACGCAGGTGGGCGTCTTGCCTGCCCGGGAAACCGCGACCAGGATCACGTCCGCGCCGTCATAATTGACAGACATGCCGTCGTCGTGGGTCAACGCGAAGTTCATCGCATTGATGCGGCGGTGGTACTGGTCAAAGTCCACGATGGCATGGGCCTGGCCGATGCGGTGCTCGCGCGTCTCGCCCAGTTCGCGCTCCAGCGGCCCGATGAACGGCTCGAACACGTCCAGCATCAGTGCCCCGCTCTCCGCCAAGGCCGCACTGACCGTCGTGTCCATGCAGGAATTGATCACGATGGGCCGGGTCCCGTGGGTCAGCGCCGCCGCCCGGATCCGCGCAGCGGCCATTTCCGCCCGTTCCACGCTGTCCACGTACGAAATGCGGGTGCTCTCGAACCGGGTGTTGGTGAACTGGGTCAAAAGGCTGTGGCCGATGGTCTCCGCCGTGATGCCCGTACCGTCAGAAACATAGAAAACCGGCCGTGTGCCTGGCATCTGCTACTCCAACCAAAGTAGGCCCCAATGGCCGTGTCAATATGAAAAGGCCCGCCAGATCAACCTTGTACGGGTCCGGCGCCCCTGCGATCATATTAGCTTCTGTAGTGCGCCCGGACGCACCCGGTCGCGCCGCCCCCACGGAGATCGCCCGTTTGAACGAGAACATCCTCTGGCTGCACGAGCTGCGCCTGTCCGACCTTGCCCGCGTCGGCGGCAAGAACTCCTCGCTCGGCGAGATGATCGGCAACCTGGCCAACCTCGGCGTCTCGGTCCCGGGCGGCTTCGCGACCACGGCAGAGGCCTTCAAGGCCTTCATCGCCCACAACAACCTGCACCAGCGCATCTACGACAAGCTGGCCACGCTGGACGTCGAAGACGTCCCCGCGCTGACCGCTGCCGGCGGCGAGATCCGCGGCTGGGTGATCGACGCCCCGCTGCAGCCGGACCTGGATGCCGACATCCGCAAGGCCTACGTGCAGCTGTGCGCCGAGAATGGCGGTGGTGATGTCGCCGTTGCCGTGCGCTCCTCGGCCACCGCCGAAGACCTGCCGGACGCCTCATTCGCCGGCCAGCAGGAAACCTTCCTCAACGTGACCGGCGCCGACGACGTCGTGCACAAGGTCAAGGAAGTCTTCGCCAGCCTGTACAACGACCGCGCTATCGCCTACCGCGTGCACCACGGCTTCAAGCACGAGGACGTGTTCCTGTCCGCCGGCGTGCAGCTGATGGTCCGCTCCAACGTGGGCGCCTCGGGCGTGCTGTTCACTCTGGACACCGAGTCCGGCTTCCGCGACGTGGTGTTCGTAACCTCGAGCTTTGGCCTGGGCGAAATGGTCGTGCAGGGCGCGGTCAACCCCGACGAGTTCTACGTCTACAAGCCCACCCTGCAGCAGGGCAAGCACGCCATCCTGCGCCGCTCCATCGGCGCCAAGCAGCTGCGCATGGTCTATTCGGACAAGCCCGGCGAGCGCGTCAAGATCGAGGACACCCCGGCCGAACTGCGCAACAGCTTCTCCATCTCCGACGAGGACGTGCAAGAACTGGCCAAGCAGGCGCTGGTTATCGAACAGCACTACGGCCGTCCGATGGACGTCGAGTGGGCGAAGGACGGTGTCAGCGGCAAGCTGTTCATCGTGCAGGCCCGCCCGGAGACGGTGAAGTCGCGCGCCCACGCCACGCAGATCGAGCGCTACCAGCTCGGCCAGCGCGGTGAGGTGGTGTGCGAAGGCCGCGCCATCGGCCACAAGATTGGCACCGGCGTCGCGCGCGTGGTGCGCTCGCTGGCCGACATGAACCGCGTGCAGCCCGGCGACGTGCTGGTCGCCGACATGACCGACCCCGACTGGGAGCCGGTGATGAAGCGCTCCGCCGCCATCGTCACCAACCGCGGTGGTCGCACCTGCCACGCCGCCATCATCGCCCGCGAGTTGGGCGTCCCGGCCGTTGTCGGCACCGGCAACGCGCTGGACACGATTGTCGATGGCCAGCCGATCACCGTCAGCTGCGCCGAGGGCGACACCGGCTTCATCTACGCCGGCACCCTGCCCTACGAGCGTTTCGTCACCGACCTGGAGAGCATGCCGGAAGCACCGCTGAAGGTGATGATGAACGTCGCCAACCCCGAGCGCGCCTTCGACTTCGCAATGCTGCCCAACGCGGGCGTGGGCCTGGCGCGCCTGGAAATGATCATCGCCAGCCACATCGGCCTGCACCCCAAGGCGCTGCTCGAGTTCGACCAGCAGGACGCCGAGACCAAGGCGAAGATCAACGAGCGCATCGCCGGCTACGGCAACCCGGTCGACTTCTACGTCGACCGCCTGGCAGAAGGCATCGCCACCATCACCGCCTCGTTCGCGCCCAACCCGGTGATCGTGCGCCTGTCGGACTTCAAGTCCAACGAATACGCCAACCTCATCGGTGGCAACCGCTACGAGCCGCATGAAGAGAACCCGATGATCGGCTTCCGCGGCGCCAGCCGCTACGTCGATCCGTCCTTTGCCGACTGCTTCGCGCTGGAATGCCGCGCGGTCAAGAAGGTGCGCGAGCAGATGGGCCTGACCAACTGTTGGGTCATGATCCCGTTCGTGCGCACGTTGGACGAAGGCCGCAAGGTCATCGAGGTGCTGGAAGCCAACGGCCTGAAGAAGGGCGAAGGCGGCCTGAAGGTCATCATGATGTGCGAAGTGCCGTCCAACGCTCTGCTGGCGGACGAGTTCCTCGAGATCTTCGACGGCTTCTCCATCGGTTCCAACGACCTGACCCAGCTGACCCTGGGCCTGGACCGCGACTCGGGCATCGTCGCCAAGCTGTTCGACGAGCGCGACCCGGCGGTCAAGAAGATGCTGTCGATGGCCATCTCGGCCGCCAAGGCCAAGGGCAAGTACATCGGCATCTGCGGTCAGGGCCCGAGCGACCACCCGGACCTGGCGCAGTGGCTGATGGAACAGGGCATCGAGTCGGTGTCGCTGAACCCGGACACCGTGGTCGACACCTGGCTGCGCTTGGCCAAGGCCAAGAACGGCGGCTGAGCGGATGGCGTTGGAGGCCGAGGTACAGAAGTCGCTGCAGAAGCTGGAAGGCATCAACTTCCTGGCCGAGGCCGAGCGCTGGGGCCTGAAGCTGCTGGGCGCCGTGCTGATCCTGCTGCTGGGGATCTGGCTGGCGAAGCGACTGTCCAAGGGCCTCGACCGCGCCTTCGAACGCGCCAACATGGAAGCCACCCTGCGTGGCTTCCTACGCAACATCGCCTACGCGGCGATGATCGTCGTCGTGGTCGTCGCGGCCCTGCAGTCACTGGGCGTGCCCACCACGTCGGTCATGGCGGTGCTGGGCGCGGCCGGCCTTGCCATCGGCCTGGCACTCAAGGATTCGTTGTCCAACATCGCCTCGGGCGTGATGCTGATCGTGCAGCGTCCGTTCCATGTGGGTGACATGGTGCAGGCGGCGGGCATCGAGGGCACCGTCGAACAGGTGCGCGTCTTCCAGACCCGGATGCGCACAGTCGACAATCGCAGTGTCATCGTCCCCAACAGCCTGATCACCACCGCGCCGATCATCAACTTCACGGCCAACACCAAGCGCCGCGTCGATATCAAAGTAGGCGTGGGTTACGAGGACGACCTGCGCGTCGCACGCGAGGCATTACTTGCGCTGGCCGAAGACCATCCCAAGGTGCTTCGGGAGCCCAAGCCCGAAGTGCTGGTGATGAATCTGTCCGAGAGCAGCGTGGACCTCGAACTGCGCGCATGGGTGCCCACCGAGGACATGGTCCGGGTACGCAGCGACCTGACCGAGGGCGTGCGTGACCGGATCATCGGCAAGGGCCTGAACATCCCCTACCCCCAGCGCGACCTGCACGTGTACCACCACGATGCCGACGGCCGCCCGCTGGCGGAGTTGTTGGCCCGCTCCGTAGCCGACGACGGCGACCTGCCCAAGAAGGGCTGATCAGCCCGCGTTACCGCCCAACCGCCCCATCGCGGCGCGGTAGTGCCGCAGTTCGGCGATCGAGTCATGGATGTCGGCCAACGCGGTGTGCTTGCCGGCCTTCTGCACGCTTGCCAACACCGAAGGTGCCCAGCGCCGCGCAAGTTCCTTGACCGTGCTGACGTCGAGGTTGCGGTAGTGGAAGTACTGCTCCAGCTTCGGCATGCAGCGGTACAGGAATCGCCGATCCTGGCAGATGGAGTTGCCACAGATCGGTGAGGCCTTGGCCGGCACCCACTGCGACAGGAAGGCCAGCGTTTGCGCCTCAGCCTCTTCCATTGGGACGCCCTGCTCCACTACTCGCTGCCAGAGACCCGACTTGCCGTGCTGGTTGCGGTTCCAATCGTCCATGGCTTCCAGCCGTTCCACCGGATGGGCAATGGCGAAGACCGGGCCCTCCGCCAGTACGTTGAGGTCACCATCGGTCACCACCGTCGCGATCTCGATGATGGAATCACGATCGGTATCCAGCCCCGTCATCTCCAGGTCGATCCAGATCAGTCGGTGTTCGTTGGGTGATGTGGCCACGTGTGCTCGCGATACGTGATGGGACGGCGCATGATATCGCACTGTCCCTTGCACCCACGGAGCAATCCTTGGACCTGTCGATGCTCGGCGAACACGCCATCCTGACCGCGATGCTGGCCCCGGCCCTGTTGATGGCCGCGACTGGCTCGCTGCTGATCTCCGCCAATACGCGCCTGGCGCGCGTCGTCGACCGGCTGCGTGCGCTGATCAAGGAGTGGAAGGACGATGCGCCGGACCGTGAACAACGCGACCGGCAGATCCGCCGCCACCGCATCCGCGCCCACCTGGTGCTGCGCACCTGCCAGATGCTGTATCTGGCGCTGGGGGCGTTCGTGGGCACGAGCCTCGGGCTGGCAGCCGATACGCTGTTCGACTTCAAGCTCGGCGCCGTACCCACCGCGTTGGCCGTCGTAGGCGTCCTGTGCCTGTTGGTCGCCAGCGTCATGATGTGGCGCGAGGTCAGCCTGGCGGTCACCAGTTTTGACGAAGAGCTCGACCAGGAATTGGCGCGTCGGCGCATTTAAAGAGCACGGGGATGAACCCCTTGCCGGTGCGCATGCATGGCACATGCACCTGTAATCGGAGACCCGCGCATTCCGCACACGGACGTCCCAAGTTCTGATCAGACCAGCGGCCGCCCGCGCTTGGCACGGAAGTAATTGGTCAGGCGCGTGCCGGCTTCAGCCGCCAGGACACCACCCGTAACCTCGACCTGGTGGTTGTGCCGGGGATCGCCCAGCAAGTCGAAGACACTTCCTGCAGCGCCCGTCTTGGGATCCGATGCACCGAACACGACCCGCGCGATGCGCGCGTGGATCATCGCCATTGCGCACATGGCGCAGGGCTCCAGCGTCACGTAAAGCGTGGCCCCCAACAGGCGATGGTTCCCAAGTCGCTTGCCTGCCTGCCGCATCGCGACAATTTCGGCATGGGCCGTGGGGTCCTGCTCGGTGATGTTGCGGTTCCAGCCCTCGCCCAGCACCTCGCCATCGGCGGACACCAGCACGGCCCCGACGGGAATTTCGTTGTCTTGCTGCACCGCGCGCTCGCCCAAGGACAGCGCGTGACGCATCCAGCGCTCGTCGATGACAATCGTTGAATCCGGGTCAGTCACGCGCTGCCTCGCTGCGTTCGGTGTTGCTTCTGCCATCTATGGCGCGGCGCACTTATCTTCAGATCGTCCGGCCCGGCCATCCATGGCCGGGCAGTAGTCGGCCTGCGAGCCAGTGGCTCGCAAGCAGGCCGACTACTCCCACTCGATCGTCGCCGGCGGCTTGCCGCTGATGTCGTAGACCACGCGCGACACACCGCGCAGCTCGTTGATGATGCGGTTGGACACCGTGCCCAGGAACTCGTACGGCAGGTGCGCCCAGTGCGCGGTCATGAAGTCGATGGTTTCCACCGCACGCAGTGCGATCACCCACTCGTAGGCGCGTGCGTCTCCCACCACACCCACCGACTTGACCGGCAGGAACACCGCGAACGCCTGGCTGGTCTTGTCGTACAGGTCAGCCTTGCGCAGTTCGTCGATGAAGATGTGGTCGGCCTTGGCCAGCAGCTCAGCGTATTCCGGCTTCACCTCGCCCAGGATGCGCACACCCAGGCCCGGGCCCGGGAACGGGTGGCGATAGACCATTTCGCGCGGCAAGCCGAGCTCGACGCCCAGGCGGCGCACCTCGTCCTTGAACAACTCGCGCAGCGGCTCCACCAGCTTGAGCTTCATGTCCTCCGGCAGGCCGCCCACGTTGTGGTGGCTCTTGATCACGTGCGCCTTGCCGGTCTTGCTGCCGGCCGACTCGATCACGTCCGGGTAGATCGTGCCCTGCGCCAGCCACTTGGCGTTGCTGAGCTTGTTCGACTCTTCATCGAAGATCTCGACGAACAGGTTGCCGATGATCTTGCGCTTGGCTTCCGGGTCACTGACGCCTTCCAGCGCCTTGAAGTAGCGGTCGGCGGCGTTGACGCGCACGACCTTGACGCCCATATGCTCGGCGAACATCGCCATCACCTGGTCGCCTTCGTTCCAGCGCAGCAGGCCGGTGTCGACGAACACGCAGGTCAGCTGCGTGCCGATGGCCTTGTGCAGCAGCGCCGCGACCACCGACGAGTCCACGCCGCCGGACAGGCCAAGGATCACCTCGTCGTTGCCGACCTGCTCGCGCACGCGGGCGATCTGGTCCTCGATGATGTTCGCCGCGGTCCACAGCGTCTTGCAGCCGCAGATGTCGGCCACGAAGCGGCGCAGCAGCGCGCTGCCCTGCTTGGTGTGGGTCACTTCCGGGTGGAACTGCACGCCGTACCAGCGCTTGTCCTCGTTCGCCATCGCCGCGACCGGGATGCGGTCGGTGGTGGCAGTGATGGTCCAGCCCGGCGGCGCCTTCGACACGTGGTCGCCGTGGCTCATCCACACGTCGATGCGCGGCTCGCCGTCGTGGTCACTCAGGCCGCCGAGCAGCGCGTCGTGCGCCACCAGCTGCACCTCGGCGTGGCCGAACTCGCGCTGGTCTGCGGCTTCGGTAGCGCCACCGAGCTGCGCGGCCAGGGTCTGCATGCCGTAGCAGATGCCCAGGATGGGCAGGCCGCTGTCAAACACCTGCTGCGGTGCGGCTGGCGCGCCCGGCAGCGTGGTGGATTCCGGGCCACCCGACAGGATGATGCCCTTGGCGCCAAACTTCGCGATGTCCTCCGGGTCGTGGTCCCACGCCCAGATCTCGCAGTACACGCCGATCTCGCGGATGCGGCGGGCAATCAGCTGGGTGTACTGCGCGCCGAAGTCGAGGATGAGGATCTTGTCGCTGTGGATGTCGGTCATGGGGGCCGTTTCGTATCGGAAGCGTGCGGCGCGGGCCGCGAGTTCGGGTTGCCAGAAACGAAGAAGGGAAACGCTGGCGTCTCCCTTCTCGTGTCGCCTTAGCCGGCGCGGTAGTTCGGCGGTTCCTTGGTGATCTGCACGTCGTGGACGTGGCTCTCACGCGAACCGGCGTTGGTCACGCGCACGAAGCTCGGCTTCTTGCGCATGTCCTCGATGGTCGCGCAGCCCACATAGCCCATCGTGGCGCGCAGGCCACCGGCGAGCTGGTGGACGACGCCGCCCAGCGAGCCGCGGTACGGCACGCGGCCTTCGATGCCTTCCGGCACCAGCTTGTCGGCGTCGGAGGCGTCCTGGAAGTAGCGGTCCTTGGACCCCAGCTCCATCGCGCCCAGCGAGCCCATGCCGCGGTAGCTCTTGTAGCTGCGGCCCTGGAACAGTTCGATCTCGCCCGGGCTTTCCTCGGTGCCGGCGAACAGGCCGCCGATCATCACCGTGGAAGCACCTGCGACGATCGCCTTGCCGATGTCGCCCGAGTAGCGGATGCCGCCATCAGCGATCAGGGGAATGCGGTCCTGCAGTGCCTCTGCCACCATCGACACCGCGGTGATCTGCGGCACGCCAACGCCAGCCACGATCCGCGTGGTGCAGATCGAACCGGGGCCGACGCCGACCTTCACGGCGTCCGCACCGTGATCCATCAGCGCCAGCGCAGCGTCGCCGGTAACGATGTTGCCACCGATGACCTGCAGCTGCGGGAAGTGCTTCTTGACCCACTTCACGCGGTCCAGCACGCCTTGGCTGTGACCGTGCGCGGTGTCGACCACCACCACGTCCACGCCGGCCGCAGCCAGTGCTTCCACGCGGGCTTCGGTGTCGCCGCCCACGCCGACTGCGGCGCCGACCAGCAGACGCTCGCTGCTGTCATAGGCGGCGTTGGGGTTGTCCTGCTTCTTCTGGATGTCCTTGACGGTGATCAGGCCCTTCAGCTCAAAGCCGTCGTTCACCACCAGCACCTTCTCGATGCGGTGCTTGTGCAACAAGTCCAGCACCTCCTCGTCCGACGCGCCTTCGCGCACCGTCACCAGGCGGTCCTTCTTGGTCATGATGTGGCGGACCGGATCGTCCAGCTTCTTCTCGAAGCGCATGTCGCGGCTGGTGACGATGCCGACCAGCTGGCCGCCTTCCACCACCGGCACGCCGGAGATGTTGCGGGCGCGGGTGAGCTTCAGCACTTCGGCGATGGTGGTCTCGGGGCCGACGGTGAACGGCTCCTTGATCACGCCGGCTTCGAACTTCTTGACCGACGCCACCTGCGCAGCCTGCGCCTGCAGGCTCATGTTCTTGTGCAGGATGCTGATGCCGCCCAGCTGCGCCATGGCGATGGCGAGGCGCGCCTCGGACACGGTGTCCATGGCCGCCGAGACGATCGGCAGGCGGATGGTCAGGTCGCGGGTAAGGCGGGTGGCGAGGGAAACGTCCTTGGGCAGGACGGTCGAATGCGCCGGGACGAGCGAGACGTCGTCGAAGGTGAGCGCTTCAGCCTGGATACGCAGCATGGCCGGGTCCGGGGAGGATGAAGCGCGTCATTGTAACTTTTTTTGGGTGTCTGTGGGCGGGTTACGGGCGGCTCTGGGCGGGTTGCGGGGTGGTCCGGGCAGTCGCTCCACGGAATTCGCTTGGTCCCCGAACCACCCCGCAACCCGCTCCAAACCTTGATGGGGGCTTGGGGGAGAAGCAAGTGCGCCCGGATGCGGAAGGGATTTGGTGCGCTGATGGGACGCAGCGTTGCTCCACGAGCGGAGCTGCTTGTCGGGCGGCTGGCGGCGAGCCAGCCCGCCCGCTCGAATCACTGGCGCGCAACATCGGACCCTTTCCTGCCTGCCGACTGGACTCTTCAATGAGTCAGCGGCTTGGGCGCTTCATTCACCGCGCATCGCCGCTAGTGAAGAACCGCGAATGCCCGCACGAGACGGTGCGGGAAGGTACGCGAGACACCTGCGGGTTTACTGCGCCGGGTCGAGGGCCTCGGCGGCTTCCAGAGTGTTCTGCATCAGGGTGGCGACGGTCATTGGGCCCACGCCGCCGGGGACGGGGGTGATCCAGCTCGCGCGCTGCGCGGCGGCGTCGAAGCCGACATCGCCCACCAGGCGGCCATCGTCGAGGCGGTTGATGCCGACGTCGATGACTACGGCACCCGGCTTTACCCACTCACCCGGGATCAGGCCGGGGCGGCCGACGGCCACGACCAGGATGTCGGCGCCGCGGACGGCGGCTTCCAGCACGGGCGGCGGCGTGAACTTGTGGCAGCTGGTCACGGTGCAGCCGGCAATCAGGAGTTCAAGCGCCATCGGGCGGCCCACGTGGTTGGACACGCCAACGATGGTGGCGCTCTGCCCGCGCACGGGCTTGTCGGTGTAGGCCAGCAGCGTGGTGATGCCGCGCGGGGTGCACGGACGCAGTCCGAACTGGCGCAGGGCGAGGTGGCCGACGTTTTCCGGGTGGAAGCCGTCTACATCCTTGCGCGGGTCGATGCGGTGGATCAGCTGGGTGGCGTCGCGGCGGTCGGGCAGCGGCAGTTGCACGAGGATGCCGTGCACCTCGGGATTCGCGTTGAGCCGGTCGATCAGCGCCAGCAACTCCTCGTCGCTGGTGTCGGCCGCCAGGTCGAAATCGATGGCGCGGATGCCCACCTTCTCGGCGGCGCGGCGCTTGTTGCGTACGTACACGGCCGACGCAGTGTCGTTGCCGACCAGCACCACGGCCAGCCCCGGGCGCGCCTTGCCGGCGGCGACACGCGCATCCACCCTCGCCTTGAGGTTGTCGAGCAGGTCATCGGCGATGCGCTTGCCGTCAAGGATGCGGGCGGGGGCTTGGGAAGCCGTCATGCGAGGGTCCGGGAACAGGTGCGGCCGCGCATTATCGCATCCCGCCGACAGTTCCGGCGCTGGTGGCCAGGCAACGCCCTACGACAGGGTTGCCTTCGAGAACCCTGACACTCGCCCACTGGCCCGAAGTCAGCCTGCCGAGCAGAACGCCTGGTAGTCGATGTACCCCGGAAACGGCAGGCCCGGACGGCAAACTGGGCAATCCGGGTCCGGCGTCAGGCGCGTCTCGCGAAAACGCATGGCCAGCGCGTCGAAGTGCAGCAGCCGGCCGGCGAGCGGCTCGCCGATGCCGAGGATCAATTTCAGCACTTCTGTGGCCTGCAGCATCCCGATCACGCCCGGGAGCACGCCCAGAACACCGGCCTCGGCGCAATTGGGCGCGGCTTCCGGCGGCGGTGGCTCGGGGAACAGGCAGCGGTAGCAGGGCGCCACGCCACGCTGGCGACCGGCATCGAACACGCTGACCTGCCCTTCGAACCGGTGGACCGCGCCATAGACGAGCGGTTTGCCCAGCTTGATGCACGCGTCGTTGAGCAGGTAGCGCACCGGGAAATTGTCACCGCCATCCAACACGACGTCGGCGTCGGCGATGAGCGACTCCACGTTTTCACTGGTGACGCGCTCGGGCAGCGCTTCAACCGAGATGCTGGGATTGAGCGCCGTCAGGGCCAGTCGGGCGGATTCCACCTTGGGCACGCCCACGCGCGCCTCGGTGTGCAGGATCTGCCGCTGCAGGTTGCTGCGGTCGACCACGTCATCATCGGCCAGCCTGAGGTGCCCCACACCCGCGGCCGCGAGATAGAACGCGGCAGGCGAGCCCAGCCCGCCCGCGCCAACCACCGCCACGCGTGCGGCCTGCAGCTTGCGCTGCCCGGCCTCGCCTACTTCCGGCAGGCGCAGGTGGCGGGAATAGCGGTCATAGAAGTCGCGGTCGCCCTCGGGGACCGTGACCGGGAGGCCTTCGGCCATCCACCGCGAGGTGCCGCCCTCGACCGAGGCCACGCGCACGTAACCGGCCCCCACCAGGGCGTCCGCGCAACGCAAGGAACGGCTGCCGGCCTGGCAGATCAGCATGACCTCGGCGCCCGTATCAGGAAGCAGCGCCCTCGGATCGGCTTCCAGCACGCCGCGACTAATGCGAAGGGCGCCCGTTGCATGCCCGGTCGCGTGCTCGTGCGTTTCGCGGACGTCTACCAGCAGGATGCCGCGCTGCTGCCGCAGGCGGGCTTCGGCGGGGGTGATGGTCTCGACGCTCATGGCGCCATTATCCGCCTTTACGTACGTCCCCGCGCTTACTTGCCCTGCACTTGCTTGCCGTACCCTTACTTGCCGCGGCGCTTCACGTGCCGGATCAGACGCTTCTTCTTGGCAATCTGGCGCTCGGTCAGCACGTTCTTCTTGCCTTCGTACGGATTGGTGCCTTCCTTGAAGACGAACCGCACCGGGGTACCCACCAGCTTGAACCGCTTGCGGAAGAAGTTCTCGAGGTAGCGCTTGTACGAGTCGCTGAGCGTGCGCAGACGGGTGCCGTGCACCACGAAGGTCGGCGGATTGATGCCTGCCGGGTGGCAGAAGCGCAACTTCGCGACATGCCCGCGCACCACCGGCGGCGGGTTGGTTTCATAGGCGATTTCCATCGCCTTGGTGACTTCGCTGGTGCCGAACTCGTGCGTCGCGGAAGCGTGCGCACGGTGGATCGCCGCGAACAGCTCGCGCAAGCCCGAGCCGTGCTTGGCGCTGATGCGGACGGCTTCCGCCCACTCCACGAAGGCGAGCTTGCGAACCAGCAGCGCCTCGGCCTGCTGGCGCTGGTAATCGGTCTGGCCATCCCACTTGTTGACCGCGACGACCAGGGCACGACCCGCATCCAGGGCGTAGCCGAGCACGCTGGCGTCCTGATCGGTCACGCCCTCGCCCGCGTCCAGCATCACCACGGCCACTTGGCATTGCTCGATGGCCTGCAGGGTCTTGATGATGGAGAACTTCTCGACCGCCTCTTCCACCTTGGCCTTGCGGCGCAGGCCGGCGGTGTCGATCAACCGGTACAGGCGGCCGTCGCGCTCCATGTCGATGGCGACCGAGTCACGGGTGGTGCCCGGCACGTCGGAGGCGATCATGCGCTCCTCGCCCAGCAGGCGATTCACGAGAGTCGACTTGCCCACGTTCGGCCGGCCAATGAAGGCCACCCGGATGCGATTGGGATCCTCGTCCAGCGCCTCGGCAGCGCCTTCTTCCGGCAACTTCTTCAGCACACGCTCGATCAGCGTGTCGATGCCCTGGCGGTGCGCGGACGAAGTGGCATGCACCTCGCTGATGCCGTAGCGGGCGAACTCACCGATGGCCCCTTGAACATCCAGGCCGTCGGTCTTGTTGACGATCAGCATGGTCGGGCGGGCAGCCTTGCGCAGCCATGCCAGGATCTCGTCGTCCAGCGCGGAGGCACCTTCGCGGCCGTCGACCACGAACAGGACCAGGTCGGCCTCCTCGGCCGCGGCGCGCGCCTGCCGGGTGGTCGCGCCGGCCAGGCCTTCGCCCTCGCCCGCGATGCCGCCGGTGTCGACCACCATGAAGGGACGCTGGCCCTCGGGGCGGCACACGCCGTAGTGGCGGTCACGAGTGACGCCCGGCTGGTCGTGCACAAGCGCGTCCCGACTGCGGGTCAGCGCATTGAACAGCGTGGATTTTCCGACGTTGGGACGACCAACGAGCGCGACGAGCGGAAGCATCGAAACCTACCCGATCAAAAACGAAACGACCCCGGCCCTACACAGGACCGGGGCTTGGGGCCGGGCTTTCACCCGGCAGGCCCTTACTGGCCGAGGCGGAAAGCGGTCAGCTCGCCATCCACGTTCTGCGCGACGAGGATACCGTCAACCACCACCGGGGTGGCGCGCAGGGTGGAGCCGCCCATGCGGGCACGGGCGGCGAACTCGCCGTTGTCCAGCCGCAGCCAGTGCAGGTAGCCGTCGTAATCGCCGACCACGGCGTAATCGCCTTGCACCGCCGGCGCGGTCAGGCTGCGGCGGGCCAGGCCGGCCTGCTGCCAAAGTGCACTGCCGCCCGCCTTGTCCAGCGCGTACACCGTGCCCGTGGGCGAGGACACGATAAGGCGGTCGGAGGCGTTGCCGAGCGAGCCGGCGCCACCGTGATTGCTGACCCACATCGGGCGACCACTGGGGCCGTCGATGGCCAGGGTCTGCTGTTTGTAGCTGGTCGCGTAGAGGGTCGTGCCGTCCAGCAGGGGCGAACCGTCCACGTCGGCCATCCGGTCGAGTTCGGTGCGTCCGTCCTGCTCGGCCACCGTCTGCTCCCACAGCGGGCGGCCGTCGGCCATCGCCAAGGTGGCGATCGTGCCATCGTCGTTGCCGACGAAGACCACGCCAGGACCCAGCGCAGGCGCGTCGTTGCCGCGAACGGTGAGCGTGGGCAGGTCACGGTTCCAGAACCAGCGGCGCTCGCCGGTGGCGGCATCCAATGCCGTCACCCGCCCGTCGTTGGAACGGATGAAGACCAGACCCTGCCCCACGGCCGGCGGCGCGACGACCTCGGCCGTGACCTTGGCCTGCCACTTTTCCGCGCCCGTGGCCGCGTCGAGTGCGATCACCTCTCCATCGAGGCCACCCACAACGACCAGACCGTCGCCCGCACCCGGGCCACCGGTCAGCGCCTTCTTCGACTCGTACGTCCAGACCGACTTGCCGGTCTGGAGGTCAAATGCGCGCACGCCACCTTCAACGGCCGCGGCGTAGACACGCCCGTCGGCCACCGCAGGGCGTTGACCCACGCCCACACGCCCCTCGCCCTTGCCCGCGTTGGCGGACCACAGCTTGGACACCGTCACCGAGGGGGTGAGGTCCGTCAGCGCCAGAGGCTCGTTGGGCTTGTCGTCGCCCTTCTTGCCGCCAAACCAGCCCTTGACGGTGGAACAACCGGCGAGGGCGCCGGCGCAGGCCAGCACGAGCGAAACGCGCACGACGGCGTTCAAGCCCGGGCGATCCATGCGGAAATTGGAATTCATCAGGAATTGGCCTCGCGGGCAGTGGGGACGCCGCCGACTTCAGACAGTTTCAGTTCCAGCAGGCTTCGCTGCGGCGAACCCACCGCGAGCTTGGTCAGGGCCTGGTTGTAGGCTTCACGGGCCTTGTCAGGCTGTCCCAGCGCCGCATGCGCATCGCCACGCACCTCAAGGGCGGTCGGCGTGTCCAGCGTGCCCAGCAGCTTCAGCGCCTCATCGGCCTTCTTGGTGTCGATCAGGAGGCGGGCGAGCCGCTCGTTCACCACCTCAGTCAACGCGGCATCGGTCGTCTTGACCGCGCGCAACGTCGCCACCGCGGCGTCGATTTGACTCGATTCGACCTGCGACTTGGCGAGTTCCAGTGCGGCCAGAACCGCATAGGTACCTTCCAGCCCCTTGGTCTTGCTGGCCGCCTGCTTGTCGCCGGCCTTCACGGCGCTGACGGCCGCCTGGTAGGCGTCGGCCTGCTGCAATTTCTGCTGGGCCTGGTGGTTTTCCCACCACTTCCAACCGCCGATCGCCGCAAGCCCGAGGGCGATACCACCAATCAGCGCCCCGCTGTTGCGGCGCAGCCATTCGCGGACGCGTTCACTTTGTTCGTGTTCGTCTAGAAGCTCGTCGATCGCCATGCTGTCTCGCCCCGCCAGACGGCTGGGGCCCAAGTGGTTTTGAATGACCCGCGACGCGGGTCAGTCGACCACCGGCGCGAGGGAACCGTCAGAGGATAGCGTAAAGCGCGCCACGTTCGCTCGGCTGAACGCTTTCAGATCGACCGGCTGACCCTCGTGCAGCACCTGCACGGCCGCGGAATTGCCCAGTACGACACGCCCCAACTCGCCGACCGAATAGCTGCGGCGCTCGCCTGCCTTGAGCACCCCCTTCTCCAGGGTGCTGCCATCGCCCCCGGACACCTGCACCCAACTCTCGTCGGTGAGCACGAGTTCCAGCGTCTTGGATGCGGCTGGCGCCGATGGCGTCATGGTGGCCATGGAGGCAATGACCGGGGTGCGCTGGGCGGGCGTGGGAGGCGTCGCTGTGGTTGCCGGCGCGGAAGGCACCGCGTAGCTGTCCAGCGACTTCACCGTGCCCGCCGATCCGCCCCCGAGGTGGCTGCGCGACGCAAAAATGACCGGCGCGACAATCACCACGGTCAGCGCGATGTAGACGGCGCGACGGCCTGCCTGCTCGGCCAGGCGCCGCAGATACGGCGTGTGGGTGTGGCTGACCAGTGGCGGCAAGGACGTGCTCGCAACCTGCGCCTGCTGGAGTTGCGCTTCCAGATCAATCCCGAGCAGGCGCGCATAGCTGCGCAACTGGCCACGAATGAACACAGGAGCCCCCAACCGCTCCCAGTCTTCGGCCTCGATGGCCTGAATCACCTTGACCGGGATGCGACTGCTTCCGGAGACGGCATCGACCGTCAACCCGGCGGCGTCGCGCGCCCGCTTCAGCTGTTCGCCACAACCCGTGAAAACATCAGCCACAACCTGCCCCGATTGTTTCATCGTCTGGTGCCATCCCCTGAAACGGAGTTCGCCGCGTCCGGGAACTCCAGCCTGATCCGCTGAACGTACTTGGCCGCCGCCACGTTGTCGCCCAGTTTTTGCTCAATTTGTGACGCAAGCTCCAAGGCACCCCGGTCCGCCGGTGCGGCTGCGAGGCGCCGCTCGGAAAATGCCCGGGCCTCGAAGTACCGCCCTTTCTGGAACTCACCCTCGGCCATTGCCGCCAAAGCGACGACGTTGACTGCATCCATCGCGAGTGCCTGCCGAAGCAATTGTTCCGACCGCTCCGGCATCGCACTCCTCGCCGCACATACCCCCGCATTCGCAAGCGCAGTAGCCGGTGTTGGATACCCGGGCGCGACCGCTGCCCGCTCGAACATGGGCAACGCCTCGGCCGCCCGCCCCGCTGCACATTGCCATGCAGCGTAGTTGTTCAACATGACACCCGAGTCAGGCGCCAGCTCAAGGGCGCGTCGGTAAAGCTTGCCGGCCTTGGCCGTCTGCCCCCGCCTGTCCGCCACCATGGCCAGCAGGGTCTGCGCCTGGGGGGATTGGGGATCGAGCCGGGCCCCCTTGTGGCCTGCCTCCTCGGCGCCGTCCAGGTCGCCGGCCAACAACGCCTGCTGCCCGCGCTGCAACAGCCCCAGCGAATCGGCAGGCTGCCGCCGCAAGGTGACTTCCGGCGCCGTCCGTTCGAAGCCACGGCGACTCGGATCCGGTTTGACGAAATTCAGCCGGTCACAGCCGGCGACCATCGACAAGAGCAGGGCCAGCCCGATCGCGGCCGGCGATTGGAGGTCACGGACGCGGCGACCGTCAGGCCGCATCGTCCACTCCCTGCGCTTGGAGTTGCTTGCGGAATTCGGCCTGGCGCCGGGTCCGGTCCATGACCTGCCCCTTCAACTGGCCGCAGGCCGCATCAATGTCGTCGCCTCGCGTGCGGCGCACCGGGGCAATCAGCCCGGCCTCGTTGAGCAGCTTCTGGAAGCTGCGCACCGCGGTTTCGTCCGGGCGCTCGAAGCGCGTGCCCGGGAACGGATTGAACGGGATCAGGTTGACCTTGGCCGCGTCATTCATCTGCACCGCATTGTCGAACTGGCGCATCAGGCGGGCCAGCGCGCGGGCATGCTGCGGCTGGTCATTGACCCCCTTCATCAGGGTGTATTCGAAAGTGACGGACGACTTCTTGCCGCGGGCGTAGCGCACGCAGGCGTCCATCAGCTGGTCCAGTGGGTACTTCTTGTTGAGCGGCACCAGTTCAGTGCGCAACTCGTCGAACGGGGCGTGCAGCGACACCGCCAGCGACACGTCGCTCTCGACGGCCAGGCGGTCGATCATCGGCACCATGCCCGCGGTGGACAGGGTGACGCGCTTGTTGGCCAGGCCGTAGCCCAAATCGTCGCGCATGATGCTCATGGCGCGCACGACGTTGTCGAAGTTGGCCAGCGGCTCGCCCATGCCCATCATCACCACGTTGGTGAGCTTGCGCTGCTGGTGCGGCACGTTGCCCAGGTGGCGCGCCGCGACCCACGCCTGGCCAATGATCTCGGCGGTGGTCAGGTTGCGGTTGAAGCCCTGGGTGGCGGTGGAGCAGAACTGGCAGTTGAGCGCGCAGCCCACCTGCGACGATACGCACAGCGTGCCGCGCCCCTTGTCGGGGATGTAAACCGTCTCGATGGCGTTCTTCGGGTCCATGCCGAGCAGCCACTTGTGCGTGCCGTCGGTGGAGGCCTTGTCGAAGATCACCTGCGGCACGCGCACTTCGGCATGCGCCTCGAGCTTGGCGCGCAGCGCCTTGCCCAGGTCGGTCATGTCAGCGAAGTCGGTGACGTAGCGGTGGTGGATCCACTTCATCACCTGGTGCGCGCGGAACTTCTTCTCGCCCAGCGTTTCCTCGAAGAAGCGCTCGAGCGAGGCGCGATCCATGTCGAAGAGGTTGCGCTTGCCACCGACGGGGACGGCCGCGGGATTGTCCTTCTTCGAACGGGTCACGATGTTGCCCGTCACGTCCACTTCCACCGGCGCAGCGGCCTGCGAGGCCGGTGCATCGGGAGCATCGGCAAGCTTGAGGTCGATGGTGGCGCGCGGGGTGGTCATGGCGGTTCCTGCAATGTTGGCCGGCGGGGGAACCCGCCGACCAACCGGTCAATCAACGGGCGTAGACGTCGGTGGCCGGGAAGAAGTACGCGATCTCGATCGCGGCGTTCTCCACGCTGTCCGAACCGTGCACGGCGTTGGCGTCGATGCTGTCGGCGAAGTCGGCGCGGATGGTGCCGGCGGCGGCTTCCTTCGGGTTGGTGGCGCCCATCAGGTCGCGGTTCTTCTGCATGGCGTTCTCGCCCTGCAGGACCTGGATCATCACCGGGCCGGAGATCATGAACTCGACCAGCGCGTTGAAGAACGGACGCTCACGGTGCACGGCGTAGAAGCCTTCGGCCTCGGCGCGCGAGAGCTGCTTCATCTTGGAAGCGACGACCTTCAGGCCGGCCTTCTCGAAGCGGGTGTAGATCTCGCCGATCACGTTCTTGGCAACGGCATCGGGCTTGATGATGGACAGGGTGCGCTCCAGCGCCATGGGAAGTCTCCGGGTAGGCGGGCCGCTGAACTTGAATGGGTTCGCGCCCGAGGATAACAGAAAAACCCGCGACAAATCGCGGGTTTAGCCAACGAGGCTGAGGTAATTCTAACGGATCGCGGTGGCATTTTGCAGCCGGCGAACACGTTTGCATTGACGCACCGCCCGCGCGGGGCTAGCATCAAACAAGCGTTTGATTCAGGAATGTGCACATGGCTACGTCCGCCCACTTCTCCACCAAGGACCGGATCCTCGGCGCCGCCGAGGAACTCTTCGCCCAGTTCGGCTTCGCAGGCACTTCGCTCCGGCAGGTCACCAGCCTGGCGGACGTGAACATCGCGGCCGTCAACTACCACTTCGGCAGCAAGGAAAACCTCGTCAACGAGGTGTTCCGTCGACGCATGGACGAGATGAGCGTCAACCGCCTCGGCGCGCTCAAGACCGCGCTGGAACAGCATCCAGGCGAACTGGAGCCGATCCTGGCGGCCTTCGTCGAGCCGGCCCTGGCCATGGCGCAGGATCGCCACGGTGGCGGCGCCTTCGTCCGCGTGGTCGCGCGCGCGTACGCCGAGAAGAACGACAACCTGCGCAAATTCCTGTCCGACCACTATGGCCACGTGCTGCGCGAATTCGCCAAGGCCATCGCCACGGCCGTGCCGGGTCTGAGCAAGGAAGAGCTGTACTGGCGCCTGGACTTCCTGGCCGGCGCGCTGACCTACGCCATGGCGGATTTCGGACTTATCAAGCGTCCCGCGGGCGTTTCCGAAGCCGCGCACCGCGAGCGCGCCGCCCGGGAACTGATCCGCTTCAGCGCGGCGGGCTTCAAGAGCTGAACCCGCCAGCCCACCGCGGGCGACGCATTCCACCCCACCAATTCGACAACTGAATTGTGTTTTATTCCAAGGAGTTGCAAGTAATGTTTAACAAACTACTTGTACGCCGCGCCGCCGTCCTGGGCGCCGGTGTGATGGGCGCCCAGATTGCGGCCCACCTCACCAATGCCGGCGTCGACACGGTGCTGTTCGACCTGCCGGCGAAGGAAGGCGACCCCAACGGGGTGGTCACCAAGGCCATCGCCAACCTGGCCAAGCTGAGCCCTGCTCCGCTGGCGGACAAGGCGCTGGCCGAGCGCATCGTGCCGGCCAACTACGAGACAGGGCTGGAACTGCTCAAGGGCTGCGACCTGATCATCGAGGCCATCGCCGAGCGGATGGACTGGAAGCAGGACCTGTACAAGAAGATCGCCCCGTTCGTGCCGGCGCATACCGTGCTGGCGTCCAACACCTCGGGCCTGGGCATCAACAAGCTGGCCGAGGTGTTGCCGGAAGAACTGCGCCACCGCTTCTGTGGCGTGCACTTCTTCAACCCGCCGCGCTACATGCACCTGGCCGAACTGATCCCGGCCCGCACCACCGACGCTTCGGTGCTCGAGAACCTCGAGACCTTCCTGACCACCACCCTCGGCAAGGGCGTGGTGATCGCCAAGGACACCCCGAACTTCATCGGCAACCGTATCGGCGTGTTCTCCATGCTGGCGGCCATGCACCACACCGAACAGCTGGGCCTCGGCTTCGACACCGTCGACGCGCTGACCGGCCCCGCCATCGGCCGACCGAAGTCCGCCACCTACCGCACCGCGGACGTGGTCGGTCTGGACACCATGGCCCACGTCATCAAGACGATGGCCGACACCCTGCCCGAGGATCCGTGGCACCGCTATTTCCAGGCGCCCAAGTGGCTGCTGGCGCTGATCGAGAAGGGCGCACTCGGCCAGAAGACCGGCGCCGGCGTGTACACCAAGCGTGGCAAGGACATCCTGGTGCTGGACCTGAAGGCGCAGGACTACCGCGCCCAGGCCGGTGAGCAGGACGCCGAGGTCGCCGCCCTGCTCAAGGAGCGCGACCCGGCGAAGAAGTTCGCCGCGCTGCGTGCCAGCGAGCACCCGCAGGCCAAGTTCCTGTGGGCCTGCTTCCGCGACACCTTCCACTACAGCGCCTTCCACCTGGAGTCGATCGCCGACACCGCGCGTGACGTCGACCTCGCCATGCGCTGGGGCTACGGCTGGTCGATGGGCCCGTTCGAAAGCTGGCAGGCCGCCGGCTGGAAGCAGGTCGCCGACTGGATCGCCGAGGACATCGTCCAAGGCGAAGCCATGAGCAACGCGCCGCTGCCCAACTGGGTGTTCGATGGCCGCGAGGGCGTGCATGGCACGGCCGGCAGTTTCAGCCCGGGCCGCAACACGATAGTGCCGCGCTCGTCCAATCCGGTGTACCAGCGCCAGCGCTTCCCCGACCCGCTGCTGGGCGAGAAGTTCTCGCAGGGCGTCACCGTGTTCGAGAACGACGGCATCCGCCTGTGGGCCGACGAGGGCGACGACATCGCCGTGGTCAGTTTCAAGACCAAGATGCACACCGTTTCCGACCAGGTGCTGCAGGGCATCCAGCAGGCCATCGCCATCGCCGAACAGAAGTTCAAGGGCCTGGTGATCTGGCAGCCGAAGGAGCCGTTCTCCGCCGGTGCCGACCTGGCCGGCGCGCTGGGCCTGCTGCAGGCCGGCAAGGTGGCCGAGTTCGAGGCGATGGTCGCCGACTTCCAAAAGGCCAGCCAGTGCATCAAGTATGCGCAGGTGCCGGTGGTGGCCGCGGTGCGCGGCCTGGCGCTGGGCGGCGGCTGCGAATTCCAGATGCATTCGGCCCGTACCGTGTTGGCACTGGAAAGCTACATCGGGCTGGTCGAGGCCGGCGTGGGCCTGCTGCCGGCCGGCGGCGGCCTGAAGGAGTTCGCGGTACGCGCCTCCGAGAAGGCCGGCCCGAACGGTGACGTGTTCGCCGAACTCAAGACGGCGTTCGAGAGCGTGGCCATGGGCAAGGTGTCGGCCTCGGCGTTCGAGGCGCGCAACCTCAAGCTGGCCCGCGACAGCGACGTGGTGGTCTTCCACGCCCACGAACTGCTGTACGTGGCCAAGCAGCAGGCCCGCGCGCTGGCCGAGTCGGGCTACCGTCCGCCCCTGCCCGCCCGCGCCATCCGCGTCGCGGGCGACGTCGGCATCGCCACCTTCAAGATGATGCTGGTGAACATGCTGGAAGGCCGCTTCATCTCCCCGCACGACTACGAGATCGCGACCCGCATCGCCACCGTCCTCTGCGGCGGCGAGGTGGACCGCGGTTCGATCGTGGACGAGGAGTGGCTGCTGAAGCTTGAGCGCGAGCACTTCGTGGCCTTGGCGCAGATGCCCAAGACCCAGGAGCGCATCGCCCACATGCTCAAGACCGGCAAGCCGCTGCGCAACTGAGCGACGACGACACAGGACACACAGACATGACCAAGCAAGTTCAAGACGCCTACATCGTCGCCGCCACCCGCACCCCGGTGGGCAAGGCCCCGCGTGGGGTGTTCCGCAACACCCGGCCCGACGAGATGCTCGCCCACGTGCTCAAGTCGGTGGTCGCGCAGGCCCCGGGCATCGACGTCAACCGCATCGATGACGCCATCATCGGCTGCGCCATGCCAGAGGGCGAGCAAGGCATGAACGTGGCGCGCATCGGCGCACTGCTGGCCGGCCTGCCCAACACCATCGCGGCGCAGACCATCAACCGTTTCTGCTCCTCGGGTCTGCAGGCCGTGGCCATGGCGGCGGACCAGATCCGCTTGGGCCACGCCGACCTGATGCTGGCCGGCGGCACCGAGTCGATGTCGATGGTGCCGATGATGGGCAACAAGGTCGCGCTCAGCCCGCAGGTGTTCGCCAAGGACGAGAACGTGGCGATCGCCTACGGCATGGGCATCACGGCCGAGAAGGTCGCGGAGGAATGGAAGGTGTCCCGCGAGGAGCAGGACGCGTTCGCCCTCGCCTCGCACCAGAAGGCCATTGCCGCCATCCAGGGCGGCGAGTTCAAGGCCGAGATCAGCCCGTATGAGGTGATCTCGCGCATCCCGGACCTCGCCGGCAACACCATCCGCCTGAAGAAGGCGCTAGTGGAACTGGACGAAGGCCCGCGCGCCGACTCGTCGATCGAGGGGCTGGCCAAGCTCAAGCCGGTGTTCCGCAATGGCATGTTTGGCGGCAGCGTGACCGCCGGCAACAGCTCGCAGATGTCCGACGGTGCCGGTGCGGTGCTACTGGCCTCCGAGCAGGCCATCAAGGACTACGGCCTGACCCCGCTGGCGCGCTTTGTCAGCTTCTCGGTGGCCGGTGTGCGTCCGGAAGTGATGGGTATCGGCCCGATCGCCGCGATCCCGAAGGCCTTGAAGCAGGCGGGCCTGACCCAGGATCAGCTGGACTGGATCGAACTCAACGAAGCCTTCGCCGCTCAGGCGCTGGCGGTAATCCGCGATTGCGGCTTGGATCCGGCCAAGGTCAACCCGCTCGGCGGCGCCATTGCCCTAGGCCATCCGCTGGGCGCCACGGGCGCGGTCCGCACCGCCACGATCGTCCACGGCCTGCGCCGTCGCCAGCAGAAGTACGGCATGGTGACGATGTGCATCGGCACCGGCATGGGCGCGGCGGGGATCTTCGAGTCCCTGTAACGCGAACCGCGAAGCATGCGGATTCGACAACGGCGCCCCGGTGGCGCCGTTGTCATGTCAGGCGCCCGCCATGCGTTCGCGCCAATCCTTCCAGCCATCGCGGGCCTCTGCCCACCAATAGCTCAACTGCGCGCCCATGAACCCGGCAGGCTTCAGCGCGGAGACCAGTCCATAGTTGGAGAACGCTTTCCATCGCGTGTCGCCTTCCGCGATGGCAGAGGCCACGACGTCACCCGCATGCGTCGTGGGGGCGACCCCATGCCCGCCAAAGGCCTGGGCCAGCCACAGGCCCGGAGCGATTTCGCCGATCTGCGGCATCTGGTGCCGCGCGTAGCTCATCAGCCCCGACCACGCGTGGTCAACACGGATCCCGTCCAACTGCGGAAACACCTTGAGCAGGTCGCGGCGCAGCAATCGCTCCACAGCATTCGCCGAACGGTCCAGGATGGATATCCGGCCGCCCCACAACAGGCGGGTGTCAGGGAGTGGCCGGTAATAGTCGAATGCGAACCGCGTGTCGTAAACCGCGGCGTCGGTCTGGAGGATGTCCCGCATCCGGCCGCCCAGCGGTTCAGTCACCATGACGTACGTTGCAATGGGCAGCACTGCGGCGTCCACGCGTCGCACGAGGCCCGCGAGATAGCCACCGCACGCCAGGACCACATGACGTGCCTTGACCGACCCACTGGCCGTGTCGATCCTCCAACCTGCGCCATCCGGCGACAAGCGCGTGGCGGGAGAGGACTCATGCACGCGACCGCCGAGCCGCTGGATGGCGGCTGCGAGCCCCAAGGCGTACTTCAGCGGATGGAAGTGGAAGGCCGCTGGCTCGAACAGACCATCGTGGTAGCGATTGGTGTTGATGCGCTGGCGTAGCTCGTCCCGGGGCACCCATTCCCAACTCGCGCCAAAGCGCTGTCCAAGCAAGCGCTGTCGGTCACTCAACACGTCTGGATCCCGAAACCAGTTGGCCCACAGCACGCCAGCCTCGCGGTGGTCACACGCAATGCCGTGGCGAGCGATGCGGGTACGGATTGTTTCGACGCCCTGCAGCGTGCCGGCGTAGAGCTCGCGCGCCTTTTCCGGCCCCAGGTCACGGAGCAAAGCATCCTCGCCGCGGGAATACCCACCGAACACGAAACCGCCATTCCGCCCGGATGCCCCGTGGCCGATCTGGTGCGAGTCCAAAAGCAGGACATCGCGCTGGCCCCTCTCAAGAAGGCCAAGCGCTGTGTTCAACCCGGCGAAACCGCCCCCGACGACGCAGACATCCACCTCGGCTGAACCCCCAAAGCGTGGGAACTGCCCGGGAATTCTTTGGACGGTTGCGTCGTAATAGCTGACCGATGGTCTGGACATGGTGATCCCGATTGGATCAGATGGTCATGAATGAATGAGGGAAGGCTGATGGAAATACACCACGCAGACAAGGGATATCGCAGACGAAGCATGTGGGCCCTTTTGGCCGTGCTTTCAGTGCTGACCCTGTTGCTGTGGCAGTTGCACGCCTGGTTGCAAGGGCTGGACACGCAGCTTTCAGGCGCGGACCCGTTGGCGACCCGGGAGTGGCTGAGGGCCCTGCTCGCGGCGCTGGGCTTTGCGCTGGCCATTCCAGCCGCGGCATTGGGCGCTTCGCTGTTCCGGCTTGGCCGCGCTTCAAGGCTGCAGGGGCGCTTTCCGCCTCTTGAATTCAAGACATTGCGCGACGTTCGCGTGCTCAGGGATGCCGCGGCGCTGCGCTGGGCCCGGCGGCTGGAGAACGCTGGCACCGCGGCCTTCGTTCTGGCCGCCGTCCTCGCGGGCTGGGCGCTCTGGGTCCTTTGGTATTTCCGTTGATCTCCTGGAAACCGGACGAAATCTGACAGTTCAACTGGAGCAGGATTACGCCCTGCCCCCTCGTCCGGGGAATGGAATCACGGTCGAAGCGCCACCGGTGATATCGAAACTCGGTGCCATGGGCGTGAATTCCGGAACGGCGGCACGCAGCAACTCACCCAGCATCGGGTTGTCGTAGTCGCGGCTCGCGTCACGCAGGGAGACAAGCGCCTTTCGCACCTGTGCGAACGGCACGTCCCGCGGCTCGGCGAGCAGGATCTTGGGGTGTGATGTGGCGCGATAGCGCTCATCCGCATGGAACAGCGTCTCATGCAGCTTTTCGCCTGGACGCAATCCCGTGTACATGATGGCGACATCGCGTCCCGGCTGCTTTCCCGCCAGTCGGATCATCTGCTCGGCCAGTACCCGGATTGCGACCGGCTCCCCCATATCCAGCGTATAGATAGCCTCGTGGGTGCCCATCGCCGAGGCCTGCAGGATCAGGACACACGCCTCGGGAATGGTCATGAAGAAGCGGGTCACGTCCGGGTCGGTCACCGTTACCGGGCCGCCGCGACGGATCTGTTCGCGGAACAACGGAACCACGCTGCCGGCCGAGTCGAGCACGTTGCCGAAACGCACGGTTACGCAACGCGTCGGCTGCCCGTGCGCCAGCGCCAGCGCGGTCATTTCCGCCAGGCGTTTGGTGGCCCCCAGGACATTGACCGGGTCGACGGCCTTGTCGGTGGAGATCAGCACGAAAGTCCCCACACCGGCGTCGACACTGGCCGCCGCGACCGTCTCGGTCGTCAGCACATTGTTGCGCACGGCTTCGCGCATCTGCCCTTCGAGCAAGGGCACATGCTTGTATGCGGCGGCGTGGAAGACCGTATCTGGACGAACAAGCTCCATGGCGTGGCGCATGACCGCCGGGTCCCCGCAGTCGCCCAGGATCGGGATCAGCTCGACGTCGGGGAAGTCCCGGCGCAAGGCGGAATGAGCGGTGACCAACGCGAGCTCATTGATCTCCACCAGCGCAAGCCGCCGGGAACCGTGGCGCGCGCATTGTCGGCAGAGTTCCGAACCAATCGAGCCCCCGGCGCCGGTGACAAGGACGGAACGACCGCCCAGCCACTCGCGGATGGCGCGCCAATCGGGCAGCACCGGCTGGCGGCCGAGCAGATCCTCAATGGCCACTTCCTTCAGTTGGCCAGGCAAGGCGCGTCCTTCCAGCACATCGTGCAGGTTGGGGACCATCCGGAACGGAATACCGGACTTTTCGCATTCGGCGACGACACGCTGCACCGTGGATGCTTCAGCGGAAGGAATAGCAATGACCAGCAGCCGCGCGGCGGTCTCGCGGGCGATCCGGAACACTTCGTCCAATCGTCCCAATACCGGGACACCGTGGACCAGGGTCCCCCGCAAGCGGGCCGCATCGTCCAGGAAACCGACGGGCTGGTAATGACCCGACCGTCGCAGGTCACGGACGAGGGCTTCGCCCGCCTGCCCTGCGCCCAAGATCAGCGTGCGCACGGCATCCTCACGCAGCGCGCGCTCACTGCTGTGGTCCTTCCAACTCCTGAAGAGGATCCGGGGCGTGCCCAGCATGCCGGTCAGCGCGAGGGGATAGAGCAGCAATGCGGCCCGGGAAATGAGTTCGCCGCGGTTGTAGAGAAATAGCGTGACACCGATGGTCACCAGGCCCAGCGCAGACGCTTTGACGATATTGACGAGGTCGGGGAGGCTGGCAAAACGCCAGAGGCCGCGGTAAAGGCCGACCTGCCAGAAGACCAGCCCCTGCGCGACGAGTACCAAGGTGATTTCGGTGGACCACAACGGCATCGACAAGGGCGTCGCCATCGTCGCGTACCGCAAACGATGCAGAACCTGCCAAACCACCCACACCATCGTCAGATCGTGTGCTACCACCGCCAGTCTCGGCGCCCATCCTGCCCAACGATCACGCCATGCGCTCATGCGCGGTTCCTGCTCCTGACAACGAGAGGTTGTGCCCGGGCCCACCGCTGAAGCAGCAGCCACAGAATTGCGCCAAGGGTATACCAGCCGGTAACGGTGGCGATGACGAAAAATTCTGATCGCGACCAAGTCAGCAATGCGAGCCCGCAGGCGAGCATTGTCCAACCTAGGAACCCCATCGTTACCCGCCCATGGCCCACCTTGCGCGCGGCGCCTTGGTAGGCGTGCAGGACATGGGGCGTCCACCAGGGCTCCCCGCGGAGGATGCGCCCCGCCAACGTCAAGGTCGTGTCAACAAGGAACGCGGAGAACGGCATGGCGAGCAACAAGACCGAAACCCGCGACGGCGCTGACGCCAGCACCTGCCACGCCGCCGCCGTCGCCAGACAGCCGAGGGCAAAGCCGATGGCGCCGCTGCCCACGTCCCCCATGAACACTCGCGCCCGAGGGAAGTTGTAGGGCAGGAATCCCCAGGTCGCGGCGGCCGTGACCAAGGCCAATGCCATCCAGGCACCCGACAGCGCCAGGGAGAAAAATACGGCGACCACCACCGTCTGGGTGGCAGCGATGCCATTGATCCCGTCCATGAAGTTCCAGACGTTCGTCAGGACCAGTGGGGCGGCGAAACCCAGAAGGGCCAATGCGGGCTGTTTCGTCTCCACCCACAACGCCCCGGCGAAAATACCGGCGGCCAGGACGTGCATCAATAATCGAACGAATGCCGGGAGCGGCCGATGGTCATCCGCCCACCCTATCGCCGCCACGAGCCCGCATCCCGCCAAAAACGGCAAGACCAGGCTCAACTGTTCGCTTTCGCCCCCCCAACGAGCGACCAGCAGGCCAATGCCCACGGCCACGACCGCGGCCACGATCGCCACGCCACCGCCGCGAGGCGTCGGCACTTCATGGCTCCGACGGTCTCCTGGCTGGTCCATGAGGGCGCGGGCGTGAGCGTAGCGGATCGCCAACGCGGTGCCGACCGTGCCAATCAACCAAGCCGCAATGACCGCATAAAGCATCCGGCTCAAACCACCGCGTAATTGAGCAGTGGCTTGACCGAACCCCACTCCTTGCAACTCGGGCATTGCCAGTGGTGGCTGCGGGCGCCAAACCCACAGCGATTGCAGCGGTAGCTCGGGTTGCGAACCAGCAGCTGATCCGTGATGTGCTTCAGATCGTTCAAGGTCGCGGTGGGATCGGCGCCTTCTGCCAGCGACAGATCGATCAGTGCCGCCTCACCTCGCACCGAAGGCCGGTCCTTCAATTGCTGCGCCAGATAGGCACGCGCCGCGGGCACGCCGTCATCGGCCTCCACCATCCGCGTCAATGCCAACACAGGGGAAATGCCGCGGTAGTGCTCGGTCATTTCCGCGAGGAACTTCCGCGCTCCGGGCGTATCCCCTACCTGTTCGTAACAGGCAAGCAGCAAAGGCAGAATGTCAGGTAGGTAATCGGGATCAACGCGTGCAGCGCGTTCAAAGGCACGGATGGCACCCGCATCATTCCCGCTTTCGGTTTCGATCCGGCCCTCGATCATTCCCGCGCGCACTGAGTTGGCGTCGGCTTCGTAGGCGCGTACCACGGCTGCACGGGCGGCCCCCATGTCGCCCGCCGAGCGGTGGCGTTCGGCGATCTCGCATTCGAACTGGGCGATCAGCTTGCCCATCGATTCGCCCGTGGCCGCTTCGAACTGGCGCGCGTTCTCGATCGCCTTGTCCCAGTCCCGTTCCGCCTGGTAGATGCCAATCAGGTGGCGCAGCGCCAGCGGAGCGCGCGCATCCAGCGCAGCCAGATCGCCAAACACCGTTTCTGCTCGGTCCAACAAACCGGCGCGCATGTAGTCTTCGCCCAAGGCCAGCAGCGCCTGGATCTTCTGGGCGTCATTCAGGCCCGGGCGCTGGGCCAGCGCCTGGTGCAGGCGAATCGCGCGATCGACCTCACCGCGACGGCGGAACAGATGCCCCAGGGCCACCTGGGTTTCGAACGTGTCCTTGTCCAGTTCCGCGATATGCAGGAACAGGTCGATGGCCTTGTCCGGCTGTTCGTTGAGCAGGTAGTTCAGGCCGCGGAAATAGGTCGTTGACAGCCGGCTGATCTGGGTACTGCTGTGGCGCTCACCGCCACGGCGGCCGATCACCCAGCCACTGGCCGCGGCCAACGGCAACAACAGGAAGAACCAGAACCACTCGCTGATGAACGCCATTGTCAGGCCTCGGGGGATGGGGATTTGGCCGGCGCTAGACGCGTGGCGCGCGTCAAGCGACGACGTAGCGGCATGACCACGCCAAACGTGACCGAAAGACCACCTGCGAGCACACCAAGCAACAGGGCCACGATCAATGCCACGCCCAGCGTGGTCGACACCGTCGCGAAGCCCACATCCACGATCGCCGACTGGCGGTTGAGCGCGCCCAACGTCGCGCCGACCAGCAAGCAGGCCAAGGCCACCAGGAAACGAATCAATCGCATGCCGAACTCCGTGGCCTGGACAGTCAGGCTAGCTTAGCCGACCTTTCGCCCCTCATTCAGCTAACCGCGGCGCCTTTTGACCCTGCGGGGGCTGGATCAGGCCTGCTCGTCCAGTGGCACGACATCGCTGACGCGCTCGCGCAGTTCCTTGCCGGGCTTGAAGTGCGGGACATGCTTGCCCGGCAGCGCCACCGACTCACCCGTCTTCGGGTTGCGGCCCAGGCGCGGCGGGCGGTAATGCAGGGAAAAACTGCCGAAGCCGCGGATCTCGATCCGCTCCCCGGACGACAGCGAGCCGCCCATCATCTCCAGCAAGGCCTTCACCGCCAGATCCACGTCGTCACCCTTCAGGTGCGCCTGACGCTGCGACAGGATCTCGATCAGTTCGGACTTGGTCATGGAGTTCGCGGTGCTCGCAAGGTTGGATCACACAACATGCGGAAGGCGGCCCGACCGTGGTCGGGCCGCCTCCGGTACTGCTCAGGGCAGATTACTCGCCCTTGTTCAGCTGCTCGCGCAGCAGCGCGCCCAGCTTGGTGGTGCCGCTCGAAGCCTCAGCGGACTGACGGTTGTAATCGGCCATTGCCTCGGCCTCTTCCGCGTAGTCCTTCGCCTTGATCGACAGCTGCATGGAGCGGCCCTTGCGGTCGTTGCCGATGATCTTGGCTTCGACTTCCTGGCCGACCTTCAGGTGCTGCGAGGCGTCGTCGATGCGCTCGCGGGCGATGTCGCGGGCTGCGATATAGCCCTCGATGCCGCCTTCCAGCTCGACGGTGGCGCCCTTGGCGTCGACTTCCTTCACGATGCCCTTGACGATCGAACCCTTGGCATTGGAGGCAACGAAGTGACCCATCGGGTCCTGCTCCAGCTGCTTGATGCCCAGCGAGATACGCTCACGCTCCGGATCAACGGCAAGCACCACGGCTTCCAGCGTGTCGCCCTTCTTGTAGTTGCGGACCACGTCTTCGCCGGTGGTGTTCCAGCTGATATCCGACAGGTGCACCAGACCGTCGATGCCACCGTCCAGGCCGATGAAGATGCCGAAGTCGGTGATCGACTTGATCTGGCCTTCCACCTTGTCGCCCTTCTTGTGCAGCACGGAGAAGGTTTCCCACGGGTTGCTGGTGACCTGCTTCATGCCCAGCGAGATGCGGCGACGCTCCTCGTCGACGTCCAGGACCATGACCTGAACCTCGTCGCCGACCTGCACGATCTTGGACGGGTTGACGTTCTTGTTGGTCCAGTCCATCTCGGACACGTGCACCAGGCCTTCCACGCCCGGCTCGATCTCGACGAACGCACCGTAATCAGTGACGTTGGAGACCTTGCCGAACACGCGGGTGTTGGCCGGGTAGCGACGGGCGATGTTGTCCCACGGATCCTCGCCCAGCTGCTTCAGGCCCAGGCTGACGCGGTTGCGCTCGCGGTCGTACTTGAGCACGCGGACGTCCAGCTCCTGGCCGACTTCCACGACCTCGGACGGATGACGCACGCGCTTCCACGCCATGTCAGTGATGTGCAGCAGGCCGTCGATGCCGCCCAGGTCAACGAACGCACCGTAATCGGTGAGGTTCTTGACGACACCCTTGAGGATGGCGCCCTCGACCAGCTTCTCGAGCAGCTGCTCGCGCTCTTCCGAATGCTCGCTCTCGACCACCGCGCGGCGGGAGACGACGATGTTGTTGCGCTTGCGGTCCAGCTTGATGAGCTTGAACTCGAGTTCCTTGCCTTCCAGGTAGGTCGAGTCGCGCACCGGGCGCACGTCGACCAGCGAACCCGGCAGGAAGCCGCGGACATCCTTGATGTCGACGGTGAAACCGCCCTTGACCTTGCCGCTGATGCGGCCGGTGATGGTCTCGTTCTTCTCGAGGGCTTCCTCGAGTTCGTCCCACACCATGGCGCGCTTGGCCTTCTCGCGCGACAGGACGGTTTCGCCAAAGCCGTTCTCGATGGAGTCGAGGGCAACCTTCACCTGGTCGCCGATGCCCACGTCGATTTCGCCGGCGTCGTTACGGAACTGTTCGATCGGCACGATGCCTTCGGACTTCAGGCCGGCGTTGATCACGACCACGTCGCCGCGGACGTCGACAACGGTACCGACGACGATGGCGCCCGGCTTCAGCTTGGTCAGGAATTGCTGACTCTGCTCGAACAGTTCTGCAAATGATTCGGTCATTGGAGTAATACTCGGTTGAACACACGGGCCGCACCGGTTGGCAGGCCATCTGGATTGATGGTCAAGCAAGCCGTGGTCGACCCACCCATTGATGTGGTGCGATGACGCTGCACCATGTGTTGGTTGGATTGAACCGTCCGCGGAATTGCGGATCGGACCTTCTGCCGCGAAGGAAGTCGCCTGTGGCGTGAAGTAGAACGTCAGCGCGCCGGCACGATGGCCAGCACGCGTCGTACGACTTCGTCGATGCCTTGGCCGGTGGTGTCGATGTGGACGGCGTCATCGGCCGGCCGCAAAGGGGCCACCGCGCGACTGGCATCGCGGGCGTCGCGGGCAAGGATCTCCCGCAGCAGACCGTCAAATGTAACGGAAACCCCTTTATCCTTCAACTGCTTATACCGCCTCTCCGCCCGCTCTTCGGCGCTGGCGGTCAGGAACACCTTGAAGGCGGCATCGGGGAAGATGACGGTGCCCATGTCGCGCCCATCCGCCACCAGGCCCGGGGCGCGGCGGAAGGCCCTTTGACGGTCCTTCAGGGCGGCCCGAACCTCCGGCACGGCGGCGATCGCCGACGCGGCGGCACCCGCGGTCTCCGTACGCAACTCATCGGTGGCGTCGACGCCATCCACGATGATCCGCAATTCCCGCGTGTCCTCGTCTTCGATAAAAGCGATATCGGTATCGAATGTGCAGCGAACGAGCGCCGAAGGGTCGGCAAGATCAATGTCGCCCCAACCCGCGGCCACGCCCACCGCACGGTACAGCGCGCCCGAATCGAGGTAATGCCACCCCAGCTTCTGGGCAACGAGCCGACTGACCGTCCCCTTGCCGGAGCCGGAGGGACCATCAATGGTGAGTACAGGGATAGGAGTCTCGTTCATGAAGGAGATTATGCACCCCACCACCCCTGCTTTTTTGCTTCCCCCTCCACCACTGGACGGCATGGCGGATGCCGGGGGGCATGGGGTTGCGAAAAGCAGGCCATGGGTGGCCTGCGCCGGCGACTCGGCGCAGGATGCGCCGATGGAGCCGAGCAGCAACCCCGTGCGCCCCGGCGCCCACCCACAACCCCAAAACTCCAACCACTTGAACATATTGAAAAACCCAAGCTAGAATAGCGGGCTGATTTATCCCACTCCCGTTTGCCGAGGTCTGTCATGAAGGTCCTGTCCTCCCTGAAGTCGGCGAAGACCCGTCACCGCGACTGCAAGGTCGTTCGCCGCCGTGGCAAGGTCTTCGTGATCTGCAAGTCGAACCCGCGTTTCAAGGCGCGTCAGCGCTAAGAGCCGGGATGCCCCCTGCCCGGCATGTCCGCAGCAGGCAGGCATCACGACTGGAAAGCCGCCGCAAGGCGGCTTTCTGCGTTATGGGCCGTGCACCGCGCCATCACCAGAGACTGATAGCGTGACGCCCGCACGCTGCCGCGCCCGCCGCTGCTGTGCGTACAATCGGCCGGTCCACATCAGCCAATCCATCAGGTAGGGAGTGCCACCATGAACACCCGCATCGTAGCTGCCTCGTTGTTCACCCTGCTGGGCTTGGCGGGCGCCGCCGTCGCCCAGGACACTGCTGTCGCCGTGACCAGCGACCAGGCCACCACCGTGACCACCGGCGACACGCTGCTGATCGAGCGCGTGAGCGAGGAAAACAAGGCGGCCATGCCCGCCCGCGGCATGACCATGGCCCAGGTGGAAGCCAAGTACGGCGCCCCGAGCGAGAAGCTTGAGCCGCGCGGCGGCCAGAAGCGCCAATGGCCGACCATCAACCGCTGGACCTACCCCAATTTCGTCGTCTATTTCGAGAAGTCCAAGGTCATCGATGCCGTCGCCGTGAAGTCGGACGCGACCGAGGTCGGCCCGAAGCCCCCCATCCGCTGATCCCGAGAACCGATGACCAACAACGCCCTGCGCTTCCCCGCGGAATGGGAACCCCAGTCCGCCGTCCTGATTGCCTGGCCCAACGCCGACACCGATTGGGCTGATCGCCTTGGGGAGGTCGAAGAGACCTACATCGCCCTGGTCGCGGCCATCACCCGCTTCCAGCCGGCGCTGGTGTGCGTGGCCGACGATGACGTGGAGGCGTACGCACGCGCCCGCTTGTCGTCCGCACGGATCGACATGGGCCGGGTCACGTTCATCACCGCCCCCTACGACGACACCTGGCTGCGCGACTCCGGCCCCATCTCGCTCAAACGCGATGGTGGCGGGTTCACCCTGCTCGATTTCCGCTTTACCGGCTGGGGCGGCAAGTACGAAGCCAACCAGGACGATGAACTGGTCGAGCACCTCGACGAACAGGGAATCTTCGTTAACAGTACGCGCCAACGCATTGATTTTGCACTGGAAGGCGGCGCCATTGAGACCGATGGTCGTGGCACGCTACTCACCACCTGGAAGTGCTTGAGCGAGCGCCACCCGGGCCACCCGCGCGAAGAGTTGACCGCCAAGCTGGCCGGTTGGCTGCACCAGGACCGCGTGCTGTGCCTGGACCACGGCTACCTGGAAGGCGACGACACTGACGCCCACATCGACACCCTGGCCCGCTTTGCGTCGGACGATGCCATCGTTTACCAGGGCTGCAGCGACCCCACCGACGCCCATTACGAAGAGTTGCAGGCAATGGGCCGGGAACTGGCGGCGCTGCGCACGCGGGCCGGCGAGCCCTATCGCCTGTTCGAACTGCCTTGGGCCGAGCCGATTCTGGACGACGGTCGCCGACTTGCCGCGAGCTACGCCAATTTCCTCATCATCAACGGCGCCGTGTTGATGCCGGCCTATGGTGACAGGGCGGATGCAGATGCGGTGGCGGTGCTGCAGAAGGCCTTCCCGGATCGCGAGATCGTGGCGGTCCCGTGTCGCCCGCTGATCTGGCAGAACGGCAGCCTGCACTGCATCACCATGCAACTGCCGGCGGGCCTGGCCGCCTGATCCCGGAAGAGCGAGGTGCGCAGGTCCCCTCGCCTTCCGTTCGTTAGCCCCCACCCATGCGCCCCTTCCGGGCGCATCGTCAGCAGCACCCTCATCCCCGACCCGGCACAATAGGCGCCGCATTGACGCGCCTGTCGCCCCGCACCGGAGACCTCTCCCGATGGCCAAGCCCACCACCCTCCCCGTCGCCCTGATCCAGGACCGAGACCACGGCAGCCGCGAGGCGAACCTCGCCAACATCGAGGACCGCGTGGCCGAGGCCGCCAAGCGTGGCGCCAAGCTGGTCCTGCTGCAGGAACTGCATAACGGGCCGTATTTCTGCCAGCACGAGTCGGTCAACGAATTCGACCTGGCCGAACCGATCCCCGGCCCGAGCACCGAGCGTCTTGGCGCGTTGGCGAAGCAGCACAAGGTGGTGCTGGTGAGTTCACTGTTCGAGAAGCGCGCCGCTGGGCTTTACCACAACACCGCGGTGGTGTTCGATGCCGACGGCTCGACCGCTGGCAAGTACCGCAAGATGCACATCCCGGACGATCCGGGCTTCTACGAGAAGTTCTACTTCACGCCCGGCGACCTGGGTTTCGAGCCGATCAACACCTCGGTGGGCCGTCTGGGCGTGATGGTGTGCTGGGACCAGTGGTACCCGGAAGGTGCGCGCCTGATGGCGCTGGCCGGCGCCGAGATGCTGCTGTACCCCACCGCGATCGGTTGGGATCCGACCGATGAGCAGGCCGAGAAGGACCGCCAGCGCGGTGCATGGGTGTTGAGCCACCGTGGCCACGCCGTGGCCAACGGCCTGCCCGTGCTGTCGTGCAACCGCATCGGCCACGAACAGTCGCCGATGGATGCGGCCGGCATCGATTTCTGGGGCACGAGCCACGTGCTCGGCCCGCAGGGCGAGTTCATCGCCGAGGCCAGCACCACCGATGCCGAAATCCTGATGGCCGAGGTCGACATGGGACGCAGCGAGCACGTGCGCCGCATCTGGCCGTTGCTGCGCGACCGTCGCATCGACGCCTACGGCGACCTGCTGAAGCGCTACCGTGACTGATACCACCGTGACTTCCCCGGAAAACGAAGCCCTGGTCCCCAGCGACTGGCGCGACCAGCCGCACGAAATCGTCGAGCGCGACGGCGTGCGCTACACATTGCTGGGCACCGCACATGTCTCGCGGGCCAGCGTGGATGCCGTGGTTGATGCGGTGCGATCCGGCCACTTCGATGCGGTGGCCGTGGAGCTGGACCCGCAGCGCCTGCAGTCCATGATGGATCCGGACGCCTTGGCAAAGATGGACCTGGTGCAGGTCATCCGCAACGGCAAGACCGCGCTGTTCGCCGCCAACCTGGCCTTGGCCGCCTACCAACGTCGATTGGCAGAACAACTCGGCATCGAGCCAGGCGCCGAACTCAAGCGTGCCGTACTGGAGGCCCGTGAACGCGAACTCCCGGTGCACCTGATCGATCGCGAGGTCGGCCTGACCTTCAAACGCGCCGCCGACCGGCTTGGGTTCTGGCAGCGCGCCAAGATGGGCGGCGGGCTGCTGGCCGGTCTATTCGTGGACGAGGAAGTAGCCGACCACGACATCGAAAAGCTCAAGCAGGGCGATATCCTCGCTTCCAGCTTCAGCGAGTTCGCCTCCGACAGCCCGGAACTCTATGACGCGGTCATCGCAGAGCGCGACCGTTACATGGCTGCGCGCCTGCGCGAGAGCCATGGCGAATCGCGCGAAGTGCTGGCCGTCGTCGGCGCGGGCCACCTGCAGGGACTCGCGCGCCACCTGCGCGACGAGCACCGCGCGCCCGACGCAGTCCGCGAGGAACTCGAGGCGCTGCCGAAAAAGAGCGACATCCCGTGGTTTACCATTGCCCTTGCCGTGTTTGTCCTCGGCGGGTTTGCCTGGGGTTTCTACCAGGGAGGGCTGGACGTGGGCTCGGACCTGCTGCTGCAGTGGGTGGTTGCCACCGGCGCCCTCGGAGCGATCGGTTGCGCGGTGGCAGGCGGCCATCCGCTCAGCATCCTGGTGGCGTTCGTCGCCTCGCCCATCACGCCGCTGCACCCTGCCCTCGCCTCGGGCACACTCAGTGCGTTGACCGAAGTCTGGCTGCGCAAGCCCACTTATGCCGATTTCATGGCGCTGCGAGATGACGTGCAGCACGTGAGCGGCTGGTGGAAGAACCGCGTCGCACGGGTGCTGCTTAACTTTTTCCTGACCAGCCTGGGCACGGCGATTGGCGTGTGGACGGGCGGCCTGAAGATGCTGGGGACGCTGTTTGGCGGGTGACCATGGCCTGACGCGGATGGTCGGCTGGGCCGGGCCGCACCGGAACCAAGGTGCCGGGCAGCGTCAATGGCTGCGCGTCGCGGTCCTTTGGGGCGTCTCTTCGACAAACTCGTCCAGCTGACGTACGCGCACGCCGATCGAGCGCTCCAGGTAGTCATCGAAGAACGGCTTGTGGCTGACGCCCACGATGACCAGCACGCGCTCACCCGGGTGCTGGCTCACCACACGCAGGATGTTTGACACCATGGCCAGATTGCGCACGTCCCAGAGCGCGATCCGCGCCTGACCGGGTCTGCGGGGCAGATCTCGGTCCACAAACAGGCGCCATTCCTCGTCCAGCGTCAACGCACTGTATTCAGGGCTATTGACCCAGCGGTACAGGGGCAGCAGATCGTGTGCAGCGATCGCCTGATCCGTGCGCGCCTTGACCTCCTTGATGACGCGCGCATTGGTCTTGAAGGCGGCATAGGCCTTGGAGTCTCCCAGCGCCGGTATCAGGGCCTCGAACACCGGCCCGTAGACGTCCGCGCCCGGGTGGTCGTCCATGCCGAAGACCCGCGGTATCTTGAACTGGTGAGCAACGCGAGCACCGACCAGCTCGTTTTCGTTGGTTGACCTGGCTTGGGACGTGACCCGCTCACCCAGCGGACCCTGCGGGCGGTGTTCAGGCCACTGCGATGCGTGGCGCCACGCCAGATAGTCGGTCCAGGGTTTGTCCCATGCAGCCGCGGCCAACCGCATGCATCGTTCGTTCGCCGTGGGCGTGACCGAAAGCGCACTTCCGCACTCCGCACCCAGCGCTTTACGAGCGGCTTTCGCGTCCAGATTCAGCTGGCGCTGGCTCTCCAACGCGAGGCTCAGAAAGCGCTTTCCGACAAACGCGTCCAGGACCTCAGGGTGCAGGTCCGCCTGCACCTGCATGGCCTCGATCGTGTGCGCGGGCAGCGCCTCAACCACCACGGCCTTGGGGGCATAGCGGTTCAGCACCTCGACCAGGCCATCCACGTGGCTCGACGTCACGCCATCCACGTTGCCAAGGTGGGTCGTCCCAAGTACCAGGACTTCCGCCGGCGCCTCCATGCGCCGTTTCAGGTCCTGCACCGGTGACTCCGCAGCCGCAACCACGAAGGGTGCGGCCAGTACCAGCCCAGCGAGCAGGCGTACAAATTTTGGCCCTGATGTTTTCATCCCCGACTCCTTCCAGCGGGTGTTGCCATGGCGATCTTTTTCAACCGGCCTATTCCGCGGCCAAAGCGGCGACCGAACTGCCCAGCGGGGCATCACCCTTTCGGCGCTGGGCACGACGCACCATCCCGCCTGCGCCGTGTCCCATGTCATCGAGAATGGCGTAGACAGTGGGCAGGAACAGCAGCGTGGCGACCGTGGAGAACGCCAGGCCGCCGGCAATGGCGCGCGCCATCGGCGCGTAGGCAATGCCATCACCAGTGCCCTGGGACATCGCGATCGGAATCATCGCCAGGATCGCCGTGCCCATGGTCATCAGCACCGGACGCAGGCGCTCGCGACTGCCCTCCACCAGTGCCTCGGTACGCGACAGGCCACGCCGGCGCAGGTTGTTGATGTGTTCGACCATGACAATGCCGTTGTTAACGACCACACCCATCAGCACCAGGATGCCGATGAAGGCCATGATGTTGAACTCGGTGCCGGTCAACCAGAACAGCCAGAACACACCGAACACCGAGAACAGCACGCCGGACATGATCGCGGACGGGAACAGCAGCGACTCGAACACGGCCGCCATCACCACGTAGACCATCACCAGCGCGATCAGCAGGTTGAAGATCATCTGCGTGACCATCTGGCTCTCGTCGAAGAACTGCAGGGTCTCGAAGGTGTGGCTGTAACCGGCCGGGAAAGTGACAGATTTCAGCGTATCCTCAACCGCCTTGCGTGCCTCGGGCATGGTGGTCTTGCCGTCCGGCGCAGCTTCAATCGTCAAGGTGGTCTGGCGGTTGATGCGACGGATCTGGCTTGCGGCTTCGCCCGGGATCACGTCGACCATCGCCAGCAGCGGGACTTGGCGACCGTCGGCCGCGCGCACCGTGAAGGAGGACAACTCCTTGGCACCATACTGCTCGGCGCCGGCGAATCGAACCCAGACCGGAACCTCGGTGTCACCCTGGCGGAAGTCCCGTAAGCGCGCCCCGCGCAACGCCATGCCCACGAAGGTGCCGACCTGCTCGGTGGTGAAACCGAACGAGGCCGCGCGCTCGCGATCGATGCGGACCTGGACTTCCTGGTTGCGATCGCCGGTGTCGACACGCACGTCACGCAGTTCCGGGCGCCTCTCCAACACGGGCAGGATGTCCTGGGCAATGTCGTTGAGCACTTGCGTCGAGTCGCCGACCAGGCGGAACTGGACGCTCTTGGGCGGCCCACCGCCACCACCATCGCCCTGCTGGCCGACGATCAGCCGAGCCCGGGCCGACTTGGGCAGGTCGCGGCTTAGGCGGTCTACCAGCGGCTTCAGCTCGCCCTTGTAGTTCTCGTCGAAGGTTACGCGCGTGCCGCCCCAGCCCTGCTCACTGAACCACGAGTAGATCTGGGTGATGTGGTAGTCCTTTCGACGCGCATCGAGGAAGTCCTCCACGCGCGCCACCTCGGCCGACATCTGCTCGACGGTGTAGCTGCCATTCCATTGGTAGCCGATCTCGGTTTCCGCCTCTTCGTCACCGCCGAACATGTTGTACTTGGTGAACATCACAGGGGCGAGGCTGATAACGACCATCAGCAGAATGGCCAACAGGCTCTTGCCGCGATTCACCAGGCTCCAGTGCAGCAGACGGCCGTAGCGCTCCTGCAGGCGGTGGATCACGCCCGTGCGCGACGTCAGCGCCGGGGGCGTCTTCAACCGCGCGGACAGCATCGGGATCAGGCTTACCGCGACCAGCCACGACGCCAGCAGCGACACCGAGATGGTGATGGCGATCTGCGACAGGTAGATGGCCAGCACATTGCGCTCGCCAAACAGGTTCGGCACGAACACGATGCAGTGGCACAGGGTGCCCGCCGACAGCGCGATCGCCACGTGCCGCGTGCCAAGGATCGAGGCCAGGCGCGGGTTTCCGGGGTTCTTCTCGCGCTCCTGGTAGATGCTCTCGACCACGACGACCGCGTTGTCCACCAGCATGCCCACGGCCAGGAGCAGGCCCATCATGGACAGGATGTTGAGCGTGACGCCGGCGAAGTACATGAAGCCCAGCGTCATGATGAAGCAGATCGGAATCGCCAGCGACACCATCAAGGTCGACGGCCAATGCCGCAGGAAGAAGTACAGCACGATCACCGACAGGAACAGGCCGATGGCGCCGGCCTCGGCCAGCTCCACCAACGAGTCGGTCACCACCGCGCCCTGATCGTTGATGGTCTTGACCTGGATGCCCTGCATGGAGGGCTCGGCCTGGATCCGCTCGACCTCGGCCAGCACTTGGCGTGAGACCTCCACGAGGTTGGCGCTGCGTTCCTTGAACACGTCCAGACCCACGGCCGGCCGGCCATCGAGGCGCCGGCCCATGTCGTTACGTGCGGGCTTCAGATGCACGTCGGCCACGTCGCCCAGGCGGACGTTGCCAGAGAGCACCAGGTCGCGCAGCTGGTCCAGGGACTGCAGTTCACCCACGGGCTGCACCCGCAGGCGCTGACCGCCATCGGTGACCTGACCGGCCGACACCGAGAAGTTCAAGTCGCGCAGTCGCTTGTTGAGGTCATCCAGTGACAACCCGTGCGCGCTGAGCCGCTGCGGGTCGATCGCGACTTCCACTTCATTGGCCGTGGCGCCAGAAACGCGCACCTGCGCGACGCCCGGCACGCGCTCGATGCGACGCTTGAGCTCGCGGTCGATCAGGTCGTAGGACTTGGACAGGTCCAGCGTTTGGCTGGCCAGACGGATGGCCAGTACCGGCTCGTCGTCGGTGCTGGCATTGCCCACGAAGATGCGGGTCAGCTCATCCGGCAGGTCGTTGCGGATCGCGTCGATGCGCTCGCGTGCTTCAGAAGCGGCGATCTTGACGTCGCGCTCCCAGTCGCTGAACAGCACCATGATGTTGGCGCCATTCGCGGTCGCGGTGCTCTGGATGTTGCGGATGCCCGGCAGTGTTGCCAGCGCTTCTTCCGTCGGCCGCACCAGGGTGCGCTCCACCTCTTCCGGCGTGGAGCCCTGGTAGGGCATCTGCATGAAGATGACCGGGAAGGAGACTGAGGGAAAAGCCTCCAGCGGCAGCCGGATGGCCGCCAGCAGGCCTACGACCACCAGGGTCACGAAGAACATGACCGTGGTGATGGGGCGGCGGATGCTGAGTTCGGCGATGCTCATCCGGCCATCCCCGCATCCGCCGCGATGGCGCCTTCGTTCTCGGCACGGGCCTGGCGGGCACGGCGGCCGCGCTCCAGCCAGTACTCCTCGGAGCGGCGATCCAGCAGGTCATAGACGACAGGGATCACCAGCAGGGTCAGCAACGTCGACACCAGCAGGCCGCCGATCACCGTGATCGCCATCGGCGAACGTACTTCCGCACCCTCACCCACCGCAATCGCCAGCGGAAGGAAGCCGAACAGGGTGCACAGCGTGGTCATGGCGATGGGGCGCAGGCGCGAACGGGCACCTTCCACCAGCGCGTCGCGCTTGGCGACGCCCGTTTCACGCAGCTGGTTGACCTTGTCGATCAGGATGATCGCGTTCTTGGTCACCAGGCCCACCAGCAGGATCAAGCCGATGAACACCACCACCGAGATCGAGTTGCCGGTCACCAGCAGGGCCAGCACCGCGCCCACCAGCGCCAGCGGAATGGTGAAGAGGATGACGAACGGGTGCAGCAGCGATTCGAACTGCGAAGCCATGACCAGGTAGACCATGAATACCGCCAGCGCGAAGGCGAACAGCAGCGAGCGCATCGACGACGCCAGTTCCTCGCCCTGCCCGCCGACGTGCATGCCGATGCCGGCGCCGAGCGGGTCGGCCGCGACCATGGCGCCGACTTCCTTGACCGCGGTGCCCAGGTCGATGCCGTCCAGATTGGCCGAGACCACGGCCACACGCACCTGGTCGGCACGGTGAATCTCGCTGGGGCCGGTGGTGGCGACCACGTCGGCCACGGCGTCCAGCGTCACCGGACGCGCACTGCCCGGGTTCACCACCAGGCGCCGGATGTTCTCGACCGAGTCACGCTCGCTTTCCTGGGCACGCACCAGCACGTCGATGCGACGGTCGCGGAAGCTGTAACGGGTGGCCACTTCGCCTCGCACCTGGCGCACAACCGCATCGGCCAGCTGGCGCGTGGTCAGGCCCAGTGCCGCCGCACGCTCCTGGTCAAAGCGAATCTGCACTTCGGGGAAGCCCTGCTCAACCGTGGACTTCACGTCGGTGTAGTGCGGGTTGGCGCGCAGCAGTCCGGCCAGCTTCTGTCCGGCGGCGCGGATTTCCTCCAGGTCCTGCCCGCGCAGCTCGATTTCCAACGGGGTGGAGAAACTGAAGAGCTCGGGACGGCGGAAATCCACCTGGGCCCCCGGGTGCGCCTTCATCGTCTCGCGCAGGCGAGCCGTCGTGGCCGCTTCCACGGCCTCGCTGCCGCCACCTTCCATGATGATCGACAGCCGCCCGATGTTCTCGCCGCTCTCGGTGGGGCTGGCGTCCAGACGCGTGCCGGTACCGCTCACGCCGTACATCGCACGCACGCCCGGTTCCTTCGTGTGGGCACGCTGCACATCACGAACCACGGCGTCGGTTTCGCCCAGCGGCGTGCCCGGCGGCAGCTTCACCATCATCTCGAAGCGGTCTTGGGCCAGCTGCGGGATCAGGTCGGTACCCAGCAGCGGCAGCGCAGCCAGCGCCAGCACGAACGCCACGGCCGAACCCGCCAGCACAAGCGTGGGATTGCGCAGCGCCGCGGGCAACAGACGCAGGTAGGTCTTTTCCGCGCGGCCGTAGGGTGCCATTGCCAGGTCGCTGGCTTTGCGCATGACCGGGGCCACCACCGCCACGACACCTCGCCACGCGCGGATCACCAGCCACGCAAGGCCGAAGAACGCGTTGCGCACCGCCCAGCCCAGTCCACGGCCGGTGGCCGCGACCGGCTTCTGCCAGCGCTTCTCCGGGTTCCAGCGCGGGTGCGCCTGCTCCTCGGGGAATGCCATCGGCGCACGCCCCTTCAGCGAGCTGAGCATCGGGATCAGCGTCATCGACACCACCAGCGAAATCGCGATCGCAATCGCGACGGTCAGGGCCTGGTCGCGGAACAGCTGGCCCGCGATGCCTTCGACGAACACCAGCGGCAGGAACACGGCGATGGTGGTCAGGGTGGAGGCCACCACGGCCATGCCCACCTCGCGCGTACCCGTAATGGCCGCGTCGAGGATGCCCAGCCCGCGCTCGCGCGCCTTGGCGATGCTCTCCAGCACCACGATGGAGTCATCCACCACCAGGCCGGTGGCCAAGGCCAGACCGCCCAGCGACATGACGTTCAGGCCCAGCCCGAACTGGCCCATGAAGAAGAACGTGGCGACGATCGACACCGGGAGCGACAGGCTGATGACGAAGGTGCTCCAGCCATCGCGCAGGAACAGGAAGATGATCAGGATGGCGAGTACGCCGCCGATCACCGCATCCTTCTTGACCTCATTGACCGAGTTGCGGATGAACTGCGACTGGTCCTCGATGACCGTCAGCTCCACGTCGGCCGGGAGCGACTTGCGGACGGCGTCCAGGCGCGCGTGCACCGCATCGGCCGTGGAGACCGTGTTGGCATCGCCTTCCTTGTAGACGGCCAGTTCGACGGTTTCCTTGCCGGCCAGGCGAATGATCGCCTCACGCTCGCGGAAGCCCTGGCGCACGTCCGCCACGTCCTTCAGGCGCACGGGCAGGCCGCCTGCAGCGGCGCTGCCGCCACCGCCTGACGCACTCTGCGCGGCCGCAGCGGCCGCCATCGCATCGGCCGAACCGGTGGCCGCCGCCACGCGCGCCATCTGCAGCATCGCGTCCTGCTGGGCGTTGTTGCCGGCGCTGCGCACCGTCAGCAGCAGCTCGCGCATTTCCTCGACACTGGCGAACTGGTTGACCGTGCGCACCAGGTAGCGTTGCGACCCCTCTTCCAGGCGGCCGCCGGAGACGTTGACGTTCTCCTGCTTGAGGCGGTTGATGACGGTGTCGACGGACAGGCCCATCTGCGCCAGGCGGCGCGGATCGACCTCCACTTGCACTTCGTCTTCCAGACCGCCGCCGACCTTGACCGCCGCCACACCGCCCACGGGCTCGAGCTTCTTCTTCAGGTCGTCGTCGGCGTAGCGACGCAGCATCACCAGCTCGCGATCCGCCTCGCCGGCACCCTTGGCCGACAGCGCAAGCCGCAGGATCGGCTCATTGGAAGGATTGAAACGCAGCAGCACCGGCGGCTTGGCTTCCTGCGGCAGCTGAAGCATCTCCATCTTGTCGCGCACGTCCAGGCTGGCACGGTCCATGTCCGTGCCCCACGCGAACTCCAGCACCACGTCGCTCTGCCCCGCACGGGAGACCGACTTGAGCTTGCGCAACCCCTTGACCACGCCAAGGGCCTCCTCCACGGGCTCCGAGATCAGCGTTTCGATCTCGGCCGGCGCGGCACCGGTGTACTCGGTGCGCACCGTCAACGTGGGATAACTGAGGTCTGGCAACAGGTTCACTTTCAGCCCGCTCAACGCGATCAGGCCGAACAGCAGGAAGGTCAGCGTCACCATCGCCACCGTCACGCGACGGCGGGTGGAGAACTCGACCAGATCGAAAGAGCGCGCGTCCGAAGGCTGCGTCACGGGAAGGGTCTCCGCTTACTTCTTGGTGGCGACTGGCTTGGCGCTGGCGACCGGCTTGGCGGTCGGCTGGCCAATCACGCTCACGGCGGTGCCGTCACGCAGGGTGTTCTTGCCGGCCACGACCACCTGGTCGCCCAACTGCACGCCCTTGCGCACTTCCACCCATTCGCCGTCGACATAACCCAACTCGACCGGCACGCGCTGTGCCTTGCCTGCCTTGACCATGAAGACCGCGGTTTCCGCTTCGCCTTCCAGCAGCGCCGTCCTTGGGACGACCAAGGCATCCGCGCGGTTGTCATAGGCAATGGAGATGCGGCCAAACATGCCCGGTTGCAGCATGCCCTCGCCGTCGAAGGCGCAGATCACCCGGAACGTGCCGCTACCGGAATCCACCACCGGCGCTACGCGGTCCACCGTGCCCTGGAAGTTGCGGCCCGGCAGCGCATCCACCTTGAGCTGCACCGGCAAGCCGGCCTTGAGCGTGGCCAACTCGCGCTCCGGCACGTTGAGCACCATCTCGAGACGCGAGGTATCGACGATGCGGAAGATCGGCGTGTTGATCTGGACGAAGTTGCCCGGCTTGATCGACTTGGACGCGACCACGCCGGAAATCGGCGCCACCACGTTGGCGTACGAAACCTCCAGGTTCGCCAGTCGGTTCACGGCACGCGCGTTCTCAAGGTCGAAGCGGATGCGGTCGTAGTCGGCCGTGCTGATCAGCTTCTGGGCCATCAGCTGCTGGGCGCGGGCGAATTCGTTCTGCAGCTTGTGCATCTGTGCCGCACTCTGCGCCGCCTGCAGCGACGCCCGGGCCACGTCGAGGCGCACCAGCACCTGGCCGGCGCGTACGTGCTGTCCTTCCTCGACCATCACGCTCAGCGCGACGCCCGAGGTCTTGGCCACCACCTGCGACTCGCCCCGCGCTTCCAGCGGAGCCGTGCCGGTGTAGCTGGCGGCAACCGAGCGACGGGTGGCCTTGGCCACTTCCACCGGCACGGACTCCACCTCGTTCTTGTCGGGGGCCTTGGCCTGGGCGTCCCCATTGCCGCCCTTGCAGGCGCTCAGCGCCAATGCACAAGCCAACGCCAGCGCACCCGCGCGCAGCAGTCCGGTTCCATGGAAAAGGTTGTTGTGACGCATGGTGGCTGACCTTGATGGGGGGATGGGACCGGCGCTTGTGCCGGTGTTGTATCAAGGTAAATCACCCTTTCGTCGAAACCATGCGCCGAAGGTCATGGTGACCGTCGCCATGGATCGATGTGGCGACCCTTTCGCCATGACTTCAGTCAAACCAGTGGTAGCGGCTATACTTCAGCGCTTGTGCGCGGCCATGGGCCCCGCCCATCCAGCTTTGAACCCTGCCAGCCACACGAGATTGCGGACTACGACATGATGCGACCGCTGACGATCGCCGCCTGCTTCGCCCTCACCACCGTCGCCTTCGCGACCATGGCCCAGGACGCAGCCGCGCCCGAAGCCACCCCCGCCGCGGCGCCCGCCGCTGCCGCTGCTCCCGCCGCAGTCAAGGGCAACGCCGAAGCCGGCCGCGCCCTCGCCTACACCTGCATGGGCTGCCACGGCATCACCGGCTACAAGAACGCCTATCCGAACTTCCACGTGCCCAAGATCGGCGGCCAGTCGCCGGAGTACCTGGGCAACGCACTGCAGGAATACAAGAAGGGCAGCCGCAAGCACCCGACCATGCAGGCGCAGGCGCAAAGCTTCAGCGACCAGCAGATCGCTGACATCGCCGCTTTCCTTTCCACCCTGAAGTGAGTGAGCTGACGCACATGACGACCCATCGCATTGCACGAGGCGCCCTCGCCATTGCCCTGCTCGCCAGCGTCGCCGTGGTCGGCTGCGCCAAGAAGGAAGAGGCACACGCTCCCGCCGAAGGCGCGCATGCCGCCGAAGCCGCGAAGTCCTCTTCGGCTGGCCTCCCCGACGGCCATGTGGCCGCCGGCGAAGAACTGGCCAAGACCAAGGGTGCGTCCGGCCAGTCCTGCATTGACTGCCACGGCGCCGAAGGCAACGCCCCGATCGACCCGAGCTACCCCAAGCTGGCCGGCCAGTACGCTGACTACCTGGCCCATGCCCTGACCCAGTACCGCAGCGGCGACCGCGAGCACGCACTGATGTCGGGCCAGGCCAAGGGCCTGACGGACCAGCAGATTGCCGACCTGGGCGCCTACTTCGCGTCCCGCAAGGGCGAACTGCGCGACCTTCAAGGCCTGCAGTAAATCCGGCACGGGCGATCCTGCCCGTCACGCCGACGCACAAGAGCCCGCCTTCGCGGGCTCTTGTCGTTTCAGCCATCCGCAGATCGGCGGTGTGCTGCACCTGACCTGGGGCAATGGACACCCGTGCGCGCTAGCCGCAGATCACGCAGTCATCCATGGCAGGCGGTGGTGGCTTCCGGCGCCACGTGTCCACACTGAAATCACCACCGCCGGTGGCAACCAGCATCAGCAGGCCGCCTGCCGCCGCGGCATGCTTGCTCAACTCGATGAACTGGACCTGGTCGGTGAAGTCGCCATAGAGGACCAGCCCGACGAGCAGTGATAACCCTGCCAGGGCGCCGGCAACGATCCGGGTAAACACGCCCGCGAGGATCGCCAGGCCACCGGTGAGTTCCAGCAGGATCACCACCGGCAGCAGCGCCGCGGGCAGCCCGAGCCCTTCCAGCGACTGCTGGGCCTCCGTGTAATGCACAAGCCGGCCCAGACCAGACAGCACGAACAGGAACGCCAGGCCGGCGCGGCCCAGCAACAGATACAGATGGCCCATGTTGGCACCTCGAGCGACGATGCGACGGGGTCGGCTCCGGGGTGGAGGCGTCGGGGGCCCGCGCGATGGGTCACAGTCTGGTTGCCGTCACCACCCTCATCAATGCGTGTGCTGGCAACCGATTGTTCCACCCTTGGACATCAACCTCCGGGCGGCATGCCAGGCCGCACGCTGCCATTGTCGTCCTGCAAGTGGGGCTTGAAGGGCACGTCAGGCGGGGGACGGGCCGTCGCCGGCTGTTCGTTGAGGTTGGGATCACTGATCGCGCAGGCCCCGCCCAGCGCCAGCAGCGCCACGGCGCAGCGAATGCGCTTGCTGGTGCCAGGAATCGGGATCAGCACTTCCTTGATGCTCTTTCGCACCCATTCCGCCAACAGCGTTTCGTTGGGCACCCAGTACTTGTCGAACGCCGTCGGCTCGAAATCCGTTGGCTTGCGCTTGAGCCAGGTGCCCGCGCGATCAAGATTGGCAATCTCCTGGGTGACGGTGCCCGGCGGCATCCCCGGAGACGCCGAGCCCGGCCCTTCGGGCACCCGCACGCTGCCATCGGCATTGAATACGCCCGGCGCTACGCCTCTTTGCGCCCCTGGCGTATTACGCGCTGATGCGCCCCAGTCATCGCCACGGGCCGGGGTAGCCCAGGCGCCCGGTGCAGGCTGCGTTTTCGGGCCGGCGCCCGGCTGGTCCGACGATGAAGCCGACGGCGCGCGCGCGGCTGGAGCGGCGCCCGGTGCGGCAGCCGACGCGGCCGGACTGGAGGAAGACGTCGCGGATGCAGTCGAGGTGGCTGCGGCGCGGTTGGGCGCACTAGCCGGCACGCGAGCGGTGGAAGGCGCCTGCTGAGCGGCCGCCGCAGTTGGGGCCATCGCCGGCGCCCGCACGTCACGCTCTCGAACGGATTGCGTTGGCAGGGCGATGTCCCGCACGGACGGCGAGCGCGTCGCGATTTCGCGTGCCGTAGGTGCCCGCACCGGCGCCGCCACGTCGCGCTCCATCACTTGTGGCATGCGGGCCGACAGCGGGCGCGTACTCGGCGCTTGGGTTTCGACGATCGGGACATTGGCGCGCACGGGCGCGGTGACATCGCGCTCCTGAATCTGCGGCGTGTTGGTCTCCTGCTCACGCGGCGTAAGCCGGGGCGTGACCACCACTGATCGCGTCGGGGGCAGGACGAACACGTCCGTGGTATCCGGCGTGGGCTCGCTCACCGCCACGGCCTGCGCCTGGGGCGCAGCCGACACCGACGGGGTGGCAACGTCGCGTTCGGGCACCGCCAACGGCGTGCCCGCCAGCTCAGGAGCGGAAATGGGCCGGTCGATGGCCACCGCAGGCGCTTCGGGCAACGACGCCTCGGTGGCCGCCTCGGTATCGGATGCTTGGGCCACCTCGGGCACGGGCTCGGGCGACGGGACCGCCCCGGCCTCACTCGGCGCATCGACAGGCGATTCGGGCGAACTTCCGCCCCCTACCTCTTCCGGCGTACCCGCACCCAGGAATTCGACCTGCACGACGTCCTCGCCCTGCGGCGGGGGCTCCAGCCCCAGGAACTGCAGGTACATCAGCCAAATCAGTGCAAAGGCGAAGAACAGGTTGACCAGAACCGAAAACGTGGCAGCCGCCCAGCGCACGTAACGTTCTTCGCGCGGCGCCGCCTGCCACTGCTGCCGCCACAGCGTCGAAAACGCCTGCCAGCGGTTCAAGAGCGCATCGCGCCCGCGTGGCGCTGGGAGTGAGCGTGCGACGAGGATGCCAACGATGTCCTCCACGCGCGCGCCGGTCACCGCGCCCACGCGCTGGGTCATCGACTCCAGCCAAGTACGCCAGCCGTCAGGAAACTCCCCGGGTGGCCGAGTGCGATGCGCGTTGAGCCGCCACCTGCGATGCAGGGCTTCGATGAATGCGGCGGCGGAGTTCGTCAACGGCGCCGCGCCAGCGTCACGTCGCGCTTTCGCGACTGATATACGGGGCCGCGCCGGTGTCGTGGTCGGTCGCGTCGCGCACCGCGGTCACGCCGGGCACCTTCTCGAGCAGCGTCTTCTCGATGCCCTGCTTGAGGGTCACGTCGGCCATGCCGCAGCCGTGGCAACCGCCACCGAAGCGCAGCACCACCACGCCCTCGGCCGTCACCTCCTGCACGGCGACGTTGCCGCGGTGCATCGCAAGTTGCGGGTTGATCTCGTGCTCCACCACCCACTGCACGCGCTCGACCAGCGACGCGCCGGCCGTCGGCGCCTGCCCCTTGATCTTGGGCGCGCGGATCTGCAGCTGGCCGCCGGTGGCCTGGGTTTCGTAGTCGATCTCCGCCCCGTCCAGGAACGTCACGCTGGCGGCGTCCAGCCACAGGGTGAAGCCTTCGCAGTCGACCGCCCACTCGTCGCCGCCGAGGTCGGCGGGCTCGGCAAACTCCAGTCGGACATCGGCCTTGGCCGTGCCCGGATGCACCGCCGACAGCTTCACGCCCAGCCCCGGCAGGGACTCGCGTTCGATCAGCTTGCGGAAGTGGGTCTGTGCGGATTCGGAAATCTGGATCATGCGGCTATTCTAACGGCGTCCGGTGGCCGGTATGTCACCCGTGATCCGCTATGACCCTGCGCGATGTGATTGGTTCACATGGCGCACGCTGCAAGGAGCCCGCATGAACGACCTCGTCCCCCTCGCCAACGCCCACTGCATCCCGCGCCAGGGCGTCGAGCACCGCCTGCCGCCCGCCAGCGTCCGTGAGTTGATGCCGCAGCTGCCCGGCTGGGAACTCGCCGAGGACGGCCACGCCCTGGTGAAGACGTTCCATTTCGAGGACTACTACCGGACGATGGCCTTCGTGAATGCGCTGGCCTTCGTCGCCCATCGCGAGGACCACCACCCGGACCTGGGCGTACACTACAACCGTTGCGTGGTGCGTTTTTCCACCCATGACGTGGGTGGGCTGAGCGAAAACGACTTCATCTGCGCGGCCAAGGCCGAAGCCCTTGCTGACTGAGCGGCAGGGGGCGGCGACAAGGCCACACCAAGGAGGCAAGCCATGAACCGCAAGTTCGCCAACAACGCCGCCGTCGCGGGCCTGGTGGCCTTCTCGGCACTGCTGGCCGCGTGCCAGCGCCCGTCGCACCAGGTCGACGAGAATTTCATTCCGCCCACCGCCCTGATGGCCGTGGACACCCCGCCGCCTGACTACCCGCTCGACCTGGCCTGCTCGCAGGTGGGCGGCACGGTGGAGCTGCTGGTGACGGTGGGGCCGGACGGGGCGCCGACCGGCATCCAGGTGGCGCGTAGCAGCAAGGTCGAGGCGCTGGACGCCGCGGCGCAGACCGCCGTGCGCAACTGGAAGTTCAAGGCCGCCACGCGCAATGGCCAGCCGACCACGTCCAAGCTGCAGGTGCCGGTGAAGTTCACACCGCCGGCGGAGATGCCCGAAGACTGCCCGGGCACCGAGGGCGGCAGCCTCTAAACACGCATCGCGGGCGCCGTCCCCGGCGCCTTTAGAGCCTCATTGCGTGGCCGGCACGTTTCCGGCGGCTTGTCATGGTGCGGGGAACGGTCGCCGGGCGCGCCCGGCCGGCCCTCATGCCAGCCGATCGAGCACATCCAGCAACTCGGGTGCCAGCGGTGCGGTCAGCGCGTAAGGTGCCTTGCCGCCATCCAGCGCGAATTCGAGCGTGGACGCGTGCAGGAACAAGCGCTTCAGCCCCACCTGCTCACGCAACCGCTTGTTGACGACCGGATCGCCGTACTTGTCGTCACCCGCCACCGGGTGGCCGATGTGCTGGGCGTGCACGCGGATCTGGTGGGTGCGCCCGGTCTCGATCCGCACCTCGCAGTAGGACTGGCCGCCACGGCGCTCCAGGACCTTGAAGTGGCTCAGCGACGCCTTGCCATCCCGGTGCACCTGCACGTGGCGCTCGCCACCCTGGCGCAGGCCGATGTGCAGCGGCGCGTCCACCGTCATGACGCCATCGGGCATGCGACCGGCCAGCAGCGCCAAGTAACGCTTGGCGATCCCGCCCTCCTCGCGCATCAACCCCTGCATCTCCTTCAGGGCCGAACGCTTCTTGGCCACGATGAGCAGCCCGGAGGTATCGCGATCCAGGCGGTGGACCAATTCCAGCGTCTGCCCCGGACGCAGCGCGCGCAGGGTCTCGATGGCGCCGAAACTGATTCCGCTGCCGCCATGGCTGGCGACTCCGGAGGGCTTGTTGATGGCCAGCAGGCGAGCGTCCTCGAACACGATGGAGGCTTCCATCGCGTCCAGAAAGCCCGTGGGCGGTGTCGGTTTCTCCCCTTCCTCGGCCAGGCGCAAGGGCGGAATGCGCACCTCGTCGCCGCCCGCGAGCTTGCGCTCGGGCTTGCCGCGCCCCCCGTTGACCCGCACCTGGCCGGAGCGGACCAGCTTGTAGATCAATGACTTGGGCGCGCCCTTGAGCTGCCCCAGCAGGAAGTTGTCCAGTCGCTGACCTTCACGATCCTCGGGCACGCGCACCATGCGGGCGGCAGCACGGGCCTCGCCGGCCTCAGCGACCGGGACTTTGGGGAACTTGGGATGGGTCATCGGCAGGGGTTATCTGATACACTCGCGAAGCGAGATAAGGTTTTGATTTCGCAGGGAGTTGCAGAGCCGGGCAAATGCGCGCCGGCCAACTGCGGCAGTCTGGGGCCGAAAGCCCCTCCCGGCGATTCCGGTCCGTGCCTGACCACTGCCCTCGGGGCAGCCATGTTAGCAGCGTCGGCCCGGCGGAACCCGCCCTCGCCCTCCGGGTCATACCGGTGGAAGTGAACACGTCCCGTGCGACGCAAGCGGCTCCGGCCGCCCGCTGTCGCCGGCCGCCCCGTGCGACGCTCGCGTCGCCGGCCCGTAACTTGGAATGCAACAAGAAGCGCTCCCGCGGCATGCCGTGGTGTGGAAGCGCTGGAAATTTTAGGTTCCGTCGGCGCGCAAGGTGCAGTCCGCTTTGCAGGACGCAACGCCGCGACGGGGGAACGGAGTTCCAGAGGCGAAACGCCATGGCGTTCCGCGTGCCTGCCTTCGGGTGGGGTGAAGCGCGCGAGGAACGCAACAATGAAGCGAATGCTAATCAATGCCACGCAGGCGGAAGAACTGCGTGTGGCAATTGTCGACGGCCAGACCCTGTACGACATCGACATCGAACAGCCGGCCAAGGAACAGAAGAAGTCCAACATCTACAAGGGCAAGATCACCCGTCTTGAGCCCTCCCTCGAAGCCGCCTTCGTCGAATACGGCGGCGACCGCCACGGCTTCCTGCCGCTGAAGGAAATCTCCCGCGACTACTTCCAGGCGGGCGTGGACCACAACAAGGCCGGCCTGAAGGAACTGCTGCGCGAAGGCCAGGAAGTGGTCGTGCAGGTGGACAAGGAAGAACGTGGCAACAAGGGCGCCGCCCTGACCACCTTCATCTCGCTGGCCGGCCGCTACATGGTGCTGATGCCCAACTCGCCGACCGCCGGCGGCGTCTCGCGCCGCATCGAGGGCGAGGACCGCGCCGAGCTGAAGCGCGCCATGGACGCGCTGAACATCCCCGACGACATGGGCGTGATCATTCGCACCGCGGGTGTGGGCCGTGACGCCGAAGAGCTGCAGTGGGACCTGGATTACCTGCTGAGCGTCTGGAAGAGCATCACCGACGCCGCGCTGAGCAAGCCGGCGCCGTTCCTGATCTACCAGGAAAGCCGCCTGATCATCCGCGCCCTGCGCGACTACATGCGCCCGGACATCGGCGAGATTCTGGTCGACACGCCGGAGATGTACGCCGAGGCGCTGGAGTTCGTCGAGCAGGTGATGCCGCACAACAAGCGCAAGCTCAAGCACTACACGGACGACGTGCCGCTGTTCAACCGCTTCCAGATCGAATCGCAGATCGAGAACGCGTACGAGCGTGAAGTGCGTCTGCCGTCGGGCGGCGCGCTGGTCATCGACCAGACCGAGGCGCTGACCGCGGTGGACGTGAACTCGGCGCGCGCCACCAAGGGCGGCGACATCGAGGAAACCGCATTCAACACCAACCTGGAGGCCGCCGAGGAAGTGGCCCGCCAGATGCGCCTGCGTGACCTGGGCGGCCTGGTGGTGATCGACTTCATCGACATGTCGTCCAACAAGCACCAGCGCGAGGTGGAGAACCGCCTGGCGCATGCGCTGAAGCAGGACCGTGCGCGCGTGCAGATCGGCCGCATCTCGCGCTTCGGCCTGCTGGAAATGAGCCGTCAGCGCCTGCGTCCGTCGCTGGGTGAATCGAGCCAGCTGGTGTGCCCGCGCTGCGAAGGCCATGGCCGCATGCGCAGCGTCGAATCGCTGTCGCTGTCGATCCTGCGACTGGCCGAAGAGCACGCCATGAAGGACAACACCGGCCAGGTGCTGGTGCAGGCCCCGGTGGAGATCGCCAGCTACCTGCTGAACGAGAAGCGCCGTGCGCTGAGCGAAATCGAGAAGCGCCACGACGCGCCGATCGTGATCGTGCCGGACGAGCAGTTGCACACCCCGCACTACGAAGTCACGCGCATCCGCGAGAACGAGTTGGGCGAGGAAAGCAACAAGCCGAGTTACCACCGTGGCACGCCGCGCAAGCTGCCGACGCACGCGCTGACCAAGGCCAACCTCAACATCCCGGCGGCGCCGGCGGTGACCAACGTCAAGCACGACCGTCCTGCTCCGCTGCGCGAGCCGCGTGAGACCCCGGCCCCCGCGCCGACGGTCGCTGCGCCCGCGCCCGCACCGGTGGTCGCACCGACGCATTCCATTGGCGTGGTGGAGCGCATCCTGCGCTTCTTCCGCGGCAGCCAGCCGATCACGGTTGAGCCGGCACCCACTGCCGGTCGCGACAACCGTGGTGGCCGCGGCGACAGCCGTGGCGAGCGTGGCGGCAAGCAAGGCCGCGACCAGCGTGACGGCCGTGGCGGCGAGCGTGGCGAGCGCGGCGGCAAGCAGGGCCGCGAGGGTCGTCGTGACGAGCAGCGTCGCAACCCGCAGGGCGGGAACGCCAACGCACAGGCCAACCAACCGCAGGGCCAGAAGCAGCAGCCGCAGAAGGGGCAGCAGCAGGGCCAGCAGCAGGGCCAGCAGAAGCAGCAGAACGCCCCCAAGCAGCCCAAGCCGCAGGCCGAGGAGCGCAAGCCCCAGGACGGCCAACCGCAGGGCCAGCGTCCGCCGCGCAACGAGCCACCGAAGCCGGTAGCCCCGAAGGCCGAACCGGCGGTCGAAGCAGCCGCCGTGGCTGGCGCGGCCACCGCGCTGGTGACTGGTGATGAGTCGGTCAAGCTCACGGAAGTCACGACGGCTATCGAAGCGGTGGCAGATACCATTGCCATTCCGACCGCCGAAGGCGAGGCATCCGCAGAAGGCGCAGGTCGCCGTCGCCGGGGCCGTCGTGGTGGTCGCCGTCGCCGCCGTGGCGCTGAGGGCGCCGCCGCTGGCAACGAGGACGCCGCTCACGACGAATTCCTGATGGGGGACGAAGACGACACCGACACCGGTGCCGGCGGCGAGTCCATCTCCATCGCCGCTGACCGCTCCCAGCCGGAGTTCGATTTCGACGATGTCGTGGACGCTCCGGCCAAGGCTGTGACCCCGGCCCCGGCCCCGGCAGCCGTCGCCGCAACGTCGGTGGCCGCTGCAATGGCTGCCGCGCCGATGGAGCCAACACCGGCCGAGTCCACGGCCGAGGCCCAAGCCGCCCCGACCCACACGGTCGCCATTCCTCAGACCGACGCCCCGATGGCTGAGCCGGAAGTGGTTGCGGCGGTGCCGGCAGCAGTGGTGGCACCGGTGGTCGTCGCGCCGGAAGTTGTCGAGCCGACGGTTGTCCAGCCCGAGGCCTTCGTGCAGACGCCGATCGAAGCGGTTGTGGTCGAAGCGGTGGATGCCACGGCCACGCTGTCCTCGTCGGAAGTGGCACCGGTGACCAACACGGCGACCACCCCAGCGGCGGCTGACGCGGCTGAGCCGGTCGCCGAACCAGCCGCTGCGAAACCGTCGACGCTGCAGCAGACGGGTGGACTCTTCGACACCGTGCCGCCGGCCGATGAGGCGCCAGAAGCCATTGCGCCTGACGACGAAGGCAAGGTGGAAAAGTCGGAGGAAGGCAAGGCCTGACGCCCTGCCAACCCCGCATTTGCGTCATGAGAAAGGGCCGCGTTGATCGCGGCCCTTTCTTGTTGCGATGGACGATCCGCCCAGCCGTCAATGCGAAGTCAGCTCAAGTGACCCGGGCCGCCGCCAAGGGGGCGAGCGCGTCCGCACTGCAAACTCGGTCAGGGCATCGCCTCGGCCGGATCGAGGAAACCATGCTGGCGCAATAGCCTCGCCAAGGTCACGGTATCGCGAACCCCCACCTTCTCGAACAGGCGCTGCTTGTGGGTGCTGACCGTCTTGCCGCTCAAGCACAATTGCCGGGCGATTTCCTCGTTTTTCAGTCCCTGCGCCAGCAACAACGCGACTTCTGTCTCTCGCGGAGACAGACTTTCCAGCGCGGAATCAACGCCCAGACCCGCCAACGCGATGTTCTGTGCAACAGCACTGGCAAGGAAGCGCTTGCCCATGGCCACGGCGCGAACGGCCGATACCAACTCACGCGGATCGCCGCCCTTGCCGACATAGCCAGACGCGCCCGCCTCCAGCACGCGACGAGGCAGCGGCCCATCGTCCAGCACTGAAACGACGATCACCTTGGGTGGCGACTCCAGCCGCACCAGACGCTCGGTGAGATCAAGCCCACTGGCGCCAGGCAGGTGCAGATCAGAAAGCACGACATCCGGGGTCAAGCTCCGGATCTGCGGCAGCGCGGACTCTCCGCTGTCCGCCTCCCCGATAACGTCGATGTCGAGTTCGGCCGACAGGATCATGCGCATGCCGGCCCGGACGAGCGCGTGGTCGTCCACGATGAAAACACGGATGGTCATCCCTAACCCCGCTGATGGATTGTGGGGGGAGACTAAGCAACCCCCGGACAGTGCGCAAGAGCGACACTGTCCGGGGGGCGATGAGGTGCTGGTTCGGGAGTCCACTATCCTTAGTGGCCCCCGATTGCCGCTTCGGGGGACGGCACCAGCGTGGACAGCGTGAAGGAGTCGTGACGACTCTTCAATCACATAGAGAAACATTCCCAGCCAGCCGCCATGGGCAGCAAACTGGCGGACAGGGTGGGATTCGAACCCACGGAAGGGATTAACCTTCGGCGGTTTTCAAGACCGCTGCCTTAAACCACTCGGCCACCTGTCCGGGAAGCAAGCCGTGCGCCTGGACACGCGCACGCGGCGCGTATTCTCGCACGTGGCGCGCGCCAACCCTAGCCTTTGCGCGGCTTTTTCGACTTTTCCACGGCACCCGGCCGGGTCACGCCCGGGCACGGAATCCCCGTGACATCGCCACATTCCAGGCGCACGGCCTCGATCAGGCCGGGCACCTTCTCGGCCAGGAAGTCGATGAACACGCGGACGGCCGGCAGGAGCCCTCGGCGCGAGGCGAACACGGCGTGGATGATGCCCTGGGGCAGTCGCCACTCTGGCAGCACCACTTCCAGCGCACCGCTGCGGACCGCTTCGTGGCAGACCGTCTCCGGCAACAGGGTGATGCCAACGCCCTGCTCCGCCAGCGCCATCATCATCGGGAAATCGAAGCCCATCACGCGTGGGCGCAGCTCGACGCGGCGCACCTCGCCGTCGGGCCCATGCAACTCCCAACGCTGGCGGGCCTCATCCTCGCTGACGCTGAGGGTGACGTGCTCGGACAGGTCCTCGGGCACCTTCGGCCGGCCCATGCCCTTGAGGTAGCCGGGACTGGCGACCAGCAACTCCTGCGTCGTGCCAAAGCTGCGCATCACCAGGCTGCCGTCGTCGTCGAGTTTGGAGCGCACGCGCAACGCGACGTCGATGCCTTCGTTGATGATGTCCACGCGGCGGTTGCTTACGTGCATCTGCACGCGCACCTGCGGGTAGCGCGCCAGGAACTCGGGCAGCAGCTTGGGCATCTGGTGTTGCGCCAGCGCCACGGGAACGCTGACACGAATCACGCCACGCGGCTCGGCGCTGAGTCGATCAACCACCTCGCGGGCGGCCTGTGCTTCGGCGAGCATGGATTGCGCGTGGCGGTACACACTCTGCCCGACTTCGGTCACCGCAAACCTTCGCGTGGACCGCTGCAACAGGCGCACGCCGAGGTCGGCCTCGAGTTGGCTGATGCGGCGGCTGAGTCGCGACTTCGGAATGCCCAGTGCGCGCTCGGCCGCTGCGAAGCCGGCATGGTCGACCACCGCTGCGAAGTAGTACAGATCGTTGAGGTCGTTCACGGCGAGAGTTCCATATTCAGAACGTTTCGTGACATTGGATCAGGTTTATCCCAGATTCGCAACGGCCTAAGGTGGGTTCCAACGAGGCGGCACTGGCCGCCCCTCCCCCACCAACGAGGCCTGCCATGAAGCTCCTGCACATCGACTCCAGCGCCCTGGGCGCGAACTCCGTCACCCGCGATCTGAGCGCCGCCATCGTGGCCCGCTGGCAGGACGCTGTTCCCGGCGTTGCCATCCACTACCGCGACTTGGACGCCAATCCGGTGCCCCACCTCACCGGCGGTTCACTGGCTGGCGCCAATGCTGAAGAGGCTGCCGACGCCGCTGCGATCCTGGAACAGTTCCTCGCCGCGGACGTCATTGTCATCGGCGCGCCCATGTATAACTTCGGCATTCCTTCCACGCTGAAGGCATGGATCGACCGCGTTGCGGTGGCGGGCAAGACCTTCCGCTACACCGAGAACGGTCCGGAAGGACTGGTCGGCGGCAAGAAGGTGATCGTGGCTAGCGGCCGCGGTGGGCTGCACACCGGGGCACCGAGCGACTTCCAGGAGCCGTACCTGAGCTTCGTGCTGGGATTCCTCGGCATCACCGACGTGGAGTTCGTGCGTGCCGAAGGCGTGGCGTATTCGCCGCAGCATCGGACTGATGCCATCGCTGGGGCGTTGGCGTCGATTCCAGTCCCGATGCGCAAGGCCGGATGAGATCGGCGCTTAGTCCAGGTTTTCACGTTACCGCGCGATGAACCAAGCAACGGGCCTGCCAACATGCAGGCCCGTTTTTTGCGGTGAGTAGTGTCTACCGCATCGTCAGGCCAACAACACATCAATGCTGCAATGACGAATTCGATCCGAAGCACGCCCGACCGGGGGAGAGTCGCGAGAACGGCGGCGTGCGACGCTACACGTGCGAACGCCCCCTGGCGATTGGCCGTCAAGAAAAATGAGAGCAAGAGTCGCGCGACGCGGCTGTGCCGGGGGAGGCACTCCACAGGATGTGGACCGCGACATATTTTTCGCGAAGCGCTGCCTGCGGGCACTGCGCGGCACTTCCCCACGCAGGAAGTTCGCATTGCCACTGCTGCTGTGCCTGGCCGCCGCAACGTCGAGCTCCGCTGATGGCGGAACCACTTACTACATACGCGTCGATGGCGGTGACGCGACCGAGTGCAACGGCCTGGTGGACGCGCCCTACCCTGGCACGGGCCTTGCCCAGGATTGCGCCTGGCAGCACCCATTTCATGCATTGCCGCCCAGTGGCGTGGCGCGAATTGCCGGCGGCGACACGCTGATTATCGGCAGCGGCAGCTACATGATGGGCCAAGGCGCCCCGGAGGCCGACACGTGCTCGCCTGGCGTCTGCTACATGCAGCCCATTCCGAGTGGCACCAACGCTGTTGACAAGACACGGATACTTGGAAGTTCCAGCGCTTCGCCTCCCAGGTTATGGGGCACCGCAGGTGTCAGCAGGATCATCAACCTGGATGGCAGCGCGAACGTTGAGATCGGCAACCTCGAGATCACCGACCAGAGCGACTGCGTCTACAGCCACACCCAAGCCGTTGCCGCATGTCCCGCCACCGGTACCGGTCAGTGGGCAAGGATGGGAGTGTATGCGCGCGCTTCAAGCAATGTGTGGATGCATGACGTCAACGTCCATGGCATTGGCCACAGCGGCTTCCATGCGGGCGGGCTCACTGATTGGACGCTCGACCGCGTCAAGATCAACAAGAACGGCCGCGCCGGCTGGGACGGCAATGTCGGCACTTCCGGCAGCGTCAGTTCCAACGCCGGCCAGATCATCATGCGCGACATCGAGATCGGCTGGAATGGCTGCGGTGAGCGCCTCGCGACTGGCGAGCCGTGGGCCTGCTGGGCCGCGCAGTCGGGGGGCTACGGCGACGGCTTCGGCACTTACTACACCGCCGGCACCTGGTTGATCGAAGATGCTTTCGTCCATCACAACACCTCCGATGGCCTCGACCTCCGTTTCATGGACGGTGCCGACACGACCCACGTCACCCTGCGTCGCATCCATTCGGTCGCCAATGCCGGTAACCAACTCAAGGTCCGCGGCAATTCGCTGATCGAGAACTCGGTACTGGTCGGCCATTGCACCTTCTTCAAGGGCAAGTACTACATGCTCGACGCCGACAACTGCCGTGCTGCTGGCAGCAGCCTGCTGTTGGCGATGACAGGAGGCGACATCGCAGTCGTGCGCCACAACACGATTGCTGGCGAGGGCGATGTGCAGATCGGCTACACCGAGGGGAACTCGACCGACGAGATTTACATCCAGAACAACACCGTGGTCGGCTTTCCCTATTTCCGCGATCCGAGCGTGTTCTCTCTTTTTAGCGGCGGCGGCGCCCCAGGCGCCAGGTTTGTCTTGGACAACCTCGGCTGGAACACTCGCAACTGCCCTGCCAGCGGCACCTGCGGCCAGGACCCCAAGCTGGCTGACATGGCCTTGGCCACCTTTCACGCTGAGCCTCTCTCGGCCAGTCCCGTAATCGACAGAGTTCAGCCGCTGGCGGATGTCACCAGTGATTTCTTGCTGCAGCCTCGCCCCTATGGCCCTGCAAGTGATATCGGCGCTTACGAAGTTCAGGCACCTTCCCCGAATTGCATCCGCGCCGAGCCGTCCATTTCACTGAGCGGCCCGAGTGCCGCCGTTCCTGCCGGCAGCACCGTGGTCTACACCGTCGATCTGCAGAACAACGACAGTGCTGCCTGTGCGAGCACTGACTTTGCGCTGGCGGGATCGGTGCCCACCGGCTGGACGGGCACTCTGGCTGCCAGCAGCCTCAGCCTCGCCCCGGGTGGCAGTGGTACCACCACCCTCAGCGTGACCTCGGAAAGTGCCGCTGCGGCCGCGGGCTACGGCAT